>NZ_VCQV01000007.1 GCF_007845645.1 Leekyejoonella antrihumi
GAGCTGCAACGGCGCATCGCCCGCGGCTTCCGCAACCGCGACAACTACCGACTACGCATGCTCCTGATCGGCGGCGGACTCACCCACGACGAGCACCTACCCCCACCACAGGTCTGAAGAGCCCCATAACGAGGCAGCAGAAGAAAACCGCCCGTCAACGTCAAGCCCACAACACGGTCGCCCGGGACCGCGACTACCCTGGGCTGACGGCGACCAGCCGCTGCACCACCACGTTGCCTGGCGTGATCGTCTTACGGCAGGTCGATCCGCATCGCCTGCACATCGTTGTGGTCGCGACGCACGGCATGGGTGATGACGGCGCCTTGCAGCACCTCAGCAGGTTCGCTCCCAGGTCTGTGCCCGCTGCGGCGCGCTGGACCATAAGGCCGTGCACCCCTGGACTGTGCGGCGATATCGTGACGGGTATGGCGTCGATTGAGGTGGCAATCGAAGCAAGAGAGGTCGCCGCGGCACGACGGCTGTTCGGGCAGTATCGCCGCGCGGTAGAGGGCTACGCGTCCGCCGCGGACGTGTGTGCTTGATTCGACGATATGACCATGGAGCTGGTCCAGCTTCACTCGTTCTACGCCGCACCCGGCTTCCTGCTGCTCGCGCACGAAGATGGCGAGGCGGTCGGCTGCGTGGGGCTGCGTGCACTGGATGCAGCCCGCGGTGAGGTCCGACACCTCTTTGTCCGACCGGAGCACCGTGGTGGCGGCCTGGGCCGCCGATTGCTGGACCGCACGTCGGAGTTGGCTCGCGCTCATGGTCTTCGACAGTTGGTCCTGAACACCTTGGCCACGATGACCGCCGCTCGCGCCCTATACGACGCGGAGGGTTTCGAGCCGATCGAGCCCTACGTCGCGACACCCGTCGAAGGAGTCCTCTTCTTGGGTCGCGACCTGGACGTACGACACCACGGCACGGACGCGGCGGGCCAATAGACCGTCGTCCTGTGGGGATAGCTCGACGGGTCGCTCGTCTACGCTACGTCCGTGACGATGAACCCGCCGCTCGACGTGCGCCCGGTGAAGGATGATCAGTGGCAGTTAGTCGCCTGGCTGTGGCAGGCCTACCGCAACGACCTCGCGCCGGTGGTTAATGGGCTGCCGTACGCCGACGGCCGATATCAGACTCGGGAGCTGGATTCCTTCCCGCATGCGGGCGCGATCGGATATCTGGTGTGGCGGCCACACCCGAATACCGGCGAGGACGCGCCGATCGGGTTTGCTCTGGTGGACGGCCTCACCGACGCCCGGCGATCGATGCGAGCCTTCTGGGTTGCCTCACCAGCGCGCAGGGATCGCGTTGGACACCGGCTGGCCCTGGAGGTCATCAACCGGCACCCTGGCGACTGGACGATCGCCTTCCAGCACGACAACAAGGCAGCGATGGTGTTCTGGCGGCACGTTGCCGACGACGTGTTCGGGCCCGGTCGCTGGACCGAGCAGGAACGACCGGTCCCACACCGGCCGCACGTTCCGCCCGACCACTGGATCGAATCCTGCCCTTTGTCGAGTTGAACCATTTGACGATGGGCGAATTCAGGCGGTCGTTGCAACAGGGGGCGTTTCTGGGTCAAACAGTAGTCGTTGCAGGGCTTCGGCCGGGGTGATGCCGCCGAGAGTCTTGCGTGGCCGGTCGTTGAGCTCGGTGGCCACTTCGAGCAGCCGTTCGGCGGAGTGCACGGACAGGTCGGTGCTCTTGGGGAAATACTGACGCAGCAGGCCGTTGGTGTTCTCGTTGGATCCGCGCTGCCAAGGGGAGTGCGGGTCGCAGAAGTAGATCGCCATCTTCGTGGCCAGGGTGATCTGACGGTGCTGGGCCAGCTCGGTCCCCTGGTCCCAGGTCAGGGACCTACGCAGGTGCTCCGGCAGGGTCTTGATGGTGGCCTCCAGGCCATCACGCACAGCGATCGCGCCGTGCCCGTCGGGCAGGTGGACCAGCATCGTGAACCGGGTCTGACGCTCCACCAACGTGGCGATCGCCGAGCGGCAGTTCGACCCCAGGATGAGATCGCCTTCCCAGTGTCCGGGCACGGCCCGGTCGGCGATTTCCGCGGGCCGGTCACTGATCAAGATCATGTCCGGGATCTTCCCCGAAGGACCCTTGACGGTCGAGCGCCGCGGGCGGCGCACCGCACGACCGGTCCGCAGGTGTTGATGCAGGTCAGCGCGCAGATGACCACGACCTTGGACGTACAACGCCTGGTAGATCGTCTCGGGGCACACCCGCATCTCCGCCCGATCGGGGAACGTCCTGGCGAGGTGGTCACGGATCTGCTCCGGGCTCCAGTTCACGCACAACTTGGCCTGGACCTCGCCGGCCAGCTCGGCGTGCTCAAACTTACTCGTCTTGGGTCGCCGGGCGCGTAGCTCGGTGCGCTTCTGCGCCGCATACGGCGCGTACTTCCTGCGCCCCGGGCTGCTCGGTTCGGTCCCGTTGCGGGCCAGCTCGCGGCTGACCGTGCAGGCCGGGCGCCCGACCTGCCGGGCGATGGCCCGCACCCCGGTCCCGGCCAGGTGCAGGTCCGCGATGCGCAGCCGCTCCTCCAGGCTCAGGTACCGGCCCGAGGGCTCGGGCTTCTTCCGCGGAACCTGCCCGCCGGTCGCTTGGCGCCACCGGCGGCCAGTAAGTCGATTCACGCCGACAGCATCACAGGCCGCCTGCAGGGTCGACCCCTGGCCCATCAGCACCCAGAACCGGGCCTGCACCTCGATCATTTCCTTCTTCGAACGCACGTCGCACACCTCTCAAACAGAAGGGGTGTTGCAACGACCGATTGAGCTCGCCATGGGCCGCCGGCAACCGGGTCCGCCAAGTCCCCAAGCTGTTCTATGCAGTGCCACCATGGACTACCTGCCCGAGGCCGACCGGGTGCGGCTCGACCGTGCTCTTCTGCTCTTTCTTGGACTGCGGACTGAGCGAGCCGATCCGCAATTGGTGCAGGTGGTGAGTGGATTGTGTCCAGCGTGTCGGTGTCGCCGAGCGGTGTTTCGTTCGGTGAGTGTCTGTAGTCGTAGGCATCGCGCAGGGTGACACCGCCTGTGGGTTGCGGTGCCACACCGTTCGTGTCCTTGTTCGCGTTCGGCTCGGCGGTCGTGGCCTGCTTCTGCCGCCGGTCACCTCCGCCGTCAAAGCCCGACGGTGCGTGGATGACCGGCGCGCTGCTGACGAGTTGGACATCACGGCATGCTTCCTGACTTATCGCGGGAGTATTCCCATCAGTGTCAAGTGCGCCCCCGCCGGCAGGGGCGCCGTGCTGCCCGCGTCAACCAGGCCATCCGGCTGCACGGGTCGTCAAGTCCTGCCAAGAGACAATCTGCCCGAGACCGGCCAACCGGCACCTACCGATGAAGGGTAGCCGAGGGTGACCGGAGGACCTGGGTACGGGCCGCCGCCAGCTCCGGCACGTCCCGGCTGGGATGCACGGCATCCAGGTCAACCTGCCCCGCGCACTTGCGGACCTGCTCGACGCGCGGGTCGCACTGCTGCCGTAATCGATCGCCGGAACTGAGCTCAGTCGTCGTCGGGGTCGGTCGGCTCGGGGCAGCAGCGGTACTCCTGCGCCTTGTCCAGCAGCTCGATCTGACGAGCGAGGAGCTTGTTCTGCAGGTCCGCGCGCTCGAGCTCTAGGTGCACCTTCCGCTGCAGGTCCACTTCGCAGACGTTGCAGTCGTCCAGACTTCCCCTGACGATCACTCCTGCCGTCGGCAGCGCCGTCTCCCGCTCGAACCCGATCTCCTTCCTGATCCGCTCGGACACGTCGCGGGTCTCCTGATCAAGCAGCCCCTCCTCGATCAGGGCCTTCTCCACCTCCTCCAGGGCTGTATGGCGATCGTCCGCCGATATCGGGCTCTCAGGGATGCGTAGGCTCGTCGACGAGATGAGAGACGGGGCGGGCTGGCGTAGCTGCTCGGCCAGCCCGACCTTCGCGTAGAGCGCCACGCTCTGCAGTCCCCGATCCTCGGCTGTCAGCCGGGCGGTTGCCGTGGCCGGCAGCTCCTGCGGGATGCTGGCGATCCACCCGACCGAACGCAGTGGGTTGCCCGGCACTGGTGTCGGTGCCGCGGAGTCTATGACCCGCAGCCGGATCGAGACCAGCTCGAACGTCGTCGTCTCGCACTTGTCCAGCCGGTGGAAGACGAACGTCAACGCATGACACTGATTGGGATTGGCGAACTCTCGCGATGCGGACTCGAAGTGGTCCTCCGACTCGCCCTCCTGGTGGGTCCGGGTGGAGACCTCGCCCACCGACACCGCGTGCGCCGTGCGCGTTGCTTCCACCGATGTGCGTTCGGCGAGGGATGCGTGGGCGCTGTGCTCCCGTAGGTAGTCGGCAGTGGACGACGCGTTGTGACTGCCGCGGGCATTCGCGTCCGCGCTTGCCGACAGGAGGCCGATCGACCCGGACGCGTCGCCGTGGAAGTCCCACGCGCCCTGTTCGGTGGTGCTGGTCGAGCCGTTGTCGGTGCTGTTCTGATCGGACATCACGGCGCGGAAGGCGGACATCCGGTACTGCTCCTCGGACAGCTGCTCGCTGCGGTGGGACAGTTGGCTCTCACTGTCGAAGCTGAACCGGCTGCGCCGATCCGTCGTGGCCAGGCGCACCTTCTCGCCGGGCAGCAGGGTCGTGCTGTAGATCGGTGGGCCCAGCGTCAACGGCCCGGACGCGCGCGTGAACCGCGTGTGCAATGCCACCTCGACGTCGATCGCTCGCCCGTCTGTGCCACGTGTGCTGGTCGGGAATACCAGCCGGCGGCGCATGTCCAGCACATCCCGGTGCTCACAATCGATCAGGGCAAGTGCGCACGAAGTCGTATCAGTCGAATCGGATTGGTGGTCTTTCCGGGTGTCACTCATGGTGGTATCTCCTTGCCAAGGGCCGGGCGCGTGATCGCCGAGGAAGGGCCTGTACCAGACACCATGACGGCGCCGGAGTCGCTAAACATCCCCCAGGTGGGGGACGTCCGGCAGTGGACGCGGTCGAGTCTGCTTTCACGCCTGACGCGGTCGTGGTGGCGTGCGGCACCTGTTCGGTGCGCTGGATCTGGGCACCGCGCGGATGCTCTACTGGTTTCCCGACCGTAACCGCTGGCAGGAGTCCCCGGAGTTTCTGCGGCAGTTGCGCCGTCGCCCGGCCGGGAAGCTCTGTGCACGTGAGGCGGCCGGACTCCCGATCGAGGGAGTCCGGCCGCTGGCAGTGCCGCGAGTCAGAGCGGCAACGCGGGCAGCACCTCCTTGGCGAGGGCCTCCGCTCCCGCGGCCAGGTCATGGAAGTCGTAGGTCAGATGGATCTGCTCCTCGGTGCCCTGGAAGACCACGTCCGCGTCGAGAGTCACCGACCCGCCGGAGGTTGCGTCCAACGTGCCGGTGAAGGATGCCGTCCGCACGTCGAGCAGGCTGTCCAGACCGTGCGCGGCGATGTAGGCGCTGACCGCGGCGACATCGCCGATGGCCACGTTCAGCTGTGTCAGCGCCGCGTTAGCGGCCTGGAGCACCATGGTGGCGGTGCCGAGCTGCTGCTGGAAGCCGGTCAGCGCCTGGCTCGCTACCGAGATGGCTGCGGCGGTCACCTGCTGTGCCGCGGCGAGGGCGCTCTGCGCAGTCTGCAGTGCCAGCTGCGCCGTTGCCTGTCCGCCCTGCAACGCCAGGATGCGCGGGTCCTGATCGATCGGGTAGCTCGCCTGGGCGGCCAGTGCTGCGTTGACTGCCTGCTGCGCGAGCTGCAGGACGCCGTTCGCGGCGGCCAACGAGCCGCGTAGAGCCTGGATCGACAGCTCGAGCCCGGCGACCTGGGTGCCGCGCCAGCCGACCTCGGCACCGAGTTCGGTCCAGCCCCACGCCCTGTCGTACCAGGCCAGGTTGTTGTACCAGTTGTTCCACCAGGCGATCTCGCCATTCAACTGGTCGATCTGCGCCTGCTGACCGTTCACCTGGCCGCTGAGCGTGTTGACCGAGTTCTGCGCAGCGGCGAGCTTCTGCTGCAGGTCAGTCAGCTGCGCGGCAGCGGCATCCCGCTGGGCCTGAATCTGAGCCTGCGTAGTGCCGATCTGCGCGTCAATCGCTCCCAGGGCCTGCTGGGCCTGGGTCACCCTCGCGGACAGCTCCTGCAGCTGGGTCTGGGCATCCGCCTGCGCGCTCGCCAGGTCGGCCTGCGCGGATTGCACCGAGGCAGAGAACCGCTGCACGTCCACCTGGGCCGCGGAGACGCCCTGCTGGGCGGCGGCGATCCGGGCTTGCGCGTCGGCCCCGGCCCGCTGCAGCACCGCAGCCGCCCGCCTGGCCAGGTCCGAGAGGAAGTCCTGCTGCAGGTCGGCGTGCACCATGAAGCCCGCTCCCGACTGCAGGTTGCCGCCGTAGCTGTGCACGTTAGCAGAGAACAGCTCGAAGACCCTTCCGCCACAACGGAAGTCGAAGCCGGAGTCGGACAGCGACACCGAGGCGCCCGCGGTCACGCCGAGCAGGTTGACCTGACCGTCGAAGGCGATCTTCGGCACTGCGGTGGCGGTCACCTCGATGTCCAGGTCCGGACCGTCCTTCGGGTCCGTGCCGGTCAGGGAGAAGACGTCCCCGACGACCACGGGGGACAGGGATCCCTTCGCCTTGATCCCGTTCTGCTGGTCGACCTCGACGTCGGCCGTGGCGGTGAACCCGGCGACGTGCAGGGTGCCGCCGACGCGCAGACCCTGCTTGTAGTTGAGGGCACCGATCGATGTGTCCTGCGGCACGACATACAGGTCCACGTTCTCCAGCGAGACGCCGGCCAGCGTGCCCTGGACGTCGCTCGGGATGTCCGCTGTCACCTCGGTCGGGCAGAACGTCTCGACGACGTCCATGAGCGACAGGTGGTTGAACGCCACGATGAGCACACTCTGGGCCGGGTTCTGGGAGTTGAACGAGACGGCCGCGTTGCCCTGGAACGCACCGACGGTCAAGCCGGCCGCGATGCCGATCGACGGGACGCCCTCGAAGTCGGATCCGATCTGCAGGGAGACGTCGGTGAGGGCGATGCCCTTGGCGCCGAACGGGTCCCGCCAGGTGCCCTTCATGGTGGCGAAGAAGGAGATGCCGTTGGGCACGACGCTCACGCCGCCGATGAACTCCAGTCGGCTGGAGTCGATGGTCACGGCGACGGCGCCGGACACCGAGATCGACACGTTCTCCGGGTCCGGGTGCAGGGCAAACTTCGCATCCTTCAGGACGACGCCGTCGGTGATGGTGATGTCGCCGACACCGGCGTCGAGCTCCAGGTCCGCCAGCGACGGGCCGATCTGAGCCTTCACGTCCAGGTGCGCCTCGCCGAGGAACTTGTCGGCCCCGAGCCCGGACAGGTCGAGCCGGCCGTCCAGGACCACGCCCTCGCTGACGCCCGTGCCTGCCTCGGGTTGAAGCTCGTCGAAGGTGAACGTGGTGTCGTCGAATGATGAGATGACGATGAGCGCATCGGGCAGGTGAACGGTGTCCAGTCCGGTCAGCGCGGGGGACAGCGAGGAGAACCGGTAGTCGTCGTCCAGCTCGATGCCGAGGGCGAAGCCCCAGGACGTTCCCTTGCGGACCACCGCCTGTACTCGCTTGAAGCCCGGGCCAGTCGCGGCGAAGGACAGCTCTGCCTTGTCGACGTCGATGGCGAGCACCACGTCGGTCAGGGTCAGCGCGACAAGCTCAGGCGGCAGGGTCAGGGCGCCGACGCTCGCGGCGCCGACCACATCCTCGATGAGAGCGAACGGTGCCGCCGTGTCGATGGTGGCGTGCAGCGTGAGTCCGCCCGGCACGGCATACGTGACCGGGACGTTCACTCCGGCCAGCTGCACTGTCCCGGACACAGACCCGGTGGATCCCGCCTTCGTGCGGTCGAATGCCACCGCGAGCTGTCCGACCGAGATCCCGTCCGGACCCACCGGAACCCGCCACTGGGTCGGCGACGTGGCCGTGAAGGAGACCGCCGAGCCGTCCAGCGCGGCGTCCAGTGCGCAGCCGGACAGGGCAAGGTCCGGCAGACTGCTGGGCACGCTGAGCCCGTATGCCGTGGCGACCGCCGACGCGCTCAGCGTCGCTCCCGCGGCGAGGCCGGCGTGCAGTGACCACGCGGCGGCACCCATCGCCGCGGGGTCGCGCGAGATGGCCAGGGTCACGCCTGCACCGGCAAACGTGGCGGTGCCGGTAATGTCGATCCCGGTCCCGTCGGCAGTGCGGGTGAGCGCGACGTTCACGGCGAATTTGTCGAGTTCAACACCTCCCGGTGCCCATGAGGGGACGGCGTCCACGGTGAGGTCGCAGCCGGCGAGTCGGTGCCCGGCCAGGTCGACGCTGACGCCGATGCTCGCGATCGCGGCCGGCGAGATGGCCTGCACCAGTGCGGGCGGGAGCGTAGCGAGGGGGTCGGCGGCCCCGGCTGCGGCGATGAGTGCACCCAGCGTGACCTGATGGAGGTCGGCCCGCACCTGGGCGGGCGAGCCGTCCGCTGGGGGCGTGACCTGCACGGCGAGACTGGTTGAGCCGACGGTCAGGGTGCCGGCGGTGCCCTGCACCTGCAAGGAGAGCCAGGAGACTCCGGGCAGCGTGTAGGCGGTGCCGGGCACCGTCGGCAATGGGGCGGCGATCGGGGCGGGCATGGTTGTGGTCATGGCTGGATTCCCTTCCAGGAGAACGCTCAGTCGAGGTGACCGGGCTGATGGGATCCACGATCCGCCGAAGTTCGCCCGGAGCCGATGGTGCCGGCACGCCTCCTTGGACGGGGTTGCCCGCACCCCGTCGCGGGGGTGCTGGCACCCCCTCCCGTGACATTTGTCGGGGCGAAGTGATGACACAGGGCATCCCGTAGGAACGGCCGGCCGGCGGAGTATGAAACGGAGGCGGAACAGAGGTGGTGCCGTGGAGCGGACCGATCATGAGCAGATCGCCCGCGCGCTGCGGGAGCACCCGGCACGAAAGGGCCTGGCCTTCAACGTTGCGGTGACGATCTTCGCCTTCGCCGCCTTGTCAGCAGGTGTGGCGGTGGTGGGCAGCACAGATCCGAAAGTGTTGCTGTACAAGGACTGCGCCGGAACGGCGCTGATCGGTGTGGTGTTCGGCTTGTCGGGTGTGCTGATGCCGCGCCCGGTGGTCAGCGGCATCTGGGCGGTGGTCTACCTCCTCCAGCCCGGTGGCACGGCAGTGATCATCGCGTCCACGACCTTCTCGACGGCATACAACTGGGACCGGATTCTGCCGATCCTCGCGTTCGCCGCGGCAATGGTCTGGACGGTGCTCATCATCCGCCACGGCCGACGCGTGGGGCGTCAGGCGGCAACGGCAGGTGATGGGAGAAGTCGCCCCGCCTGAACGAGTCGGCGTCGCAATTTTCCGCCCGACCCTTCCTCGAGATCGCATTATCTGGTCGTATTTCGCGATTTCGGGCGAGATGATGCGATGTCGTGCGAGCGTCGCCGATTCACCACGCGAGAACCAACCAGACGCATTGTGCTTTTCAGAGGCAACAGACGTGGTGCAGGTCTTGCGCCGCGTGACGCACTGGGGGGAGGGCTCTTGTGGTCCACCAGAGCTGAGCCGCACCCCGTCGAAGGGGTCGCAGCCATCTTCGTGTCGGTCGTGGTCATGAGATCCGGATAGGCGTTGGTGGGTTCGTACTTCGCGAGGCTCTCCGGGATGGAGTTGCCGATCAGCATGACCGAGTGACGCTGCGGCAGTGGGGCGTATGCCGGTGCGGCAGGAGGCCGGCCACCGCGCCGATGAGTAGCTCGAAGGCTCGCGTGTCCGTGCCGTAGTAGACCCGGCTGGGGTCGGCGGCGGGGATGTAGAGCGCCCCCATGCGCCATACGGACAAGGCTGCGAGCACCGCGAGGACCCCCGCCACGACGTATCGCTGCCGTTGGGACCCAGCCGTCGCGTCGTCGTCAGCAGGGAGGTGATGAGGAAGCCGGAGAGCACGAAGAACAGGTCGACACCCAGCCAGCGGCCCGGTGCCTGGCACCCGAGCCGCTCTCCTCACTGTGGCGGGGTCGACGGGAGCCGACGTACCGGCCAGTAGACATACCCAGGTACAGGGCGGATAGTATGCCGCGCATGCCTGTGGATGCCCCTGAGACCCGGACCCTGATCCATCTGCGCACGGGGAGCAAGATCTGTGTGATGGTGGCGACCTGCCTGATTGCCGTCGCGATCTACTACTACTTCGTGCCGGTAAGCGTTCAGACCTCGTCCGGCGGTGTCTTCGAGTGTGGCTCCGCCGCCCACCCGCCGACCTCGTCGTTTCAGAAGAGCGTCTGCGAGGAGGTCACCCATGTCGACCTCTACCGAACGTATCTCTTCGCAGCCCTCGGCATCCTGACCGCAGCGCTCGGGTGCTGGTTCTTCGGCGTCGACCGAACGGTCGAGGAGCGCCCGGCGCGAGTGCCCAGGGACGCGTTCGATGGTGACGACGATGCACCGTTCCGTCGTCGTGCGGCTGAGCGCAGCCGACGTCATGTAAGCACCGCCTGGGACGACGACGACCTCGAGGATGACCGGCCGGCTCGTCGACCGCGCGGTGACGACGATGAGGACGAGGTGCGCCGTCCCCGTCGGCGCGCGGTCGTCGAACCCGAAGACTGAGTGGAGCGGAGCGCGCCTATCCGTGGTGGTCGAGTGGATAGGCGTTGACAAGGGTGCACTTCGGACTCGATTCACCGAGACTACGTATGCCCCGAAGTCGTGGCCGGTTCGCGGCCATCGACGGATACCGCGGGCTGTTCGTCATCCTTGTGATGCTCTATCACTTCGGGGTGGCCGCGCTCGCCGGCGGCTGGGTCGGGATCAACCACTTCTTTGTCTTCTCGGGTGCCCTGATCACGCGCATGCTGGTCAAGGAGCACAGCCTGACCGGCCGCGTCGCCGCCAGACGGTTCTATGTCCGGCGGGTACGCCGGATCGTCCCCCCGATGCTGGTGCTCGTCATCGCCGTGCTGATCCACACGGCACTCTTTCAGTCCGCCGTCCTGAAAAGGCAGTTCGGTGGCGACGCATTTGCCACTCTCGGGTTCTTCTTGAATTGGCGACTGATCAGCCGAGGCGACTCCTACTTCGACCTGTTCGGCCAGGTGTCTCCGTTGCGGCATGCGTGGACCCTCGCGGTCGAGGAGCAGTTCTACGTGCTGGCGCCGTTCCTGATCCTGGCTATCTGCACCTTCGCGATCCGAAGGGGCCGTCGTGCGACGGTGGCCCTGTCACTGGCAGCCCTCTCGGCGTTGTGGACGGCGCACATCGGCTACCACGGCGTTGTGAGCCAGGCGCGCCTGTACTACGGGACGGACACCCGCGCGCAAGCCCTACTCGTCGGAGTGGCCATCGGGCTGCTGCTCGGAGTCGACCGGTCAGGCCGCGAACCGGCCCATCTGAGCCGGTCGGCCACACACCTCCTCGCCTGGGTCGGGCTGCTGGTCTCGCTGTCCGCGATCTTCGTGCTCAGTCCGACGAGCGCCTGGGTCTACAACAAGGGCGGAATGCTGTTGTTCGCCCTCGGCGCGGGGCTCATGAGCTTCGCGGCGATCGACGAACGCGGCCTGCTGATCAACCGGCTCTTCGGATGGCCACCACTGGTCTACCTCGGACGAATCTCCTACGGCCTGTACCTCTATCACTGGCCGATCCACCTCTGGTTGCCGATGCACGCCCTTCCGGGGCTGGTGTCCGGAGCGATTCAGCTCCTGATCACGCTCGTTGTGGCATCGCTGTCGTTCAGGCATCTCGAACTGCCGATCATGATGCACGGGCTCCGAGGAATCGTCTCCAGCGCTCGGATTCGCCGGACCGTGCCGATGGCGATTGTCGCGGCGACGATGGCCGGCAGTCTGGCCCTGTGGCAGGGCACGTCGACCTCGCTGGCCACGGTGCCGCCGCTGCGAACCGATCAGCCGGCGTACCGAGCCGGCAGCCAACAGGTGCCGTTTGCGCTGGTCGGCGGCTCGGTGGCCGCATCGCTGGTCCTGGGCTGGTTGCCGGGCCATTACCGGGACGAGCACCTGGACAACAAGACCCTGCTGGGTTGCGACCTGATCGATGCCCCCATGATTCACGACGGCCACGTGGCGACGAGCCCGGCGCCGTGCAATCGCTGGCGCGATGGGTGGCCTGCTCACGTCAAGACGGCAGGGGACAAGACCGTCGTGGTGGTGGCGGCCGAGCAGTTCCTTGTCGCGCACCGGACCTCGCAGGGAACCGTTGAGCCGGGCAGTGCCGGCATGAGCGCACTGATCAGCCATACGCTGACCGCCATGTGGCACAACGCTCAGAAGGCAGGTGCTTCCAGGATGGACGTGGTGAACATTCCCTGCCGGCGGATCGACCGACAGCTGTTGGCCCCGTCGCTGCAGTTCTATGCGGCTCTCGGCAGCAGTGACACGCTTGTCGACTGGGCCAACGCCACCATCCGCAGGTGGGTGGCAAATACGAAGGGAGCCGCCCTGCTCGATCTGCACCACCAGCTGTGCGCCGACGGGTACCACTCGACCATTCACAAGGTCGACCTCTATCACGACACCGTGCACTTCGCTCCTCGCGGAGCGGCCATGGTCTGGACCTGGCTGGCTCCCGCAATTCGTGACAACGCTCCTCACGCATCTACCACCAGAGGTTGAACCATGGACACCAGTGCTTTCTTCGCCCGGCTCGAGGCCGCATTCCCGGCAGATCCGCAGGACTGCGACCCGATCGACCCGCAGTGGCAGACGATCGTTGCTGACGTCTCCGGGTTCACGGCGCGTAACGAACTTGCCGTGCTCAACCTCGCCGCGACCTGTATGCCGAGCTCCGAGGCCTATCTGGAGGTCGGCACCTATAAGGGCCGGTCCATCTGCGCCGCGGTGCAGAACAACGTTGACAAGAGGTTCTACGCGGTCGAGAACTTCCTTGAGTTCGGGATGGCGGGGCAGCTCGCGCGTGACGAACTGACGAGCAATCTGGAACGTTATGCGGCTGGTTCGGATATACGGCTGGTTGAAGGCGACTGCTTCAAGTTCATGAGCCGGCCCGGAGCGATCGACCGCCCCGTTGGCGTGTACTTCTACGACGGGGAGCACACCCTGCTGGCCCACTACCTCGCGCTCGCCGTCGTGGAGCCGCTGCTTGCGGACGAGGCGCTCGTCCTGGTGGACGACGCAACGTGGCCGATGGTGGGTCGCGCGCACGCGCTCTTCATGCGGACCCATCCAGGGTGGCGCGTGCAAGCCACCTGGGATGCCCGGCAGGTGGAGGATCCCCGGTGGGCGAATGGCTTGCACGCCTTGGTCTTCCATCGAGTAGCAGACCGACCTCGGACGCGGCGGGTCGATGAGGTGCTCCGGCTTTATGAGACCGGCGTGCAGCGTCACCTCAACAAGGCCGCATGGCGTTGTGCTGCCCACGTTCCCGAACCCGCCAAGGACGTCGTTCGAGCGTTCATGGCACGTTCGAGAGCAATCGGCACCGACGCACGTCGACCACCAACTAGCAAGGGCTGAAAACCAATGGACACCAGTGCTTTTCTCAGTCACCTGACGGCCGTCTTCCCGGGCGATCCGCAGGATACCGACCCCGTCGACCCCAGTTGGACAGCAATGACCGACGAGGTCGCCGGCTACACCGGGCCGAACGAGCTGGCGGTGCTGCAGGCTGCCGCCGCGGTTCTGCCCGACGGTGAGGCCTACCTCGAGGTGGGCACCTACAAGGGGCGTTCGGTCTGCGCCGCGGCGCAAGGCAATGCCGACAAGACGTTCTATGCGATGGAGAACTTCCTGGAGTTCGGCATGACCGGGCAGCAGGCACGAGACGAGCTGATGGGCAATCTTGAACGGCATGCCGGAGGCGCCAACGTCCATCTGCTGGAAGGGGACTGCTTCACATTGATGGCAGACCGCTCGGTCATCGACCGTCCGGTCGGGGTGTACTTCTACGACGGCGAGCACACCCTGCTGTCGCACTATCTTGCCCTCGCCGTGGCGGAGCCGCTGCTCGCCGATGAGGCCCTGGTGCTGGTGGACGACGCCAGCTGGCCGCTGGTGCAGCGTGCGCACCGGCTCTTCCTGAAGCGCCATCCGGGATGGCAGGTCGTCGCGACCTGGGATGCGCGCGAGGCCAACGACCCGCGGTGGGCGAACGGGCTGCACGCGCTGGTCTTCCGTAGGCCGAGCTCGCGACACGCTCAGCGGCTGAGCCGGACGGACGAGGTCCTGCGGATCTACCAGACTCGGGTCCAGGACCGGCTCAACACCGTTGCGTGGAAGGCCGCCGACCGTTTTCCGGGCTTCTTCAAGGGTGCGGCAAAGGTCGTCCTGTCACGTTCGCGGGCTATCGGCGACGATGAACGCTGAGTCCTCGCCCAGATCGACGCGGGCCTGGTGTCGGAGGATGACCCGGACCAGCCCGACGAGGGCGATCAGCACCGCACCGGTCGAGCACACGGCCACGATCTGACCAGCATTGTTGTGCCAGAACAGCGTGATCGCAAGCACTTCGAGGACGATGACGACCCAGGTGAGTGCGCCGAGCAGCCCCTGGTTTGAACCCATCTCGGAGAAGAGCCACACCTGCGCGAGGGCCCAGGCGATGCCCAGGCCCACGCAGGCCAGGGCGAGTTGGCCGAAGCCCTTGAACTCCACCCCTCCGGCGATGGTGATCCACAGCGACGGAGAGGTCGCGACGACGGCAAAACCGGTCACTCCGATCGCCACGACGAGCCCGCTCGCCTTGAGCAGCGTGCGTGCGGCGTCCTTGCTGTGCATCCGCGGCACGATCATGAGGGCAATGAACTGGGTGCCCCAGCAGATTGCCCGCCCGAAGGTGGAGGCGAGGGCGTAGCCTCCCGAGTCGTGCGTCGACAGGAAGTGGCGGGCCAGCAGCACATCGACGTTGGTCAGCACGATGTAAGCCGCGAGCGTGCTGTTGGAGCGCACCAGCTCCCGAGCCAGACCGTGCCCGGTGAAGGGGAGCCGACGGATCTGGGCGCGGCACAGCCACGCGCCGGTGAGCATGGTGGCCGTTGCGGCGGTCAGCATCGCGGCGAACACCTGGGTCACCCCCCAGCCCAGGCCGGCGGAGATCGCGGCCGCGATCAGCCGAGTCAAGGCGGTCATCACGTAGAGCACCGACAGCGCACGTATCCGGTGACCGCCAAGGAGAACCCCCTGGAAGCAGCCGGTCAGCAGCATCGGCACGAGCATGCCGCCGAGGAGCACCGCGGCCCACGCCGACGGGAGATGGAAGGTGTGCGCCAGTGCGGGAGAGACCGCGCATGTCAGCGCGAAGAGCCCGAGCCCGGCGGTGAGTGCCAGGCGTAGACCGTTGGTGGGATCCAGCGTGTCGCCCGTGCGTCCCGACAGCCTGCGCGCGATCACCACCTGGAAGGCGCCGGCCGGGATGGCGAGCATCACGCCATACGTGCTGAGCGCGCTGTAGCCGCCGAAGTCGGACGGCCCCAAGGACCGTGACAGCAGCAGCACCATGACGTAGCCGAGGACGTTGGCCGACCCCATCGCGACCCCGAGCAGCAGACCGAGAGCTGTGCTCGGTGCGGCCGTGTCGGAGGCCGGCTTCGGTGCGCTCACAGGGGCCTCATAGGTTGGTTGGACGGTCCGGGGCGGCATCGGTGACCCGGTCGAGGTGCAATGTTACTGATCAGTTATATACGGGTTATATTGGTTCGCGCATTGACCGACGCGCCGTGCCCGGCGTGAGACCACGACATTCGCGGAGTTCCACGCCTTGCGCCGACACGTCACGACTTTCCGCTCGACCGTTGCCGGGCTGTCCGTCCTACTGGCCCTCATCGTTGCTCTCAACGGGCTCGGCAGCTTCTACACCGATGTCAAGCCCGAGGTGTATCTCGCACCGTGGCACATGTTCGGTCAGTACCTGTCGGCGTGGACGGCGACGCCCTACCTGGGGTCGGCGAGCTACAACGTCGGGCTGGTGCCCGTGCTCCTCGTGACCGGTGCGCTGCGGGGGGTCGGGCTGTCGCCGGAGTGGGCATTCAAGGTCTTTCACTTCACCCTGTGGATGCTGGCCGCGTGGGGTGCCGCCCGGTTGCTGCGGGCGCTGACGTCGAGGGCCGGTCGCTGGGCCGGGCTCGCGGTCGGTGTGCTCTACCTGGCCAACCCCTACTCCGTGCAGGCCGGGAGCACCCTGGCGATCCTGCTGCCCTACGCGCTCTTCCCGTGGTTGCTGATCGCCTTCGTGCGGGCACTGCGCCAAAGCGGTGGATGGCGGGCGTGGCGGTGCTGGGTGTGGCCGGCGGTCTTCGGGCTGGTCTTCTTTGCGATGTCCGGGATGAACGTCGCGGTGGTGCCCATCTTCGAGCTCGTGGCGCTGATTCCGCTGATGATCTTCGCCCGCCTCGACTGGGGCATGAGCTGGCGGCACATCCTGGGGGTGCTGGCCAGGTGTGCGCTGTTCGTGATCGGGGTCTCGATCTACTGGCTGGTCCCGTCCGCCGCGGCGCTGAGCCACGGCACCCAGATCGTCAACACGTCGGAGACCATCAGCAGCATCGCCCAGGTCTCGTCCTTCACGGAGGTGCTGCGCGGTCTGGGGATGTGGCCGCTCTACGGTCAGGGAAGCGGCGCCGCATGGGTGCCGGAGGACGCGGTCTACGTCACCAGTCCGATGATCATCATGCTGACCATGCTGTGGCCGACCCTCGGACTGGTTGCCTTGCGTTGGTGCAGGGGTCTGCTGCGGGGACTCGTCACGGCGCTGGTCGCCGTCGCCGCCGTGGTCATGGTTGGTGCGTTCCCGAGCGAGAACGACCCGGCCTCACCGTTCGGGCATCTGTTGGTGTGGTTCCTGCACCTGCCCGGGATGGGTGCCTTCCGCACCACCAACAAGATCGGCGCGCTGCTGGCCCTCGGTTTTGCGCTGGCCATCGGCGCCGCCGCGGTGCGACTCGGTCCGCGACTGATGCGCCGAGACGGGGCGACCCCCGTGGTGTGGGCGGTCGGTTTCTCGCTGCTGTTCGCCTGGACCCTCCCGGCACTGACCAACCGGCTCTATACGTCGCAGATGGACGTTCCCGGCTACTGGCACCAGGCGGCCGACGCGCTGAACCAGGGCAATCCCCAGTCCAGCGTGCTGTTCCTGCCCGGGCAGGTCGCGCCGTCCTACCGGTGGACCGCTCAGCGTCCGGACGACGTGGCGAACTCGCTGCTGACGCGCACCGCGATCATTCCGGAGACGACCCCCAACGCGTCCGCGCCCGGTGGCAACTTCCTGATGTCGATGGATGACACGCTGCAGGACGGTGTCGTCCCGCCCTCGACGATCTCCGACTATGCGAGATACCTCGGTTCCGACCAGATCCTGTTGCGGCACGACACGAACTGGGAGGACGCCGGCGGCGCGCGACCGGCGGCCACCAGCCAGACGTTGAGCAATGACCCTGGGCTACGCGGGCAGGCAAACTACGGTTCGCCCGGGGAGTTCGTCTCGAACGGTGTGCCCGATGGGTACAGCGAGCAGGAGTCGTTGCTGCCGCCACTGCAGGTCTACCAGGTGAAGGATGCGACGACGTCGGTCCGTGCCGAGGCCACCAAGAACTCTCTGCTTGTCGCGGGAGATGGGTGGGCCGTGCCGGAGATGTCCGCTGCCGGCCTGCTGAAGGGCACGCCGACCTTCCAGTACGCACAGAACGTCCCCGCGGGGGGAGTGTCGAGCTATCTCGGTGGCCAGCACACGCTGGTCCTCACCGATACGAACGCGCGCCGTGCGGCCATCCCCAACCGGCTGACTGCTGGTGAAGGGGCCCTGCTCACCGCGAATCAGTCTGCTCCCGACATGCGCACCCTCGGCACCAACCCCGAGGATCAGACCGTGCTGGTTCGCTCGGGCGCGACGGTGTCGGCGACGTCCGAGGGCAGTGCGTTCTTCGCCATGCCCTACGGCGTCCCCGCAAACGCCCTCGACGACGACCCGCAGTCGGCCTGGTTGTTCGGCGACTTCCACCGGGCGGCCGGGCAGGTCCTGACGATCCACGAACCGAGCCCGGTCACGTTCGACAAGATCAGGATCGCCCAGACCAGCTCCGGGGCTTCCAAGATCGGCAACGTCACGGTGCGCGTCGGCCACAAGACGGTGACCCAGCAGCTCCCGGACTCCGGCTACGCCACCTTCGACATCGGCGGTGTCAGCGCGTCGACCGTCACCGCCACGATCGACTCACAGCGCGGGGGTGGCGGCAACCTGGTGGGAATCCGAGACATCCAGATGGCGGGTCCACGAGCGGTCGGCACGGCCCGCACGCCGACGACCTTCGACCAGCGGTATCAGGCGATGAGTCCGGCCGAGAAGGCGCGTTTCGACGAGACACCGTTGGATGTGCTGCTGAGTCGCGTGCAGAACACCCCGTCACCCGGAGATGACACCGAGACCGGACTGCGTCGCCTGGTGTCCCTGCCCGACCAGCGCACCTTCACCACGGCCGCCACGGCCCGCGTGGACGGCTCTCTCGAGCAGGCCTACGACGACGTGGCGGGCCTCCCGCGCAGCATCACGGCCACCTCATCGGACTTCTACTTCCACCTGGCGGACGAGCGGGCATCGATGGCCGCGGACGGCAAGCCGGGGACGGCCTGGGTGCCCGGAGGACCGATGAAGGGCGCCTGGTGGCAGCTGGCAGGTCCAACCCGGACCATCCGAGCGGTGACGATCGACCAGCAGCACGGCCCCGGTGACACGTCCGGGAAGAACACCTTGTGGGCGCAACGGGTCAGCGTGAGCATTGACGGCAAGAAGGTCACCAGCGGTGATGTCAAGCCGGGCGGCAAGACGACACTGCACTTCCCGGCGCACACGGGCAAGACCGTGCGCGTCACGATCGACCGGATCAGCGGCCCCCTGAAGGGCGTGCCCGCTCGCTTCGTCTCGATTGCCACGGGCCTGACGATGAAGCCGACAACACCGGGGCCGCAGGACGCGGTGACCGGATCGGACCGCCGGTGTCTGACCGTGGCCACGGTCGACGGCCAGCCGGTGCGCATGCGGCCCACCACCAGTCAGCTTGCCGGGGCGGACGACCAGGGCACGAGCTGGGTCGGGTGCGGCACGCTGACCCTGCAGGCCGGTGAACGGCGCATTGAACAGGCTCCCGGGTTCACCGTGGACAGTCTGGCATTCACAGACGTGCAGTCCAAGACGAGCGCGGCACCGACCGCGCCCGTCTACCGCGTCACCCACGACGGCAGCTCGGCCAAGACGATCTCATTGACCAGCCAGGGCAGCGCCGCGGTGGTCATCAGTCAGAGCTACGACCCACGCTGGCAGGCGACGGCGAACGGCAAGGACCTCGGCCCACCCCAGATCATCGACGGGTATTCCGTGGGATGGATCCTGCCGAAGGCCGGCCACTACACCGTCAAGATCCGTTACACGCCGCAGACCACGGCAAACGTCGCGATCGGGATCTCGCTGGCGACCCTCCTCCTCGCGGTGTTCCTGATCGTGATGGGCGGGGTCCGCCGCACCATCTTCGACCTCGACGCGGTGCCCGACGAGCGGGACCAGCCGGTGGCCGGCTTGTTGCCCGGCCTACCCAGGACGGTCACGGAGCTCGTGCTCGTGCTGCTGGCTGCGTTCACCGTCGGCTGGGCGGGCCTGGTCGCCGCAGTGGCCATGGTGGCCCTGCTGCGATGGCGCAGGGTGCCGTCGTGGTGGTTGCAGGTCGCCGGTGCGGCGCTGGTCCTCGCCTCGGCGGTGGTCTACCTCCTCGTGCTGGGTGACCTGCGTGGGCAGGTCAGCGCCTACGGTGTCTACAAGAGCATGTGGCCGCACTACCTTGCCGGTGCGGGCCTGGTGATCGCCCTCACCGGAGCCCTGCGCGGCCGGGGTCGACCACGGGGGTCGCGAGGACAGCACTCGACACAGGAGGACCACAATGAGTGACTCGACGCCGTTGGTATCCGTGATCGTGCCGACCCGAAACAACACGAGGACGATTCGCGACTGTCTGGCCTCCGTCCGGGCGCAGACCTATGCGCGGATCGAGCTGCTCGTCGTCGACAATACGAGCACGGACGACACGGTCGAGATTGCTGAAGGTCTCGCGGACAAGGTGCTGAGCGGAGGCCCGGAGCGGTCGGCGCAGCGGAATCTGGGCATCGAGCACGCACGGGGTGAATGGGTGCTGTGGGTGGACAGCGACATGGTGCTGCCCGCGGACGGTGTCGCGGCCGCCGTTCGCACGGCGCTGCACCACGACGCAGCGGCGGTGTCCCTGCCGGAACGCACTATCGGAGAGGGGTTCTGGACGGCCTGCCGTGCCCTGGAGCGTGCCTGCTACGTCGACCAGCTGTGGTTGAACAACCCTCGCCTGGTGCGACGTGAACTGCTCACCGGCGAGCACGCGTTCAACCTGGAGATGACTGGACTGGAAGACACCGACCTGCGTATGCGGCTGCGCGAGGCGGGCAAGCGAGTCGAGTTCGCGCCGACAATGATCGACCATGACGAGGGCCGCCTGACTCTCGAAGATGTGCTGCGCAAGCGCTACTACTACGGTCGCAGCATCCCGTCGTTGGCGGATGCGCACGATGGGGCCGTCCGATCGCAGGGCGGAGCCCTCATCCGGGCCTACGTCAGCCACCGATCCGACCTGCTACGGGATCCGGTGCATACTGCGGGAATGGTCGTGCTGCGGGGACTCGAGGCCGGCGCCTACGTCCTGGGCGCTCGCAGGGGGCGTCGTGATCAGGCATCCCGTCGTGATCGGCCCTCCCAGAGGCCCGCTCAGTGACCCGACGGATGCTGTGGGTGTCCCTCCCGGACCAGCGAGCTCGACGTGAGCTCTACTGGATGACACGGATGCCCGGGACCGAGGTCACCGCCCTCGCCGCGCAGGAGCCGTTCGGAGACCTGACGTGGGTGCCCAGCGACTATCGCCGCCCGATCCGCAGATTCGTCGAGGCGGGCGCCCTGGCCTGGGTGAGGGGACTGGACCAGCAGGATCCCGACACCTACGACTGGGTGACGACCCTGGAGCTGTGCTCGCTCGTCACCGGGCAGGCGAGCCGGTGGCGCAATCGGGGAAGTCGTCGGCCCCTGCAGGCGGTCATCACCTGGGAGAACCTGGCCGACCAGCCGCTCTACCGGGTCCCGCCCTACAAGCAGGCGATGAACTCGTGCCGAGACGCCGACCTGCTGCTGTGCATGGTCAACGCAGCGCGAGAGCACCTGCTGGTCAACAACTTTGATGACGAGCGTATCCGCGTGGTGAAGCCGGGTGTGGACACTCGCGTCTTCTCCCCGGCCGGGCGACCGGCCGCCGAACCCCGGGTGGTCTTCACCTCCCCGCTTGCACCCAACAAGGGGATCGACCGGGTGCTGGATGCGATGCGGATCGTGCGGCGCTCGGTCCCGGACGCGACGCTCGTCGTGGCGGGGCAGGGCCCGTTGCGCCCGATGGTCGAGCGGGCCGCGGCCGACTCCGGTCGTGGGGTCAGCCTGAGCGGGCAGCTGGATGCCGACGGAGTGGCCGACCTGCTGCGCTCGGCGGCCGTGTTCTGCACCGCACCACGGCCAACCTGGAAGTGGACCGAGCAGCTGGGGCTGGCCTACCTCGAGGCGCAGGCCTGCGGACTGCCCGTGGTCACGACGCGCTGTGGCACCAATGACGAGGCGGTGCTGCCGCCAAACGTGCTGGTCGACGACGACGCCGAGGCGCTCGCCGAGGGGCTGGTGACCTTCCTGACGAACGACCGGCTGCGCGCCGACGTCGGCGCAGCCAACCGGGCTCGGATGCTCGCCGACCACGACCTGACGACACAGTGTCAACGGATCGGCGACGCCTTCGCCGCCACCGAGGCCCAGCACCACCGATGACCTCCCGGAGCCTGCGGCTCAGCCCGCGATCCGTCGGCGGACTCGTCGGCCTGGGGTGCGCGGTACTCGCCCTCGGTCCGGCGCTGCGCCCGGGCTACCTGCTGTTCTACGACATGGTGTTCGTGCCCCACCTGGCCCTTGGCGGGCGTACGCTCGGGGTTGACGGGTCGGTCCCGCGGGCCGTCCCCAACGACCTTGTCGTTGCGCTGCTCTCGCACCTGGCGTCCGGATGGGTCGTCCAAAAGGTTCTCCTGGTGGCGGTGTTCGTGCTCGTCGGTGCCGGGGTAGGCGGTCTGATGCGGTCGCGGTGGGGAGCGGCTGCGGCCGCCATTGTCGCCGCGTGGAACCCCTATCTGGGTGAGCGGTTGGGGATCGGTCACTGGGCGTTCCTGCTGGGTTACGCCGTCCTGCCCTTCCTCGCCTCGGCAGCGGGTGCCTGCCGAGAAGGCTTGCCACGCGGCCGGTTCCGTCTCGGGCTGTGGCTGGTGCTGGTTGCACTCACCGGATCCACCGGAGCGGTCCTCGGTCTGCTGGTGGTCCTGTGTGTGCTGCTGGTGCCGGGGCAATCGGTCCGGGCGACCCGGGACCGCGTGCTCGACTTGGTATGGACGATCGGCATCTTCCTGCTGGCCAACGCGCCGTGGTGGTTTCCGTTCCTGTTCGTTGCCCCGTCGGAGAGCGGTGACCCGCTCGGGGTGCAGGCCTTCATGTCGCGAGCCGACACCCCATGGGGCGTCGTGCTGTCGCTGGTCACGACCGGTGGCATCTGGAACCAAGACGTGTGGTTCGCCGAGCGGTCGTCCTGGGTGGTGTCCGGGGTCGCGCTGGCAGCGGCCCTTGGGTCCGTCCTGGTCGCGGCGCGAACCACGAGTTGGCGGCGCGTGCCGGCCACCGCCGGTCTTGCCGTCGCGGGTGTGCTCTCCCTGGTGGTTGCCGCGGCGAGCTCCCTGCCCGG
Organism: Leekyejoonella antrihumi; assembly: GCF_007845645.1. Classification (GTDB taxonomy): domain Bacteria; phylum Actinomycetota; class Actinomycetes; order Actinomycetales; family Dermatophilaceae; genus Leekyejoonella; species Leekyejoonella antrihumi. Next base: position 22,775 of record NZ_VCQV01000007.1, read on the forward strand.
GGGAAGCGATCTGATGACGTGGGTCGTCACCGACGTGCCCGGGGGTGGGCTGCTGCGGGACTCCCAGAAGTTCGTGGGGGTCTGGGCCCTGGTGCTGGCGGTCGCCACCGGTCTGACCGTCGAACGGCTCCGCGCCGCAGGAGCGCGAGTCGGTGCGGATCGCGCGGGCGTCGGGGTGCTCGCGGTGGTCATCATGCTCTGGCCGGTGGCCACCTTGTCCGGGATGATCTGGGGCGCGCAAGGACGATGGCGTGCGGTCGAGTACCCACAGTCCTACCAACGCCTCGCAGACGACATCTCGGCGCTACCCCCGGGAGGTGTCGCGGCCTTCCCGTGGACGCAGTACCGGCAGTATGCGTGGGATGGCAACTGGGTCGTGCTCGACCCGTGGCAGCGCCTGGTGCAGCGGTCGGTGCTGGTCAACGACGACCTCCCGCTGGCCCATGAGGTGGTCCAGGGCGAGAGCCTTGCGGCACGAGCGGTGACGACGGCGCTGGCCGACAAGCGCGGCGTGACCCAGGCGTTGCATCGGGCCGGTGTGCGCTATGTGCTGGTCGAGACCGATCAGCCGACCCGGCCCGGCATGCCCGACCTGTCCGGCGCCCGCCTCGTCGACCGGGCCACCGGCCTGGCCCTGTATGACATTGGCGCCCCGTCGCACCCGGTCGCCGGCCCGTCGGGGTGGTACCGCTACCTCGGACTGGTCGGTGGGATCCTGGCGCTGCTGGTCGTGGCCGCCACTCGTGTTGCCGGCGGCGCCGGAAGGGGTCGGGCGCCGCGTCGAAAGGGTTCCCGCGCCGGATAACCTACTGGAGGGTAAATCTTGCTATGCTGACGGCCGAGTACCTGGCTGCCGCTCGGGTGGGCGGGTACCACTGACAAAGTGGAACCGGGACGAACGAGGTGAAGGCCGGATGAACCAAGGCACCACGAAGATTGCGTTCAACATCGGGGGAGCGCTCATTGGTGCGGTGCTTGCCTGCGTGTCCATCTTTGGGCTGATCGCCCAGCAGAACTCGGTCAGCCAGCCGCAGACCTACAAGTCGACGATCACCTACGGCCAGTAGGGCGCGCGCCGAACACTTGGATCCACACCGCAACGGGGCCCTGACGAATTCGTCAGGGCCCTCGTCGCGATGTCCGAGTCACAGCCGACCGATCCAGTGATGGTCTGGCACGAGCGCTGCCAGCGCTTCCCGCAGCCGCGCTCGCCGCTGATCATCGAGCACTGGCAGGGTGGCCTCGAAGTCGGGCTCGTCCTTGGGACGGCGTAGTCGGGCCTTGTAGGCAAGCACGATCTCGGGGAGGAGGTATCGGATGCCGTCAGCAGCGGTCCAGGTGACGCTCTCGACGGGGGCGACGTGCCCAGGCAGGAACTTGTTCGTCCACAGTCCGTCGGCGTCGGGGGTCAGGGGCATGTCCACGATCCAGGGCGACGCCGAGTCCGCGCGGAGCCACAGCTGGCTACGGGGCTCATCGATCGTGGCCCATCGTCCACCGAGCGGATGCAAGACTCCGCCGACGTTGTTCCAGACGTGCCACCGACCCTTCATGAACTCCACGAAGGCGGGCACGTCGCAGGTCAGGATGGAGACGTCGGTGTCCTCATGCTGTCGCCGGTACCCGGTGGCTGCTTCGATCGCCCACCCACCGACGACCCACCACGGTCGATCGAAGCCATTCATTTCCTGCGCGAACCGACTCGGTTCCATCGGCGACCAGGCACCATAGAGTGCTTGAAACGTCGCCTCCTCGGCCTGCTCTTCTGGAGAACGTTCGAGCGGAACTCGTATGGGCATGCCGTCGAGACTCCCACACTGTCGTGCCGGGCGCTCTCATTGATCGGTGAACATCACCAGATCGTAGGTCTGCGTACCTCCATCGACGGTCCATTGCGCTGCGAGCGGCATCAGGTCGGTGACCAGGACGCTGCGCACGCAGTCTTCGTCTGGCCCAGCGTCGGTGTTCGCGTCAATCGTGGAGCGGGCCCGTTCCACCAGCTGCCACTCCTTGCTGGTCAGTTCGCGGGCGGAAGGAGGCAACGTCATGACCTCACGGGTGACAGGTACGCCATGTTTGCTCCAATGGCACCTCGCACACATCAAACGGTGCCCGCAGGCCGATCGACTTACGGCGCTGCAGTGTGTGCCTGACAGCATGGTGCGTCGCCGAAGAGGCCGTGAGCCTGGCGCGGCTATCGGTCGAGTGGCTGGTCAACGGACATGCTGATGCGGAAGACTCGTCGCTCTACCACGGGCAGGCGGGTGTGGTGCTCGCGTTGCAGGAGGCGGCCGAGCACTTCGGTGACAGGCGCGCTATGTGCGCGCCGCCGCCACTGGCGCGGATGGGCTGGCGGCAGCGGTCGACACCCTGGAGGACTGCTCGTTGTACTTCGGTTTGGCCGGCGCCGCCGCGATCGCACCACATTGCCCACGGGACCCTGGGCATTGATTCCGCCTGGGCCGACTTGGGTGACCGCTGCTGGCGCACGATCACACATTCTGGGCTTCCGACTCGGATCCGGCCGGGCTTTTGGGACAACAGCGGCCGATGCTGCGGAACCGCCGGGGTGCTCGCGCTGGCGTGCGATCGGATCGTGGAGCGCGGTGACGACTTTCGCTTTGCCGACGTCCTCGTCGATGACCTCTCGGCGCGGGCAATCGCGGACGAGAACGGTGCGCGGTGGTCAAACCGTGAACATCGAGCAAACCCGCCAGACCTTGAGCCGCTCCCCGGATGGGCCATGGGCAACGCCGGTATCGTCCGTGAGCAGTTTCGGTATGCCCGACTCAACAACGGCAGCCTCGACAGCTACGCGATCCAGTGGCCCGACCACCCCGCCAGGGTTGGCTGGCACCGTCACTCAGCGCGGCAGCGGCTCGAGGTCCTGCTCCAGGTCCTCCAGGTCCACCTCGGCGGCGGGCACCACATCCGATGGTGTCTCGGGGACAGCCCGGTGCGGCAGATTGAGGACCGACCGCAAGGTGGCCTCCAGGCGAAGCCCGCTGTCGTGCCAGTCGAAGCTGCGCGCGTGCTGCCGTGCTGCCTCACCCAGCCCCTGTCGAGTGCCGTGATCGGCCAGCAGCGCATTCACCTGCTGCTGCATGTCGGGCACGTCATTGCACAGCACTCCGGTGAGGCCATCCATGATCGACTCGCTCGGGCCACCGGCGTGCGCGAAGGCCAGCGCCGGCGTGCCGTGCAGGCCTGCCTCGACGATGGTCAACCCCCACCCCTCCTTGTGCGACGGCAGCAGCATGAGCCAGGACCGTGCGAGGATCTCATGCTTGGTCGACTCCTCCACGAAGCCGTGGAACTGCACACGGTCGGTGACTCCGCAGCGTGCAGCATGCTCGACGAGGTCGTCGTGCCAGTATCCGGTGCCGACGATGTCGAGGCGGAGATCGGGGTGCTGCTCGCCGAGCGCGGCCAGGATGTCGATGGCGATCTCGACCTGCTTGTGCGGGACGAGCCGACCGAGCACGACGATGGAGGGGTGCGTCGTCAGCGGTACGTTCGGGGGGCTGGTGGGCAGGTCGTTGCCGTTGTAGACCAGGTCGACCCGGTGGGGTGCGATGCCGAGGTCGTCCAGGTCGGTGCGGGTGGCCTGGGAGACGGTGACGTACCGGCTCTTTCGGTAGACGCGGGGCGCCACCTTGGACTCGAGGAACCAGCCGAACCGGGCGACCCGTGGTCCGAAGATGACGCCCCACTGGTCGCGGTGCACATGGTGCACGAGGTTGACGACGGGGACGCGCGAGGTCAGCGGTGACCAGAACGGCACGCCGTTCTGGACGTCGATGATCACGTCGTAGTCGCTGCCGTGGCGGGCGACATGGGCCAGACCACGCAGATAACAGGTGAACCGGCCGCCGCGGCGGACCACGCGGACGTGACCGTGGGTGGTCTCCGGCTGTGCGCCGGGAAACGCGCTGGTGAACAGGGTGACCTCGTTGCCGAGCTCGGCAAGGACCTCGGAGGTTCGCTCCGCGAAGGTTTCCGACCCGCCCGCCTCAGGGTTTTCCTGGTCCCTCCAGGAGAGGTAGAGCACTCGAATCGGGCATGGCGCCTCGGCTCTGCCTTCGGTGTGCACGTAGTCTCCTTCAGCAGCCTGGATAGGAAGTCTGAGGCTGTCTGGCTGTTAGAGTAGCGCCATCTGTTACTCGGAGGTAACACGAGCGCCATGGGAGTTTTGTGCGACGAGGATCGGTCTTGCGGGCACGCGCCGATTGTCGCGAAGAGACCAGTGACATGAGCGGGCGCGGAATCATGCGTTCGGTGCGTCTCTTTCGGGCGTTCACCCTGGAGCAGAGTCGCCCCGAGGTCTTCTACGGAGCGCTGGCCGCTGACTCGGTCGCGCTACTTCGAGAGTGGACCGCGCTGCAGGATCGCATCGTGCTCGACGTCGGCGCCGGACCCGCAGAGTTCGCCAGAGCGTTCGGGGACGTCGGCGCCCGGTACGTGCCACTCGACAAGGACCCCGCCGTGCCCTCGGTGCGGCGCGGGGGACTGGTCGCGGAGGCCGAGCGGCTGCCGCTGGCCGACCGAAGCGTCGACGTGGTGTTCAGCAGCAACCTTCTCGAGCACGTCGCGGAACCCGAGGAGGTTGCCGACGAGATGGTGCGCGTCGTGCGGCCCGGTGGCCTGGTGTTTCTCTCCTACACGAACTGGCTGTCGCCCTGGGGCGGCCACGAGACGTCGCCCTGGCACTGGCTGGGTGGCGAGCGCGCCGCCGCCCGTTACAGTCGGCGGGAGGGGCACCCGCCGAAGAACCGGATCGACGACACTCTCTTCCGGGTCAGCGTCGATCAGGGTCTGCGCTGGGCACGAAGCAGACAGGACGTGGACGTGCTGGCCGCCCGCCCTCGCTACCTGCCGGACGGTGCCGAGCACCTGCTGCGGGTGCCGGGTCTGCGGGAGATCGTGACGTGGAACCTGCTGCTGATCCTCCGGCGGAAATGACCGCATCGTCCCTCGAGGCCGATCGGGCGAGGCTGCGCCGGTTGCTCGCCGTCGTCGCGGTGGCGGTGCTGCCGTGGCTCATCGCGCCGGGCTACACGCAACCGGACACCAAGCTCGACCTCACCGTGTCGCCGTGGCGCTATCTGGGCCGCTCACTGGATGCCTGGAACTCCCATGCCGGGCTGGGGGAGCTGCAGAATCAGGCCTACGGCTACCTCTTCCCGATGGGGCCGGTCTTCGGCGTCTGTCACGGCCTGGGTATGCCGGGCTGGGCGGCCCAGCGGGTCTGGTGGATGATCCTGCTGGTCACGGCGTTCACCGGGATGGAGCGGCTGGTCCGGCGCCTGGGCGTTGCGGGGCCGGGCGTCGCCGTTCTCGCCGGTGCCGCCTACGCACTGTCTCCCAGGGTGCTGACGGTGCTCTCGGAGATCTCGATCGAGGCCTGGCCGCTGGCGCTGACACCCTGGCTGGTGCTGGCCGCGCACGGGCTCACCGACAGCACCGCGGATCGTCGGCGCCTCCTGCGGGCGGCCGCGGGGGGTGGGCTGCTGGCGGTGTGTCTGGGCGGGGTCAACGCGACGGCCTCGGCGGTGGTCCTGGTCGTCCCGTTCTGCTACCTGGTCACCCATCCGGTCGGGCGACGCCGGATCGTGCGCTGGTGGCTGCCCGGGGTGATCCTCGGCGCGCTGTGGTGGCTGCTGCCGCTCGTCGTGCTCGGCCGCTACGCCTACCCGTTCCTGGACTTCATCGAGACCGCGCGCATCACCACTGCAGTGACGTCGGTGCCCAACGTCCTGCGCGGCGCCTCCGACTGGATCGCCTACATCCTCGACCGCTCCGACCATCCGACGTGGCAGGCCGGCTGGGTGATCGCCCAGTCGATCACCGCGATCGTGGCGACCTGCGCGGTCGCCGCCGCCGGCGCCTGGGGCCTGCTGCGCCGCCGCCGGGACCACGTCGTCTCGTTCGCGCTCACCTCGCTGCTCGCGGGAACCCTGTTCATGGTGATCGGTCACGCAGGGGTGATCGGCAGCCCGATCAGCACCCAGGTGCAGGCCCTGCTCGATGGGCCGCTCGCGGCCCTGCGCAACGTGCACAAGGCGGATCCGCTGATCCGGCTGCCCCTGGTGCTCGGGCTTGCGGCACTGGCCCAGCGGCTTGTCGCCGCTCCCCGGCTGCGCGTCCGGCTGGCGGCCGGTGCGCTCGCCGTGCTCGTCGGTGCGTCGCTGACCCCGCTGTGGCAGGGGCGCGAGGCCGATCCCGGCGGATACCGTGCCATCCCGCAGACCTGGACGACCGCGGCGCACGATGTGGATGCCGCGGCCGCTGTCCACGGGGGAGCGACCCTGCTGCTGCCCAACGCCCGCACGGCCACCTACACGTGGGGCAACCCGACCGACGAGCCGCTGTCTGCCCTGGCGACGTCGCCGGTCGTCACGCGCGCCTCGGCTCCGCTGGGCATCCCCGGATCCACCCGGATCCTCGACGTGGCCGACACCCTGGCCGCCTCTGGTGAACCACAGCCGGCACTGGCTGCGGGACTGGCCCGGATGGGGATCGCCCGTATCGTGGTGCGCCGCGACCTGGCGAGCTCGGTCGGGGCGCAGCCGTGGAAGTTGGTCGAGCAGACGTTGCGCAGCTCGCCAGGCTTCCACCTCGCGCAGACGATCGGCAGCGGGGGAGGCACCCTGACCCTGTGGGATGTGACGACCGTGGGTGGCGGTGCGCAAACTTATGACCTCGACTCGACGGTGAGTGTTGCCGGCGGCCCGGAGGCAATCTTCGACCTGCTCGCCGCAGGGGTGGTGACCCACCTGCAGGCGGTCGACCTGCTGACCGGCCCGGCGAGCGCCAGCGCCCAGGTCATCACCGACTCACTGCCCTGGCAGGCCTACAACAACGGCGTGCCGAACGATGTCGCGAATGGCCCAACCCTCACGCGAGGCAGCACTGAGCCGACCCGAATAGGTGCGCTCGGCCTGCCGCCTTCCGGTGATCCAGCCACCCAGCCCGCGCGGGTGCTGACGGGGATGGCCTCGTTGCGGGTTTCCTCGTCCGGTGCCGACCCGTTCGCCGCCGCGTACATCGGAGCCGGCTCTGGGCCGGCCGCGGTCTTCGACGGCGACCCGTCGACGTCCTGGCTCACCGGCGACCACGAGAGCACGGCGCGCCTTTCCTTGACCCTCAAGCCAACGGTGAGAGTGTCCTCGGTGCGGGTTCAGCTCGCGCACGGCCGCGGAGTGGACCTGCCGCAGAGCGTCGACGTCCAGGTTGGTGGGGTGCGCCGCACCGTGCAGGTCGGCGCCCGGACCTCGCTCACCGTGCGCGTCCCGCCGACCTCGGCCGGCGCGATCGTCGTGTCGTTGCATGCCAGCGCCGGCGTGTCCGACCCTGTGATGGGCCTGAGCGGGCTGGCGGTGCCTGGCGCGCACCTGGGCGACGTCATCGGTATCCCGCAGCGGGTCGACCCGGTGAGCCAGTCGATCCTCCTGCACCGGGACCCACGGCAGCGCTCGCAGGATCCCCGCCAGGGCGACGACGGCCCGGTGCTGCGCAGGCAGCTGACCTTCACCCGTTCCGGCACCTTCGGCGCGCAGGTGTGGTTGCGTCCGGCGTGGGGCACGGCCCTGGATGCGACGCTCGACGCGCCGTGGGTGGTGTCCGGATCGAGCGTGGTCGACCAGGACCCCAGCAACCGGCCGGGTGCGACGTTCGACGGCAACCCCAAGACCCACTGGCTCGTGCCGGCAAGTGACCAGTCGCCCACCCTGACGGTGACCCTCCCGGAACCGACCGTGGTCCGCGGGGTCTCGGTGAGCGGCGGGGACCCACTCTCCGGTCTGCGGGTCGCTGCGGGGGGCAGGTCCACTGCGGTTGGGCCGCACGGCGGTCACATCCGCGCGGTGACGACCAGGAAGGTGACGATCTCGCTGCAGCCGTCGACCTCGACGGGCACCTGGCGAGCACCGGAGATCCGGATCCTCGGTGCCCCACATCCGTTTTCCCCGACGGTTGTGCTCGGCTGCGGTCGGGTCGGCGGCATCAAGGTCGACGGCGGGGGCGACACCCCGCTGCGGTTGCAGACCACTCGCGCTGCGTTGCTCTCCGGCGCGCTGGTGGAGCCCGACCTGTGCCCCGGCCCGCAGGTTCTGACCGTTCCTGGGGGCACGCACGAGATCGACTTCGTGCCCGGATCCGGACTGCAGACGGAGCTGGCCTATCTCCGAAGCAGCCGGGTGGCCGCCGAACCCGCGCCTCGCTCGACCGCGGTCCGCTCGTCGTCGCCGAGTCGCCGGGTGATTCAGGTAGGCCCGGGCGCACCCGCGGTCGTCGCCCTCGACGAGGGCTTCAACGCGGGTTGGCAGGCCACGTCGAGCGACGGGCGCGATCTGGCTGCCACCGAGGTCGATGGCTGGCGGCAGGGCTTCACCGTGCCGGGCACCACCGCCCAGACCGTGACGCTGACCTTCGCGCCGACCCGGGACCACCGGCTCGGGCTGCTGGCGGGTCTGGTCGCCGCGATCCTGCTGCTGTTCGCCTACGGGTATGCGTTGGCCGGACGCCGGAAGACGATCGGCGCGGTCGAACCGAAGCGATCGACTCGTGCCATCACGGTCAGCCCAGCCTGGCGACTGGTTGGCGGTGTCGTGCTCACCGTGGCGGTCGGCTGGCTGGCCTCCGGCTGGGCCGGCGCGCTCGTTGGCATCGCCGTGCACCTGATCCCGCGACGCCGGCTCGCGCCGGTGGCCGCCGCAGCGCTGGTCATAGCGGGGGTCGCCCTGGCTGGATTCGGTGTCGTCGCAGCACAGTCCGGCGGTGCTATCGCCGGTCAGCTGCTCGGCACCATCACGCTCACGGCGCTGGCTCGGGGACTCGTGGTCGGCGATGCACCCGATCAAGCAACGGTTGCTCCAGCAGCGTCGCCGATGCCCACGCGACCAGAATGCTGAGCGACACGACCGCGCACAAAACCCAGGCGAAACCCCCACTGAACAGTGGCCATCCGGTCAGCAGATAGATGATCTGCAGGATGAGCACGTGCCACAGGAAGACGCCGTAGGAGATGTCCCCCAGCCAGCGCGTGGCGGGGGAGGCGGCAACAGCCCTCGACACCGGCGACTCGGGTGCCCACCGAGCGGCCAGGAGCAGGGTGAGCGCGATCAGCGTGTAGAGGCCCTCCTTGACCACGGCCTCCGTCACCGTCGGTGTGACCAGGCCGCGTGGACCGGCCAGCGAGCTCGACGCGACCAGGTAGAGCAGCGCCGCGAGGCCGACCAGGGTGGCCGGGCTCCCGCCGACGGTGCGCCACCAGCGGTCGGCCGTGGGACCCAGACGCGGCACAACCCCGACCGAACCGACGGCGACCGCGGCGCCGGCGGCGAACCACGCCAGGTGGCCGAGCACGCTGGTTGCGAGAACGCTGCCGCCACCGTGCGGTGCGGACCCGGACCACTGCGCCGCCAGTCCTTGAGCGGCCAGGCCGACCCCGACCGCACCGAGCAGCACCGCATACACCCGCACGGCACCGCGTCGGGCCAGCCGACCCAGCAGGACACCGATCACCGGGACGAAGACGTAGAAGGTGACCTCGGTGGTGAGGCTCCAGGTCTGGGTGAAGGACTGGTAGTCCTGCGTCGTGTAGCCCTGGAGCAGCAGAGCGTGCAGCACGATCTTGCCGGGCGACCCCGCCCCGCCGGTGCGACCCGGAGCCAGCGCGGCCACGACGAGGACCGCGGCGAGGGTCAGCCAGTAGGCGGGCAGGATCCGGACCGCTCGGCGCAGTGCGTACGTGCGGACGGACGGATGACCGCCGTGAGCGGATCCGGCGCGGATCCAGGGGCGCAGCAGCAAGAACGCCGAGATGGCGAAGAAGACCGCGACACCGCTGTCGGCGCGGGCCAGCAATCCACCGGAGAAGTCCGTGTTCGCGGCGCCGGTCCAAAACGCCACATGGGTGAGCAGCACCAGGGCGGCGGCCACCGCGCGCAGGCCGTCGATCAGCCGAAACCGCGCCATCTGGACCCCTCCGGCTGCCGTGCAGCGCGTTGTTGCCCGGTCGGCATCCGCCGGCCAGGGGTGGACCTGCCACCTGGAGGTTAGTCGCAACAGGACGAATACCCGGTTGCGGCAGCCGATCGGGCCGGCGATGTCTCACCAGCGGACCACCAGCGGGGCGTGGCACGCGGATCGGGCAGGATGGGGCTCGGCTGTACGACGTCGTGCGGGACCTGCTGCACCCGCATCGTCGCAGTCCTCGACCGGTCACGATGCAGCGCAGGAGGATCCGATGAACCACTACTACGTGCCACACGGCGGGCACCCCGCGCAGACCGAGCTGCTCACGGACCGCGCGATGTTCACCGAGGCGTATGCCGTGCTGCCGCGCGGCACGATGCGCGACATCGTCACCAACAACCTGCCGTTCTGGGAGCAGACCCGGGTCTGGGTGCTGGCGCGGCCGCTCACCGGCTTCGCGGAGACGTTCTCGCAGTACATCGTCGAGGTCCAGCCCGGCGGTGGCAGCGACCGGCCGGAGACCGATCCCAAGGCCGAGGGGGTGCTGTTCGTCGTCGAGGGCGCGATGAGCCTGACGATCGGGGGCACGGAGCACCGCCTGGAAGTGGGCGGCTATGCCTTCATTCCGCCGCGCTCCGACTGGCAGGTGCGTGCGGCGGGAACCGACCCGCTGCGCTTCCACTGGATCCGCAAGGCCTACGAGTATGTCGAGGGCATCGAGGTACCCGAGGCGTTCGTGACGAATGAGCACGACGTCGAGCCCGGTGCCATGGCCGGCACCGATGGCAAGTGGGTGACGACCCGGTTCGTGGACCCGACCGACGTGCGGTACGACATGCACGTCAACATCGTGACGTTCGAGCCTGGCGCCGTCATCCCGTTTGCCGAGACGCACATCATGGAGCACGGGCTCTACGTGCTGGAGGGCAAGGCGGTCTACCGTCTCAACCAGGACTGGGTCGAGGTGCAGGAGGGCGACTTCATGTGGTTGCGCTCGTTCTGCCCGCAGGCCTGCTATGCCGGGGGTCCTGGCCGGTTCCGCTACCTCCTCTACAAGGACATGAACCGCCACCCGAGGTTCCTGGTCTAGCAACAACCACACCCCCGAAATGTGCACATTTCGCGGCCGTCAACAAAGTGTTGAAAGAGGCTTCCACAAACTGTTGAAGTTGGTTAGGCTGTGCCCAACAGTTGCGACCGCCGTTCTGCACGGATAACCAGCGGTCTGCCGTGATCCCAACCGTGTGCTGGCGCCCCGCGTGGGCGCCGGAGCATGATGGAAGAGCCACGAGCGCTGGCTGGTCAGGAGCGGACTGATGGACCCGATACAGGCCCTGGTAGGCGGTGCGCGATGACCGCACGAAGCGGCGGCTGGCTCGCGGCCGTCCAGCGCCTTCGCGAGCAGCGGCGCCCCGGTGTGCTGGTCACGGTCACGACGGTGCGAGGCCATGCCCCGCGGGCGGCCGGCGCCAAGATGGTCGTGGCGGACCGTGAGGTATGGGGGACGGTCGGCGGCGGCAATCTCGAGGCCACCGCGGTGGATCGGGCCCGAGCCATGCTGCGGGAGGGCATCGCGGCGCCGGAGACGCTTGGGCTGAACCTGTCCGACAAGGCCCCGGTCCAGCACGGCGTCCAGTGCTGCGGCGGTGACGTGGAGATGCTTCTCGAGCCGCTGGTCGTGGTGCCGTCGGTGGCCATCTTCGGGATGGGCCACGTCGGGCTCGAGCTGGCCAGGATCCTCGCGCGGCACGACCTCGAGTTGCACCTGGTCGACTCTCGTGCCGATCAGCTCACCGCCGAGCAGCTGAGTGCGCTGGACGACGCCCAGGCGAACGTGCACGTCCACCATGCGCCGGTGCCGGAGCTGGTCCTCGGGCAGGTGCCGCCGGGCACCCACGTGCTGGTGATGACCCACGACCACGCCGAGGACCTCGCACTGTGCGACTCCGCGCTGCGGTGCAGCTACCTCGCCTCGATCGGGCTGATCGGCTCATCCGCGAAGTGGAGTCGCTTCCAGCGCCGGTTGAAGCAGGAGGGCCACAGCGACGTTGCGTTGCGCGCAATCACGACCCCCATCGGGCTTCCGGAGCTGCGGGGCAAGGAGCCGGCCACCATCGCGGTCGGCGTGGCCGCCGCACTGCTGCAGGTCTTCGAACGCGAACAGGTCGTCCAGGAGGTCTCGTCATGAAGGCACTCTTTCGAGCCACGGTTCTCGACACTCCCGACGACCCGTTCCACGGGGGAGCGCTGCGTGCCGAGAGCGACCTCGGCCTGCTGGTGCAGGACGGTGTCATCGTCGCCCGCGCGGCCTACGGCACGCTGCGCGCCGCGCACCCGGACAGCCGGGTGCACGACCTGCGGGAGGGCCTGCTGCTGCCCGGGCTGATCGACACCCACGTGCACTTCCCGCAGCTGCGGGTCATCGGCGCGCTGGGCCGTCCACTGCTCGACTGGCTGCGCGAGAGCGCCCTGCCGGAGGAGGCCAGGCTGGCCGACACCGCCTACGCCCAGCCTTTGGCGCAGGAGTTCGTCCAGGGGCTGCTCGCCGCCGGCACCACGACCGCACTCGTCTTCGGGTCGCACTTCGCGTCGGCCGTCGACGCCTTCTGCGCGGAGGCGGACCGGCGCGGCCTGCGGGCCACCACCGGCCTCGTCGTCAGCGACCGGATCCTGCGTCCGGACCTGCTGACCACACCCCAGCGCGCCTACGACGAGGGCAAGGCGCTCGCGGACCGCTGGCATGGCGTCGGCCGGCTGCGGTATGCCGTGACGCCCCGATTCTCGGTGTCGTGCACGGACGACCTGCTCGAGTCGTGCGCGGCGCTGGCCAAGGACATCGACCACGCGATGGTGACCTCGCACATCAACGAGAGCCCCGCGGAGGTGCAGCAGGTCCGCGAGCTCTTCGAGGGGTCGGCGGACTACCTCGACACCTACGACCGGCACGGGCTGGTGGACCGGGACTGCGTCCTCGCGCACAACGTGCACCCGAGCGACCGTGAGCTGGACCTGCTGGCCACCCGGGAAGCCACCATCTCGCACTGCCCGACGAGCAACGCCGCACTGGGCAGCGGGATGTTCCCGATGCGCGACCACCTCGAGCGCGGGGTGCACGTCGCGCTCGGATCGGACGTCGGCGGAGGCACGGGCCTCAGCCTGTTCAAGGAGGGGCTGCAGGCCTACTTCGTCCAACAGTTGCTCGCGGACCGCGGGCAGCCGCTGAATCCGGCGCACCTGCTGCACCTGGCCACGGCGGCCGGCGCGCGCGCCCTCGACCTGTCCGACCAGGTCGGAGACCTGAGTGTCGGCAAGCAGATGGATGCCGTCTGGCTCGCGCCGGCGGCCGGGACGCCTCTGGACATCGGGCTGAGACACGCCGGTGACGCCTCGGACGCGCTGGCGAAGGTGTTCGCGATGGCGCATTCGGGTGACGTTCGCGGTGTCTGGGTCGGTGGGGACCAGGTGCTTGAGACGCGCCATCTCAACTCGCGATCTGCGGAGTGACACAAGTCGCACCAATGCTGCTACTGTCCGGTAGGTCATTGCTGCCTGCCTGGAGGTTCCCGTGCGGAAAACCGCCGTTGTCATCGGCTTTGGGGCGTTCTTTCTCACCATGGCGCTCCTGCTGAAGTTCTATGCCTACAACCAACTCACCGTGGTGCCGAAGGACCAGAACACCGGGCAGACCCTGGTCGACCCGAACGCCACGTTCTTCGATGCCCCGACGCTCACGATCATGCACGGCAAGATCACCACCCAACTGGTCGCGGTCGTCGATCAGAAGGCCAGTGACACGCAGGGTGGCAACGCGCGGGTCTTCAACGTGTGGCAGAGCACCACCCACAACAACAGTCGGCCGCCGATGGCGGCGACCACTCAGCGGGTGGCGCTCAACGCGCACACCGGGCTTCCCGTGCACTGCTGCGACGAGAGTGAGAACGGCAAGCCCGTCAAGTACGCGGGCTACACCCTCAAGTTCCCGTTCAGCACGCAGAAGACGACCTACCAGTACTGGGACACGACCATCGAGAAGCCGATGTCGATGAAGTACGCCGACACCGAGAAGATCGATGGCCTGACGGTCTACAAGTTCGTGGGTGACGTGCCCAAGACCACCTACACCAAGATGGAGGTTCCGGGCTTCCTCTTCGGACTGGGCAAGACCAGCCCGGCCGTGAACGCCGACCGGACCTACTCCGTCCACCGCATCATCTGGGTGGAGCCGCAGACCGGTGCGTTCATCAAGGTGCAAGAGCAGCAGCAGCAGCTGCTGGAGGACCCGGGGCACCCCTCGGTTCAGGCGCTCAGCACGACCAGCACGTTCACTCCGGCCACCGTCAAGGGGAACGTCAACGAGTACAAGAGCAAGGCGTCGCAGCTGAAGATCCTGCAGATCCTGCCCTGGATCCTGGGCATTCTCGGCATCATCCTGCTGATCCTCGGCATCATCATGGCGGGTTTCATCACCCGAGGTCGCCACGAGGCGCGCGACGAGGGCTACGACGGCGGGCTCGGAGACGAGCTCTACGACGGCTCGACCGCGTAGGCCATGCGTGCCGTTGTCACCGGGGGTGCCGGTTTCCTGGGTTCGCACCTGTGCGAACGACTGATCGGCCGCGGCGCCGAGGTGGTGGCGCTGGACAACCTGTGTACCGGGAGCCGGCGCAACGTGGCTCACCTGCAGGAGACCGGCCGGTTCACCCTGGTGGAGAGCGACGTGAGCCGACAGATCGACGTCGAGGGCCCGGTGGACCTGGTGCTGCACTTCGCCAGCCCGGCCTCACCGCTGGACTACCTGCGGATGCCGATCGAGACCCTGCACGTGGGGTCGCTCGGCACCGACCACGCACTCTGTCTGGCCCGCGACAAGGGCGCCCGGCTGGTGCTCGCCTCGACCTCCGAGGTCTACGGAGACCCGCAGGTCCATCCGCAGCGCGAGGACTACTGGGGGCACGTGAACCCGGTCGGTCCGCGTGGGGTCTACGACGAGGCCAAACGCTTCTCGGAAGCGCTCACCTTGGCCTACCGGCAGACGCACGGCGTGGACACCGGCATCGTGCGAATCTTCAACACCTTCGGCCCGCGGATGCGGCCGAACGACGGTCGGGCCATCCCGAACTTCATCCGGCAGTCGCTGGCGGGTGATCCGGTCACGGTGGCCGGCGACGGCCTGCAGACCAGGTCGATCTGCTACGTCGAGGACCTGGTGACCGGCATCCTGAAGATGGCGGAGTCCGGCCACTCGGGTCCGATCAACATCGGCAACCCGCACGAGATCTCGATGCTCGACCTGGCGAACTGGATCGTCAAGCTCGCCGAGTCGGAGTCACCGGTCGTCCACATCGAACGCCCGGTCGATGACCCCACGGTGCGTAGGCCGGACACCACCTTGGCGCGCTCCGTCCTCGACTGGTCACCGCAGGTCGAGATCGAGGACGCGCTGCTGCGCACGATCGGCTGGTTCCGCGAGCACGCCGGCGCCCCGCCGTTGTCCGCCCACGACACCGAGCAGATCCTCACCGGTCGCCGCGACAGCCACTGAGCTCAGGGAGCCGGGAAGCGGTTATCCCGTCGGACTTGTTCACAGTCTGGGCTTCGACAGTCGGCAGTGGAATCCACATATCTCGGACTTCGGCGAGCACTATCGGGTTCTGCGCGTTGAGTGGAACTACACCAGAATCCAGGTGAGTGGCAGCCGGGCTGACCCGACCTGGCCTTGGAGCACCCCGAGCGGGTGCGGTCGTTGACGGCGGCGACCTGGAACTCGGGAATACTCATGTCGGGGACGCACAGCTCCGAAATGGATGGATGCCTTGTCTTTGCAGTATCAGGCATACGAGGAGTTGTTTGCCACGGCGATATCGACCGATGTGTCGACTCCATGATCGAGAAGGGCGAGTTTCGGGTGGACCGTGGTCCCGGACGGCGCCTCGCCCTGTACCCGAATCTTGACAACCCCGAAAGCTTCAACGAGCAGGTTCTGTCGTTCCTCGCAGACGTCGACGCGCGACCGACGACCTGACCTAGTGAGCCGCTGCAGGACGCTCGCACACGAAGATCGCCGTGCCCGGGATGATCTCGCCCCGGGTCGGACTCCAGCCGCCCCAGACCTGCTGGTTGTCCTCCGGCCACTCGGGCTCGACGAGGTCGAGCAGGCGCAGCCCGGCCGCCACGATCTCGCGCACCCGATCACCGAGCGTGCGGTGGTGCTCGGCATACGTGGGTTTGCCGTCGGACCGCTCGACATAGGGGGTGCGGTCGAAATAGGGCCGGGTCGCACGCAGACCCTCCCGGCCGGGCTCGTCGGGGAAGGACCACCGCACCGGATGCGTCGTGGCGAAGACGAAGCGGCCGCCCGGCCGAAGGACGCGGTGCGCCTGCACCATCAACTCGGCGGAGTCCGCAACGAACGGCACCGCGCCGTATGCGGTGAACACCAGGTCGAACGACTGGTCCGCGAACGGGAGGCAGGTGGCGTCGCACTGCACCAGCGGCAGGTGCTCCTCGCGGCGCCGGTCGATCTGCCGACCCTGTCGAAGCATGCCGGCCGACAGGTCGCTGGCCACGCACTGCGCCCCGCACCGCGCGGCATACCGGCTGCCCTGCGCTGCACCGGCGCCGATCTCCAGGGCACGGACGCCGTCCAGCGACCCGAGCAGGCATAGCTGCGACTCGGCCCAGCCCTCCGGCCCCCAGACAAGCTCGGCGTCGCCGAGGAACTCGCCATGGTCGAGGTAGTAGTCGGCGGCCTCCGCGTCCCACCAGGCCCGGTTTGCGCTCCGGGTGGGTTTCGCGCCGAGCGGCTCGTGGCCGGCAGTGGGCTCAGACATCATCTCGCTTTGACCCCGACGTTGGCCGGTCGGTAGGGTGGGACGGCGCGTGTACTGTGCGCGCATCCATTTTGTCCATCTTCTCAAAGTCCATCAAAGGTTTCCTACTACATGACTGCAACTACCGCTTCCCCGATCGCTGTCAACGACATCGGGTCGGAGGAGGAGCTGCTCGCCGCGATCGACGCGACGATCAAGCACTTCAATGACGGAGACATCGTCGAGGGTGTCATCGTCAAGGTCGACCGGGACGAGGTCCTGCTCGACATCGGCTACAAGACCGAGGGTGTCATTCCCTCCCGTGAGTTGTCCATCAAGCATGACGTGGACCCGAACGAGGTCGTCAAGGTCGGTGACGAGGTCGAGGCTCTTGTGCTCCAGAAGGAGGACAAGGAAGGTCGACTCATCCTCTCCAAGAAGCGTGCGCAGTACGAGCGCGCCTGGGGAACCATCGAGCGGGTCAAGGAAGAGGACGGCGTCGTCACCGGCACCGTCATCGAGGTCGTCAAGGGCGGCCTCATCCTTGACATCGGCCTGCGTGGCTTCCTGCCGGCTTCGCTGGTCGAGATGCGTCGGGTTCGTGACCTCCAGCCGTACGTCGGCAAGGAGATCGAGGCCAAGATCATCGAGCTCGACAAGAACCGCAACAACGTGGTGCTCTCGCGCCGCGCGTGGCTCGAGCAGACCCAGTCCGAGGTCCGCACGACATTCCTCAAGGAGCTGCAGAAGGGCCAGGTGCGCACGGGTGTCGTCAGCAGCATCGTCAACTTCGGTGCGTTCGTCGACCTGGGCGGCGTGGACGGTCTGGTCCACGTGTCCGAGCTCTCCTGGAAGCACATTGACCACCCGTCCGAGGTCGTCGAGGTCGGCAAGGAGGTCACCGTCGAGGTCCTGGACGTCGACATGGACCGCGAGCGCGTCTCCCTGTCGCTGAAGGCGACGCAGGAAGACCCGTGGCAGCACTTCGCCCGCACCCACGCCATCGGCCAGGTTGTGCCGGGCAAGGTCACCAAGCTGGTGCCGTTCGGTGCGTTCGTGCGTGTCGAGGACGGCATCGAGGGCCTGGTCCACATCTCCGAGCTGGCCGAGCGTCACGTGGAGCTGCCGGAGCAGGTCGTGCAGGTCGGTCAGGAGATCTTCGTCAAGGTCATCGACATCGACCTGGAGCGTCGTCGGATCTCGCTGTCGCTGAAGCAGGCCAACGACGCCGCTGCCGGCGCCGCGGACTTCGACCCGACCCTCTATGGGATGGCCGCCGAGTACGACGAGTCGGGGAACTACAAGTACCCCGAGGGCTTCGACCCGGAGACCAACGAGTGGGTCGACGGCTTCGAGGCTCAGCGCGAGGTGTGGGAGAAGCAGTACGCCGACGCGCACGCTCGCTTCGAGGCGCACCAGCTGCAGATCGAGCAGGCTCGCAAGGACGACGCGGAGGCCGTTGCGGCCGCGGCGACCGCCCCGGCGTCCTACTCCTCGGACAGCAGCAGCTCCAGCAGCTCCGCCGACAAGGGTTCCGGCTCCAGCTCCAGCAAGAGCCCGGCTCCCGCTCCGGCCGAGGGCACGCTGGCCTCGGACGAGGCGCTGGCCGCACTGCGCGAGAAGCTGACCGGCAACTGATCCAGTTCCAGCAGTAGTACGAGGAGCCCCGGACACCAGTGGTGTCCGGGGCTCCTCGCTTCCCCCCGCCGAGTGGAGTAGCTATAAGTACTCCAGTCGAGCGTTATCTACTCCACTCGGCGGGTCGTCTAGGCTGACCGGCATGCTGCGCGTGGGTCTTTCGGGAGGAATCGGTTCGGGCAAGTCCACGGTGGCTCGCCGGTTGGCCGAGCTCGGTGCGGTGGTCGTGGACGCCGACGTGATGGCGCGCGAGGTGGTCGACCTCGGTACGCCGGGCCTGCAGGAGGTGCGCAAGCGCTTCGGTGTCGAGG
This sequence comes from Leekyejoonella antrihumi, assembly GCF_007845645.1. Classification (GTDB taxonomy): domain Bacteria; phylum Actinomycetota; class Actinomycetes; order Actinomycetales; family Dermatophilaceae; genus Leekyejoonella; species Leekyejoonella antrihumi. The sequence continues at coordinate 41,511 of NZ_VCQV01000007.1, forward strand.
TCATCGGCGCCGACGGCGGTCTCGACCGGGCCGCGCTCGGGCGACTGGTCTTCACCGACGCCGCCGCTCGTAAGGATCTCGAGAGCATCATCCATCCGCTGATTGCGGCGCGCACCAGGCAGTCGTTCGCCGAGGCGCCGCGCGAAGCGGTGGTGGTGCACGACATACCCCTGCTCGTCGAGCTCGATCGGGCCGCGGACTATCACCTGACCGTGATCGTCGGGGCGAGCGAGCAGGTGCGCCAGGAACGGCTGGTGGGTGACCGGGGGATGAGTCGGGAGGACGCCCTCTCCCGGATCGCCGCCCAGGCCACGGACGCGCAGCGGCGCGCGGCCGCGGACGTCTGGATCCCGAACGAGGGATCACGGGCGGCCCTCACGGCGGCCGTGGACGACTGCTGGTCCCTGCGGATCGCCCCCTTCAACGACAATCTGTTGACCGGTGCGCGGTCACACCTTCCGGCGCCGGTGATCGAGGCGTATGACGGGACCTGGCCGGCGCAGGCAGCTCGGCTGACGGCGCGGATCGGAGCCGCGTTGGGCGAGCGCGCCGTGGACATCGCGCACATCGGGTCGACCAGTGTGCCCGGCCTCGCGGCAAAGAACGTGATCGATCTGCAGGTCGGGGTCCGTCGGCTGGCCGACGCCGATGACGCCGGTTTCGTCGAAGCCATGGCGGCACAGGGATTTCCGCGAGTCGCGCACATCACGTCCGACTCACCGAAGGCGTCGATGCCGGATCCGGCAGCGTGGGCCAAGCGATTCCACGGCAGCGCCGATCCCGGGCGAGTCGTGCACGTCCATGTGCGAGAAGCTGGATCGGCCGGCCAGCGGTTCGCGCTGCTGTTCCGAGACTGGCTGCGAGACAACCCGGCCGAGCGCGCGGCATACGAGCAGGAGAAGCGTCGACTGGCCGCGCAGAGCTCGAGCACGACGGAGTATGCAGCGGCGAAGGAGCCATGGTTCGACGACGCCTTTGCGCGCGTCGAGGCCTGGGCTCGCAGGTGACCGCGACTCAGTCGGAGCCGAAGAGGTCGCGGGTGTAGACCTTGTCGGCGACGTCGCGGATCTCGTCGACCAGCCGGTTGGCGACAATGACGTCGGCGCGCGCCTTGAACTCGTCCAGGTCGCGGATGACCTGGGAGCCGAAGAAGGTGTCGTCCTTGAGTTCGGGCTCGTAGATGACGATGTCGACACCCTTGGCATTGATGCGTTTCATGATGCCCTGGACGCTGCTGGCGCGGAAGTTGTCGGAACCGGACTTCATGATCAGGCGGTGGATGCCGACCACCGAGGGGTGGCGCGCCAGGATATCGGTGGCGATGAAGTCCTTGCGGGTGGTGTTGGCGCTGACGATGGCGCCGATGAGAGTCTGCGGCACGTCCTGGTAGTTGGCGAGCAGCTGCTTGGTGTCCTTGGGCAGGCAGTACCCGCCATAGCCGAACGAAGGGTTGTTGTAGTGCCGGCCGATCCGCGGGTCGAGGCCGACCCCGTCGATGATCTGGCGGGAGTCCAGCCCGTGGGTGATGGCAAAGCTGTCGAGCTCGTTGAAATAGGCGACGCGCATCGCCAGGTAGGTGTTGGCGAACAGCTTGATCGCCTCGGCCTCGGTGCCGTGGGTGAGCAGGACGGGCGGGTCGTCCTCGGCGGAGCCTTCGACCAGCAGGTCGGCGAACGCGCGACCGTTGTGGCCGGTGTCGCCGACGACGATTCGGGAGGGGTGCAGGTTGTCGTAGAGTGCGCGCCCCTCGCGCAGGAACTCGGGGGAGAAGATGATCGTGTCGCAGCCCAGGCGCTGCGACACGGCGCGGGTGAAGCCGACCGGGATGGTGGACTTGATGACCAGCACTGCCGTCCGGTTGAGGGCGTGCACCTGTTCGATGACCTGCTCGACGCTGGAGGTGTCGAAGTAGTTGGTGACCGGGTCGTAGTCCGTGGGGGTCGCGACCACCACGAAGTCCGCGTCGGCATAGGCCTGACGCGGGTCGGTCGTGAACGTCAGGCGCAGCTCGTGGTGGGCCAGGTAGTCCTCGATCTCGGGGTCGGCGATCGGGCTGTGACCGGCGGTCAGGGCGGCGACCTTCTCGGCGTCGATGTCCAGGGCGATGACGTCGTTGTGCTGCGCCAGCAGGATGGCGTTGGACAGGCCGACGTATCCCGTGCCGGCAACTGCGATCTTGGTGTTCATCGACGTCCTGACGCTCAGAGAAGGAGATGGGCGCTGCGCCCCCGCATCCCACAGCATACGGAGCAGTCGTCGATGCGCCGGGCGGACCGCGGATTTGTGCAGTAATGGTTGGATGCGCACAATAGTTGTATGAGTACAACGAATGCGACCCCGCAGGCGCTGTGGTTCGCCATGCTGTCGGTGGTGATGGACCATCGCGCGCAGTGGCGGCGTGCGGTCGAGGACCGGATCGGTATGCCGTTCAGCCGGTATCGGGCGCTGCGCCGGATCGCGGACCGGTCCAGGACCCAGCGCGATCTGGCGAATTCGCTGGGGGTGGACGCGTCGGCCACCACGGCCATCGTGGCCGATCTCGTCGAGCGCGGCTACATACGACAGGTGCCGCACGCGACGGATCGGCGCTGCCGGGTGGTCGAGATCACCGACGACGGCGCGACCAGGCTCGCCGAGATCCAGTCCATCCCGGATGGTGTGCCGGAGGTGATGTTCGCGCTCAGCGCCACGCAGCAGCGAGACCTCGCCGGGCTGCTGGACGTGCTGCGAACGGCTCAGGCATGACGGCCGCATCCTCGTCAACGCTCGCGCCACACGAGCTCGACCGTCGACACCGGCTGCTCGTCCTCGGCATCTGCTGCATGAGCCTGTTCGTTGTGGGCATCGACGTCACCGGTGTGAACCTCGCGCTCCCGTCGATCAACAAAGATCTGGGAGCGTCGTTCTCCCAGCTGCAGTGGGTCGTCGACGCCTACCTGCTGGTGCTGGCCAGTCTGCTGATGCTTTCGGGATCCGTTGCCGACCGAGTGGGTCGACGCCGCACCTTCCAGGTCGGCCTGCTGCTCTTCGGCCTGGGTTCGGCGCTGTGCTCACTGTCGACAGGTCCGGCGATGCTGATCTCGGCACGCGGCCTGCAGGCAATCGGTGGCTCGATGCTGAACCCGGTGGCGATGTCCATCATTACCAACACGTTTCACAATGTGCGGGAGCGTGCCCAGGCCATCGGTGTCTGGGGCGGCACCATAGGTCTGAGCATGGCCATGGGCCCCGTGGTGGGCGGTGCGCTTGTCGACGCCGTCGGGTGGCGGTCGATCTTCTGGCTCAATGTGCCGATCGTGCTGCTGGCGGCCCTGCTTGCGGCACGGTTCATTCCCGAGTCGAAGGCTGCGCACGCGCGGCGGTTCGACCCGATCGGTCAGCTGCTGGTCATCGTCTTGCTGGCAACCCTCACCTACGGCATCATCGAGGGTCGTGCATCTGGTTGGGGTTCCCCGGTGATCGTCGCGTGTTTCGTCGCTGCGGTACTCTCGCTCGCGGCTCTGGGTTGGTACGAACCGCGTTGTCGTGAACCGCTGCTCGAGGTCCGGTTCTTCCGCAGTGTGCCGTTCTCGGGGTCGGTCGTCAGCGCGGTGCTGGGGTTTTCGGCGATGGGTGGCTTTCTCTTCCTCAATACGCTCTATCTGCAGGACTCGAGGGGCTTCTCACCATTCCGCGCGGGTCTGCTCACGCTTCCCATGGCGGTGATGACAGCCGTATGTGCGCCGATCTCGGGCCGGATCGTCGGGGCAAGAGGCCCGCGGGTGCCCATGCTCGTTGCCGGGGCGGGCATCATCGGCTCCGCAGTAATCCTGACGCAGCTGAGCAACACGACGTCACTGTGGGTGCTGGGGCTGGCCTACTTCCTGTTTGGACTGGGTTTCGGCATGCTGAACGCGCCGATCACCAACACCGCAGTCTCGGGTATGCCCAGGTCGCAGGCGGGTACAGCGTCGGCGATTGCCTCAACGAGTCGTCAGGTCGGATCCTCGCTCGGTGTGGCGATCTTCGGTGCGATGGTGTTTGCGCGGATGCAGGGTCCGGCGACGAGCGGGCTTGCTCAGGCGAGTCACGTGGGATGGGTGGTGATGGGTCTGTCCGGCGTGGGACTGCTGATCATGGCACTGGTCACGACCGGCCGTTGGGCCGCGAGGTCCGAGGAGAGTGTGCGTCATTATCTCGTCGACGAACCCGCCCCTGCGATTCCTGCCCGTTCGGGGGGGTCGTGAGGTCGCCGCGAGGCGCCGCGGACCGGTGCCGTCTACGGTGGGCGTATGCGTGGTGAGTACAAGGTCGTCGGTGGCAAGCTGGTTGCGGTCGAGGTAGCGGTCGACAACGACCGCCTGTCGAGGGTGTCCGTCTCCGGCGACTTCTTCCTGGAACCGGACGAGGCGCTCGAGGACATCGATGCGGCACTGACCGGTATGCCGGCCGCAGCCTCGGTCGACCAGCTCGCGCATGCGATCACCGGGGCGCTCGATCCGTCGGTGCGGCTGATCGGGTTCAGCCCGGAGGCGGTCGGGATCGCGGTGCGGCGCGCGCTCGGACATGCGACCCGCTGGGAGGACTACACCTTCGATGTGATCCCGGCGACCGTGCTGCCTCCCGTGATGCACGTGGCCTTGGACGAGGTCATCTCCCAGGAGGTCGCCGCAGGCGTGCGGCCGCCGACGATGCGCTTCTGGGACTGGGACTCGCCGCTGGTGGTCATCGGTTCGTTCCAGTCGTACAAGAACGAGATCGATGCCGACGGCGCCGTGCGGCACGGGATCGACGTGGTGCGACGAATCTCCGGTGGCGGTGCGATGTTCATGGAGCCGGGCAACTGCATCACCTACTCGCTCGTCGTGCCGACCTCACTGGTCGAGGGCCTGTCCTTCGAGCGGTCGTATGCCTTCCTCGACGAGTGGGTGCTCGCGGCGCTCGCTGACATCGGCGTCAATGCCCGATACGTGCCCCTGAACGACATCGCCTCCGACAACGGAAAGATCGGCGGTGCCGCACAGAAGAGGTTCGCGGCCGGTGCCGTGCTGCACCACGTGACCATGTCCTACGACATCGACGCGGACAAGATGGTGGAGGTGCTGCGGATCGGCCGGGAGAAGATGTCGGACAAGGGCACCAAGAGCGCAAACAAGCGGGTGGACCCGATGCGGTCGCAGACCGGCATGTCCCGGGCCGACATCCTGGCCGCGTTCCAGGGGTCGTTCATGCGGCGCTACGTGGGCACGCTCTCGTCCTACCGGGACGACGAGCTCGCAGAGGCGCAGCGGCTGGTCAGCGAGAAGTTTGGTCGCGCGGAGTGGACGCATCGGGTGCCGTGACCCGAGACCGGGCTGGACTAGGCAAAGCTGCCCCCTTTTGCCGATCGCGGATTCGATCAGCGGATCAAGCTGATCCAGCCCGGACGGGAGCGACATCCGGTGGTGCAACGGTGAGCGGGGCGCGGCGTCGAGCAACTCTGGTGGCCCGGATCACGGCGGCGGCAGTCATCGTCTTACTGCTGGTCCTGGTCGGTACCGGACACCTCGGCGGCACCTCATCCGGACGAGTCGCCCAGCTCACGAGGGTCACGCCCACCATCGCCTGGGTGGGCCTGGGCACCACCCTCACCGCGACCGTGCCCATCACTGTCCACGCGCAAACGGCGGGCCCGCCGTCGGTAACCGAGACTGCCCGATCACCCGGTAGCTGCCGTTGACTCGGCCCCTCATTTCCCGCCTCACCCCTGCTCGAGATCGCTTTATCTGGGCGTATTTCGCGATTTCGGGCGAGATAACGCGACGTCGCGCGACCATACCCGGCCGCCACGGTTTCTGCTCGACGATCCCGTCCACCCTCCGTGTCGTGGCAGATCATCGCCTACTCCCGAGCGTGGCTCTGCACGGTCAGCGGCCGCGCCTCACCCGGGCGGTCACCCAAGTCGACTGCGGCGTCCCTCGCCAGGATCCAGAGTCCTGTCAGCATCGCGACCAGCGCCAAACCCTCGAGCGCGATCACGCCCGGGGAGTGGCGGGGAACCTCGTGGAAGAGGAGGTAGCCGAAGACCAACGCCAGCATGCAGTCCACGACGTTGAGAACGGGCATCGAGGAGGTCAGTCGGGCCGCACGGTAGGCGAACTGGTTGCACGCGACGCCCCCGAGCCCCGCCACCACCAGGACGTAGGCCGGCCAGTTCGCCAGAACGCCTGTCGCACCGTTCTGCGCGAACTCATCGAGGCACATCTTCAGCAGCACGGCCACGAGGGCGAACAGGATCCCGGCGCCACTGCCGAGCAGAAAGGCCCGCCCCGTCGGATCGACGATGCAGCGCGCACCGGCGATCGCCGCGCCGGCAACCGCCAGGCAGCCGAGAACCATCAGGAGCGCCACGGGACCCAGCACGGAATACGTTCCCTTCGACGGAGCCGAGACGACCAGGAAGATGGCCAGTCCGCCGGCCGCCATCAGCACTGCGGCGATCTCCTGGCCCCTTGGCAGCTTTCGGGAGAGGGCCGCACGCACCGGGACGGCGAGGACGATCCCGCTGATAACCACCGGCTGGACCAGTGCGAGGGGCCCGAAGTGCAGGGCGAGGCCGTGCATCACCAGAGCGACTGTCCCGAGGACCTGACCGACCAGCCACAACGGCCGCCGAATCAGATGAGCGAGCAAGCCGCCGATTCCGGCCACGCCGGACGGCGCGAGCTCTGCGGCGTGGTGTTGCACCGACGTGGAGAAAGCCACGGTCAAGGCGCTGAGCAGCGCGCAGGTCACGGCCAGTCCAGTCATGAAAGTCAATCCTAGAAGGCACCCGCCGAACTGGATCGCTTTGGTAGGTTTGCGAAGTGACGAGTCGGCGGGACCAGGCGCTGTGAGCACTCTTCCGTTGAGGGTTGCTTTTCTCGGGTGCGGCTACATCACAGGAGTGCACAGCCGCCATCTGCGGACCCTGCGTGAGACCTGGGTGCCGAGTTACGCGAGCCGGGACGGTGCTCGCGCCGAGGCAGTTCGGGCCCGATACGGCGGCGAGACGGCCTACCAGGGCTACGAGGCTGCGCTCCGGGATCCACGGATCGATGTCGTGGTGGTTGCGGTGCCCCCGAAGTGGCACCGGGAACTCACGCTGGCGGCGGTCGCGTCCGGAAAGCACGTGCTCGTGGAGAAGCCGGCCTTCCTCACCGCCGACACCTACGCAGAGGTGCGCAGCGCACGCGACGACCGAGGCATCAGCGTGCTGGTGGGAGAGAACGACCACTACAAGCCGCTGGCCTTGACACTGCGGCGGTTGCTGAAGGAGGACGCCATCGGTGAACTGGTGATGGCGAGCTTCACCACGGTGGCGGACAGGCCCAAGGGTGCAGCCGACTGGCGCAACGACGAGGGCCTTGCCGGCGGCGACGCATTCTTCGAAGAGGGGGTGCACTGGTTGCACCTGGCCGGAAGCCTGGGACCACGCATCGTGCGGATCACTGGCCATCGTCCCTCGCGTGCCTCCGGGATCGCGGGGGCCGACCAGCGGGGTCGCAGCCAGCTCGTTGCCTTCGACTACGACACCGGAGCGGTCGGGGCACTGTTCTACTCACGTGAGGTGCCTTCGCTCATGCGTGGCCTGCGCGTCTCGAAGCTTTACGGCCGCCGCGGCGTGATTACCTTCGAGTCCAATGGCGCCACCGTAGTGGTCCACACTCGCGGCCTTCCTCGGGTGATCCACCCGGGCTGGCGTGACATCCGTGGCTACCGGGCGATGTACCTGGACTTCGCGGCCGCGATCTCGTCCGGCGGCCAGCCGCAGATGAGTGTCGAGCGTGCCCTGGAGGATCACCTGCTGATCGAGCAGGTCTGCGGTGGCTGACCCGCACTTCGACGTGGTGATCATCGGAAGCGGTGCCGGCGGAGGGACGATGGCGCGGGCGCTGTCCGGACGCGACGCCAGCGTCCTGGTGCTGGAGCGCGGGGAGTGGCTTCCTCAGGAGAAGGAGAACTGGGATCCCGCGGAGGTCTGGCGGCATCGGCGCTACCGCACCGATGAGCGGTGGGTCGACCGCAAGGGTCACAGCTTCGTGCCGTTCATGAACTACACCGTGGGCGGGAACACCAAGTTCTGGGGCGCGGCGTTGTTCCGGCTCCGGGAGTCGGACTTTGGTCCCGTGCAGTACCCGGACGGAACCTCGCCCGCCTGGCCGATCGACTACGAGACGCTCGCGCCGTGGTATGACCGCGCCGAGGAGCTGTACCACGTACACGGCCAGAAGGGGGCCGACCCGACCGAGCCCGACCGCAAGCCCTATCCCCATCTCGCGGTGCCCCACGAGCCGTTCATCGCTCAGATGGTGGACCGACTGACTGACCTCGGGGTTGGTGCCTTTCCGCTTCCGCTGGGGCTGATCAACCCCGCGGAGCCGGGAGGCTGCTTGCTGTGCGACACGTGCAACTCCTTTCCGTGCCTGCTGCGCGCCAAGAGCGACGCCGACACCTGTGGCATGACACCGGCACTGGAGTCCGACAACGTTGCGCTCTGGACCGGGGCGCGGGCCGAACGGTTGTTGACCGACGCGTCCGGTCGGTGCGTCACCGGCGTGCAGGTGAACCGGCGCGGCGAAAGGATGCGGCTCACCGCGGGAACGGTTGTGCTGGCGGCGGGCGCCGTGAATTCCGCGGCCCTGCTCCTGGACAGCCCCACCCACGGTCATCCGGGCGGTTTGGCGAACAGCTCAGGCCTGGTCGGGCGCCACTACATGGCCCACATCTCGACCATGATGGAGGCGTTCTACCCGTTCCAGATCAACCCCACGTCGTTCCAGAAGACGGTAGGCATCCACGACTTCTACCTCCCGGGCCACGGCCGGTCCTACCCCCTGGGGGCCATCCAGTCTCAGGGGCGGGCCCACGCAGCGATCGTCAAGGCCGTGATGCCGGGTGTGCCCATGTGGGCCGCCGATGCGTGGGTCCGACACGGCGTCGACTGGCTCGCCTTGACCGAGGACCTTCCCGATCCGGAGAACCGCGTGTCGCTCACCACGGACGGTCGGATCAGTCTGAGCTACCGGCACAACAACCTGCAGGTGCACCGTGAGCTGGTCCGGGAGGCGGTGCGGATGATGCGGCGCCTCGGCTCATCGGGCGTCGTGCGCCATAGGTTCAAGAACGCGAACACCACCCACCAGTGCGGCACCCTGCGCTTCGGTGAGGATCCGCGGACATCGGTTCTCGACCCCTACTGCCGCACCCATGACATCGAGAATCTCTTCGTCACCGACTCGTCCTTCTTCCCGTCCTCGGCCGCCGTCAATCCCGGCCTCACCGTGATTGCCCAGACGTTGCGTGTCGCCGATCACCTGCTCGCCACCGACCTCGAGAGGCCTGCATGAAGGTGCACTCGTTCAGCCATGTCGCGATCACCGTCGCGGACTTCAACCGCACCGTGCGGTTCTACAACGACGTCTTCGGCGCCCCGGTCGTGGGAGTCAACTGCAACCACGACCCCGAGCGGCTACGCACATTCTTCGGCGTCCAGAGCGCGGCACCCGAGCTGAAGATCGGCTGGATCCGGGTGCCCGGAGGGGCCACCATCGAGGTCTTCGAGTTCCGGCCGACCGGGCCTGGGCAGGAGGTGCAGTGGAACCGGCCCGGCCTGACCCATCTGTCCTTCAACGTCCGCGGAACGGCCCGGTGGCACGACTATCTCATCGGCAAGGGCGTCGAGATTCTCACCGTGCCCGAGCAGTCACCCAAGGGCCACACGTTCTTCTTCGTCAAAGACCCCGACGGGAACCTGATCGAGCTGATCGACAACGGGCACATGCGCCCGGTCCTGAAGTGGCTGGGGCCTCTCGGAGGCAGAGTCTTCCGACACACGCTCTACCGGAAGTACTACAGGCAGAACTGGTAGTCGATCGGCAAAACGGGGATGACCAACTCGAACCCTCGACCATGCCGTCGCCGTGGTCTCCTCGTGGGAGCGGCGCAGTCGGTCCCACGGAAGGGTTCGCAGCGCGACTTCGAAGGTCTGCAGTCGGAGCAGGTGGGCGTTGCGCCAGTAGGTTGCAGCGGCCTCATCGACCGCGGCAGCCTCCTGCTTGCTTGCTGCAGCGGAGCCAGTCGCTCCTGCATGTCGCAAATCATGCCAGGCATCGAGCGTCTCGACTTCTTCCGTGAGTCAACCGCCCACGACAAGGCCGACATCGCCTTCGGTTGAGTACGAAATCTGTCGATCGATCGATCGACTGGCAGACTGGGAGGTGTTCCCGGCGGCTCGTACTGATCGAGGTGTGTCATGGCTGTGTCCGGTCTGACTGCAGTCGAGCACGTAGTGGTGTTGATGCTGGAGAATCGGTCGTTCGACCACCTGCTCGGCTATCTCTACGCCGACCGGAACAACGTGTCGCCGGCTGGGGACGCGTTCGAGGGGTTGAGCGGGCAGCAGTCCTGCCCGGGCAGTGACGGCACGCAGGTCTCGGCCTACCAGCTGAGTCCGGACACGACCGACCTGTACTTCTATCCGGGCGCGGACCCGGGGGAGGGCTACGCCGCGACCAACAACCAGTGCTACGGCTCGTCGGCGGCACCTCCGGCGGGTGCGGTGGCACCGATGACGGGGTTCGTCACCGACTTCGCGAAGGCGATCACCGACAACACGTCCAAGGGCTGGTACGTGTTCAACGGCACGGCCGAGGGCTGGATCATGGGCTGCCACACGCCGCAGACGCTGCCGGTGCTCTCGGCGCTCGCGCAAGGCTTCGCCGTCTGCGATCACTGGTACGGATCGGTCCCGACGATGACGATGCCCAACCGGGCCTTCGTCTGCGCCGGGACCAGCCAGGGCCATCTGGACGACGCGACCAAGAAGTTCACCGTCGGCTCGATATTCGGTGCCCTCACCGGCGCGGGCCGGACGTGGAAGATCTATGGGTACGCCGCCGCACCGTTGACCAAGCTCGACTTCCCCGACACCGCTGCCGCGCCGGCCGCGAACTTCGGTCACTTCGCCGACTTCCGGACAGACGCCGCTGCCGGGACGCTGCCCGACTACTCCTTCTTGGAACCCTCCTGGTCCTCGACCGGGAACAGCCAGCACCCCAACTACAACGTCGCGCTCGGCGAGCAGCTGCTGCTGGACACCTACCGGGCGGTGCGGGACGGACCGGACTGGAACTCGACGCTGTTGATCATCACCTACGACGAGCACGGCGGCTGTTACGACCACGTCTCTCCGCCGTGGGGTGCGACAGCGCCGGACGACAGCCAGGGCGAGTTCGGGTTCGACTTCACCCGCTTCGGTCCCCGCGTGCCGACCGTGCTGGTCAGCCCGCTCATACCGGCCGGCACGGTGCATCGGGTGCCGATCGGGTCGGTGCCGTTCGACCACACCAGCATCCTGGCCACGATCGAGCATCGTTTCGGAGTGTCCCCGTTGACTCGCCGCGACGCTGCCGCCCCGGATGTCGCCGGCGCGCTGAGCCTGACCGGCCCGCGCACGGATGATCCGCTCGCCGGCGTTACGGCACCGGTGCCGCCGCCGAATCCCACCGGTCTCGCGGTCCGGGCCTCGCACCTGCAACGGGTCCACGCGGAACTCATCGCCGAGCACGGCGGTGCGGCCGCGCCACCGGCGAGCCTGCAGACGAACGCCGACTACCAGGACTACATCGCCTCGCACAGCTGACCTCAAACGATGACGGCCGGATCGTGATCCGCGGGCCAGGCCGGATGCTCGGTGGGTGGCACCGAGAACACTCGACTGCAGATGTCGTCGATTGCGGCGTTGTTCGTGAGGTTGTAGTCGGCCGGGCGCTCACGGGTCGTCCTGGCGAGCCGGAGCTTCGCGTCGTCGTAGAGGTGAGGCTTCGTGCGTTCGAAGCCAGTCTCGAAACAGCAGGTGTCGCAACGGTTCGGGTGCTGTGGCCGGGAAGATGTGGAGGTTGACTCTCCTTCGAAGTGGCAAGTCGACCAGCATATCGAGACGTGCGATGCCGTGGTGGCGGCTCTCCCACGGCCGAGCACGGTGTCCCCGTTGACCTGCAGGATCTGGCCGGTCCTCGATCCCGCGTCCGGTGAGGCGAGGTAGGCGACAGCCTCGGCGACCTCGTCCGGCGTGCAGGGACGACAGGCCGGAATCCGCGCGACGCGGGAGGCCGCAAGGCCGGGATCGGCAGCGAGTCGCTCCTTCCAGAACTCGGTGTCCGGCACGAAGCCCGGTGCCACCGTGTTGACGGTGATGCCGTCAGGGGCGAGGCGCTGAGCCAGGTCGAGGGCCCACGCGTTCACGGCGGCCTGCGCCGCGCCATAGGATCCCGAGCCACGAAGTGCCGCAACCTAGCTCATGGCGACGACCCGTCCGCCGGGGCGGCTCAGATGATCCAGCAGCGCCTGGGTGATCAGCACCGCGGACAGCACGTTTCCCTCGGAGTCACGACGCCAGGCCGCAGCGGTGGCGGCGAGGTCGCCGGTTGTCACGATTCGTCGCGTCATACCGGCACCGTAACCCTCCGCGCGCTGACCTTGTCGGTGCCGGCGTCTACGGTTGGAGTATGCGGCCGACTACTGACATCCAGCGCAAGGTTGCGCCCTTCGAGGTCATCTCGGAGTACACCCCGAGCGGTGACCAGCCGACCGCGATCGCCGAGCTCACCGCCAAGGTGCAGGCGGGGGAGCAGGACATCGTGCTGCTCGGCGCCACCGGCACTGGCAAGTCGGCCACGACCGCGTGGCTCATCGAGCAGGTGCAGCGCCCGACCCTGGTCATGGCGCCCAACAAGACGCTCGCAGCGCAGCTGGCGAACGAGTTCCGGGAGCTGCTGCCCAACAATGCGGTCGAGTACTTCGTGTCGTACTACGACTACTACCAGCCCGAGGCCTACATCCCCCAGACGGACACCTACATCGAGAAGGACTCGTCGATCAACGACGAGGTCGAGCGTCTGCGACACAGTGCGACGAACTCGCTGTTGACCAGGCGGGACGTGATCGTCGTTGCATCGGTCTCCTGCATCTACGGCCTGGGCACGCCGCAGGAGTATGTCGACCGGATGGTTCCGCTGCGCGTGGGCGAGGAGATGGACCGCGACGAGCTGCTGCGCAAGTTCGTCCAGATGCAGTACACCCGCAACGACATCGCCTTCACCCGTGGCACCTTCCGGGTGCGCGGCGACACGGTCGAGATCATCCCGGTCTATGAGGAGCTCGCGATTCGGATCGAGTTCTTCGGTGACGAGATCGAGCGGCTCTACACGCTGCACCCGGTCTCGGGCGAGGTGATGAACGAGGAGGACGAGATGTACGTCTTCCCCGCATCGCACTATGTCGCAGGCCCGGAGCGGATGGATCGCGCGATCAGCGGGATCGAGGTCGAGCTCGAGGAGCGACTCGCGGCGTTCGAGAAGCAGGGCAAACTGTTGGAGGCGCAGCGGCTGCGGATGCGCACGACCTACGACATCGAGATGATGCGCCAGGTCGGTGCCTGCTCCGGCATCGAGAACTACTCCCGCCACATCGACGGACGTGGTCCGGGCACCGCGCCCAACTGTCTGCTGGACTACTTCCCGGAGGACTTCCTGCTGGTCATCGACGAGTCGCACCAGACGGTGCCGCAGATCGGTGCGATGTATGAGGGAGACATGTCGCGTAAGCGGATGCTCGTCGACCACGGTTTCCGGCTGCCGAGCGCGATGGACAACCGCCCGTTGAAATGGGAGGAGTTCCTCGAGCGGATCGGCCAGACGGTCTACCTGTCGGCGACACCTGGCGACTACGAGGTCGCGAAGGCGAAGGGCGTGGTCGAGCAGGTGATCCGCCCGACCGGGCTGATCGACCCGCAGATCGTGCTCAAACCGACCAAGGGCCAGATCGACGACCTGCTGCACGAGATCCGGGAGCGGGCGGACCGCAACGAGCGCGTCCTGGTGACCACCTTGACCAAGAAGATGGCCGAGGATCTGACCGACTACCTGCTCGAGAAGGATGTGCGGGTGCGCTACCTGCACTCGGACATCGACACGCTGCGACGGGTGGAGCTGCTGCGTGAGCTGCGGCTCGGCGAGTACGACGTGCTGGTCGGCATCAACCTGCTGCGGGAGGGACTGGACCTGCCCGAGGTGTCCCTGGTCAGCATTCTGGATGCGGACAAGGAAGGCTTCCTGCGGTCGGGGCGCTCCCTGATCCAGACGATCGGTCGCGCCGCCCGCAACGTCTCCGGGCAGGTGCACATGTATGCCGACAAGGTGACGCCGTCGATGCAGCTGGCGATCGACGAGACCGCGCGCCGCCGCGAGAAGCAGCTGGCCTACAACGCGGAGCACGGCATCGACCCGACACCGTTGCGCAAGAAGATCGCCGACATCACCGACCAGCTCCGGCGCGAGGATGCCGACACCGATGCGCTGATGGGCAGCGGCCGGTCACAGTCTCGAGGCAGGACCCGTGGCGGTCGCGGCCTGGTGGAGGCCGATGCGAGCGTGGCGAAGGGCCGGCTGGACACGCTGCCCGCGGGCGACCTGGCGGATCTGATCCAGGAGCTCACCACGCAGATGCACCAGGCGGCGACCGACCTGCACTTCGAGCTGGCGGCCCGGCTGCGTGACGAGCTCGGCGACCTGAAGAAGGAGCTGCGGCAGATGAGAGAGGCCACCAAGTAGGGGGCTACACGGGGTCGCCCTGTGGCGCCGTGCTGCGCCGGCCGGCGCCGAGGACCACGATGCTCGCCCCGACGACCAGCGCCATCCCGACGAGCTCGTGCAGGGACAGGTGCTGGCCGAGAACCAGCAACCCGGCGACGGCGGCAACAGCCGGTTCCAGGCTGAGCAGGATGCCGAACACGTTGGCCGCGAGCCGGCGCAGCGCGACCAGCTCGAGCGAATAGGGCAGCACCGAGGACAGCACGGCAATGCCCAGTCCCTTGGCCAGCACGGTGCCACCGACGAGGCTGCTGCCTGCCGCCGCGATGCCGAGCGGCAGCACCGCGATCGCGGAGAGCAGCATGGAGATGGCCAGACCGTCCAGCTGCGCAAACTGTTGGCCGGTGCGTGCGCTGCAGATGATGTATGCCGCCCAGCAGGCTCCCGCCGCGAGGGCGAGTGCCAGCCCGGTGAGGTCGAGGTCCGACCACGGTGTCGTCAGGGCACCGGAGATCAGCACCACACCACAGCCCGCCGCGATGATCGCGGCAAAGTCACGTGGGCGCCGACTGGTCACCGTCGACAGCATCAGCGGACCGAGGAACTCGATGGTGACGGTCACCCCGATCGGCAGCCGGGCGAGGGCCTCGTAGAAGCAAAGATTCATCAGGCCCAGCGCGATCGCAAACGCTACGACGGTGGCCCATCCGGAGCGCGTGTGGGCACGCAGCGACGGGCGGGCCACTGACAGCAGCAGCGCGGCCGCGATGACCAGCCGGAGCGCAACCGCCCCGGCCGGTCCGACGGTCGGGATCAGCGTTGCGGCCAGCGCGCCGCCGAACTGGACCGAGACGATGCTCGCGAGCACCATCGCGGGTGCGGGGACGGCCGGCCGCCGAGAGAGATCGGGACGGGTCGTTCGGGTCACCTCAGCTCACGTATGCGGCCTGCCGCGACGAGCGTCTTCCACCGGGCGTCCGGGAGCCGTTCCTCCGTCACCACCTGGCCGGTGCTCGGCGCATGAATGATGTGGCCGCGACTGGCGACGATGCCGACATGGTGCAGGTTCTGACCGGGGTGGGCGAAGAAGTAGAGGTCCCCGGGCAGCACCTCGTCGAGCGGCACATCGTCACAGGTGGCGTACTGGTCGTCTCCGTCGCGCGGCAGCATCATGCCGAGGCATCGCGCGCTGTAGTGGACCAGGCCGGAGCAGTCGAGTCCGGCGGCTGAGATGCCGCCCCAGAGATAGGGCAGACCGAGGTGGCCGCGGGCCTCGGCCAGGAACGCATCCACCGTGGCCGGAGTTTGCGGGACGGGCAGGGCGGACTCGAGCGACCCGGAGCCCTCCACCGGACTCAGGTGCGCGCTTCGAACGAACCCCGGGTAGCCGCGGGAGTCCTTGTGACTGGGCTGCCACGGACAGGTGACCCGGCTCCAGCCGTCCTCGGTGGTGTCGTGCACGACCACCGGCTCGTCCTGGAGGACCTCGGACTCGTACCGGTCATACAGCCCCAGCCGTCCCTCCTCCAGGGTGGCCGTGGCGTCCATGGCGCTCAGCCAGCGGCCATGCTCCGCGTCGTCGTTGACTGCGAACGCGTCCAGGGCGCGCGGCGAGGTGGGGCTGTGCCACAGCCCGGTGACCGGGACGATGACATGGGCGGCAAAGGATTCGGTGGTGCTCACGGGTCCATCCCAGCACGAACGGCGGGTAGATCGTGAATCCCCCCCGGCACGGGCAGTCCAGGACACGCCTCGCTGCGGAAGCTATCCTGGGTTCGCGCTACCAGCCGCGGGCCCGCCACTCCGGCAGCCGCGGCCGTTCGGCGCCGAGGGTCGTGTCGCCACCGTGGCCCGGGTAGACCCAGGTGCTGTCGTCGTAGACGTCGAAGACCCGGCGCTCCACGTCGTCGATCAGCTGGGCGAACGACTGGTAGGCGAAATGAGTGGTTGCGCCCACGCCGCCGGGGAACAGGGTGTCGCCGCTGAAGAGGTGCGTGCTGCCGGTGGGGTCTCGGTACGCGAGCGCGATGGAGCCAGGGGTGTGCCCGCGCAGGTGAATCACGTCGAGCGTGACCGAGCCGACGGTCACCTGGTCGCCCTGCCGGGCGGCCTGATCCACCGGCACCGGCAGCTCGGGTGCGTCATCCACGCCTGCCACGGTGCGGGCGCCGGTGTGTCGCACCGCGTCGTCCAGGGCCCGGACATGGTCCCAGTGCTGGTGAGTCGTCACGATCGTGTCGACGCAGGTGCCGGCCTCCTCGATGAGGGCGGCGATGGCGGGCCAGTCGTCGGCTGCGTCGATGAGCAGGCTGCGGTTCGTCCGGCGGCAGGTCAGCAGGTAGACGTTGTTGCTCATGGACGACACGGCCAGCTTGCGGATGGTGAGCTGCGGCAGGTCGCGAGTCTGGGGTGCATCGCCAGGTGCCACCTGGCCGTCATACGGGTGGGCTGTCTCAGAAGCCATGACGTCAGCCTGGCACGTCCTGCGGGTCCCTCGCCGCCGCGGCCCGCTCCTCGGCCTCTTGGAGCGCGATGGCGGCGTTCACCATCGTCAGGTGGCTGAAGGCCTGCGGGAAGTTGCCGACCATCCGCTCGTTCTGCGGGTCGTACTCCTCCGAGAGGAGGCCGACGTCGTTGCACAGGCCGACCAGTTTCCGCATCAGAGCGTGTGCGTCGTCCAGTCGTCCGGCGAGCGCGTAGGCGCTCACCAGCCAGAACGAGCACGCCAGGAACGGGTGCTCCGCCCCGGGCAGCCCGTCGACCCCGCCCTCGGTCCGATAGCGCAGCAGCAGGCCGTCGCTCATCAGCTCCTGCTCGATCCGCTCGATCGTGCCCAGCACGCGTGGGTCGTCGCCGGGCAGGAAGCCCATGATCGGGATCAGCAGCAGACTGGCATCGACGCTGTCGGTGTCGTAGTGCTGGACGAAGGAGTTGATCTCGGGGTTGAAGCCCTTGCTCAGCACCTCGTCGCGAACCTTGTCGCGCAGCTCTCGCCACTTCTTGACCGGCCCCTTCAGCCGCTGGCGCTCAACCGCGGCAACGGCCCGGTCGAAGGCCACCCACACCATGACCCGCGAGTGGGTGAAGTGCCGCAGCGGCCCGCGAATCTCCCAGAGCCCGTTGTCCGGCTGCTCCCAGTGGTCCGCGAGCTGGCTGACCAGCGCGCGCTGGACCGCCCAACCACGCCCCGACTCGGTGTAGCCGCGGTCTCGCGCGTCCTGCAGCGCGTTCATGACCTCGCCCAGCACGTCGGTCTGCTTCTGGTCGACGGCGCCGTTGCCGACCCGGACCGGCACGGACCCGGCATACCCGGGAAGGTGGTCGAGCTCGCGTTCCGGCAGCTCGCGACCCCCGTCGATGGCATACATGATCTGCATGTCCTCGGGGTCACCGGCGAGCGCACGAACCAGCCAGTCACGCCACAGCTTCGTCGTGCCGTCGAAGCCGGCGCGCAGCATGGCCTCCAGGGTCAGGGAGGCGTCGCGCAGCCAGCAGAAGCGGTAGTCCCAGTTGCGGACCCCGCCGAAGTCCTCCGGCAGGCTCGTGGTGGGCGCCGCAACGATCCCGCCGCGACGGGAGTCGGTCAGCAGGCGAAGGACGAGAAGTGACCGGATGACCGCATCCCGATAGGGGCCGTCGTAGGTGCAGGTCGCGGCCCACTCCTGCGAGGTGGCGGCCGTCCGTTCGATGCGGTCGTCGAGGTCGAGCGGCTCGGGGATGCTCTTCCAGGAGGAGAACCAGTTGAGGGTGAAGTCGTAGGACTGCCCGGCCTTGACCGTGAACCGGTCCCGGTGGTGGCCGTCCTCGGCCACGGGGATCCGGCTGCCGCGGAGCACCAGCATGTCCGGTCCGGCGATGGCGGTGAGGACCTCTTTGTCGCGGGCGTGGCCGGGGTGGTGGGCCATCCAGGGTCGGATCCGCCCGTAGTCGAACCGCACGACCAGCTCGTGCAGCATCTCGACCTCACCCTCGAGACCCTCGACGATGCGCACGATGTCCGCACGGTCCATGCCCAGCGGCATGAGCTCGGTCACCTTGACCTTGCCGGTGGCGGTCTCGTGGACCGTCTCGAGGATCGAGGTGTTCCCCCGGTAGGAGCGGGTGCTCGTCGCCGCACCGACGGGCCCCAGCAGCCATCGCCCGTGGTCGGCGGTGCCCAGCAGCGCGGTGAAGCAGGACGCGCTGTCGAAGCGCGGCAGGCACAGCCAGTCGATCGAACCGCCTCGGCTGACGAGCGCGGCGGTCTCCGTGTCGCCGATGATCGCGTACTCCTCGATGGGAACACGAGGCGGAACGTCGGTGCTGGAGTCGTAGTCGGAGGGGGTCGTCGAGGCTGCCTCGTTCATGGCTGTGAGCCTAGGAGTGTGGGGTTGTCAGTGGTGGGATCTACCATGTCGGGCGTGCCTGTCACCACGTCTTCACTGCATCCTGTAGAAGCCCACGAACACCTTCAGGTCCGTGGCGCCCGGGAGCACAACCTGCGCAACATCTCGGTCGACATACCGCGGAATGCGCTGGTCGTGTTCACCGGGCTGTCCGGATCGGGCAAGTCGTCGCTTGCGTTCGACACGATCTTCGCCGAGGGTCAGCGACGGTATGTCGAGTCGCTGTCGGCGTACGCCCGCCAGTTCCTCGGTCAGATGGACAAACCGGACGTCGACTTCATCGAGGGGCTGTCGCCCGCGGTGTCCATCGACCAGAAGTCGACCAACCGCAACCCGCGGTCGACGGTGGGCACCATCACCGAGGTGTACGACTACCTGCGGCTCCTCTTCGCCCGGGTGGGTCACCCGCACTGCCCGGTCTGCGGCGAGCCAATCGGTCGGCAGACCCCCCAGCAGATCGTCGACCGGCTGCTGGAGCTGCCCGACCGCACCCGGTTTCAGGTCCTGGCCCCGGTGGTCCGCGAGCGCAAGGGGGAATACCTCGAGCTGTTCGGTGAGCTGCAGTCCAAGGGCTACTCACGAGCCCGAGTCGACGGTGAAGTGGTGTCGCTGCGCGAACCCCCGAAGCTGACCAAGCAGAAGAAGCACAGCATCGACGTCGTCGTCGACCGGTTGGTGGCGCGGGGCGATGACGCCAAGGCCAAGCAGCGGCTGACCGACTCCGTCGAGACGGCCCTCGGACTGGCCGGCGGAGTGCTCGTCGTCGACTTCGTGGACCGTGCCGAGGACGAGCCCGATCGGGAGCGCCGGTTCTCCGAGAAGATGGCGTGCCCCAACGAGCACCCGTTGACGATGGATGAGATCGAACCGCGATCCTTCTCCTTCAACAGCCCGTTCGGCGCGTGCCCGGGCTGCACCGGGATCGGCACCGAGCTCGAGGTCTCCGAGGACCTGATCATCCCCGACCAGGACAAGTCGATCCGGGAGGGCGCGATCCTGCCCTGGGCGCAGGGCAAGTCGTCCAGTGACTACTTCGTCAGGGTGATCGGCGCGCTCGCCGAGGACCTGAAGTTCTCGTTGGATACTCCCTGGCACGCCCTGCCGGAGCGGGCCAGGACGGCTCTGCTGCATGGGCGCGACCACAAGGTGCATGTGCGCTATCGCAACCGCTACGGGCGTGAGCGCAGCTACTCGACCGGGTTCGAGGGCGTCGTGCCGTTTGTGAAGCGCCGGCATGAGGAGACCGACTCGGACTGGAGCCGGGACCGGTTCGAGGGGTACATGCGGCAGGTGCCGTGCCCGACCTGCAAGGGCGCGCGGCTGAAGCCGGAGACCCTGGCGGTGACGGTCGGTGACAAGTCGATCGCGCAGGTGTGTGCGATGCCGATCGCCGACTCGGCAATGTTCTTGGCGTCGGTCCACCTGAGCGCGCGGGAGGCGAAGATCGCCGAGCTGGTCGTCAAGGAGATCAACGCCCGCATGGGCTTCCTGCTCGACGTCGGCCTCAACTATCTCTCCCTGGACCGCGCCGCCGGCACCCTCTCCGGCGGCGAGGCGCAGCGGATCCGTCTGGCCACGCAGATCGGGTCCGGTCTGGTCGGTGTGCTCTATGTGCTCGACGAGCCGTCCATCGGTCTGCACCAACGCGACAACCACCGGCTGATCGAGACCCTGACCAGGTTGCGGGACCTGGGCAACACCCTGATCGTGGTCGAGCACGACGAGGACACGATCGCCACGGCCGACTGGGTCGTCGACATCGGCCCGGGGGCCGGCGAGCACGGTGGCGAAGTGGTCTACTCGGGCCCGGTGAAGGGGCTGTTGTCGCAGTCCGAGTCGATCACCGGTGCCTACCTCGCCGGCCGTCGGGAGATCGAGACCCCCACGGTCCGCCGACCGCGCGACGGACGTGAGCTGCGGGTGCGCGGTGCCCACGAGCACAACCTGCAGAACATCGATGTCGCGTTGCCGCTGGGCAACCTCGTCGCGGTGACGGGCGTGTCCGGCTCGGGCAAGTCGACGCTCGTCAACGAGGTGCTGTACAACGTCCTCGCCAATCAGCTCAACGGCGCCCGCCATGTGCCGGGCCGGCACCGCACCGTCGAGGGACTGGACCACCTCGACAAGGTGGTGCACGTCGACCAGGGCCCGATCGGGCGCACGCCCCGGAGCAACCCGGCGACCTACACCGGGGTCTTCGACCATGTGCGGCGGCTGTTCGCGGAGACCACCGAGGCCAAGGTGCGCGGCTACCTGCCGGGACGGTTCTCGTTCAACGTCAAGGGCGGACGCTGCGAGTCCTGCAGTGGTGACGGAACCCTCAAGATCGAGATGAACTTCCTGCCCGACGTCTACGTGCCGTGCGAGGTCTGCCATGGTGCGAGATACAACCGGGAGACTCTCGAGGTCCACTTCAAGGGCAAGACGATCTCGGACGTCCTCAACATGCCGATCGAGGAGGCCAAGGAGTTCTTCGCGGCGGTCCCGGCGATCGCCCGGCACATGAACACCCTGGTCGACGTCGGTCTCGGCTACGTGCGGCTGGGCCAGCCCGCGCCCACCCTGTCCGGCGGTGAGGCGCAGCGAGTCAAGCTCGCGACCGAGCTGCAGCGGCGTTCGACCGGCCGCACGATCTACGTTCTCGACGAGCCGACGACCGGTCTGCACTTCGAGGACATCCGCAAACTGCTCGGCGTCCTGCAGGGGCTGGTCGACAAGGGCAACACCGTGGTGGTCATCGAGCACAACCTGGACGTCATCAAGTCGGCCGACTGGGTGGTCGACCTCGGCCCAGAGGGTGGCAACGGCGGCGGCCGGGTGGTCGCGACGGGCACCCCCGAGGAGGTGGCCCTCGTGCCGGAGAGCCACACTGGTCGGTATCTCGCCGCGCTGCTCGCCAAGGCGTCGTCGACGGCCCGGCCGTCGCAATCCGGCGCCCGCACCGCCGCGGCGAGCGCGGCGCGGCGCGGTACGGCCACGAAGTCAGCGACCACGAAGTCCGCGGCCAAGAAGTCCTCAGCCAAGAAAGTTACTGTCAAGAAGACCAGTGCGAAGAAGGCCGCAGCCAAGAAGACCTCGGCCGGTCGATGACGAAGTCCTAGGAGGACGTAGATGGCCCCGCTGGACCCGACTGGTGGACACCCCGGCGCCGAGCCGCACGAGAACCGTCCGGAGCGACGCACCGTGCTGCGCGGAGCGGGCGTGATCGCCGGCGCACTGGCCGTCGGCGGCGCGGTGACCGCCTGCGGTGCGGGCGGCGCGGGGGCAGCCTCAGGCACTCCCGGGGCGAAGGGTGGCGATGCGACCGTTCCGGCGTCGAAGGTGCCCGAAGGCGGCGGCTACATCGATGCGACTGCGCAGGTGGTCGCCACCCAGCCGACCAGCGGGCAGTATGCCGCGTTCAGCGCCGTTTGCACCCATGAGGGGTGCATCCTGAACGAGGTCCTGGACCGGATGATTCTCTGCCCCTGCCACGGCAGCGAGTTCAGCATCACCGACGGGTCGGTCAAGCAAGGGCCGGCGACCGAGCCGCTGCCACGACGGAAGATCGCCAAGGTGGGCAGCAATCTCAAGATCACCTGAGGTGGGACGCCGCCGCCTGCCCACCATCACACCCGTTTCGTAGGCTGGGCGCGTGGCCGACCCGACGACATACCGCCCCGGACCGGGGGAGATCCCCGTGGACCCGGGCGTCTACCGGTTCCGCGACAAGGACGGCAGAGTCATCTACGTGGGCAAGGCCAAGTCCTTGCGCAGCCGACTCTCGTCGTACTTCCAGGACATCGGCGCGCTGCACCCTCGCACGCGCACGATGGTGACCACCGGCGCCAGCGTCGAGTGGACCGTGGTGCGCAACGAGGTCGAGGCCCTCCAGCTGGAGTACACCTGGATCAAGGAGTACGACCCGCGATTCAATGTGAAGTACCGCGACGACAAGTCCTACCCGTATCTCGCCGTGACGATGGGGGAGGAGTATCCACGAGCGCAGGTGATGCGAGGCACCAAGCGCAAGGGCACCCGCTACTTCGGACCCTACGGTCACGCCTGGGCCATTCGCGAGACCCTGGACCAGCTGCTGCGGGTCTTCCCCGTCCGCACCTGCAGCGCCGGCGTGTTCAAACGTGCCGGTCAGGTCGGCCGGCCCTGTCTGCTGGGCTACATCGACAAGTGCTCCGCACCGTGCGTCGGGCGCGTGACCCCGCAGGAGCACCGGGCGATTGCCGAGGACTTCTGCGACTTCATGGCCGGCAACACCTCGAGGTTCGTCCGCCGGCTGGAGGACCAGATGAAGCGGGCGAGCGCGGACCTGGACTTCGAGACGGCGGCTCGTCGGCGCGACGATCTTGCTGCGTTGGAGAAGGCGCTCGAACGCTCGGCCGTGGTGCTCGGGGACGCCACGGACGCCGACGTGTTCGGCATCAGCCACGACGAGCTGGAGGCGGCCGTTCAGGTCTTCCACGTCCGCGGCGGCCGCATCCGTGGTCAGCGCGGCTGGGTCGTGGACAAGCAGACCGAAGGTGACCTGGCGCTCGCCGACGTCGTCGAGCGGCTGCTGCAGCAGGTCTACGGCGGCGAGTCACGCGACGGGGTGCCCCGCGAGGTGCTGGTGCCCGCGCTTCCTCCGGACGCGGCGGCCATGACCGACTGGCTGCGCAGCCTGCGCGGCGCCGGAGTCGACCTTCGGGTGCCGGTGCGCGGCGACAAGCGCACCCTCATGCAGACCGTCGAACGCAACGCACTGCAGGCGCTCGGTCGGCACAAGGTCGCACGAGCAGGGGACCTCACCGCGCGCAGCCAGGCCCTCGAGGAGCTGCAGGAGGCGCTGGGCCTGGAGCAGGCGCCGCTGCGGATCGAGTGCTTCGACGTCAGCCACGTCCAGGGCACCAACGTCGTCGCCTCGATGGTCGTCTTCGAGGACGGGTTACCCCGCAAGGGGGAGTACCGCCGGTTCATCGTGCGCGGCACCCCGCAGGCGGACGGCACCGTCCGCCTCGACGACACTGCAGCGATGGACGAGGTCCTGACCCGACGGTTCAAGCGATACCTGCGAGATCGTGACGAGGCCGGCGACATCGAGCTGGCGCCCGAGGGAGACCGGGACTGCGAAGACGACTCCGACCCGGTCATCAGCGAGCAGAACGCCTCCGGCGAGGAGATCGGTGCCCCGGGGGTGCCGATCGACGAGAAGACCGGGCGACCCCGTCGGTTCGCCTACCCTCCCCAGCTGATCGTCGTCGACGGCGGCAAACCGCAGGTCCAGGCCGCCGCCCACGCCATGGAGGCCCTCGACATCGATGACGTGGCCGTCGTAGGCCTGGCCAAGCGCCTCGAGGAGGTGTGGCTACCGGACGACGACTTCCCGGTCATCCTGCCGCGCACGAGCGAGGGCCTCTATCTGCTGCAGCGGGTGCGCGACGAGGCGCACCGGTTCGCCATCACCTTCCACCGGCAGCGCCGGTCGAAGGCCATGACCACGTCCGCCCTGGACGGCATACCCGGGCTGGGAGAAGTGCGACAGAAGGCGCTGTTGCGCAGGTTCGGCTCGGTCAAGCGGCTGCGCGCGGCGCAGATCGAGGAGATCGCGGAGGTGCGGGGCATCGGGCCCACCCTCGCTGCCACGATTCATGCCGGCTTGCGAGAAGATGACCAGAGCGCACCCGCGGTGAACCTCACGACCGGTGAGGTCCTCGACTGAAGGAGTTCCGATGACTGACACGTCACCGCCCCGTTCCGCCGAGATGGTGATCGTGACCGGGATGAGTGGTGCGGGTCGGACCACTGCGGCGAACGTGCTGGAGGACCGCGGCTGGTATGTCATCGACAACCTGCCACCGCAGATGCTGGTGCCGCTGGCCGAGCTGATCGAGAGGGACGACAACCGGCAGGTCTCGCAGTTCGCGGCGGTCGTGGATGTGCGTTCGCGAGCCTTCTTCACCGACCTGCGCGAGGGCATCGACCACCTGCGGGACCAGGGCTGGAGGCCGTCCGTCGTCTTCATGGATGCGACTGACGAGGCGCTGGTGCGCCGTTTCGAGTCGGTGCGTCGGCCGCACCCGCTGCAAGGCGAGGGGCGACTCCTCGACGGCATCCTGCGGGAGCGTGACCTGCTGCGTGACCTCCGGTCGAACGCCGACATCCTGCTGGACACCAGTGGTCTGAACGTCCACCAGTTGACCGCCAAGGTGCGCGAGTTCGTCGGCAGCGATGACGGCCCGGACCTGCGGATTGCCGTGATGTCCTTCGGGTTCAAGTACGGCATACCGCTGGACGCCGACCTCGTATTCGACATGCGGTTCCTGCCCAACCCGTTCTGGAACCCGCAGTTGCGTCCCTTCACGGGCAAGGACCAGGTTGTCGCCGACTTCGTGCTCGCCCAGCCGGGCGCCAGGGAGTTCCTGGATGGTGCCCTGGCCCTGCTGAAACCGATGACCGAGGGGTACCTGCGGGAGGGGCGCGGCTACGTCACCCTGGCGATCGGCTGCACCGGTGGAAAGCACCGGTCGGTCGCGATGACCGAGGCGCTGGCGGCCCGACTGGGATCGGCGCAGATCCGGTCGATCATCGTCCACCGCGACCTGGGCCGAGAATGATCACCCCACAAAGGTCTCCGCTCGTCCCCCGCTGGCTGAAGCCAGCGTGCCAGCGGGAGGTACCCCCAAGCTCGCTCCGATACTTCGCGGGGGCCCCGAGGTGAACAGGTTTGCCGGGCCTCAGGTGAGTGCGCGGCCCGCGGTCGCCGCGTTGGGCGGCGGCCACGGGCTGGCAGCCTCTCTCCAGGCCCTCCAACTGGTCACCGATCGGATCACCGCCATCGTCACCGTCGCCGATGACGGCGGATCGAGCGGGCGCCTGCGCGAAGAGTTCGACATCCTGCCGCCGGGCGACCTGCGCATGGCCCTCTCCGCGCTGTGCGACACCTCGGAATGGGGCTTGCAGTGGCGAGACGCGCTGCAGCACCGGTTCGCCGGCGGCGGTCCCCTGGGTGGGCACGCTCTCGGCAACCTGATCATCGCCTCTCTGTGGGACCTGCTCGGCGACCCGATCGCCGGGCTGGACCTGGTGGGGCGGCTGCTAGGTGCCCGCGGCCGGGTGTTGCCGATGGCGGGGGAGCCGCTGCAGATCGAGGCGAGCGTTCTGGGCGCGGATCCGGCGTGCCCCGACGAGGTGACCAGCGTGCTGGGGCAGGTGGAGGTGGCGACCACGCTCGGCCGGGTGCTCAGCATCCGGTTGAACCCCGACCCGCCGCTGCCGTGTCGGGAGGCGGTGCACGCGGTGCTCGACGCGGACTGGGTCATACTGGGACCTGGTTCGTGGTTCACCTCGGTGATGCCGCACCTGCTCGTGCCCGACCTTCGTGATGCCCTCGTACACACCTCGGCTCGACGGATGCTGACATTGAACATGGCGCTCAACACCGGTGAGACACAAGGGTTCAGCGCGTCAGACCATTTGGAGGTGCTCGCCGCGCATGCGCCCGACCTGCACCTCGACGTCGTGCTCGTCGACCCATCTGTCGTGCGCGACCGAGGTGATCAGCTGCGTGACACCGCGCAGGCGCTGGGTGCCGAAGTGGTGTTTGCGCAGGTGGCCGACCCGGAACGTCCGGGCACCCATGACAGCCTGCGGTTGGCGGCGGCCTACCGGGATGTGGTGGAGTAGGTGGCTGGATCAGGGAGAGAGTCCACCCCGATTCCGGCCGCGGGAGATCAGCCGGTGAGAGGATGACGCGCATGGCAATGACCGCGAGCGTGAAGGATGAGCTGAGCCGCCACACCGTGACCAAGGTCTGCTGCCGCAAGGCGGAGATCTCGGCGGTGCTGCGATTCGCGGGCGGTCTGCACATCGTCGGCGGGCGCATTGTCATCGAGG
This sequence comes from Leekyejoonella antrihumi, assembly GCF_007845645.1. Classification (GTDB taxonomy): domain Bacteria; phylum Actinomycetota; class Actinomycetes; order Actinomycetales; family Dermatophilaceae; genus Leekyejoonella; species Leekyejoonella antrihumi. The sequence goes on from NZ_VCQV01000007.1 coordinate 68,353, forward strand.
CAGAGCTGGACACCGCGCACGCCGCACGCCGGCTGCGACAGGACATCAGTGACATGTATGGCCACCACTCGGAGCTGCTGGTGATGAGTGCCGGCGGGCTGCGACGCAGCAGCCGGTATGTCGTGCGAGTGGTCAACGACGGTGAGGCCCTCGCTCGGCAGACCGGCCTGATCGACACCCGTGGCCGCCCCGTCCGAGGGATGCCGCCACGCGTGGTCAACGGCGCCGTGTGCGATGCGGAGGCGGCGTGGCGCGGGGCCTTCCTGGCGCACGGCTCGCTCACCGAGCCGGGGCGATCGTCGGCCATGGAGGTGACCTGTCCCGGTCCCGAGGCGGCGCTGGCACTCGTCGGGGCGGCCCGTCGGCTCGGCATACCGTCCAAGGCCCGAGAGGTGCGTGGCGTCGACCGGGTCGTCATCCGCGACGGCGACGCGATCGGTGCGATGCTCACCAGGCTCGGCGCGCATGACACCTTTCTGGCCTGGGAGGAGCGCCGGATGCGGCGCGAGGTCCGTGCCACGGCGAACCGGTTGGCGAATTTCGACGACGCCAACCTGCGCCGCTCGGCCCGTGCCGCGGTTGCCGCCGGAGCGCGGGTCGAACGGGCACTGGAGCTGCTTGGCGACGACGTGCCGGACCACCTTGCAGTAGCCGGTCGGCTGCGGCTGGACCACAAGGAGGCCAGCCTCGAGGAGCTCGGCCAGTCGGCGGACCCGCCGATGACCAAGGACGCCGTCGCCGGGCGGATCCGGCGGCTGCTGGCGATGGCCGACCGTCGAGCGGACGAGCTCGGAGTTGCCGGCACCGACGCGAACCTGACCCCCGACATGCTCGACAGCTAGATGTGATGGTCAGCACACGGGGTCTGGGCAAGTAGTTACGGGCTTGCGTGGATCAGGCGGTTTGGGCGTGGTCCTCCGTTCCGCGGGTTGAGCCGGGCGGGCGCGGGACATGCCCTTCTGCGGGTTGAGCCGGGCGAGCGCGGGACATGCCCTTCTGCGGGTTGAGCCGGGCGAGCGCGTAGCGCGAGCCCGCGTCGAAACCTGGTGACGTACACGTACGGCCGGCCATGGCTGTGGTGCGGCTACCGGGCTGGAACGTGCAAGCGACCTGCTGGAACTCGTTGTCCCACGATGTCCCCTTGGACGACCCCGAACTTGCGGGCTGCCCGTAGGCCCGGTACGCCACCCCGCCGCGGCGGAACCGCGGCATGGATGGCGCACGGCGCGTACTGCGAACATCGTCGGCCCGCCAGGCATGCGTCAGGCCGGTCATCGTGACCCACACGCCGGGATCCGGCGAGCCGAATGACCTGGCGGCCCGGTTCAGCCTCTCGGCGGCCACGCCCAGGTTCTCCAGGAGGGCATACGCGGACTTCACAATCCCCCGACTCCAGTGCGGGTCCAACTCGAGGCAGCCACAGCGATCATGGCCGAGGCCTGGCGCATCTATGAGTCGAAGGCGAAGTACATCGTCGCGGGTCAGCTCCACTTCGATCCGAAGGGCGGGGCTGGCTGGACCAGAATGGCGCAGCCACAACGAAGGTCGCGCTCGGACCCTACGGCACGCAGAAGCGGCCGAAGCGGTGGTGGGGTCAGGCGGTTTGGGCGTGGTCTGGTGGTGCGCCGGGCCCGTGGGTCAGGGGGTCGTCCGGGTGCAGCGGCTGGGTCTGCATTCGGTCGGGGGTCAGGTCCCAGATCACTCCGGTTTGCGGTGATCGAGGGGAGGTATCCGTTGGTGTGGACCAGGTGGTGATGTCTCGAGCACAGAAGGTCCCGTTGGCCAGGTTGCTGTGGCCGCCGACCCACCAGGGGATCGCGTGGTGGGCCTCGCACCAGGGGGAAGGGTCGTCCACTCTCGGAGACCGGCTGTGGTAAATGGGTCCTCATCCCATAGGGTCGAGGTGTCCACAGAGCTCACCAGAAGGAAGGGATGGGTCGACTGTGACCGTCCGCGTAGGTATCAATGGGTTTGGCCGCATCGGCCGCAACTTCTTCCGTGCCGTTGAGGCCTCGGGCGCAGACATCGAGGTCGTGGCGTTCAACGACCTGGGTGACGACGCCACGCAGGCACACCTGCTGAAGTACGACTCGATCCTCGGCCGCCTCGGGCAGGATGTCGAGGTGACCGACAAGGGCATCAAGGTCGGCGACCGCGTGATCCGGTCGTTTGCCGAGAAGGACCCGTCGGCCATCGGGTGGGACGAGGTCGGCGCCGACATCGTGCTGGAATCGACCGGCATCTTCACCGACGCGACGAAGGCCAAGGCGCACATCGACGGCGGTGCGAAGAAGGTCATCATCTCGGCGCCCGCCAAGAACGACGACATCACCATCGTGATGGGCGTCAACGACAAGGACTACGACCCGAGCAAGCACACGATCATCTCGAACGCGTCGTGCACGACCAACTGCCTCGCCCCGATGGCGAAGGCGCTGCACGACGAGTTCGGCATCGTCAAGGGTCTGATGACCACGATCCACGCCTACACCCAGGACCAGAACCTGCAGGACGGCCCGCACAAGGACCTGCGTCGGGCCCGCGCGGCCGCGCTCAACATCATCCCGACCTCGACCGGTGCTGCCAAGGCCATCGGCCTCGTGCTGCCGGACCTGAAGGGCAAGCTGGACGGCTTCGCCCTTCGCGTGCCGGTGCCGACCGGCTCGGCAACCGACCTGACGTTCGAGGCCGGTCGGGAGACCACCGTCGATGAGGTCAACGCGGCCGTCCGGAAGGCGGCGGAGGGACCGCTCAAGGGCTTCCTGCGCTACACCGAGGACCCGATCGTCTCCAGCGACATCGTGACCGACCCGGCGTCGTGCATCTTCGATGCCGGCCTGACCCGGGTGATCGGCAACCAGGTCAAGGTCGTCGGCTGGTACGACAACGAGTGGGGCTACTCCAACCGCCTCGTCGACCTCGCGACACTGGTCGGCAAGGGCCTCTGAGACCGATGCGGACGATCGAGGACCTCGGCGACCTCTCCGGCAAGAAGGTGCTGCTGCGCAGTGACCTGAATGTCCCGCTCGACGACGACGGTCACATCACCGACGACGGCCGGGTGCGCGCCTCGGTGCCGACGATCCAGACGCTCACCAAGCAGGGCGCGCGCGTCATCGTGTGCGCCCACCTCGGTCGGCCGAAGGGTGAGCCGGACCCGAAGTTCTCGCTCGCACCGGCCGCGGAGCGGCTCGGCGAGCTGCTCGGCGCGCCGGTCGCGCTGGCAAATGACACGGTCGGCCCGTCGGCGCGCTCGACGGTGGACGACCTGCAGGATGGCCAGGTCGCCATGCTGGAGAACCTGCGGTTCAACAAGGGTGAGACCGCCAAGTCGGCCGACGACCGTGCGGCGTTTGCCCAGCAGCTCGCCGCGCTGGCGGAGGTCTATGTCAGCGACGGTTTTGGCGTGGTCCATCGAGAGCAGGCCAGTGTCTTCGACGTGGCCAAGCTGCTGCCACACGCGGCCGGCCTGCTCGTGCACGGCGAGGTCGAGGTGCTGCAGCGGCTCACCGAGCCGGACCGGCTGTATGCCGTGGCGCTCGGCGGCGCGAAGGTCAGCGACAAGCTCGGGGTCATCGAGAGCCTGCTCGGCAAGGCGGACCTGCTGCTCATCGGTGGCGGCATGGTCTTCACCTTCTTGAGGGCTCAGGGTCACGAGGTGGGCAGCAGCCTGCTCGAGGCGGACCAGGTCGATCGGGTGCGGGGCTACCTCGCCGACGCGGAACGTCGCGGCGTCGAGATCGTGCTGCCCGTCGACATCGTTGCCGCGACGAAGTTCTCCGCCGATGCGGATCACGACGTGGTCGCCGCAGACAGCATCCCGGCCGACCGGATGGGCCTGGACATCGGCCCGAAGTCGGGCGCCCTGTTCGCCGACAAGCTCAAGAGCGCGCGCACCGTCTTCTGGAACGGGCCGATGGGTGCCTTCGAGATGCAGCCCTACGCGGCCGGCACCAAGGCCGTTGCCCAAGCACTGGTCGAGGTCACCGAGGACGGCGCCCTGACCGTGGTCGGCGGGGGAGACTCCGCCGCGGCGGTGCGCCGGCTCGGTTTCGCCGACAGCGACTTCACCCACATCTCGACGGGTGGCGGAGCCAGCCTGGAGTATCTCGAAGGCAAGACGCTCCCCGGCCTCACCATCCTGGAGGACTGACTGTGGCAGCAAAGACATCCGGGAGCGGCGCTGCGCCGAGCTCGGGACGCATTACGCTGATCGCCGGCAACTGGAAGATGAACCTGGACCACGTCCAGGGCACGGTGCTGGTCCAAAAGCTCGACTGGACGCTGCGGGACAAGAAGCACGACTTCGACCAGGTCGAGGTCGCGGTGGTTCCACCGTTCACCGACCTGCGGTCGGTGCAGACGCTCATCGACGGTGACAAGCTGCGCCTGCGGCTCGGCGCCCAGGATCTTTCGTGCCACGACTCCGGCGCCTACACCGGCGAGGTGTCCGGTGCCTTCCTGGCGCGGCTGGGCTGCACGTATGCGGTGGTCGGGCACAGTGAGCGTCGCGAGTACCACCAGGAGACAGACGCCGTCGTCAGGGCCAAGGTGAAGGCGGCCTACCGGCACGAGCTGACACCCATCCTCTGCGTCGGGGAGCCGCTCGAGGTGCGCAAGGAGGGCGGGCAGGTCGAGCACGTCGTCGGCCAGCTCACTGCCGCTCTGGAGGGCCTGGAGGCGGCGCAGGCCGGGACCATCGTGATCGCGTACGAACCGGTGTGGGCCATCGGCACCGGTGAGGTCGCCACGCCCGAGGATGCGCAAGAGGTCTGCGCGGCCATTCGTGACCAGCTCGCCCAGCTCTACAGCGGCGACCTGGCCGACCGGGTCCGCATCCTCTACGGCGGCTCCGTCAAGCCGGGTAACGTCGCATCGATCATGGCGCAGACCGACGTCGACGGTGCCCTCGTCGGGGGTGCCTCGACGGACCCGGTGGACTTCGCGTCGATCTGTCGCTACCAGTCCCACCTGGGCACAACTTCCTGACAGGCATTCGGGACGGCCCGAATCACCGTGTAACCTTGCTGAGGTTGGTCTCATGCCAGCCGTACATGCCGAGTTCGAGTGCGAAGGTGAGCATCCCGCGTGGATATCGTGCAGATCGCCCTTCAGGTGATCGTCGTCGTGACCAGCCTCTTTTTGGTGCTGCTGATTCTCATGCACAAGGGGCAGGGAGGCGGCCTGTCCGACATGTTCGGTGGCGGAGTGTCCAGCAGCCTCGGAGGTTCCTCGGTGGCCCAGCGCAACCTCGACCGGCTCACCATTGTCGTGGGTCTGGTCTGGGCGCTCTGTATTGTCGGGCTTGGGCTTGTGGCACGTTTCAGCTGATCGAAGGAGCAGATTGTGGCGGGTGGCAACGCGATTCGAGGTAGCCGGGTTGGTGCCGGTCCGATGGGCGAGGCGGAGCGAGGCGATGCAGCACCACGGGTCGTGATCTCCTACTGGTGCTCCAACGGGCACGAGACACGGCCGAGCTTTGCGCAGGGGCAAGGGCTCGCCGTCCCCGAGACGTGGGACTGTCCCCGCTGCGGCCTGCCGTCCGGGCAGGATCAGGAGAACCCACCGGCACCGACCCGGTCGGAGCCCTACAAGACCCACCTGGCCTACGTGAAAGAGCGCCGTAGTGACGAGGAGGGCGCGGTCATCCTTGACGAGGCTCTGGAGACTCTGCGGGGGCGGGGCCTGATCCGGTAGTCAGCGGGACGCGAACGAAGTAGCTGCTGCCCTTGGCCCAGTAGATGCACATCGGGATGATTCCTACGGCCAGCGTGCCGAGGCCGATGAGGTCGATTGTGAGCCCCAGCGTCGGAATCGACTCGATGAAGATCCACGTCATGAACGCCGCCCCGACGGCCGGCCACAGCCCGATGAAGAGGAAGTTCTTGGGCGAGGTGAGGATCTGCCGACGGTAGGCCACGACCACCGCGAGGCCGGCCAGGGCGTAGTAGAAGGCGATCTGCAGGCCGATCGAGCTGATGGCGTCGCTGAGGATGGTGCCGACGCTGCCGAGGAAGTTCGAGCCGATGAACAGCACCAGGGACACTCCAGCCACCACGACGGTGGCGAATGCGGGAGTCCGCCAGCTGGAGTGGACCCGGCCGAATGCCGCGGGAAGCGTGTGGTCTCGGCCCATCGCGAACAGTGAGCGTGTCACCTGGATCAACGTGGTCTCCAGTGTCGCGATGGTGGACAGCATGACCGCAATGATCAGGAGTTTGCCACCCGCTCCCGGCCAGATGACCTCGCCGAGCCGACCGAGCACGTTGCCGCTGTTGGCGGCGATGGACGCCGGCGTCATCATCATGTTGATCGCAATGGTGAACATCTCGAAGAGGGCGAAGACGATCAGCACGCCGATGATGCCGCCGAGGCCCGCTGCCTTGTGGCTGTCCTTCGTCTCCTCGTTGAGGTTCGCGCTGACGTCCCAGCCCCAGTAGTAGAAGGCCGCGACCAGCGCGGCCGCGACGAACCCGGACATGCCGTTGAAGTGCCCGAACCCGAGCCAGCTCCAGGAGAATGCCGGACCGGCGTGATGCCCGAGCGAGGCGCGGACGATGGCGATGACCGCGAAGATGATCAGGATGGCAACCTCGATGGAGGACATGATCCACTGCGCATGAGCGGTCACGCGGATGCCGATCATGACGCAGGTGACCATGACCAGGAACCAGACCGACCCGATCAGGGTCACCAGCCAGGTCTCGGAGTCGTGGCTCGGACTGAACAGGTCGACGGTGACCGACCCCGCGGGGAGGGACCCGGCCACCATGAAGATGGTCGCCGACACCACCAGCGCCCAGCCGGACAGGTAGCCCAGGGTCGGGTGCAGCGCCCGGCCCACCCAGGAGTAGCTGGCGCCTGCGTTGACGTCGGCGCGGCCGAGGTAGGAGAAGGCCCACGCGATCCCGAGCATCGGGATCCCGCACCACAGCAGTGCGGCCGGGCTGGCCAGACCGGCCGCGGCGACCAGCGTCGCGGTCGTTGCGGCGATCGAGTAGGCCGGTGCGCTGCCGGCCACCGCCATCACGACCGAGCCGCTGGCGGTGATGACGTTCCGGTGCAGGCCCGAGCCGTGTCCCTCGGGTGCGGCTGCGGATGCAGGTGCGGGTGGCGCGCTGGTTGTGCCCATGGTCACGACTCCTTGGTCGCTCGGCTTACTGCCCGCCGCCTGCGTGGTGTGCCCACGCCGCGACGAGTCGATTGAGATTAGTCCCGAGACACGTCGGATAGGAAGAATTTCGTAGATTAATTCTCAGATCTGTGAGGTTTCCGAGAATTCTCCCGCCCGCAGATGAGGTATTAGTTGCGAGGCTGCGCACTCACCAGCCGTCGTCCGACGTCGGAAATTCCCAACGTAGCGCTGCGGCGCACGCCCGATCTCGGGTTGGTGGTCGACGGCGACTTCGGCCCGCCAACCCACGCGGCGGGCGACTGCGCTACGTGCTTGGCGAACACGACGACCCGCAGCGACTCTCCCAGACCGATGAGCGCCCTCCGCGAAGCACCGATGGTGATCGACCCCTCCAGACATCCCGGTACAGGATCCTCGACCGCCCCGTGCCGTGGGGCGTCTCAGTAAGGTGACCAGCGTGAGCACAGTTCGGCCCTGGGGGCATCGGCGGCCGCTTACTGCCCGTTTGGCTGTGGGCGCGGGGTGTGCGTTGCTGACGGCGTGTGGCGGGGCCACCACACCGGGCGCTTCACCCACCGGCACGGGCAGCAATCATCCGGTGTCGCACGTGTCGACCCCGACGGGCGCGCCCCTGCCTGCCTCGGCATCGACCAACGAAGCGCGGACAGTGGCCGAGACGCGGCGCCTGATCGCCCTCGTCACCCTCCCGCCGAAAGCGACCCAGTTGACCTCGGCGCCCACATCGCTCAGCGGGCCGGCGATGGGCGCCTTAGCCTCGGCATCGTTGATCGACTCGCCACGGTTCTGGCGCGTCCCGATGTCCATGCAGCAATCCGCAACGTGGATCGCAGCGCACTCACCGCAGAGGCTCGGCGCGAGTGGTACCGCCAAGGGGACCACCGGCTCCGTGGTGACCAGCATCGGGTACGGCTACACCGACAACCTGCACAGCGATGCCTGGCAAAACGCGGCACTCGACATCGGGATCGCGCCCGATGGTGCCCATGGCAGCTACTGGCGTGCGGATGGTGTCGCCCTATGGGTGGATCCCACCCCGGCGACTGCTCCCGCAGGCGGCAAAAGACTCGCGGTCACCGTGGCTGGCGGCTGCCCGACCAGTGACCGTGGCGCCACCAACGTCCCACCAGGGACGAAAACGTCGCTGCTACCCCCAGGGACCCCAACGGCAGGGGTGATCTGCTCCTACAACGGACTCAACGGTGCAGCATTCGCGCTGCGTTCACACGCCCGGCTGGACGGGACCCAAGCCGAGCGCCTGGCACACCAGGCGAGGACGATCCACCTGAGCCACACCACCGGCGGCGTGACCAGTTGCCCCATGGACGACGGGGCGACCACCGTGATCGCGTTCCACTACCCCGGCAACCCACCCGCAACGCTGTGGCTGAAGGACAACGGTTGCCGCTCGATCTCCAACGGCACCATCACCGCCGGCGACGATGCCTCCCTCACCACGTTCGCCACCGCCGTAACAGCACTCCTGCCCCACTAACAACCTCCGCACGCAGCCCTCGCCACCCCTCCCGCGGATGATCTCCGCCCGTTGACGATCCGGCTACGAATGGTCCCCGGTATCGTGCGACAGCGCTAGTCGCGATCGACATACAGGCAGAACGGGTGGCCATCGGGATCGACCAGGACCCGGACATCGTCCTGAGGTTGGTGCTCATGGAGTGCCGAGCCGAGGGCCACGCCGGCCGCTTGTAGCTGGACTCGGTCTGGAAAGCGAGGTTTGCTGAGGCACCCTGTTCCGGTTGATGGTCAAATGGGGGCTCGGCATGGTCAGGTGCCCTGGGAGTCGCCATGGTCGAGTTCGAGTCGCACGGCCGTCGCCTGGAGTCGCTTGTCACGCGTCCACAGTTGGGCACCGGCTGACAGCCTCGTGGAGGCCAGCAGGAGTGCGTCGACGTAGCCTATGCCGAGGCCATCCAGTCGATGGTGATCGATCAGGGTCATCACCTCGACATCTGTGGCAAGGGTGGCCTGCGGAAGATTGTGGAGCAGTCCCAGGACCTCGGTGCGGCGCGCGAGGTTACCCAAGGCAAGTTCCCCTGTCACCCACGGGTGGCCCAGCACTTCGCTGTGCTGGAGAAGGGTGCCGAGGTGCGCATCGCCGCTGCGGAGATGGTCGATCCAGATCGACGTGTCAACGAGGATCACGCGGGAGTTGACCGCCGTCGCGGTGCCGGTCTCGCGTCGGGCTCACTACCCGCGAGTTGCGCGAGCCGTCGAGCACTCTCCCGCTCAATCAGGGCCTGTAGGGCCTGACGAACCAGAGCGGTCTTCTCAGTCGTCCCGGTCAGGCGCTGGGCCTCCTTGACGAGCTCGTTGTCCAAGGCGAGAGTCGTTCGCATCGTCACCACCAGGCACGGTTCGGGACATCAGGTGATGCCATCATACGTGCCATGGCGACCGGCCAGGGATCCGCGTGCGGTGCGCCGTCATCTTTGTGGATCAGACGCGCTCACGCACACCAAACAGTGGCCGGCCAAGACACGCCATCCCCGTAAGCCAGTCACCGGCGACCAAAGGGACGAGACGCTCTTCGCGCCCGACCCGTTTCGCAGGGGTGCCGCTACGGGACGTCCGCCACAGTCTTGCAAGCCGACCGATGGCGGATCTGCTTGTAGAGATGGGATGACACACCAGCCCGGATGTGATGCACGCCTACCATCGGCTCATGGTGGGTCGTGCGCTTCTCGCGGTGGGCGCCGCTGCGGTCGTTGCGGCAGCGGTCCTGATGATTGTTTCGGTCCGAGCCGAGGGAGTATCAGGCAACGCGATCTCGCCGCAGTACTCGGGCTTCGGGTGGTTCTCCTACGCGCCACTGCCTGAACACCCCACGACTGTCGAACTCCGCGCCGCGGGGGTGCGCGTGCCTCAAGACGGCCGTTGCCGATCGGCGCCGCGAGGCCGCAGGAGCCGCCGCGGGCAGCGTTGTCCTGCTGGGCGTCGCGTTGCTGCCGCGTCGCCTGCGACGACGTCGTCCTGCCGCCGCACCGCGGTGACCTCCCGCTGGCGCCGCCGCCGTTCGCCCTCGACCAGGGTGGCAGCACCGAGCCCGGTCAGGTGCGGGAAGTTCCTGCGACCTCGGCGAGGTGACGCCGAGAGGCCGGCAACTCTCGGCCGGCGCGTGGTCAGCCCCAGAACGCATCGAGCTGATCCTGGTCGGAGTAGTGCCCACGAACCTCCTGGATCAGACCGTCGGCCATCGTCATCAGTTGACAGCCCGTGATATCCAGAGTTCTCCCCTGATAGTCGCCGGTCGCGTGCTGCACGGCCACGACGTGTTGGTCGCCGATCGCGATGTCCAGCAAGTCGGCCCGAAAGGTGCCACCGGACAGCGGACCCAGCCGGGTCAGGAAGTGGTCTCGGATCGCCGGCCACCCTCGGTGATCGCCGGAGATGACGCTGTGCCCGGGCAGGTGCCACACGGCATCCGGGCGGAAGCAGGAGCCCGCGGCCTCGACGTCCCTTGCCGCGACCGCGGCATAAAACCGGCGCACTGCCTCGACGTCCATGGTGATCTCCTTCGCGGCCGGCGGCTCGCGGCCGGCGGACGCCGGCTCGCCCGCACGGCGCGAGCGTACTGCTCGACCCGCCCCGGGTGACAGAATATTGCTGGGCCAGAACAGCTATCGGATGCGGGCTGCCGCCGCGGCGTCGAGCCACCAGACCGTGTCCTGCGAGCCGTGCGCACCGCTGGCCGGGGTGTCCCACGGGTCGGCACCCGTCGCGAGCGCCGCCTGCACCGCGTCGGCCTTCTCCGCGCCGGCGACCATGAACCACACCTGCCTCGCGGCATTGATCGCCGGGTAGGTCAGGCTGATGCGCACCGGTGGAGGCTTGGGGGAGTCCTCGACCGCTACGGTCGGTGCTCCGGTCACCCGCTGCGCCGGGTGGTGCGGGAAGAGAGATGCGATATGCGCATCCGGGCCGACCCCGAGCATCAGCACATCGAAGGCCGGGACGTCGTGTCCGTCCGCGGCGTGCGCAGCCAGCTCCGCGGCATACCGGGTCGTCGCTGCGGCGACGTCGTCACCGTCCGGGCCATCGGTCGCGGGCATCGCGTGGACCATTGACGGGTCCAGCCCGAGCCGATCGAGCAGGGCCTCGCGGGCCTCGGTCTCATTCCGGTCCGGATGCCCGGACGGCACGAATCGCTCGTCGCCCCACCACAGGTGCACCCGGGACCAGTCGACGGGTCCGACCTGCGGGTGCTGCAGGCCGACCAGCGACGCTCCGCCCATCGAGCCGCCGGTCAGCACCAGGTGCGCGGTCCCGCGGGCATCCTGGGCGGCCCGAATCGACTCCGAGAGCGCGGCGGCGATGGCTGCGGTGGTCGCATCCTTGCTGGGGCCGACCTCGATGCGGGGTGTCGTCATTTCATGCCTCCTACTTCCGGCTGCGGCCGGCTCGGGTCGCCGACACTCCGTCCACGAGCTCGAGGCCCTTCAGCAGGGCATCCCGATAGGTGATGTCCCGGTCCATGCTGCGCAACTCCTCGGCAAGCGACTCGGCCGTGCCGGGGCGCGACAGGTCGACGGTGCGCGGCGGCTGCTCCGGTTGGGTCACGGTGGCGAATCGGCGATCCGGTCGCACCAGCTCGATCGGACCGCTGGCCCGATCCATGTGGACCTTCGTCAGGCCGGTGCCCCGCTTGCCGCGGACCCGGTGCACCGGGCAACGCAGTCGCACCGCCAGCCAGCCGGCGAGCAGGTCGGTGCTGGCCGAGTCGCTGGCACCGCTGACGGTCACGGCCGTGACCGGTTCGTAGGGCGGTTGGTCGAGCGCCGTCGCGAGGAGTCCACGCCAGCGCGTGGTCCGGGACCAGGCCATGTCGGAGTCGCCTTCGGCATAGGTCTGGCGGCGACGGAGCAGATCCTTCCGCGGGTTGGATGACAGTGAGGCATCGGTGATACGTCGGTCTGCCATCGCCCCGATCGGCGACCCGGCGACGTCGTAGTCGGCGTTCATCGGCCACCATGCGACGACCGGCGAGTCCGGCACGAGCAGCGGGGTCACAACCGCCTCCCCGTGATCGGCAAGTTCGCCGAAGAGGCGGAGGACGACGATCTCGCTGACCCCCGCGTCACCGCCCATGCGCACCTCGGCATCCATCCGGTCGCTCCACCGACGGTCGCCCCGCACCAGCGTGATGATCCGACTCGGGTGCGCCCGGCTGGCTGCGGTGGCCGCCTCCAGTGCGTCATCCGCCCCGTCGTCGTCGGTCACGATGATGAGGGTCATGACGCGGCCCAAAGTCATGGCACCGATCTCGCTGCGTAGCCGCACGAGTGCCTTGCTGACGTCCTTGGTGGTGCAGTCCGGCATCTCGATGTTCACGGCATCCTCCAGGCGCGCCCGTCTCGGCGCATCATCTCGTCGGCGCTACGCGGACCCCAACCGCCGGCCGTGTATTGCTCGGGCTGGCCGTTGCGCGCCCAGAACTGCTCGAGCGGGTCAAGGATCTGCCAGGACAGCTCGACCTCCGCATGCCGTGGGAACAGCGGTGGGTCGCCGAGCAGCACATCCAGGATGAGCCGCTCGTAGGCCTCCGGGCTGGACTCGGTGAAGGCGTTGCCATAGCCGAAGTCCATGGTGACGTCGCGGATCTCCATCCCCGACGCGCCGGGCACCTTCGACCCGAACCGCATGGTGATGCCCTCATCGGGCTGCACCCGGATCACGATCGCGTTCTGGCCGCGCTCCTCGACCGCACCCTCCGTGAACGGCAGGTGCGGCGCCTGCTTGAACACGACGGCAATCTCGGTCACCCGCTTGCCCAGTCGCTTGCCGGTGCGCAGGTAGAACGGCACCCCGTCCCAGCGACGCGAGCGCACCTCGAGCTTCAACGCGGCATACGTCTCGGTTGTCGAGGTCGCACTGGTGCCGTCCTCCTCGAGGTAGCCCAGCACCTTCTCGCTGCCCTGCCACCCGGCGGCGTACTGTCCACGCGCGCTGGACCGAGACAGATTGCGCGGCAACCGAACTGCGGCAAGCACCTTCTCCTTCTCGGTGCGAAGCGCATCGGCCTCAAAGGAGTTCGGCTGCTCCATCGCCGTGAGCGCGAGCAGCTGCAACAGGTGGTTCTGGATCACGTCGCGCGCGGCCCCGATGCCGTCGTAGTAGCCGGCCCGGCCCGCGATGCCGATGTCCTCGGCCATGGTGATCTGGACGTGGTCGACGAAGTGACTGTTCCAGACCGGCTCGAACAGCTGGTTGGCGAACCGTAGCGCCAGGATGTTCTGGACGGTCTCCTTGCCGAGGTAGTGGTCGATGCGGAACACCGTGTCCGGTGGGAAGACACCCTCGACGATCCGGTTCAACCGGCTCGCGCTGGCCTGATCATGACCGAACGGCTTCTCGATGACCACCCGACGCCACCGGTGTGGATCCTGGTGGCTCAGACCCGAACGGTCCAGCTGCTCGCACACGGGCTGGAACGACGCGGGTGGCACCGACAGGTAGAAGGCGGTGTTGCCACCGGTGCCGCGCTCATCCTCCAGCTGGTCGACGACCTGAGCCAGCCGGTCGAAGGCTGCGTCGTCGTCAAAGGTGCCCTGCACGAACCGCAGTCCCTCCGCAAGGCCGGCCCAGACCTCCTCATGGAAGCCGGTGCGCGCACCGGTCTCCACCGACTCACGGACCACGTCACGGAAGGTGTCGTCGTCCCAGTCGCGTCGGGCGAACCCGACCAGGGAGAAGCCCGGTGGCAGCAGCCCCCGGTGGAACAGGTCGTAGATGGCCGGCAACAGCTTCTTGCGGGCCAGGTCACCGGTGACACCGAACATGACCACGCACGAGGGACCCGCGATGCGGGGGAGCCGGCGATCGTCGGCTCCCCGCAACGGGTTGGTCCCGCGTCCGACGCGGGCGGGGCTCACGAAGTCGAACCGCTGCCGGTCAGAGCGGACACGGCCTGCATGACCTGCGCCAGACCGTCCTGGTGGTCGGTGATGTGCAGCCGCAGCACGGGACGTCCGTGATCCGCCAGCACCTTCGCGTCGCCGGCCGACTGGGCCGCGATGAACTCGCCAAAGGTGAAGTCGCGTCCGGGCACCGCCAGGTCCTCGTGGGGGGCGATGGTGATCTGCAGGTAGACGCCGTCCGCCGGTCCGCCCTTGTGGTACTGCCCGGTCGAGTGCAGGAACCGTGGCCCCCAACCGAACGTGACCGGACGGGACAGGTGGCTGGCGAACGCGATCCGGATGTCGGACAGGGACCTGTCGGCGATCCGGTCGAGGTAGGCCATGATCGCCAGGTAGCCATTGTCGGGCAGCTGGTCCAGCAGCGACTGCAGAGCCTGCGGAACGGTCTTGGCGGACCCCAGCCAGTCGCCACCCGCTGTGCGCACCTCTACGGCGCCGTCGGTGAACGAGGCGGGTTCGCTGCTGCCGGTGCCCTGGCCCATCAGGTCGCGCGCGGCCTGCTTGGCGCTCTCGACATCCGGTTGGTCGAACGGGTTGATCCCGATGAGCCGGCCGGCCACCGAGACCGCACACTCCCAGAGCAGCATCGCGGCGCCGAGGGAGCCGGCGACCGCGACCGTCGCCGCGCCGTCGACCGCGGACTCGTCGTCGACGGCCCGCAGCTCGACAAGCAGCTCGTCGCCCGTCTGCCGGGTGACCGGGGTCGAGCCGACTACAACCGGCAGCAGGCCCTTGCCGAGCTTGCCGGTGCTCTCGGCGATCAGCTGCTCCACCCAGTCGCCGAACCCGACGTTCGACGTGCCGGCGTCGTGCAGCACGACCTTGTCCCGCAACGGCTGGGTGCCACCGAGCACGGCGCCGAGACGCAACGCGGGATTGCTGTCGTCGTCGCTGGCAAGCACGTCGGCCATCGCCTCCGCCTCATCCAGCAGCGCCTCGATGTCGGCGCCGGCCAGTCCGCTCGGCACCAGGCCGAACGCGGTCAGCGCGGAGTATCGGCCGCCGACGTCCGGGTCGGCGTTCACGACGTGGTAGCCGGCCTTGCGGGACTCCGCGTCCAACGGGCTGCCCGGGTCGGTGACCACGACGATGCGCTCGGCCGGGTCGATGCCGGCGGCCCGGAATGCCGCCTCGTAGGCACGGCGCTGCGAGTCGGTCTCGACGGTCGACCCGGACTTGGAGGAGACCACCACCACCGTCTGCTCCAGTCGGTCGCCGAGCGAGGCTCGGACCATGTCCGGTTGGGACGAGTCGAGCACGGTCAGCGGGACTCCGGCCGTCTCACAGATCACTTCGGGAGCCAGCGAAGACCCGCCCATGCCGCAGAGCACCACGTGGCCGAGTCCCTTGGCGGTGAACTCCGCACGCAGCCCGTTGATCTGGCCGACCAGGGGCCTGGAGGTGCGGGGCAGGCCAACCCAGGACAGCCGCTTGCCTGCCTCGGACTCCGCATCCGGGCCCCACAGGGTCTTGTCCTGCGCGAACAACCTGCTGGCGAACTTCTGGTCCACCAGGCCGGGCACGTGCGTGGTGACGGCGTCGGCCGCGGCGCCCGCCGCGGTGACGGTCACGCCGGAAGACGTCGTGCTCACTTGGCCTCCCCGGCGAGCGCGCCCTGCCCGGCCTTGTCCAGCTCGGACTGGACCGAGTCGAGCAGCTCGGCCCACGACTTCTCGAACTTGTCGACGCCCTCCGTCTCGAGCACCTGCACCACGTCGGCGTAGCTGATGCCGATCCGCTCGAGGCCGTCGAGCGCCTTGCTGGCCTCGTCGTAGTTGCTGGTCACCTGGTCGCCCTTCGGCTCGCCGTGGTCGGCGAGTGCGTCCAAGGTGGCGGGCGGCATGGTGTTGACCGTGTTGTCCACTGCGAGGTCGACGACGTACATCGTGTCGGAGTAGGCCTTGTCCTTGACACCGGTCGATGCCCACAGCGGGCGCTGGGTGTGTGCCCCGGCGTCCTCGAGCGTCTTCCAACGTGGCGTGGAGAAGACCTCTTCGTAGGCCTGGTAGGCCAGCCGCGCATTGGCGACCCCTGCCTGGCCGCGCAGCGCCTTCGCCTGCGCCGAGCCGATCGCGTCGATGCGCTTGTCCACCTCGGAGTCGACACGGGACACGAAGAAGGAGGCGACCGAGCGGATGGTGGACAGGTCCTTGCCGGACTCCTTGGCCTGTTCCAGGCCGGCGAGGAACGCGCTCATCACCCCGCGGTAGCGGTCGAGGGAGAAGATCAGCGTCACATTGACGCTGATGCCCTCGGCGGTGGCGGCGGTGATGGCCGGCAGCCCCTCGACGGTGGCCGGGATCTTGATCATGACGTTCGGGCGATCGACCTGGGCCCACAGCTTCTTGGCCATGTCGGTGGTCTCCTGCGTCTTGCCCGCAAGACGCGGGTCGACCTCGATCGACACCCGTCCGTCCTTGCCGTCGGTGGCGTCATAGACCGGACGCATCACGTCACAGGCGTGCTGCACGTCGGTCGTGGTGATGCTGAACACCGCCTCGTCCACAGACGACCCGGCCTTCGCGAGCTCCTCGACCTGGTCGGTATAAGCGGTCCCATCGGACAGCGCCTTGGCGAAGATCGTCGGGTTGGTGGTGACTCCGACGACGTCCTTGGTCTCGATGAGCTTCTTCAGATCGCCGGAGGAGATGAGCGACCTGCTCAGGTCGTCCAGCCAGATCGAGACGCCGATGTCGCCCAGCGCCTTGATGTGCGCATTGTCAGTTGCCATGAGTCTTGCCTCCTGCGGTGTTGATGGAGTCCGTCGCGGCCTGCACAACCTTCTCGGTGGTGAAGCCGAACTTGGTGAACAACGTCTTGGCGTCCGCGCTGGCACCGAAGTGGTCGATCCCGACGATCTGCCCCGCGTCGCCGACAACCTCTCGCCATCCGAACGGGGTGGCGGCCTCGACGGAGACGCGGGCCCGAACCGACGGTGGCAGAACCTTGTCCCGGTAGGCCTGGTCCTGCGCGTCGAACCACTCACGGCACGGCATGGACACCACACGAGCGTCAACGCCCTGATGCTTCAGTTCCTTCCGAGCCTCGACCGCGAGGCTCAGCTCGGACCCGGTGGCAATCAGCACGACGTCCGGCGTGTCCTTCTCGGAGTCGGCGAGGATGTAGCCGCCCTGCGCCACACCGTCGGCCGAGGCGTACTCGGTGCGGTCCAGCGTCGGCAGCGCCTGACGGGACAGGCACAGGGCCGATGGTCCGGTCCGGTGGCTGAGCACGGTCTTCCACGCGGCGGCGGTCTCGTTGGCATCGCCCGGGCGGATGACGTCGAGACCGGGAATCGCACGCAGCGCGGCCAGGTGCTCGATGGGCTGATGGGTCGGACCGTCCTCACCGAGACCGATGGAGTCGTGCGTCCAGACGTAGGTGACCGGCAACTGCTGGATCGCGGCCAGCCGCACCGCCGGGCGCATGTAGTCGGAGAAGACCAGGAAGGTGCCGCCGTAGGGACGGGTCAGACCCTCCAGCGCGATCCCGTTGAGGATCATCCCCATCCCGTTCTCACGGATGCCGAAGTGCAGGGTGCGGCCGTAGGGGTTGCCGCTCCAGGTCTTGGTCTGCCGATCGGTGGGGATGAAGCTGGGCTCACCGTCCATCGTCGTGTTGTTGGACCCGGCCAGGTCGGCGGACCCACCCCACAGCTCGGGCATGACCGAGGCCAGGGCCGTGAGCACCTTGCCGGACGCGGCGCGGGAGGCGATGCCCTTGGCGTCGGCGTCGAAGACGGGGAATGCGTCGTCGAAGCCGTCCGGCAGCTTGTGGTCGACCAACCGGTCCAGGAGGGTGGCCTGCTCCGGGTTGGCGCTGCGCCAGCTGTCGTACTTCTGCTGCCAGGCGGCGTGGGCGGCCTTGCCCCGCTCGCCGACCTTGCGCACGTGGTCGATGACCTCGTCGGAGACCTCGAAGGTCTTCTCGGTGTCGAACCCGAGCAGCTCCTTGGTGCCGGCGACCTCCTTGTCGCCAAGTGCCGACCCGTGGGCCGCGCCGGTGTCCCGCTTGGTCGGTGCCGGCCAGCCGATGATGGTGCGAAGCACCACCAGGGACGGTTTGTCGGTGACCTTCTTGGTCTCCTGGAGCGCGGCGAGGAGCGCGTCGACGTCCTCGACGTAGCGGCCGTCCTTCTCGCCCGACGAGCGCCAGTCGACGGTCTGCACGTGCCAGCCGTAGGCGGCGTAGCGCGCGGAGACGTCCTCGCTGAAAGAGACGTCCGTGCTGTCCTCGATGGAGATGACGTTGTCGTCGTAGATCAGCGTCAGGTTGCCGAGCTCCTGGTGCCCGGCGAGGGACGACGCCTCGGAGGAGACGCCCTCCATGATGTCGCCGTCGCTGGCCACCGCAAAGATCCGATGATCGAACGGGCTCTCACCCGGGGCCGCGTCGGGGTCGAGCAGGCCGCGCTGGCGGCGCTGGGCCATCGCCATACCGACGGCGGAGGCCAGCCCGGAGCCCAGCGGACCGGTGGTGATCTCGACGCCGGTTGTGTGATGCACCTCCGGGTGGCCGGGGGTCAGAGAGCCCCACGTGCGAAGCGCCTTCAGGTCGTCCAGCTCGAGGCCGTAGCCGCTGAAGTACAGCTGGATGTACTGGGTGAGGCTCGAGTGCCCGCAGGAGAGCACGAAGCGGTCACGGCCCAACCAGCTCGGGTCGCTCGGGTCGTGCGTCATGACCTGCTGGTAGAGCAGGTAGGCGAGGGGCGCCAGGCTCATCGCGGTGCCAGGATGCCCGCTGCCGCACTTCTGCACGGCATCGGCGGCCAGGACGCGCACGGTGTCGACGGCGCGCACGTCGGTGGCGGTCCAGCCTGCCTTGGTGGCGATGGGCGCCGGGAGACTGGAGTCGCGGCCGGACGCCTGCGCCGAATCGGTCTGTGCAGAGTCGTGGTCCTTGCTCACGGATGCTCCTTCGAGTGGGGAACGGTTTGGTTCTGTGTTCGAGCCTAGTCCCGAGCCCAGACCGGCTGCCAAGTGCAGGGCGGCGACTACACCGCAAGGCTGAAACCGCTGCTGCGCATCGACCCGCTGCGCTACCTCGAACGGTCAGGGGCCCGCTGACGGTCGCGTGCCGGGGGAGCGGCCGGCTCTGCGGGCGACTCCTGGGTGCGCTCGCGCAGGCTGAGGACCCCCCAGGTGAGGGCGATGACCAGGAGCGTGGCGCCGAGCATGTGCAACTCGACCAGCGGACTGGGCACACCGAGGAAGTACTGCGTGTAGCCGAGGATCCCCTGCAGGGCAGTCACCACGAGGACGAGCAGCCACGCCTTGGCAGACCGCCGAGTGGTGGCGACGAGGCGGCAGCCGAGCCAGGTGGCTACGACGAGGCCGCAGAACAACATCACCGAGTCCGCGTGCATCCAGGCGATGGACCGCACGTCGATGTGCAGCCGGGCCGGCTGCGTCGCGTCCCCGGAGTGTGGTCCGGCGCCGGTGACCATGGTCCCCAGGACAAGCACCACGGCCCCCATGACGCTCGCCGCGTAGGCCGCGAGCCGCACCTCGCGGCGCGCCGTGGGCTTGGGCGGTGCGTCACCCTCGCGGTCCCGCCAGACCAGCCAGGCCGACGCCGCGACGAGCACCATCGAGATCAAGAAGTGCGCCGCCACGATGAACGGGTTGAGCTTCAGGTGCACCGAGATCCCGCCGACGACCGCCTGGACGGCTATGCCCAGCAGGATGAGAGCCACGGGCAGACGCAGCCCCTTGCGATACGGGGCCCAACGCCACACCGCCACTAGGAGCGCGACCGCCACGATGCTCACCAGGCCGGTGAGCGTGCGGTTGCCGAACTCCACGAACTTGTGCCAGCTCTGGGCCTGATGGGCGACCGGGATCAGGGACCCGCTGACGCAGTCCGGCCAGTCCGGGCAGCCCAGGCCGCTGCCGGACAGGCGGACCAGTCCGCCGGACAGCACGATGAGGCCCTCGACGACGAGGTTCAGCCAGAAGAGCCGGCTCAACCAGCGACCGGTCACGGGCGACTCGGACTGGACCGGGCGGGAGTCGGGCAGCGGCAGCATCAGTCACTCCACTTGAAGGTGCGTGCGGTCAAGACGGTGGCGACGCAGCCCCAGGCCACGAGGACGACCAGGGGGAGCAGCAGGCGTCCGTCGTGATCGGTCAGCGCTGCACGCAGGCCGTCACCCAATGCGCCGGACGGCAGCAGCCGGACGACGTCGGCGACGCCGCTGGGCATCCGGTCGGTGGGGAACAGCAGTCCGCCGACAGCCGCAAGCAGCACCCAGATCAGGTTTGCCACGGCCAGCACCGCCTCGGCGCGCAGTGCTCCGGCCAGCAGCAGCGCGAGCGCCACCCATGCCCAGCACCCGAGCAGGGCGAAGACGATGGCCAGCGCGATCCCTGTCACATCGGGGTTCCAGCCCATGGCGAGACCGATGATCGCCAGGATGATCGTCTGCACGACCACGACGACCAGGACGGCCGCCGCCTTGCCGGCCAGCAGGCCACTGCGCCCGAGCGGCGTCACCCCGAAGAGCCGAAGCACGCCGTAGCGGCGGTCGAACCCGGTGGCGATGGCCTGCCCGGTGAACGCGGTCGACACGATCGCGAGGGCGAGGACGCCGGGCATCACCAGGTCGATCCGTCGGCCGGCGCCCAGGCTGGGGCTGGTGGTCAGTGCCATGGCGACGAGGGCCATGGCGGGCAGCACGATGGACACGACCAGCTGCTCGCCGTTGGCGAGAAGGGTGTGGGTCTCGAACCGGGCCTGCGACCTGGCGCGGGCAGCGGTCCCCGTCGGACGCATCGAGGGGGAGGCTTGCGAAGTGGTCATACCTGATGCCTTCCGGCCGGGCGGGTGAGGGAGAAGTAGGCGTCCTCCAGCCCGCGGCTGCCCTGGTGATGGGAGATCTCGTCCGCGGTGCCCTGTGCCGCCACGGACCCCGCCGCGACAACGACGACGCGATCGGCCAGCCGTTCGGCCTCCTCGAAGGAGTGGGTCGTCACGATGACGGCACAGCCGCGGTCCCGCGCATCGCGGATCAGGTCCCACACATCCAGGCGTGCGTGCGGGTCCAGGCCGGCGCTCGGCTCATCGAGGAAGGCCACGTCGGGGCGGCCGATCAGGGCGGCCGCGAGCGCAACGCGCTGACGTTGGCCACCCGACAGGCGCCGCAGGGAGGTGGTCTCGAAGTCCCTGATGCCCAGCGCCTCGACGAGTGGTTCGAGCTGATCGGTGCGCCCGTACAGCTGGGCGAAGTGCGCCAGGAAGCGCAGCGGTTTGGCTCCGCCGGGAAGGCCGCCGTCCTGGAGCATCACCCCGACCCGAGCGCGATGGTCGGGGGAGGCATCCCATGGATCGTCGCCCAACACCCGCACCTGCCCGGACTCGGGTCGCCGCAGACCTTCGGCCATCTCCATGATGCTGGTCTTGCCGGCCCCGTTGGGGCCCAGAACGCAGGTGATCTGCCCACCGTCCGCAGACCACGACATCTCATGGAGAGCGCGTTTGCTGCCATAATGGTGGGTCACATCGCGAATCACGACGCGCTCTGCGGTGTCTGTCACGATTGTGAATTCTAGGTGGCCCGCCTGAACGGATCATCGGGGCCACGACCGACCCGGCGCCACCGACCGCGCGCGAACCAAGCGGGTAAGGGTCGCCTGCCTAGATCCAGGGCCCGAATTACGTCACACTGGTGTTGTGATTTTCCAGACCGGCTCCGAGAACGCGGAGGCGGGCACTCGCGACCGGGTGCTCCGCACCGTGTCCGAGGATGGTCCGATCACCGCCGCGGAGCTCGCCGAGCAGCTCGGCCTGACGGCCGCCGCTGTGCGCCGGCACTTGGACTGCCTCTTCGATGCACACCTGCTCGAGGAGCGGGAGCACGCCACCCCGGGTGGTCGCAAGCGGGGCCGTCCGGCCCGGGCCTATGTCCTGTCCGAGGCGGGCCACGCGACCCTGCGCGGTGACTACGACGCGCTCGCCTCATCGGTGCTGCGGTTCCTGCGCGACAGCGCCGGCCCGGATGCGGTCGCCGCATTCGCCGAGCAGCAGGCCGGTAGGCTCGGTCGCCGAGTGCAGTCCGCGATGGTCACGGACGGCCCTCTGGCGGACCGCACCGCCGCGCTCGCCGTTGCGTTGACTCAGCAGGGGTATGCCGCCTCGACGAGGCCGGTCGGTGACAACATGCCGATGGCCGGTGTCCAGCTGTGTCAGGGACATTGCCCGGTGCAGCACGTCGCCATGGAGTTTCCGCAGTTCTGTGAGGCGGAGGCCCAGATGTTCTCGCGCACCCTCGGGGTGCACGTCCAGCGGCTCTCGTCGCTGGCACACGGGGACCACGTGTGCACGACCTTCATCCCCACGCCAGCATTGCCCATTGATCCACCCGCAGACCTGCCCACGTCAGAAAGGGATCCACGATGAGCACCATCGAAGAACTCAACCCGGGACTCAAGGACTTCGGTGCCTACGAGTTCGGCTGGGCCGACAGTGACGCCGCCGGCGCCACCGCGCGACGGGGCCTGTCCGAGGAGGTTGTCCGCGACATCTCGACGCTGAAGTCCGAACCGGAGTGGATGACCAAGATCCGGTTCAAGGCGCTGCGCCTCTTCGAGAAGAAGCCGATGCCCACGTGGGGCTCCGACCTGAGCAAGCTCGACTTCCAGAACATCAAGTACTTCGTGAAGTCCACCGAGAAGCAGGCCACCTCGTGGGATGACCTGCCGGAGGACATCCGCAACACCTACGACAAGCTGGGCATCCCGGAGGCCGAGAAGCAGCAGATGGTCGGTGGGGTAACCGCTCAGTACGAGTCGGAGGTCGTCTACCACCAGATCCGCGAGGACCTGGAGGAGCAGGGCGTCATCTTCACCGACGCCGACACCGGCCTGCGTGAGCACCCTGAGCTCTTCAAAGAGTACTTCGGCTCCGTGATCCCGCCCGGTGACAACAAGTTCGCGTCGCTCAACACCGCGGTGTGGTCAGGCGGTTCGTTCGTCTATGTGCCACCGGGTGTGCACGTCGAGATCCCGCTGCAGGCCTACTTCCGGATCAACACCGAGAACATGGGTCAGTTCGAGCGCACGCTGATCATCGCCGACGAGGGCTCCTACGTCCACTACGTCGAGGGTTGCACCGCGCCCGTCTACAGCTCCGACTCGCTGCACTCCGCGGTGGTGGAGATCGTCGTGAAGAAGAACGCCCGAGTGCGCTACACGACGATCCAGAACTGGTCCACCAACGTCTACAACCTGGTGACGCAGCGGGCGACCTGCGCCGAGGGCGCCACCATGGAGTGGATCGACGCCAACATGGGTTCCAAGGTGACGATGAAGTACCCCGCCTGCTATCTGCTTGGTGATCACGCCCGCGGGGACACGCTGTCCATCGCGTTCGCTGGTGAGAACCAGCACCAGGACGCCGGTGCCAAGATGGTGCACGCCGCGCCCAACACCAGCTCGACGATCGTCAGCAAGTCGGTGGCGCGTCGTGGCGGACGCTCGTCCTATCGCGGTCTGGTGCAGATCCTCGAGGGTGCCAAGCACTCCAAGTCGAGCGTGGTCTGCGACGCGCTGCTCGTGGACCAGATCAGCCGCAGTGACACCTACCCCTACGTCGATGTCCGCGAGGACGACGTGCAGATGGGCCACGAGGCAACGGTCTCGAAGGTCAGCGCGGATCAGCTGTTCTACCTCCAGTCCCGCGGCATGACCGAGCAGGAGGCCATGGGGATGATCGTGCGCGGCTTCGTCGAGCCGATCGCGCGCGAGCTGCCCATGGAGTACGCACTTGAACTCAACCGGCTCATCGAGCTGCAGATGGAAGGAGCCGTCGGCTGATGTCCCTGTTGACCGACAAGGCCACGACACATACCGATCCGTCGTCACTGGCCTCGGGTGCTGCTGTGCCCGACGTGTCCCGTGGCGCCCGCAAGACCTCGTTCGACGTCGCCGACTTCCCCGTCCCGCACGGACGCGAGGAGGACTGGCGCTTCACCCCCGTCGACCGGCTGAGCGGGCTCTTCACCGACCACCCGACCGACGGTCTCGGCACCGGGTCAGAGGCGGCCTCGGTGACCGTGCAGGCGCCGGACGAGGTGCTCGTCTCGACCCTTGCGCCGGGCGACGCCCCCCGCGGCACCGCCCTGGTGCCGGCCGACCGCGCCGCGGTGGTGGCGTCCGCTCAGACCGAGAAGGCCCTTCATCTCACGATTCCCGCCGAGGCGGAGCTGGCCGAGCCGGTGCGCCTGACCGTCACCGGTCATGGTGCCGGCCGACGCAGCAACGGGCACTGTGTGATCGAGGCGAAGCATCACAGCAAGGCGATGGTCATCGTCACCCACGAGGGCTCGGCGGACCACACCGGTAACCTCGAGGTCATCGTCGGGGACGGCGCCGACCTGACCGTCGTCACGCTGCAGCAGTGGGACGACGACGCCAACCATCTCGGCCAGCACGACGCGCTGGTCGGGAACAGCGCGACCTACAAGCACATCGCCGTCACCCTCGGTGGAGCCATTGTGCGGATCAACTCCAACGTCCGCTACGCGGGCTCGGGCGGCGACGCGACGCTGCTCGGCGTCTACTTCGCGGACGCCGGTCAGCACCTGGAGCACCGCTCGTTCGTGGACCACAACGCGCCGCACTGCACCTCGCACGTGACGTACAAGGGTGCGCTGCAGGGCCAGTCCGCGCACACCGTGTGGGTCGGCGACGTGCTCATCCGTGCCGAGGCCGAAGGCATCGAGACCTACGAGCAGAACCGCAACCTGGTGCTGACCGATGGCGCCCGCGCCGACTCGGTGCCCAACCTGGAGATCGAGACCGGCGAGATCATCGGTGCCGGGCACGCCTCCTCGACGGGACGGTTCGACGACGAGCAGCTGTTCTACCTGCAGGCTCGCGGCATCCCCGAGCGGGATGCCCGTCGGCTGGTCGTGCGCGGGTTCTTCGCCGACGTCGTCAGCAAGATCCGGGTGCCCGAAGTGGTCGACGCCGTGATGGAGGCCATCGAGATCGAGCTGTCCCAGGCCACCGAATGAGCGAGCAGACCAGCACCGAGGAGTTCGTGCGGGTGTGCACGCTCGACGAGTTGCCGCAGGTCGGCGCGGCCTGCGCCGAGATCAACGGGAAGCGGGTCTGCATCGCCCGTGACTCGGCCGGTGACGTGCACGCGATCGACGACACCTGCTCGCACGCCAACGTGTCCCTGTCTGAGGGAGACATCGACGGGCACACGATCGAGTGCTGGCTGCACGGCTCACGGTTCGACCTGCGCAGCGGCGAGCCAACCGGCCTGCCGGCCACCGAGCCGGTTGCCGTCTACCCGGTGAAGATCGACGGCGACGACGTCTATGTCGCCGTTCCCAACTGACCTGAAGGAAGAACGAACACATGACAACTCTGGAGATTCGCGACCTGCACGTGTCGGTCGAGATCGAGAACGGCACCAAGGAGATCCTCAAGGGCGTCAACCTGACCGTGAAGTCGGGGGAGACGCACGCCATTATGGGGCCGAACGGCTCCGGCAAGTCGACGCTGGCCTACAGCGTCGCCGGTCACCCGAAGTACACCGTGACCAGCGGCACGGTCACCCTCGACGGTGAGAACGTGCTGGCTATGACCGTGGACCAGCGCGCCCGCGCCGGACTGTTCCTCGCGATGCAGTACCCCGTCGAGGTGCCCGGTGTCACCGTCTCGAACTTCCTGCGCACGGCCAAGACCGCCATCGACGGCGAGGCGCCCAAGCTGCGCCACTGGGTCAAGGACGTCAAGGTGGCGATGAGCAACCTGCGGATGGACGCCGAGTTCGCCGAGCGCAACGTCAACGAGGGCTTCTCCGGCGGTGAGAAGAAGCGCCACGAGATCCTGCAGATGGAACTGCTGCACCCGAAGATGGCCATCCTGGATGAGACGGACTCCGGCCTGGACGTCGACGCGCTGCGCGTCGTCTCCGAGGGTGTCAACCGGGCGAAGGAGTCCACCGACGTGGGCGTCCTGCTGATCACCCACTACACGCGGATCCTGCGCTACATCAAGCCGGACTTCGTGCACGTCTTCGTCGACGGCCGGGTCGCCGAGGAGGGTGGCCGCGAGCTGGCCGACCGCCTCGAGGAAGAGGGCTACGACCGCTTCTTGAAGGTGCAGGCCTGATCGCTGTGCCGATGCTCGATGTCGAACGGCTGCGGGAGGACTTCCCGCTGCTGCACCGCACCGTCCGCGACGGACGCCCCCTGGTCTACCTCGACTCGGGAGCCACCTCGCAGAAGCCCCGGGTGGTCCTCGACGCCGAGCGCGACTTCTATGAGCAGCACAATGCGGCCGTGCACCGTGGCGCGCACCAGTTGGCAGAGGAGGCAACCGACGCCTTCGAGGAGGCTCGCGGGAAGGTTGCCGCCTTCATCGGCGGCGCGCCCGACGAGGTGGTCTTCACCAAGAACGCCACCGAGTCGCTGAACCTCGTCGCGTACGCGCTCGGCAACGCGGGCGCCCCCGGCGCCGTCGACGGCGCCGACCCCGCGGTAGCGGCTCGTCTGCAGATCGGCCCCGGCGACGAGATCGTCGTGACCGAGATGGAGCACCACGCCAACCTGCTGCCCTGGCAGGAGCTGGCTCGTCGAACCGGTGCCACCCTGCGCTGGCTCGGCCTGACCGCAGACGGTGAGCTGGATCTGGCGACGTTGGACACGATCGTGACGCCCCGCACCAAGGTGCTGGCCTTCACCCACGTCTCCAACGTGCTGGGCACCATCAACCCCGTCTCGGCGTTGGTGGCCAAGGCGCGGGAGGTCGGCGCGCTGACCGTCCTGGACGCCTGCCAGTCCGTGCCCCACCTGCCGGTGGACGTGCGCGAGCTCGGCGTGGACTTCCTGGCGTTCAGCGGCCACAAGATGCTCGGCCCGCTGGGCATCGGCGTCCTGTGGGGACAGGCCGAGCTGCTTGCCGCGATGCCGCCGTTCATCACGGGCGGCTCGATGATCGAGACTGTCCGGATGGAGGGCTCGACGTATGCCGCTCCGCCGCAGCGGTTCGAGGCCGGCGTCCCGGTCGCCGCGCAGGCGGTCGGACTCGGCGCGGCCTGCGACTACCTGACGGCGCTCGACATGACGACTGTCGCGGAGCACGACCGGCGCATCACGGCGGCCGTGCTCGACGGGCTCGCCGAACGACCATGGGTGCGAGTCCTTGGGCCTCTCGACCCGCAGAAGCGTTGCGGGGCAGTGGCCTTCGTCGTCGACGGGGTGCACCCGCACGACGTCGGCCAGGTGCTGGACGACTCCGGGGTCGCGGTGCGCACCGGGCACCACTGCGCGGCTCCGCTGCACCGCGCGTTCGGTGTGGTGGCGTCGACCCGGGCGAGCTTCGCGGCGTACACCACGCTGGACGAGGTGCAGGCCTTCCTGGTGGCGCTGGACCGGGTGCCACAGATCTTTGGCATCTCGACCTCAGGAGCCCCGTCTCGGGGTCCTCGCGAAGTACTGAGCGAGGCACGAGCGAAGACTTCGTGGGGTGAGTAGATGGACTTGTACCAGGAGCTGATCCTCGAGCACTCGAAACATCCCGTGGGTGCCGGCCTTCGCGAGCCCTTCGATGCGGAGGTCCACCAGGTCAACACCAGCTGTGGTGACGAGGTCACCCTGCGCGTGGGCCTTGACGGATCCGGCGAAGCGGCGATCGTGCGCGACGTGTCGTATGACTCGATCGGGTGCTCGATCTCCGTCGCCGCGGCGTCCGTGCTCGCCGAGGAGGTCACCGGCCACAGCGTCGCCGAGGCGCTGCGGACCTTCGAGGCCATGCGCGGGATGCTGACCAGCCGTGGCACGGATGCCGGGGACGAGGAAATGATCGGCGACGGCGTAGCGTTTGCAGGAGTAGCGAAGTATCCCGCTCGCGTGAAGTGTGCGCTGTTGGCATGGACCGCCTTCACCGATGCACTCGCGCGTGCCGGGATCGACCTTCCCGTGCGAGCGGGAAGTGCACCGACCACCGACAGAACGTCGCAGGAGAACACCGAATCGTCCGGGAGGACAGCATGAGCGACACCACGACAACCCCACCCAATGTCGCGGACGTCGAAGAGGCGCTGCGCGATGTCGTTGACCCCGAGCTCGGGATCAATGTCGTCGACCTTGGCCTCATCTACGGCGTGACCGTGGACAGCGAGGCGCACGCCGTCATCGACATGACGCTGACGAGCGCCGCGTGCCCGCTCACCGACGTGATCGAGGACCAGTGCGCGCAGGCCCTGGAGGGTCTGGTGACCAGTCACCGGATCAACTGGGTCTGGATGCCGCCGTGGGGCCCCGACAAGATCACCGATGACGGTCGCGACCAGTTGCGCGCACTGGGTTTCAACATCTAGATCTGCCGCCTGCGTGGGGCTTCCTTGACCCCGAGCACGGCCTCGTGGGGAGGGCCGCAAGCGGAGCCGATGCAGCGCTACGTGGCCGGGAGCCACTGCCCGTGCAGTTGGTAGCTGCCCGCGCTGTGAAGGGTGAGCGTTGTCCACGCACCATGACGGGTGAGGACAGCAGGTTCACTTGTGGGCGGCCCGGTGACGGTGAGCAATGGCGACCAGTGCAGACCCAGGGCAACTGTGGCGGGCCCGTTGACGCTGACGATCATCTCGTCCTGGTTGAGGCGGCCATCAGGTCGCCGACCGGCGGTCGCACGACCAGGAAGCCGATTGTGCTCATCAACGCGAACACGAGGGGTCCCACGAACTCATACGAGAGTCCGAACCGGGTACGTTCGAGCGCAGGTACCCGCACCATTGCCATCGTGTCACCGTAGGGTGGCTGCTGGTCAACCGCTGACAATTGCCGCGCAGCTCGAAGAGGGTAGCAACCCCAGAGGATCTATCCCGGACCACGTGCTGCCCGCCCGGTTGTAACTGGTCACCGTTCTTGGGGCGTTCTTCTGGCACCACATCTGCTCCGGACCGCTCGTAGAGACGCTGCTGAACGCGATCGCGTCGAGCCGTTCATGGCCCTTTCTCGTCGCTTCGATGATGAGCGCAGATGCGAGCGTGAATCCCGCGCAATCCGATTGGGGTCTGTTGCCCGGCGCGGGCTGAGCACATATTGATTTCGGCGGTCCGTGTCGGACGCGTAGACTGGCGGCGTAGACCATGGACGTCTCGCCTGCGGCATGCGGGTCGGACGTCCGTGTCATGTCCGCCACCACCTACCACCGTTCCCCGAGGAGAGTCGCTGTGATCACCGCTCAAGGCATCGAGCTGCGTGCGGGGGCGAGACTCCTGGTCGATGACCTCACCTTCCGGGTTGCGCCCGGTGACCGGGTGGGCCTCGTCGGTCGCAACGGTGCGGGCAAGACCACTTTGACCAAGGTGCTTGCCGGCCACAGCCAGCCGGCCGCAGGGACGGTCACCTCGTCCGGTGACGTGGGCTACCTGCCGCAGGATCCTCGCACCGGCGACCTCGAGGTGCTGGCCCGCGATCGCATCCTGTCCGCGCGAGGACTTGACCACACGATCCGCGAGCTGCGCGCCGCCGAGCACGCGATGGGCGACGAGAACGACGAGTTGCGGGAGCGTGCGATGCGCCGCTACTCCCGGTTGGAGGCCGAGTTCACGAGCAAGGGAGGGTATGCCGCGGAGTCCGAGGCCGCGTCGATCGCCTCCAGCCTCAGTCTGGACGCCCGTATCCTCGATCAGCCGCTACGGACACTGTCCGGTGGACAGCGCCGACGGGTCGAGCTGACCCGCATCCTCTTCTCCGGGGCGCAGACCCTGCTGCTGGACGAGCCGACGAACCACCTCGACGCCGACTCGATCATCTGGCTGCGCGACTATCTCAAGAGCTACAAGGGCGGCCTGATCATCATCAGCCACGACGTCGAGATGCTCGACACGGTCGTGACACGGGTTTTCCACCTGGACGCCAACCGCGCCGAGCTGGACATCTACAACGTGGGCTGGAAGACCTACCTGCAGCAGCGCGAGACCGACGAGCGGCGCCGAAAGCGGGAGCGGCAGAACGCCGAGAAGAAGGCCTCCGTGCTGTTCACCCAGGCCGACAAGATGCGGGCCAAGGCCACCAAGGCCACCGCGGCGCAGAACATGGCCAAGCGTGCGGAGCGGCTGCTGGCGGGGCTGGAGGGCGAGCGGCAGCAGGACAAGGTGGCCAAGCTGCGCTTCCCCAAGCCGTCCCCGTGCGGCAAGACGCCGCTGACCGCGACCGGGCTGTCCCGGTCCTACGGATCTCTGGAGATCTTCACCGATGTCGATCTGGCCGTCGACCGTGGCTCGCGGGTTGTCGTGCTGGGCCTGAACGGTGCCGGCAAGACCACCCTGCTGCGGATCCTCTCCGGCGTCGATGACCCGGACACCGGCGAGGTGCAGCAGGGTCACGGGCTGAAGCTGGGCTATTACGCGCAGGAGCACGAGAATCTCGACGTCGAGCGGACCGTGCTGGAAAACATGAAGTCGGCGGCCCCCGATCTCAACGAGACCGAGACCCGCAAGGTGCTGGGGTCGTTCCTCTTCAGCGGTGACGACGTCCACAAGCCGGCCTCGGTGCTGTCCGGTGGCGAGAAGACCCGCCTGTCCCTGGCGCTGCTGGTGGTCTCGGCGGCCAACGTGCTGCTGCTCGACGAGCCCACCAACAACCTCGACCCGGCCTCCCGTGCGGAGATCCTCGGAGCGTTGCGGGGATATGAGGGCGCCGTCGTGCTCGTGACGCACGACGAGGGAGCCGTGCACGCCCTCGAGCCGGAACGGGTGCTGATGCTGCCCGATGGCGTGGAGGACCTCTGGAGCCCCGACTATGCCGACCTGGTCGAGCTCGCCTGAGAGTCGTGAGCACCGTTCCCCTGCCGGTCCGGCCGCATCCCCGCCTGGAAATGCGTCAGGAGGGGCCGATCCTGACCCTGACGCTCGACCACGCAGCGTCCGGCAACGCGCAGCTGCCGTCGCTCTGGCTGCGGCTGGCCGAGATCGGCCGCGACCTGCGGCCCGACACCCGTGTCGTCATCATTCGCGCGAACGGTCCCGACTTCTCGCGCGGAATCGACAGCGACTGGCTGGCCGGTCGCAGTGCCGAGCCTGGCCTGCCCGAGCTCGCCGGTCACACGGCCACGCAGGCGACCGCGGTGAACGACGAGATCCTCGAGTATCAGAAGGCGTTCGCGATCTGGTCGCGCACGCACGCCGTCTCGATCGCCGCGGTCCAGGGCGAGGCGACCGGCGTCGGCCTGCAGCTGGCCCTTGCCTGCGACCTGCGCATCGTCTCGACGAACACCCGTATGCGGATGCATCAGCCGGGTCTGGGCGTTCTGCCCGTGCTCGGTGGGACCCACATGCTGGTGAATCTGGTCGGTTACAGTCGTGCGCTGGAGATCTGCACGACGGGGCGCGAGGTGGGGGGACCGGAGGCGACGCGGATCGGCCTGGCAGCGCTGCATGTGCCGGTGGGCGAGCTCGATGAGGCGTGCCGTGACCTGGCCGACGCCGTGCTGGCGAACTCGCCCTCCGGCATACGTGTGGTGAGTTCGTTGTTGCGCTCAGCGACAACGGCCTCGCCGGAGCAGCAGCAGTACCTCGAGCGCACCGCCTTCGTGCACATGCTTGAGGCGCTCCGAGACGCACCGGAATAACAAGGGAGCACGCAATGAGCGCGAGCGGCTGGTACACCATGCGGTCCATGTCGCGCGACGACTCGGTCAAGAAGGCCGTGCTACGCAAGGGGACCGCCCGGCGGGTCCTGGGCTATGCCGGGCCCTACCGGCGACCGATCGTCGTCTTCCTCGTCCTGGTGGTGATCGACGCCGTGCTCGTCGTCGCCTCGCCGCTGATCCTCAAGGAGATCGTCGACAAGGGCGTCATCGGCAAGGACACCGCTCTCGTGGTGGAGTTGGCGCTGCTCGCCGGGGTGGTCGCCGTCCTCGACGCCGGCCTCACGGTGGTCGAACGCTGGCTGTCGGCGACGCTCGGGGAAGGGCTGATCTACGACCTGCGGCGCGAGGTCTTCGCGCATGTGCTGCGTCAGCCCATCGCGTTCTTCACCCGCACGCAGACCGGCGCCCTGGTGACCCGGCTGAACTCTGACGTGATCGGTGCCCAGCAGGCCTTCACCTCGGTGATGTCCAACGTCGTCTCGAATGCCGTGAGCCTGGTCGTCATCGTGGCGGCCATGGCCACGCTGTCCTGGAAGCTGACGCTTGCAGCGCTGCTGCTGGTGCCGCTCTTCCTCATCCCGACGCGACTGATGGGGCGCCGCCTGGCCCGACTCGCCCGAGACCAGATGGTCGAGAACGCTGACCTGGGCACCCGCATGACCGAGCGCTTCAATGTCGCAGGAGCTTTGTTGGTCAAGCTCTTCGGCCGCCCCGACCTGGAGGACGACGAGTACGCCCAGCGCGCCGTGCGGGTGCGCGACATCGGCATCAGCATCGCCGTGCAGCGCAGCATCTTCCTGGTCGGACTGACCCTGCTCGCGTCCATCGCGACGGCCATCGTCTACGGGTTCGGTGGGGTGATGGCCGCGCACGGGACGCTGACCATCGGCACGCTGCTGGCCCTGGCGGCGCTGCTCGCGCGGCTCTACGCGCCCCTGACGGCGCTGTCGAACGTCAGAGTCGACGTCCTGACGGCGCTCGTCTCCTTCGATCGTGTCTTCGAGGTGCTCGACCTGCAGCCGTTGGTACGCGCGCCGGAGCACCCGGTGGCCCTGCCGAGCGGGCCGGTCGGTGTGCAGGTCGAGGACGTGACCTACTCGTATCCGGCCGCTGCCGAGGTGTCGTTGGAGTCCTTGGAGACTGTGCCGACACGAGACACGGGTGCAGGGGAGCCGGTGCTAAGGGGCGTCAGCTTCACCGTCCAACCGGGGGAGATGGTGGCACTGGTCGGGCCCTCGGGCGCCGGCAAGACCACGATCACCGGTCTGCTCTCGCGACTCTACGATCCCGTCGCCGGATGCGTCCGGGTCGGCGGAGTGGACCTGCGCAACGCCGACCCGGACTCGCTGCGAGACACCGTTGGTGTGGTGACGCAGGAGGCGCACATGTTCCACGACACCATCCGCGCGAACCTGTTGTATGCGCAGCCGAATGCGAGCGAGCAGCAGTTGGAGGACGCGCTGCGTGCTGCGCAGGTGTGGGAGCTGGTCACCCGGCTTCCCTACGGCCTGGACACCCTCGTCGGAGACCGCGGCCATCGCCTTTCCGGCGGAGAGAAGCAGCGACTGTCCATCGCGCGCCTGCTGCTCAAGGCGCCGTCACTGGTCGTGCTCGACGAGGCCACCGCCCACCTGGACAGCGAGTCCGAGGTGGCCGTCCAGCGAGCACTCGACACGGCACTCGAGGGGCGGACCTCCGTGGTCATCGCGCACCGGCTGTCAACGGTTCGCGATGCCGACCGGATCCTCGTGATCCAGAATGGTCAGGTGGTCGAGGAGGGGCCGCACGCGAAGCTGCTGGCCGACGGCGGCCTGTATGCAGATCTGTACCGCACCCAGTTCCAGGAGCATGATGACAAAACTCGCATCGGGCAGTAACCCCGCGAAGCCCTCGCCGCAGACACCGCGGCGAGCGCGAGACCTGGGCATCACGACCGGCCGGTATCCGACCGGACCGCGCAACGCGCTGACCGACGTTGCCGGCGTGCGGGTGGGGCACACCACCGTCCGGGACGGGACCACCCTGCATACCGGCGTGACGGCGATCGTGCCCGATGCGGTGGATTGCGCCGGCGGCAGTTTGCCAGCAGGACTTTTCGTCGGCAACGGGTTCGGCAAGCTGATCGGTGCGACCCAGCTGGCCGAGCTGGGCGCGATCGAGACGCCGATCCTGCTGACCGGCACACTGTCCGCGTTCCGGGTGGCGGATGCGCTCGTCTCGTATGTGCTCGCGATGCGAGGCAACGAGGACGTGCAGACGCTGAATCCGATAGTGGGAGAGACGAATGACGGATTCCTCTCGGACATCCGTCGTCGTCCGGTGACCGAGGCCCACGTCATCGACGCGTTGGGATCCGCGAGCGCCGACGACGTCCAGGAGGGCTGTGTCGGTGCAGGAACCGGCACGGGTGCGCTCGGGTTCAAGGGCGGCATCGGCACGGCATCACGGGTCGCGCCGCTTGATGGCCAGGGGGACTGCACCGTCGGTGTGCTCGTCCAGTCCAACTTCAGTGGGACATTGCGGGTGCGCGGGGTGCCGATCTCCAGGGACTATGAAGATGGCGCCGACGGTGAGGAGCCGCAGGGCAACTCGTGCATGATCATCGTCGCCGTGGATCGGGGCCTGGACTCTCGTCAGCTGCGTCGCGTCGCGACCCGGGCCGTGTTCGGACTGGCCCGCATCGGTTCGGACTTCGCCCAGGGCAGCGGCGACTATGGGATCGCCTTCTCGACGGTGAACGCCTCGGAGAACCTGCCTGACGCCGCGCTCGACCCGGCGTTCTTCGCGGCTCAGGAGGCGGTCGAGGAGGCCGTGCTGAACTCGCTGACGATGGCCACCACGACGCACGGTCATCACGCGCACACCAGGTCCGCGGTGTCACACGCGCAGCTGCTGCGAGCGTGCCGTCGGGCGGGTGCCATCCCGGACTGAGTCCGCCGGCATCCCTGCTGTCGACGTGGGCCTCGGTAGGTGGTTATCTGGTCTGGTGGCAGGACTGCGGCACGACCATCGGACGCCTGTGCTCGTCGCGCTCATCCTCGCGATGGCACTGGTGGCCATGGACACCACCATCGTCGCGACCGCGATCCCTCAGGTGGCCGGTGACCTCGGTGGGTTCTCGCAGGTCGGCTGGGTCTTCTCGATCTACCTGCTCGCCCAGACCGTGACCATCCCGGTCTATGGCAAGCTCGCGGACCTCTACGGCCGCAAACCGATCCTGGTCATCGGCGTTGTCGTCTTCCTGATCGGTTCGCTGTTGTCGGCGTTGTCCTGGAGCATGACGGCGCTGATCGCCTTCCGGGCGCTGCAAGGTCTCGGCGCGGGCTCGATCGGTGCGACGGTCAACACGGTCGCCGGTGATCTCTACAGTGTGCAGGAGCGTGGTCGGGTCCAGGGATACCTGTCCAGTGTCTGGGGGATCGCCGCCGTCGTCGCCCCGGCCCTGGGTGGGTTCTTCGCGCAGTACACCTCCTGGCGGTGGATCTTCCTGGTGAACCTGCCCATTGGCGCGCTGGCGCTCACGCTGATCCTTCGCGACCTGCACGAGAAGGTCGAGCGGACGCGACATCGGATCGACTACGCCGGTGCCGCACTGGTGCTGATCGCCGCCGGGGCACTGATCCTTGCGCTGCTCCAGGGCAGCACGTCGTGGGGTTGGACGTCTGCGCCGACGATGGTGACCCTGGCGGTCGCCGTGGTCGCCGCCGTGGCCCTGGTCTTTGTGGAGCAGCGCGCGTCCGAACCGATGCTTCCCACCTGGCTGTGGACCAAACGGCTGACGGCCGGATCGTATGCGGCGACGGCCACGGCCGGTCTGATGGTCATCGGCCTGTCGGTGTATCTGCCCAACTGGGGCCAGACCGTGCTCGGGCTCGGAGCCGTCGCCGCCGGGTTCGTCCTCGCGGTGATGAGCATGACCTGGCCGACCGCGTCGGGCCTGTCCGCCAGGCTGTACATGCGGGTGGGATTCCGGAACGCCGCACTGATCGGCACGGTGTTCGCCATAGCCTCCGGCTGCGTGTTCACCACACTCGGCGTGCACAGCTCCGTCTGGGTCCCGGTCATCGCCAGCGCGCTGATGGGCGCCGGTATGGGGCTGATCGTCTCGCCGCTGCTCGTCGGCCTGCAGAACACGGTCGGCTGGGACCAGCGCGGGATGATCACCGGTGGAGCGATGTTCGCCCGGTTCCTCGGACAGAGCCTTGGCGCAGCCGTCTTCGGCGCGGTCAGCAACACCGTGCTGCGCGATCAGCACGGCGCGACGAAGGCCGTCGCCATGAACGCCGCCACGCACGCGGTGTTCGTCGGACTGCTGCTCGCGGCCGTGGTGACCGCGGTACTTCTGGTGGTCGTCGTGCCGCGGCACTTCCCGAGTGTCGGCGCCGAGACACCGCAGACCAAGCAGCAAGCAGCCGAACCCCACACCGAGCCGACTGCCTGACCGCGCCGGGTGGCACAGTGGTGCGTGCTGCAAACCGACTTCGACCGGGAGAGAAGCATGCCGACCGCTGAGACAGAGCTCGTTCACTGCACCACTGCCGGTGGGGTCGCCACCATCACGCTGGACAGCCAGCGCAACCGCAACGCCCTGAGCCGGCAGCTGGTTGCCGAGCTGACGGCATACCTCGACCACGTCGAAGAGGACGACACAGTGCGGATCGTCGTGCTCGCCGCCGAAGGCCCGGCGTTCTGCGCCGGGGCCGACATGTCCGAAGCGGCCAGTCAGGGGATGGAGGAGGGCGCGCGCACCCTCATCGCGCTGCAGCGCAAGATCGTGGCGGCCGGCAAGCCCGTCGTGGTGCGACTGCACGCCCCGGTCCGTGCGGGCGGCCTCGGTCTGGTGGGTGCGGCCGACATCGTCATCGCCGCCGACACCGTGACGTTTGCCTTCACCGAGGCCCGTCTCGCCCTGACGCCCGCCGCGATCTCGCTGACAACCCTGCCCCGCCTGACCAGCCGAGATGCCGCCCGGACCTTCCTCACCGGTGAGACGTTCGATGCGCGGGAGGCGGCACGGATGGGTCTGGTCACGCAGGTCGTGGCGCCGGACGGGTTGGACGCGGCCGTCGACCAGGTCGTCGGTGAGCTGGGCAAGAGCAAACTGCAGGGCCTGCAGGCCACCAAGAAGCTGCTGAACCGGGAGATCCTCGCCGACATCGACGCCCGCGGCGACGAGCTCGCGGCGCTGTCTGCCTCCCTCTTCGGCTCGCCGGCGGCCAAGGACGCCATGACGGCGTTCTTGAACCGCACGAAGAAGTAGCCGGCCGAAATGTGTTTGCCGTGGTCTGCGGGCGGGTGGTTGACTCCGTAGCCATGACATCTGATCTGGGTGACCAGCAGTTGCTTGAGGAGTTTCACCGCCAGATTCGGCTCGGCGGCCGAGAGGACGAGCCGGCACCGGGCATCGTGCAGGACACGGACGAGCTCGTCGTGCGTCGGTACCCGGAGCGACCCGGCACGTCGTACTGCATGGTCGAGTGCCCCAGGGGCCTCGGCGTCGATCCCGGGCGTGCGATTGCCCGGCAGGTGGACTTCTTCACCGCGCGGCGCGAGCGGGTGGAGTGGAAGACGTACTCCTACGACGAGCCGGGCGACCTGACCGGCCTGCTGATGTCGGCGGGCTTCGTGGCAGAGAGTCCCGAGACCCTTCTGCTCGGTGAGGTCGGCGGGCTCATCCAGGATGTCGACCTGCCACCGGGTGTGCGGGTGCGGGCAGTGACCAGTGACGCCGACCTGAGCCGGATCGACGAGCTGATGAAGACGATTTGGGGACCTGACCGGGGCGACGGGTCGCTGGCGCGGGAGATGCGGGCGAACCCCGACGCGCTGGACGTGGTCGTTGTCGAGGAGTCGGCAGCTGGGCCGGTGCTTTCTGCGGGCTGGCTGCGCTACTCCGCCGGGACGGACTTCGCCAGCATGTGGGGCGGCTCGACGCTGCCCGAGTGGCGACGCAAGGGGCTGTATCGCGCGACCGTGACCCACCGGGCCAGGCTCGCTCGCGAGCAGGGCTACCGGTTCATGCGGCTGGACACCTCGCCCGACTCGCGGCCGATCCTGGTGCGCCTCGGGCTGCGCGCGGTCGCCACCACCACGCCATACACCTTGGATGCGCGAGGTGAAGCAGTCTGACGCGCGGTGGCGGATCGGATGGCAGTGCCGACCCTCGTCTCCGCATCGAGCTCAGGCTCCCGTCCTTCCGTCGACCCTCTCGCGAAGCAGGTCGAGGTGTCCGCAGTGCTGGGCATACTCGGTGATCATCCGAAGCATCAGCCAGCGCAGATCGACGTCCTCGAACCAGTCCAGTGGTCGCGCGGTGTCGTCGAGGTCATGAGCGGCGACGATCTCACGGGAGACGGCACACTCGGCGCGCCAGGTCTCCAGGTCGGTGGCGAAGTCGGCGTCCGCGGGCGGGTCGAAGTCGAGGTCGGGGTTGTCTGTGGAGATGAAGAGGAAAGGCACGTCGCGGCGCGCGAAGTTCTGCTGGAACCACCAGCGCTCGACGCCGGCGAGGTGTCGGACCAAGCCGTGAAGGGACAGGGTGGACGGCGGGATGGGCCGAGTCCGGGCCTGTTCGGGGGTCAGGCCGCGGCACTTCATGTCTACGGTCGCGCGGTAGTACTCCAGGTACGCCTCGAGCGCCTGACGCTCGGCAGCCACGTGCGGGATGCGCGGGCGGTCGTCGTCAGCCCAGGTGGGTGAGAAGTCGCTGTCCGTCAGGCCGGACTCCGGCCGGCCTGCGCCCTCCGCTGGATGATTGGTCATGCGCCGCATGCTGCCATACCGAACTTGCTGTCGGTGGAGGAATGGGGTCGGTGGCCGGTCCGGTTCGCGCCGCCGCTCGCACCCGATTCCGAGGTGCGACTAGGCGTCTTCCTCGTCCCAGATGCGGACCTTCTTCAGCTTCGGCTCTCGCGGGCCGTTGACCTCGTCGAGGTGCTCGCGGCGGCAGCGCAGCACGACGTACGCGAAGCCGGCGACCATGCCGAGCCACCACTGGAAGGCATAGCTCATGTTGATGCCGGCGTAGCTGCCCGGGTCGGGTTTGGGCAGTGCCTGAGGGCGAGGCGGTGTGACGCCGGCCGCGGTCTTCTCGTCGCGCATCAGGACGTAGGCGTTGTAGGTGTCGAGCCCGGTGACCGCCTTGATGTCGGCGAGGTTGATCGAGGGGACCTGGCCGGCGACGGGCTGATGATTCAGCTTCTGCTCGGGCGGCCGCAACCATCCGGTCACGGTGACCTGACCCGTGGGGGTCGGCGGGACGGAGTTCGGCGCCGACGCGTTGTTGCCGTTGGGGATCCACCCGCGGTCGACCAGGATGTTGGCACCGGACTTCAGGCGGAACGGGATCACCACCTCATACCCGTAGTTGCCGTTGTTGGGGCGATTGCGCACCAGGACCCGATGCGACGCGTCATACGTCCCCAGCAGGCGCACCTGGCGCCACTGCTTGTCGGAGGTGACGACGGACGACTCGGATGGCAGCAGGGAGGCTATGGAGGCCGGCGTCCCGTTGTAGTTGTCGTTCATCTGGTGCTGCAGGGTGTGCTTGGACTCGTAGCGGTGCCACTGCCAGCGGCCGAGGTAGAAACAGCCCACGCCCCACACTGCCGCAACGGCCAACCATGCCAACCATCGACGGGTCATCAGCAGGCGGAGCACATCCTGACGGTACCCGTCGTACATTAGAGGGCATGAACCGCCTACGACCCAATACGCCGGCTCTCGTCGACACATTCGGTCGGGTCGCGACGGACCTCCGCGTTTCGGTGACCGATCGCTGCAACCTGAGATGCACCTACTGCATGCCGGCCGAGGGACTCGACTGGATGGCCAAGCCCGAGATGCTGACCGACGACGAGATGATCCGCGTCATCGGTGTCTTCGTGCGACTCGGCGTGACCCAGGTGCGGTTCACCGGGGGAGAGCCACTGCTGCGGCGCTCGCTTGCGGACGTGGTGCGCCGGGTCGGTGAGCTGGACCCGGCGCCGTCGATGGCGCTGACGACCAACGGCATCGGTCTCGACCGGCTCGCGGGGCCACTCGCCCAGGCCGGTCTGAACCGGATCAACGTCTCGTTGGACACGGTGGATCCACAGCGATTCAAGGAGATCACCCGACGAGATCGGTTTGCCGACGTCGAGCGCGGTCTGAAGGCCGCCGCGGATGCCGGGCTCGCACCGGTCAAGGTGAATGCCGTGGCGATGCCGGGCGGTGACGATCCGGCGGACCTGCTGCAGTGGTGCGTGGACCGCGGGTACGAGCTGCGGTTCATCGAGCAGATGCCGTTGGACGCGCAGCATGCATGGAGTCGCACGGCCATGATGACCGGTGTGCAGCTCCGGGAGGCGCTGTCGCGACGATTCCAGCTGGAGCCGGTGTCCTCACAGGAGCGTGGCAGCGCCCCTGCCGAGCGATTCCTGGTCGACGGTGGACCGGCGACCGTCGGTGTGATCGCCAGCGTCACAGCGCCGTTCTGCGCGGCCTGCGACCGGGTGCGCCTCACCGCGGACGGCCAGGTGCGCAACTGCCTGTTCGCGCGCGACGAGGGAGACCTGCGCACGCCACTGCGCGAGGGGGCCACCGACGACGAGCTGGCGCAGATCATCCAGGGGACGATGTGGCGCAAGGCCGCAGGTCACGGCATCGGCACGCCCGAGTTCGTGCAGCCGGACCGGCCGATGTCGAGCATCGGCGGCTAGAGCCGGCGGACCCCGCGGCGACCAGTTCGCGTCTAGCTGGCGTCTGGGGGGATCTCGCCGACAGGGACCACCTGTTTGAGGAAGCCCCGCATGCTCAAGAAGTCCGACAGGTGCACACGGTGCCCATCGCAGGCCAGCCAGACCTTGCGCCGTTCGGGCGTGTGCAGTTTCGGGTTGTTCCAGAGCAACCCGACGGTGGCCTCCTCCCGACAGCCCTTCGCGCTGCATACGAGAGGGTCCGGTTCGGTGCTATTCATCCGCGGCAGCCGCCATGATGGGTCGCTTCATGCGGCGGGAGGATCCTCGTGGTGCTCGACCTGCTTGGGCCGACGCCGCGGTGGAGTCACCGAGCCGAGCACCTCGATCCGGCGCTCGTTGGTGGCGTTCGCCAGGACCACGGCGATGTAGGGCAGCACGATCGCCAGACCGATGCAGACCCAGCGCGCCCAACCATGCAGGAAGTAGGCCAGCACGAAACAGACGGTGCGAATCCCCATAGAGGCCAGGTAGTGCCGCATCCTGGCGTCGTGGTCATCCTTCGGCGGCGACGGCAGGTTGGTCGCCGACGGCACGGGATGCTGGTTCGGCTGGTGAGGCACGCCTCCAGCCTATGCCGTCCACCAAGTCCCGTCGGTGGCGCCCATCCGCCCGGTCGACCCGAGCCCGCCCGTTCCGGCTACCGCGCAGTAGTCGGATAGCGTCTGCCAGGTGCGAGCAAAGGAATGCGATGACTGAGCCACGAAACGTCCTGGTCACTGGCGGCAACCGCGGGATCGGCCGCGCGATAGCCGAGGCGTTCGTCGCCGACGGCGATCGGGTCGCGGTGACCTCCCGCAACGGTGAGGCGCCCGAGGGCGCGCACGCCGTGGCCTGTGACGTGACCGACTCGGCCTCGGTCGACGCGGCGTTCACCCAGGCGGAGGAGGCACTGGGCGGCCCGATCGAGGTGCTCGTCGCCAACGCCGGGATCACCAAGGACACCCTGCTGATGCGGATGACCGACGAAGAGTTCGACGCGGTCGTCGACACCAACCTCGCCGGAGCCTTCCGCTGCGCGCGGCGCGCCAGCAAGGGAATGATCCGGCTCAAGCGCGGCCGGATCATCTTCATCTCCAGTGTCGTAGGTCTCTACGGGTCACCGGGTCAGGTCAACTATGCGGCGAGCAAGGCCGGCCTGGTCGGGATGGCACGGTCGATCACCCGCGAGCTCGGCAAGCGCAGCATCACCGCCAACGTGGTGGCCCCCGGGTTCATCGACACCGCCATGACGCAAGCACTGCCGGAGAAGCAGCGGGAGGCCTACCTGGCGGCGATCCCGGCCGGCCGGTTCGCTGAGCCCGAGGAGGTCGCCGCAACGGTGCGGTTCCTCGCGAGCCCGCACGCGGCGTACATCAGTGGCGCGGTCATTCCGGTCGATGGCGGCCTGGGCATGGGCCACTGACCGACCAGCACGCAGAGCAATGCACGAGTACGGCTGAGCAAGGAGAAATCGAATGGGTCTGCTGGACGGTAAGAAGCTGCTGATCACGGGGGTCCTGATGGACTCCTCGATCGCGTTCCATGTCGCGCGGATCGCGCAGAACGAGGGCGCCGAGGTGGTGCTGACGTCGTTCGGTCGCACCATGCGGATCACTCAGACGATCGCGAAGCGCCTGCCGACGACTCCCGAGGTCATCGAGCTCGACGTGACGGATGCGGAGCACCTGGACACGCTCAGCGACCGGCTCAAGGAGCACATCGGCAGCCTGGACGGGGTGTTGCACTCCATCGGGTTCGCCCCGCTGGGGGCGTTCAACTTCCTCGAGGGCACCTGGGAGGACGTGAGCACGGCGATCCATGCCTCGGCCTACTCCCTGAAGGCTCTGGCCACGGCGACCCTGCCGATGCTCGATCGGGGCTCCAGCATCGTCGGGCTCACCTTCGACGCGCGGTTTGCCTGGCCCGTCTACGACTGGATGGGGGTGGCCAAGGCCGCGTTCGAGTCGACCAACCGCTATCTGGCGCGCGACCTGGGGCCGCTGGGGATCCGCAGCAACCTGGTCGCGGCCGGTCCGTTGCGCACCACCGCGGCGAAGTCGATCCCGGGATTTGCGACGTTCGAGGACACCTGGGGGGACCGCGCACCACTGGGCTGGGACGTCCGCGACCCGGACCCGGCAGCCCAGGCCTGCATCGCGCTGCTGTCCGACTGGTTCCCGGCGACCACCGGCGAGATCGTGCACGTCGATGGCGGCGTCCACGCGATGGGTCAGTAGGCGCTCGCCTCGACGTCCGCCTGGTCGGCGTTCTCCACGTCCTCGCGAGATATCCCGAGCATGAAGAGCACCGGGTCGAGATAGGGCACGTTGACCGAGGCGTCGGCCTGCTCCCGCACGAGTGGCTTGGCGTTGAACGCGATGCCGAGGCCGGCGGCGGCCAGCATGTCGAGGTCGTTTGCGCCGTCGCCGATGGCGACCGTGCGAGACAGCGGCAGGTGCTCCAACTCGGCGAATCGGGCGAGGGCCCGGGCCTTCTCGGCGCGGTCGACCACCGGTCCCAGCACCCTGCCGGTGAGCACTCCGTCGCGGATCTCGAGGCGGTTGGCGTGGGCGTGGTCGATGCCGAGGTCACGCGCCAGCGGGCCGACGATCTCGAGGAAACCGCCTGAGACGACGGCCACGGAGAAGCCCAGCCGCTTCACG
The DNA here is from genome assembly GCF_007845645.1 of Leekyejoonella antrihumi. Classification (GTDB taxonomy): domain Bacteria; phylum Actinomycetota; class Actinomycetes; order Actinomycetales; family Dermatophilaceae; genus Leekyejoonella; species Leekyejoonella antrihumi. Next base: position 111,430 of record NZ_VCQV01000007.1, read on the forward strand.
GTGCGCACCAGGGTGCGTGCGCCCGGGGTGAGGCGCACCGTGTCACGAACCTCCTGGAGCACTGACTCCGGCAGGCCGGCAAGGGCGCGCACCCGCTCGTGCAGGCTTGCCTCGAAGTCCAGCTCGCCGCGCATTGCCCGCTCGGTGACCGCGGCCACCTCCGCCTCGCGCCCGGCATGGCGAGCAAGCAGTTCGATGACCTCGTCGCGGATCAGCGTGCTGTCCACATCCATGACCAGCAGTCGGCGGCCGCGACGGTCGAGTCCGCCGGGGGCGACGGCGATGTCCAGACTCTCCTGCGCCGCCACCAGTGCCAGGTCACGGCGCAGCACCGGCACGTCCGCACCGGAGAGATCGAGCTCCAGGGTGGTCACCGGCTCCCGGGACAGTCGGCGGATGCGGTCGATGTTTGCTCCGCTGTCGACGATTCGAGAGGTCAGCCGGGCCAGCGGAGCGGCATACAGCGGAGCCCCGATCACCACGACCGAGGCGCGGCCGGTGCGACGCTTCGGGTTGTCACCCATGCCTGGCTCGACGTGCAGGTCGAGAGACCAGCTGGCGGCCACCTGCTGCGCTGCCGCAATGATCCGATCGGGATGGGGAGTCGCCGAGGTCAGGGCGGAGAGGGTCAGTCGCCCGCGGACGACCGCCTGCTCGAGGTCGAGGACCGTGGTGTCCTCGGGCGCGATCGCCTGCAGCAGGGAGTTGGTCACCCCTGGTTGGTCGGTGCCGGTGAAGGTCAGGAGGAGGGTTTGTGGGTGGGGCGTCACGGTTTGATGACCGTCCCCTTGCCGATGACGACGATGCCCGAGTCGGTCACGGTGAAGCCGCGCGCCCGGTCCGCGTCCAGGTCGGCCCCGATGTCCACCCCGTCGGGGACGTGGACGTCCTTGTCGATGATGGCGCGTCGCACCCTGCAGTGCCGGCCGATGTCCACCCCGTCCAGCAGCACGGAGTCCTCGACGTGCGAAAAGCTGTGCAGTCGCGCGTCGACTCCGAGGACCGAGTTGTTGGCGACGGATCCGCTGATGATGCATCCCGGCGACACCGCTGAGCTGACGGCGATGCCCTGCTCGTCGGACCCACCGCGCACGAACTTCGCCGGCGGGTAGTTGCCCGGGCTCGTCACGATCGGCCACTCGTAGTTGTAGAGGTTGAAGATGGGGTGGATCGACACGAGGTCCATGTGCGCCTCGAAGTACGAGTCGATCGTGCCGACGTCACGCCAGTAGCCCTTGTCCCGCTCGGTGGCGCCGGGGATCTCGTTGTCCTTGAAGTCGTAGGCGTAGGCCTCACCGCGTTCGACGAAGTACGGGACGATGTCGCCGCCCATGTCGTGCTTGCTGTCGTCGTTGTCGGCGTCCGTGGTGACCGCCTCGATGAGTGCGTCGGCATCGAAGACGTAGTTGCCCATCGAGGCCAGGATCTCGTTCGGATTGTCTGCGAGGGCCTTGGGGTCCGAGGGCTTCTCGCGGAAGGCCGCGATCCGTCCATCTCCGTCGTCGGTCGGTTCGATGACGCCGAACTGGTAGGCCAGGCCGATCTCCTGGCGGATCGCCGCGACGCTCACCCGGGCGCCCGAGTCGATGTGCTGCTCCACCATCTGGCTGAAGTCCATGCGGTAGACGTGGTCGGCACCCACGACGACCACGATGTCGGGCTTCTCGTCGTGGATCAAGTTCAGGCTCTGGTAGATCGCATCGGCCGATCCGAGGAACCACTGCTTACCCCGCCGCTGCTGAGCGGGCACGGGCGTGACGTAGTTGCCGAGCACGGTCGACATCCGCCAGGTCATCGACACGTGCCGGTCGAGGCTGTGCGACTTGTACTGCGTCAGGACGACCATCTTGATGTAGCCGCTGTTGGCCAGGTTCGACAGCGCGAAGTCGACCAGGCGGTAGACGCCACCGAACGGCACGGCGGGTTTGGCGCGGTCGGCCGTCAGTGGCATGAGGCGCTTACCCTCCCCACCGGCGAGAACGATCGCTAGCACCTTGGGTCCGTGACGTCGCGCAGCCATGGCCCTAACCTATGCCGCACACCACCCCCGACGGTGAGTTTCTCACCCACTGGCCTCGCGCCGATCGGTGAACCCGACTAGGTTTCGACCCGTGAGAGCAGACGTGTTGACCAAGGAGTACCCGCCCAACATCTACGGCGGAGCGGGGGTGCATGTGGCCGAACTGGTCAAGGCTCTGCGCGCCGCGGGGACGGACGTGCGGGTCCGAGCCTTCGGCGAACCGGTGTCCGAGCCTGGAACGAGCGGCTATCCCGACCTGCCCGAGCTCGGTGACGCCAACGCCACCCTGCGCACGCTCGGCGTGGATCTGACGATCGCGCAGGCCTGCGAGGGAGCCGACCTGGTGCACTCGCACACCTGGTACGCCAACATGGCGGGACATCTCGCGTCGCTGCTGCACGGCATACCGCACCTGGTCACGGCTCACAGCCTCGAGCCGATGCGCCCGTGGAAGGCCGAGCAGCTCGCCGGTGGCTATCGCATCTCCTCCTTCGTGGAGAAGACCGCGTATGAGGCCGCCGCCGGGGTGATTGCCGTCAGTCACGGCATGCGCGCCGATGTCCTGGCCAGCTATCCGAATCTTGATCCTGCTCGGGTCCATGTGGTGCACAACGGGATCGATGCCGAGCTGTGGCAGCGGGACACGAGCGACACTGCCCGCCAGACGGTGCGGCGGCACGGTGTGGACCCCGACCGGCGCAGTGTCGTCTTCGTCGGGCGCATCACCCGGCAGAAGGGTCTGCCCTACCTCCTGCGGGCGGCCGCCGAGCTGCCGCCGGAGGTGCAGCTGGTGCTGTGTGCCGGGGCGCCGGACACTCCGCAGATCCTGCAGGAGGTCGAAGGCCTCGTCGCCGGTCTGCGCGAGCAGCGGCAGGGCGGCGTCGTCTGGATCGCCGACATGCTGCCGCGCCAGGAAGTGATTGCCCTGCTCTCGGCCGCCACGGTCTTCGTGTGCCCGTCGGTCTACGAGCCGCTCGGCATCGTGAACCTCGAGGCGATGGCCTGCGAGGCCGCGGTCGTCGGGACGGCCACGGGCGGCATACCGGAGGTGGTCGAGGACGGGCACACCGGGTGGCTGGTGCCGATCGACCAGGTGACCGACGGGACCGGCACCCCGCGCGAGCCGGACCGGTATGTCGCGGATCTTGCCGCGGTGCTCACCGAGGCCGTCAGCGATCCGCAGGAGGCGCGCCGTCGGGGTCAGGCCGGCCGCACCCGAGCGGTCGAGAAGTTCGGCTGGCTGGCGATCGCCGAACGCACCCAGCAGGTCTACGAGCAGGTTCTGCGAGCCTGACCCTCAGCTCGTCGACGTGAGGCGGGTGAGCAGGTCGCGCCACTCGTCGTTGTCCATGCCGGCGGCCACGAGCCGGCCCGGGTCGTCCGGGCTGCGGAGGAAGACGTGACAGCGGTCGCCATCCTGCGCCAGCACGACGTCGTGCGTCTCCCGGTTCTGGGCGTCGTCCCAGGTGCTGACGCTCACGAGGGCCGTATGCGGGCTGGCCGGCAGCACCGTGTCGGCATCGGCGTCGTCAGGCCCGCGGTCGCCGGCGGGCAGTCGCTCCCACAGGCGGTCCAGCGTCTTCTCGCTGCCGCGCAGCGAATAGAAGTGGATGCCGAGCGCGTCGATCAGCACCTCCAGCGTGACGCCTTCGGGCTGCGGCATCAGCACGAACCGCCACGGGTGGTCCGGCTCAGAGCCGGTCACGCGGGCGTCGAGCATGATGCGGGACCGGTGCTGGAATGCGGTCGCGATGCCCAGATCGCCTCGAATCTGCAGCCGGTCGGAGCCTGCCTCTGTCACGATGAGGCTGCGCGCTGCCAGCGACCGCACCGCCTCGGCGACCAGCTCGGACGACGGCTGCTCCTCGAGCAGGTGCCCGATTCCGCCTACCGCGTCGATCTCCGCGATCGTGTAGCCACCCAACGACACCGGACCGGTCTCGACGAGGTGGACCAACGCCTCGAGGGTGCCATCGGGGATGTCCGGCTCGCCGGTCTGCAGTGTGCTCACTAGTCGTCCTTCTGTTGGTCGCTGGCCGGCACGCGCCGCATCGCGCACCGGATCTCGCGCTTCCCGCCACGCACTGTGGTCGCCGCCGTGTCTCCCGCCTCCGGCAGGGACCAGTCTTGGCCCGCCACCCGCGCCTCGTCCAGCAGCGTGCGGGCCACGGCCGGCGGCGCCCCCTTGGCATAGACCTCCGAGGCGCCGAACAGTCCTCGGCCATTGCGGGACTTGGGGCGCAGCACCAACTCGGCGAGGGTGTCGCGCCGCTCCGGGGGCGGAAACCGTCGTGCCAGATCGGGTGAGGCCGACGTGGTGTCGTCCTGTTCCTCGACCTGAGCGAGGGCCCTGGTCAGCTCTGCCTCCGCATAGGCGGGCACCGGCACCGTCGAGGACATACCCGGTGAGAGGTACACGGGGTGGCGTTCGGTCTGCTTCGACAGACCCCACGGCCCGACGTTGCTCTTGGTGAATCGATAGACGACGTAGTCACACAGGTGGAGGAAGTCGTTGAAGGTGGGCAGGTGGAAACCGTCCCCCATGGCCGCCGGCGTCTTCTCCAGCTGGACCCAGGTGCCGGTTTTCGTCCGACCGTGAAGCTTCTCGCGGACCAGCGGGCCCTTCAGCCCCAGATCGGGGTACTGCTTCTTGTCGATGTTCTTGTGATGGCTCGACAACCGCTCGTGGGTCTTGGGAAACCGCCAGCTGGTGTACAGATCCGGGTCGTCAACAAGGACGTGCGCACCGCACAGCACCTCACGCAGCTGGGCGACATCGAGCCCGTGCGTCTCGAGGTCGGCGATGACGGTGGCCTCGCCCTTGGTGAGCCGGCTCGCCGCGAGCTTCAGGCCGGTCCGGTAGACGCCGACCGTCGACGTGATGTCTACGAGCAGCCGCACCCGCCGGCGGACTCGCTCGGCCTCGGAATCGCTGAGGACGGGGCCGCCGGTCTGCTCCTCCGCTGGTCGTTCGCTCATGCCCGTACCGTACGGGATCTGGCGGGACTGCGTCAGGATCCGCGCATACCGGCGATCGTCAGCGCGGCCACCGTGCAGGCGTCCGCCATGGCCCGGTCCGACGCGGACTGCAGGTCGAGCAGCAGCAGGTGACGCGCCCGGTCCTGCGATATGTCGACGGCGGGGGAGTGGGCCAGTCCGAGATCGGCCGCGGCGCCGGTGGTTGCCGCCTGCTGCAGGACGCGCAGCGCGCGGCCCGGCAGCCCAGGGGGCAGGCCCCAGCCATTCAGGACGATGCGGTCATCGATCCGCCCTCGCAGGGTGGAACCTGCCCAGGGCTGCACGTCCAGGCCCTCGAGCGCGCCGATGGCGCCGGTGAGCTGCTCGCGAAACCCGCGTTCGATCTCGGACTCCCGCAGTGCCTCCAGCCGGTGGGTCGGGATGGGGTCGCAGTCGTATGCGGTGAACCGCACGGTCGTGCCGACGTCCCCCTCGGGTCCGAACTCCTCGACGGTCGGCACCAGTGCGCCTCCGATGCCGGGGACGAACACGCACTCGCCGCAGTCGGTGGCCGCCTCGACCAGGTCATTGTTGCCTCGTGGCAGGCCGCGGACATCGCCGGGACGGGGTAGAGCGCAGACCAGGACCCGTTCGCCGAGGTCCTGCCACAGCTGCAGCTGCGCCACGTCCCCATCGACGTGGTCTATGTCCGGCAGGGCTCGGCGGAGTGCCTCGGCCAGATCGACATGGCCGGACCACGCGGCCGTGATCCAGAGGCTGAGGCGCACCGAGGCAGGCAGGCTGGACATCCTTTCCATGATAGAGGGCCGGCCACCGCGCGTTGTCCTCCCTTTCACCTCGTGCACGCCACACCCGGTGCTGGCCGGGGGCCGTGCCCCGGCCCCCGCTAGGGTCGTGCCCATGAGTGATGTGCTGGCGCTGGCGGGTGTGTCTGTCGTGCGCGGCGGTCGTCCGCTGCTCGATGACGTCACCTGGGAGGTCGAGGAGGGCGAGCGTTGGGTCGTCCTGGGACCGAACGGTGCGGGCAAGAGCACCCTGCTGCAGCTCGCCGCGGGCCGGATGCATCCGACGACCGGCGTCGCGGGCGTGCTCTCCGAAGTGCTGGGTGCGGTGGACGTCTTCGAGCTGCGGCCACGGATCGGTTTGTCATCGGCAGAGATCGCCGGACGCATACCCAACCGGGAACGGGTGGGTGACGTGGTGGTGACCGCGTCCTACGGCATCGTCGGGCGCTGGCGGGAGGACTACGACAAGCTCGATCACGCCCGTGCGCTCGAGCTGCTCGGGACGCTCGGCGCCGCGCACCTGGTGGACCGGACCTACGGGACCCTCAGCGAAGGAGAGCGCAAGCGGGTGCAGATCGCACGGGCGCTCATGACCGATCCCGAGCTGATGCTGCTCGACGAGCCGGCCGCGGGTCTGGATCTCGGTGGGCGCGAAGACCTCGTGGCTCGACTGGGGACACTGGCTCAAGACCTCGAGGCGCCGGTGACGGTGCTGGTGACCCATCACGTCGAGGAGATCCCGTCGGGATTCACCGACGTCCTGATGTTGCGCGATGGCAAGATCGTCGCGGCCGGGCCGCTGGAGCTGACGCTGACCGCCGAGAACCTCAGCAAGACGTTCGGGATGCCTCTGGAACTGGATCGGCACGGCGACCGCTGGAGCGCCCGCGCGCGCAGATAGCGGGCCACCGGGTGACTAGAGTCTTGGCGTGACCGTCCTCCACGCGCTGCTGATCCTGCTGGCAGGGGTTGCCGCTGGGACGATCAACACCATCGTCGGATCGGGCACCCTGGTGACGTTTCCCACCCTGCTCGCGTTCGGCATACCCGCCGTGAACGCGAACGTGTCGAACACCTTGGGCCTGGTCGCCGGCGGTGTCTCCGGCAGCCTCGGCTACCGCAAGGAGCTCGTCGGCGCCGGGCGGACGGTCCGGCGGCTGCTCCCGATGTCGTTTCTCGGCGCGGCAACCGGCGCGCTGCTCCTGATCTGGCTGCCGCCGGGCTGGTTCAACACGATCGTGCCGGTGCTCATCTTCATCGGCGTCCTGCTGGTGGTGCTGGGTCCCTGGCTGCAGCGTCGGGCCGCGGCGGCACACACCGACCAGGCGGCGACCGCGTCGACCGCGCGGGGGATCGGGCTGCTGGTGGGCATCTACGGCGCCGGTGTGTATGGCGGGTACTTCGGCGCCGCGCAGGGTGTCCTGCTCGTGGGGCTCATGAGCGTGCTGATGACCGATCCGCTGCAACGGATCAACGGCATCAAGAACATCCTGGGCCTGGTGGTCAACGCGGTCGCAGCGGTCACCTTCATGATCGTCGCGTGGAACCACATCGACTGGCGGGTCGCGGGACTCATCGCGATCGGCTCCTTGATCGGTGGGGTCCTCGGGGCACGCGTGGGTCGCCGGTTGTCCCCGTGGGTGCTGCGTGCCGTCATTGTGGTGATCGGCGTCGTCGCGATCGTGCAGCTGTTGAGGAAGTGAGGTGAACACCCACGTCACGTCGATCACCGACCCCGCCGACGAACGGGTGCGGGACTACTTCTCGCTGACCGATGTGGCCCTCCGGCGACTGCTCGAGCCCGAGCGTGGCCTCTATATCGCCGAGAGCGAGAAGGTGATTCGGCGCGCATTGGGCGCAGGTCACCGGCCGCGATCGTTCCTCATGGGGGAGCGGTGGCTCACCGACCTGGCCGACGTCGTGGACGACGCTGCCGCTCTCGGGGTGCCGGTCTATGTGGCGGAGGCATCCGTGATCGAGCAGCTGACCGGCTTCAAGCTGCACCGCGGCGCACTGGCCGCGATGCACCGGCCCGCGCTGCCCTCATACGCCGAGATCCTGCGCGATGCGCAGCGCGCGATTGTTGTGGACCACAGCAGGGTGGGGTCTTCCGAGCCGCCTGCTCCGGAAGCGGATCCGCAGGTCCCATCCCGGTCCAGGATCGCCGTCCTCGAGGACTTGGTTGATCATACGAATGTTGGTGCCGTGTTTCGGTCAGCCGCGGCGATGGGCGTTGATGGCGTGCTGGTCACGCCGCGCTGCGCAGACCCGTTGTACCGCCGGGCGATCCGCGTGTCGATGGGCACTGTCTTTCAGGTGCCGTGGACGCGGATCGACCCCTGGCCCGATGGCATCGAGGTGCTGCAGGAGCAGGGCTATGTCGTAGCTGGGATGACCCTTGCGAATGACGCGATCACCCTCGATGAGTTGGTTGCGCAGGACCATTCGAGGCTTGCGCTCGTCTTTGGCACCGAGGGTCACGGCCTCTCGGCACGGACCTCGGCCGCCGTCGATCTACGCGTAAAGATCCCGATGAAGGGCGGGGTCGACTCACTGAATGTGGCGGCCTCGTCCGCGGTCACCTTCTACGCGACCCGGTAGCAGGCGGCGTCGGCGTCAGCTTCCTTGAGGGTTGATGTCGTGCGCAAGGTAGACCAGGCCGCCCTTTTCATCGGGCTGGAGCCGGTCACGGCTGAAGCCGACCCGGGCAAGGGCGCGTAGAGAGGCGGTATTCCGGGGACGCACGGTGGCCCAGACTGTAGCGGAGCCGGCACGGTGCGCCTCGGCAGCGACGGATCTGGCCGCCGAGGTGCCGTAGCCGCCGCCTGATGTTTGGCGCCGATCTCGAATCCCGGCTCTGGCTCGTTGCCGGTGCGTCCGACGAGCAGGCCGCAGTTGCCAATCGGCTCGCCGCCCGGCAGCCGCACGCTGTACCAGGTGACGCCGTGGTCGCGACGCCGTGCAGTTCGTCGAATGATCCAGTCGCGGGTCTGGTCCACACTGGTGAAGGGCCCGTCACCAACCGTGTGGGTCAGCGGATCGGAGAAGATCGCGTGCAGCGCACCGACATCGTCCAGAGAGAACACTCGAAGTTCGAGCCTGTCGCTGGTGAGTCCGTCGGCCATCTGCGGCACTGACCCCGTCACGGCGCCGGCGGCGCAGTGTCCACGGCCGGTTGTCTCACCGGTGGACCATAGCGCCGGTCGCTGCTCATTGATGCCGACCGGACAGGCCAGGTCGGGAGATCGGCCTACGGCGACGGCGACGCTACTTCGAGAGGCCGTCGATGACCTGCGCTCCGGGCAGCAGTGCCGCATCCGCGCCGGCGAGTCGCAGCTTGCTGTGCCGGACGCCGGATCCGATGACGATCGAGTCGGCCTGGATGACACGGGCGTCGATCAGCACCGGCCACGCCGTTGGCAGCCCGAGCGGGGTGATGCCGCCGTACTCCATGCCGGTGCGTTCGACCGCGGCATCCATCGACATGAACGACACCTTCCGCACGTCGAGGTGCTTGCGGACGACGGTGTTGATGTCGGCGCGCGTGCTTGCCAGCACCAGCACTGCTGCAACGCGCTCTTCGCCTGCGCGCTTCCCGGACACGACAACGCAGTTCGCGCACTCCTCGAGGCGGATGTCGGACCTTTCGACGAGCGTGGCCGTGTCAGAGATCGACGGATCGATCGGCGCGACCTCGACGCGCTCACGGATGGCGACAGTGGCGAGGGCGGACACCGTCGGCGGTGCGAGCAGCTCGGGGGAGTCCAGCGCGGGAGTCCAACGCAACGTGGTCATGCCCATACGGTAGCCAGCAAGATAGTTGGGTTGCAGTAGGCACTACACAGGTTGCTGCCCGCGCAGGTAGGCGGTGGCTGCGGGTCCGGTCAGTTCGGGGTCTTCGCCGGCGCGTTGGTAGGCGTCGGGGGTGGTCCAGTAGGTGCAGCCGTCGGACTGGGCGTACATCCATGCGTCGGGTGAGACTCCAGGGGGTCGGTCGGGACGGATCGGTGCCGTCGGTGGCGCGTCGCCTGGCATCGCCTCGGCCGGCGGCGCGTCGGGCGGCATCGCGTCGGGCGGCGGTGGTGGCGGCGGTGCTGGCGGCGGTTCGGGCTCAGCCGGCGCGGCAGCGGGGTGCTTACGGACGGCGTCGCTGGCCAGGTCGCGTGCGGTGGGTGCGTGGCCCAGGCCCCCTGTGGGCGGTGCTGGTGGGGTGCCGGGGCCGAAATCGACCCAGTACGGGTGCAACGCCTGGCCGGTCGGCCCGATATACCGCCGCGGCCTCGTCGGGCGCGGTGTGGCCTCGCGCGCTGACGTGCTCGTCGCGGTGCGCGTCGTGGTGGTGGCCGCACAGGCGGGCCAGATTATCGATGTCCGTCAAACCCCCGTCGCGCCAATGCTGAAGGTGATGGACCTCCAGGTGATAGATCGACAGGCACCCCGGATACCTACAGCCCCGATCACGGTCCTGCACGAGCCGGCGGGTCCGCTCGGGCACGATGTGCTGCGCCCGACCGACATCGACCGGTGACCCACCGGTCTCCCACACCGGTTGCAAGACCCCGTCACAGGTCAACCGGTCCACCACCACGCCGGGCAGCGCCCCACGCTGATGCAACCACCCGGTCCCCTCGGTGCCCAGATGCAGGTAGACCCGGTACCTGGACTCCCGCGACGGCGTGACCTGCCCCGCCTGCAGCAGAGACCGGGTGACCACCTCCTCCACCGCGGCGCCGAGAGTGGCCGCGGGATGCCCCGCCTGAAACAGGGCGTCCTTCGCCTCGATCAGCGCCTGCTCAACCAGCGCACCAACCTCCGCCGGGGCGCTGAACTCCAGATGGAACCGCCCCTCCCGGTATCCCATCCGCACCCACGCCGGCCGCACCGCGGGATCCCACGAGTCCGGACCCGCCGGCACCCCGAAAAGCCGACCCACCCGCCGGGGGGCCCTGGCCCTGCTCGTCCTCCTCCTTCCCGCCGTCTGCACCCGACTCCGACTTCGGGTCAGGCTCCGGGCCTGGCTCCTGGTCGGGATCTGCCGCTGCCGCGAACTCCGGCTCTGGTTCTGGCTCGGGGACAGGGGCGGGTTCGGGGAAGGAGTACTTGCACAACGCCCGACGGAGCTGGGTCACGCTCGCGTGCGGCGCGAACTCGGCCACCTCACCATCATGAGTCGCGGGAGTGTGCCGCGCCACGACCGCGGCCTGATCCAGCGTCAACGCGCCGGTGTCCACACTCGCGCGCATCCTCGGCAGCTCAGGCGTGCGAGTGGCGACGGCGACCAGGTCGCCCGCCCGCGAGGGCGAGACCCCCGCGAAGCAGGCCAACCAGTGCTCGATCGAGCGGATCCCCGCGACTGCCCACAACTGCTGATCGATCACCCGGTCGGTCAATGCCAACAAGTCCGCCTGCGCCGCATTGACCCGACCGATCACCACCGACAACTGCTCCCGAGCGGCCTGCGCCGCCCGATCGAACGGCACCACCGGCTCCCACGAATCAGAAGACACCGAACCTCCAGCATCATCAACCAGATCCGGCTGTTGAGATGTCGTCGACGTCCCCATAACCCACAGTCAACCACCCACCACCGACAACCCCTCACCACGGCGACAGGGCAGGCATCCCAGGCCTATCGCGACGGCAGTCGTGCGGTGGAAACGCAAGCAATTGCCGACGAACTCACTGCACGCGAGGTGGCAGGCGAAGCCCCATGAGCACGTCGTCGACTCTTTCGCCATCGAGCACGAACTCGCCCGGCAGTGTGCCTTCGACCACGAATCCCTCTGACTCGTAGAGGCGTCGAGCACTGCGGTTGTGTCCCAGCACCCGCAGCGTCACGCGCTGCGCGCCACGCTCTGACATCTCGCGGACAGCCGCCCGCACGAGGGCCTGGCCGACCCCCCGCCGGCGGGCACGCGGACTCACATCCAGGCCTTGGATCTGACGGACGTGGGAGCCGGTCTCCATCGGGTAGGGGCGGCCGATCAGGAGGTATCCCACGATCTCGCCGTCGATCTCGGCGACCAGCACGTCGTCCGGCTGGTGGTGCTCGTTGAAGAAGGGCTCACTCAGAGGGCTTGGCGCAGGCATGGGGTTGTGCACGTGTGACCAGGAGCTGTGGGCGAGCTGGCGCAGAGCTCGGTCATCACTCGGGAGCCCGGCGCGTATCAGGGGAGCGGGATGCCGGCCGTGAGGGTCGCCGAGCGCCGCAGCAGGATCGGCTGCGATAACCGACGGTTCCACTGCACCGCCTACCATCACTCGGACCAGACGCCGAAGCTCGACCGCCGGGTCATCGGTGACGCCGCCGTGCACCGGTCCCGGTTGCAGCACGGTGCTGCGTGGCGCACTCAACCACCCGAAACGCTGACCGGGTCGACGCAGCTCCGGTCGACCGGGAGCTGTGTCGCCACGACACAGCTGCACAGCCTCGTCCAGGCAGCGACGGAGGTCGACGAGGTCGAGCGACGGCGAGAACGACTGAAGTCGCTGCGCATCCAGCTCATACCCAATATCGAGGAACCCTGCCAGCTGGCTGTAGAGCACCACGCCGACGTTGCGGAACTCCTCGCGCACCACATCCGGCACGCAGCGCAGGACGACGTACTGGTATCCGAAACGGGAGGCCGTAGTCACGCCGGATCCCGGGGCAGCCAGGCCTGCGGCGCGGCAAGGCGAGCAACGAGGTTGTCGACGTATGCGGTGCGCACGGCAGTGGGATCATCAAGCCCCGCAGCGGGTTCCAGCCAGTCGTCGGGAACGAGGCCGACGACGTCCTCGAGCAGTGCGGTCGTCACGTGAGTCGACAGACGCTCATGGGTCTCGGACAGTCCCTTCGCAACGCCGCGCATGATGTGGGTGCTGCTGTCGAAGGGTTGCGCGGCAAAGCGATCCGGGCGCGAACCCTTCCCGGGCCAGGAGTGGTGGAAGTAGAGCGCGGCGCCGTGATCGATGCACCAGGTCTGGCCGTGCCAGCGCAGCAGGTTGGGATTGTTCGGCGTGCGATCGACGTTGGCGGTGAACGCGTCGAGCCACAGGATCGTGGCGGTCTCGTCAGGATCTGGCGGCGCGGACGCGTCATACCCGAAAGCGCCTGGCAGCAGGTCAACTCCGAGGTTGAGCCCCACACTCGCGGTCAGCAGGTCCTGCACCTCTTCGTCGGCTTCGTACTTCGCGATCTGCTCGGGCAGCTCCACTGCCTTGAGCTCGGGCACCCGCAGCCCGATCGCCCGTGCGAGCTCGCCGACGATGACTTCGGCGACCAGCACCTTGAGGCCCTGGCCGGCTCCGCGGAACTTCATCACCCAGGTGCCCAGGTCGTCCGCCTCGACGACACCGGGCAGCGAACCGCCCTCACGCAGCGGCGTGACATAGCGGATCGCGCGGGCGGTGGGTAGCACGTCCAGAGCCTACTGGCTGCGGTCCGCGGACATCAGCAGCTCGTAGGAATGCTGCCGCTCGGCCGCATCATGAATATTGGTCGTGACCATGAGCTCGTCGGCGCCGCAGGCAACCCCGCGCATCCGAATGCGCCGGAGCACTTCGTCGGGCGTGCCGACGGAGGTGAAGTGTGCGAACGTCGCGACCATGCGTTCGTCCAGCTCGGTCCATTCGTGGGCGGCGGCCTCCTCGGGCGAGGGGAGCGGCCCGGGGGAGTTCTGCCGCAGCCGCACCGTGGAGAGCGCAGCGGCCCGACCGAGCGCGGTGGCCCGGTCGGCATCGTCAGACACGATGGCGGACACGGCGAGCATGCTGTGCGGCTCGGTGAGCGACTCCGGCATGCCGTTCGGCCGGAAGGTCTGCCGGTAGGCGTCCATCGCCTCACCGGGGTCGGCGTTGCCGAAGTGTCCGGCGAACGCGAAGGCGGTGCCGAGCAGCCCGGCCGCCTGCGCGCCATACATGCTGGAGCCGAGGATCCAGATGGGCGGCAGGGGAGTGTCGTTCGGCTGGGCGCTGATCGGGGCGAACGGGTGGTCCTTCGGGAACCCGTGGACGTAGGCGAGCAGCTCGGCATACTGCTGCGGGAAGTCATCCGCGGCGACCGCCTCCTTGCTGCGACGCAGGGCGAAGGCCGTCAGCTGGTCGGTGCCCGGCGCCCGGCCGAGACCGAGGTCGATGCGCCCCGGGTGCAGTGCCTCGAGGACCCGGAAGGTCTCTGCCACCTGCAGTGGCGCGTGGTTGGGCAGCATGATCCCGCCGGCACCGACGCGGATGGTGGATGTCGCCGCCGCTATCGAGGCGATCATGACGACGGGTGAGCTGCTGGCGACACTCGGCAGGTTGTGGTGCTCGGCCACCCAGTACCGCGCATACCCCAGCCGTTCGGCCGTCTGGGCCAGCGCAATGGACTCCTTCAGCGCGTCGGACCCGGTGCGTCCTGACGAGATCGGGGAGAGATCGAGAACGGACAAGGGAATCGTTGGCTCAGTCACACAGACGTCAAGGCCCGCGGGCGCCGTGGCATTCCGTTGGATCGCCGAAATCGGTCCTCATCGAACGCTCCGATGTCGGTGGTGCAGTCGATAATGAGTTCATGACTACTTCGGGTGATGGACAGAGTGTTTCTGGCACTGCGACCGGTGGCGCCGCCTCTCGCACGGCCGCCGCAACCATCGTCTTGCGACGACGGGCCGGTATGTCGACCCTTGCCGACGTGGCGGGTCCCCTGACCTCCGCGCAGCTGGGGGAGCGGGTCGGTGCGCATCCCGATGATCTGACGGCCGTTCGGCAGGCGGCGGAGGAGTCCGGACTGACGGTGGTCGAGGAGCACGGACCGTCTCGTCGGATCCGGGTCGAGGGACCTGCCGACACAGTCAAGCAGTGGGTCGACAAGGTGCCGGAGCACGTCGGCGAGATGGTCACGGCGGTGCTGGGTGGAACCTCGCCGCAGGCCTACCCGCGGTCGATGGTCGCGAGCCCCCATGCTGCGGGTGTGAGCTACACCCCGCTGCAGCTGGCGGAGATCTACGGTATGCCGCGGGCGGACGGCACGGGCCAGACGATCGCCATCATCGAGCTCGGCGGGGGCTTCGGGCAGTCCGACCTCGACACCTATTTCAAGGGTCTGGGTCTGGCTACGCCCAACGTCAAGGCCGTCGGTGTCGACGGGGCCACGAACGTGCCGGACAAGGCTCCCAATGGTGCCGATGGTGAGGTGCTGCTCGACATCGAGGTGGTCGGTGCGATCGCGCCGAAGTCGGACATCCTGGTCTATTTCGCGCCCAACACCGATGCCGGCTTCCTGGATGCCATCACCACCGCCGCCCATGCCACTCCGGCACCGACGGCGATGAGCATCAGCTGGGGTCAGAGCGAGGACCAGTGGAGTCAGCAGGCGCGCACGTCGATGGACGACGCCTTCGCCGACGCCGGCTCGCTCGGCGTGACGGTCACCGTCGCCGCCGGTGACAACGGCAGCGGTGACAACGACACCTCGGGTTCGGGTGCGCATGTGGACTTCCCGGCATCGAGCCCGCACGTGCTCGGCTGCGGCGGTACGTCGCTACATGCCTCGGGCGGCAAGGTCAGCTCGGAGACCGTCTGGGACGACGGCGGGCAGGGTGGAGCCACCGGTGGCGGCGTGAGCGACACCTTCCCGGTGCCGGCCTGGCAGACGAATGCCGGCGTGCCGGCCCGGTCGGGTGGCGGCACGGGTCGTGGCGTGCCCGACGTGGCGGCAGTGGCCGACCCGCAGACCGGATATCAGGTGCTGGTCGACGGCCAGAGCATGGTGATCGGCGGTACCAGTGCCGTGGCGCCGCTGTGGGCGGGCCTGGTCGCGCGGATCGTCCAGCTGACCGGCAAGAGGGTCGGCCTGGCGCAGCCGACGCTCTATGCCGGGGTGACGCCGGCCGATGCCTCGACGCACCTTCGGGACATCACGCAGGGAAGCAACGGCGCCTACAACGCCGGGCCCAGCTGGGACCCGTGCACCGGTCTAGGGGTGCCCGAGGCGGCGACGTTGCAGGCGTTTTCCGGGCAGCCGGGCGACATCGGTGCGCCTGCCACCGGAGACGGGGGGAACACCGGCGGCTGAGGTCGCGGCCACCGGCCCAGGAACACCGGTTAGTGTCGACGGCATGCCGCTCAAGCCTGCCGAATCCGTATTCACCGCACCCATCGCCGCCACCGGTCTCATCGGAGGTTTCGTCGCTGCCCAGGAGACGGGCATACGTCCGCTCGGGGGTGTGCTGCTGGCCGCCGCCGGCGGGTATGCCGGCCGCACCTGGCTGGCACGCAAGGGGCCGGCGACGGCGAGCGCTCTGGGTGCCATCTACGTGCTCGGTTTCGGTCTGTCCCACCCGCTGGCCAAGAAGATCGGCGCCTGGCCGTCCGTGTTGACCGTCGCGGGGCTGTCGGCCGCCGCGTCGTGGGCGCTGTCGGATCGCGCTTGATTCGGGCCGCGCCGAGGTAGGACATGCACTCGGTAGCCGACTAGGGTTACTCGCATGGAACCGGTCTACTCGTCAGTAATCTCCTTCGCGATGGGCGTCTTCAAGGCGCAGGGGCTGCGCTTCACCTGGACCGGCACGCAGCACATCCCGCGCACCGGTGGGGCGGTCGTCGCAATGAACCACATCAGTTACATGGATTTTGCGTATGCCGGGTATCCGGCGAAGGATGCCGGTCGGCTGGTGCGGTTCATGGCCAAGAAGGAGGTCTTCGACCACGCGATCAGCGGGCCGTTGATGCGGGGGATGAAGCACATCCCGGTCGACCGAGCGGCCGGCGCCGGCGCCTACCGGGAGGCCGTTGCGGCGTTGCGAGGCGGTGAGCTCGTCGGCGTGTTCCCGGAGGCCACGATCTCCCGGTCCTTCGAGCTCAAGGAGTTCAAGAGCGGGGCGGCCCGGATGGCGCAGGAGGCGGGCGTGCCGATCGTGCCGATGGTGCTGTGGGGGTCCCAGCGGGTCTGGACCAAGGACCACCCGAGGCGGCTCGGCCGCACGAAGGTGCCGATCGCGTTGCGCATCGGCGAGCCCATCCCGGTGCCGGTCGACGCCGACATCGACCAGATCACCGCGGAGCTGCACCGGGCCATGGAGGCCATGCTGCACGAGGTCCAGGCCGGCTACGAACCGATGACCGGCGATGACGCCGTCTACCTGCCGGCCAGGCTGGGCGGCGCGGCTCCGACACCGGAACGGGCCAAGGAGCTGGATCAGCAGGAACTGGCGGAACGCCGCCGTCGCAAGGCCGGCTGAGCCCATGGAGCGATGTTCCGTCACCCGCCAGGGAATCCTGAGCGCTCACTTCTGACCTGCAACTCGACGGGC
Organism: Leekyejoonella antrihumi; assembly: GCF_007845645.1. Classification (GTDB taxonomy): domain Bacteria; phylum Actinomycetota; class Actinomycetes; order Actinomycetales; family Dermatophilaceae; genus Leekyejoonella; species Leekyejoonella antrihumi. Next base: position 128,487 of record NZ_VCQV01000007.1, read on the forward strand.
CTGCTGCCACCGCCGTTTGAGTGCTAGTCCGCCCAGCATGAAGCCCTCGGAGGAGCCAACTGTCGAGGTGCCGATCGACTGCTCAGGGTCCGGGCTGTGCCACAGGTCCGCCAGGATGTGTCAGCAGTTCTCCCGATCTTGGCGGTCTGTGGGTACTCGTCCTTGTCGACGATGTTCTTGTCATAGGCGCCTGCGTAGATCTTGTCGGCATGCTCGTCCATCCAGGTGCCGACGAAGGTGGCCAGGTTCAGCCGAGAGCTGCCGTCGAGGATCGTCTGGTCATGCACGATCTGGTAGGCGGTCTGCGGGAGTATCTCGCCGTCGCCCAGTCGATGTCGTGGCGTGGTCAACCGCTCGCCATACCGGGTGAACTCCGGTGTCATATCATCAAACTCGGGCCAATTCGGCATCGCGGGCAGCCCTTCGTCAACTGTGCTCCGATCGGCGCTTTCGACACTTGGTCGGATGGCTCGGACGCTAACACCGCAACCTTCGTGAATCGTGGGAGTCCGAGGTATTCGAGTCCGAGGTCCAGGCATTGACTTGTCTCGCGCGGGACGTCCGGGCGGCAGGGGCAGCAGCCCCGCTGTCGGACCCATCGGGCACAGTGGCGACATGACGGACACGACGACGAGTGATGGGGCGCCATCGATCGAGACGGTGGCCGACCGGGTGCTGCGTCAGTTGGCCGGTGACGGCGCAAGCCTGCGCGACGGCCAGCTGCAGGCGCTGCAGGCGCTGACCGGGCCGGGTGCTCGGGCGCTGGTGGTCCAGGCGACGGGATGGGGCAAGTCGGCGGTCTACTGGATCACGACCTCGTGGTTGCGCAGCAACGGGCGCGGCCCGACGCTGGTCGTCTCGCCGCTGCTGTCACTCATGCGAGACCAGGTCGCCGCCGCGGCACGCGCCGGGCTGCGCGCGGCCACGGTCAACAGCTCCAACCTGGGCCAGTGGGGCGAGATCGAGCGGGCCCTGCTCGCGGACGAGATCGACGTGCTGCTGGTGTCACCGGAACGCCTGGCCAACCCCGGCTTCGGCGCACGTGTGCTGGACACCCTGACCGGTCACCTCGGACTGGTCGTGATCGACGAGGCGCACTCCGTCTCCGACTGGGGCCACGACTTCCGGCCGGACTATCGCCGAGTCGCGGACGTCTTGCGACGGCTGAACCCGAGCGCGCCCGTCCTGGCCACCACCGCGACCGCCAATGCTCGCGTGGTGGACGACCTGGCCAGGCAGCTGGGTGAGGAGACCCTGGTGCTGCGCGGCCCGCTGGCCCGGTCCAGCCTGCACCTGGCCGTGGTGCCACCCCTTGCGCCCCTCGAACGCTATGCGTGGGTGGTTGACCATCTGGCGCAGCTGCCCGGCTCCGGGATCATCTACACCCTCACCGTGGCCGATGCCGGCCGGTTGACACAGGCACTGCAGCAGCACTTCGGCGACGACCCGCAGCTGCAGGTGGCCGCCTACACCGGCGCCCTCGACGGGGCCGAGCGAGAGCGTCTCGAGGACGCGCTGCGGGACAACCGGGTCAAGGCCCTTGTCGCGACGTCCGCCCTCGGAATGGGTTATGACAAGCCGGATCTCGGCTTCGTCGTCCATGTCGGCTCCCCTCCGTCGCCGGTCTCCTACTACCAGCAGGTCGGTCGTGCCGGCCGTGCGATCGACCGGGCGCTGGTCGCACTGCTGCCGTCCGCGGCGGACGACGGCGTGTGGGACTACTTCGCAACAGCAACCATCCCGCGTCGCGATCAGGTCGAGAAGGTGCTGGCCCTGCTGCGAGAGGCGTCCGAGCCGATGAGCGTGCCCGCGATCGAGGCCGAGAGCGGGGTGCGGCGCACGCGCGCAGAGTTGATGCTCAAGCAGCTCGCGGTGGATGGTGCGGTCGAACGCCGAACGGAGGGCTGGCTCAGCACGGGCGAGCCGTGGACCTACGACCAGGCCCACTACGACGCGGTGGTCGCGGTGCGGCGGCGGGAGGCCGACATCATGCGCCGCTACGTCGAGGGGAGTGGCTGCCTGATGCAGCTGCTCGGGGAGTCGCTGGACGACCCCGAGGCGGCGCCCTGCGGGCGGTGCTCGGTCTGCAGGGGTGGGCTGCCCGAGCCCCTCGTCAGCGCGCCCTCGCCGCAGACCGTTGCCGAGGTGCGCGGTGTCCTGCGGCAGGAGCAGCATGTGCTCGACCCGCGCAAGATGTGGCCGGGTGGCGCGTTCGGGGCGCGCGGCCGGATCCCGGCAGGGCTGATGGCGGAGCCGGGTCGGGTGCTCGTGCACGCCGACGCGGCCGAGTGGGGCGAGCTGCGGGACGGGCCGCTGCGCAGCGACGGCGAGCCGCCGGAGGATCTGCTGCAGGCGGCGGTGCAGTGTCTGGCCGGGTGGAAGGCACACTGGGCCGAGCGGCCCTCGATGGTCATGGCGTTGCCGGCGGCGGGGCATCCGGTGCTGACCGCCGGCGTGGCGCGGCACCTGTCCCAGGTGGGTCGGCTGGAGTATGCCGAGTGGCCGGTGCAGGCAGCCCCGGGCATCGATCTCACCTCGTCCGACGAGGCCGCGGGCTGGCGGTCGTGTCTCGAGGAGCACCCACCGCCTGCGTCGAGTGGCCAGGTGGTCCTGCTGGTGATCGACTCGTCGTCGTCGGGTTGGGTGACGACGGTTGCCGCGGCAACGCTGCGCCAGGCCGGGGCGGTCAGGGTGCTACCACTGCTGGTTCATCGCAACCTGTGAACCACGTGGTGGGTGCGTCGTCTCCATCAGTGGCTAGGGTCGGGGACATGCGTGCACTGACTGTGGTCCCGATGAAGAAGAACTCCCTCGAGGTGAAGGACATGCCGGCCCCGGACGAAGGGCTCGGCGACCTGCTCGTCCAAGGCCTGGCGGTCGGTGTGTGCGGCACCGACCACGAGCTCGCGGAGGGCCTGTATGGCTGGGCGCCGGAGGGTTCCGATCGGCTGATCATCGGCCATGAGGGGCTCGGCAAGGTGATCGATGCTCCGGACGGCAGCGGCTTCAGCGCCGGGGACCTGGTCGTGAGCATCGTGCGGATGCCCGACCCGGTGCCGTGTGGGGCTTGCGCTCACGGGGAGTGGGACATGTGCCGCAACGGCAAATACACCGAGCACGGCATCAAGGAGCTGCACGGATTCGCCGCAGAGCAGTGGCGGGTGCAGTCCAAGCACACCGTCAAGCTCGACCCGTCGCTCCAGTCGGTGGGAATGCTCCTCGAGCCGACCACAGTCGTGGCCAAGGCGTGGGAGCAGGTCGACCGCGTCGGCGGTCGCGGATGGTTCGACCCGAAGTCGGTGCTGATCACCGGTGCCGGTCCGATCGGCCAGCTCGGCGCCATGATCGGAGCACAGCGCGGCATGGACGTGCACGTCCTGGACCGGATGACCGACGGCCCCAAGCCCCAGCTGGTTGCCGACCTGGGCGCCACCTACCACAGCGACCCGGTCGACGAGGTGCTGAAGAAGGTCAGGCCGGAGGTCATCATCGAGGGCACCGGCGCGGTGCCGGTGATCAAGGCGGCCCTGCAGGACTCCCAGCCCTACACGATCACCGTGCTGACCGGCATCTCGAACCCCGGCACGGAGACACCGCTCGACCTGGGGGCGCTGAACCGCGACCTGGTGCTGGACAACGGTGCGGTTGTCGGTTCGGTCAACGCGAACCGGCGGCACTACGAGGCGGGCGCGAAGGCACTGGCGGCGGCGGACCGGGGCTGGCTGGAGCGGCTGGTGACTCGTCGGGTGCCGCTGGAGAAGTTCGCCGAGGCGTTCAAGCCCGCGCAGAACGACGTCAAGGTCGTCCTGACCATCGGTGACTGACCGGGCGGGCGATGCTCGGGTTTTGCTTGCGGGTCTGATGGTGGGGCGTGTCAGGCGTCACGTATTCGTAGTAGGACGCCGGCGGTAGTGAGCGACCCGGCGGCCCACATGGCCAGGATCCCGAGTCCGGCCCAGGGGGCGATCACCTGGGCGGGAGAGCTGGTGGTGACTTGGACGGCGAGGCCGGCGGTCATGGGGGCGATCTGTTCGAGATGCCGCCGGAGCGGGTCGCTGACGGCTTGGGCGAGAAGGGGTGGCAGATAGAGGAGGGCGAGTACAACGCCGACGGAGACAGCGGTGTCGCGGATCGCGGTAGCGATGCCCAGGACGAGTAGAGCGATGAGGATCAGGTAGAGCACGCTGCCGGCGGCGGCACGTAGCGTTGCGGTGTGGGCAAGGGAGACAAGTGGATAGCCGTCTGCCGTGCCGAGCCCGGCGCCGGGGAGCATCAGTCGCCCGGTCATGAGGCAGCCGGCGACGGCGACCAGTCCGGCAATCAGCGTGAGGCCGGTGAGATTGACGGCCTTGGCGGCCAGCACGACGGTCCGCCGCGGCATCGCGGTGAGGGTGATGCGGATCATCCCGGCGCCGTACTCCTCACAGACCGTCAGAACGGCGAGAACGGCGATGATGGCTTGACCGAGATCGATGCCGGTCAAGGCGAGCTTGGTGGGGTCCTGCCTCGCGGCATCCGGTCCGGTGGAGGTGTGCGTGGCGGCGGCGATGATTGCGGTTGTCCCCACGGTGACGGCGACGGTGCCGGCGAGGAGCCAGGTGGTGCTGGGCAGGGTGCGCAGCTTCGTCCATTCAGCGCGCACCGCGGCCGACCATGCGGGACGCAACTCGTCGCGCAGCACGGTATGGGGCCGGGGTGGGCCGGTCTGGGTGCTCATGCGTCTCGGCGATGGAGCAGGTAGGTGGCCAGGGCGAGGGCGGCCGCGGTGTATGCGGCGAGGACGGCGAGGCCGGCCCATGAGCCGATGGGGTAGTAGCCGTTGGCCAGGGTGAAGGGGTAGCTGACCAGCGCGGAGCGGGGCAGGGCGCCGAAGACGGAAAACGCGGCGGCCGGGCTCGCCCGATACAGCCAGGTCGCCGCGGGTGCGCCGGGACCGAGCACGCCGGGACCGAGCAGGTTGGGCAGAACATACACGATGATGCCGGCGGTCACGGCTCCCGCGGCGCGGCGGAGGATGGCCCCTAGGGCGAGGGCCCCGACGGCGGTGAGCGCGAGCACGAGTCCGGCACCGACGGTGACCCGGACCTGGGTGGTCGTGCTGGTCGGGAAGATGTAGTTGCCGTTGGTGGTCAGAGCGTGGTGGCCGAGCGGGATGGCGAGGGCGGTAGCGACGACCCCGACCGTGAAGGCGACCGCGGCGATGACGAGCGCCTTGGCTGCGAGCACAACACCTCGTTGCGGGGTGGCGGCCAGGGTGGTGCGGATCAGGCCTCGGCGGTACTCGCCGGTGATGAATCCGGTCGCGATCACGATCACCACGACGAGCGCGACGACGATCCCGAACAGCAGCGATTCTGAGGCGGTACTGCCGCCGGCGAGAGTGGCCACCGCGGGGGCGATGTCGCCGGAACCGGTGATCGTGACATTGGCGCCGGAGCGGTGCGTGCTGCCCGCTCCGAGGGTCGGGTAGTAGTCGCGTGGGCTCATCCCGATGCTGCGGGCCGTCCAGCCAGACGCCGTCCGGCCGGTGAACGTGAGATCGTTGAAGGTCGCGGTGGCCTGGGTGGCGGCACCCGTGGCGCCGTCCTGGTAGGTGACCGGCGAGGTGGCGAATAGTCCGATGTCGACGGTGGCGGGCAGGCCGGCCAGCCGGGTGGTGCCGATCTGGCGCCAGGTCGTGCCGTTGTCGGAGTCGTAGCCGGTGATCGTTTCGGCGGTGCGGGTGAGCCGCAGCCACCGCGGCGACGAGCTCGTCTGTGTGCCGGACCGGCCGGGTTGGTCGCGGGTGTAGTTGTGCTGGAACTGGATGCCGTGGCTGCCGGTGGCGCAGATCGCGGCGTAGGCCGATCCCTGACGGGTGCTGGGGGTGAGCAGAATCCCGACCTTGGCCCAGCCGGCCAGCCCGGCTCGGGTGTGCGCCGTTGACGGGGCCTGGTTGGCCGGGCCGGTGTAGATCACGCCGGTGAGCGAGCCGATCCGGGCGGTGAGGGTGCCGTCACCGATCAGTGGCTGTGTGTAGTACTGGTAGCTGTCGGCGACGGCCTCACCGCCAGGCCCGTTCGGGACGAATGGGTGACCCGCGGTGCAGTTGCCGGCGCCGGTGCAGATGCCTTGGTGATGACCATTGGCGACAACGAAGGTGAATCCGACGCACAGCAGCCCGGCGAGGACCAGGCCGATCAGCCAGCCCCGGACCGTGCGGAACTTGACCCACTCCGCCCGCAGCGCGGCGGTGGCTGCGCCATGTGCGGGCCGACGGGTCCGGTTGGCCGGCTGGCGGGCAGGGCTGCTGGTCACTCTCACGGCTGCACCTGCGTCCCGGCCCGGTACTGGGTCGCGCCGCCGGTCAGCTGCAGGTAGACATCCTCCAGGCTGGCCCGCTGCGCGGTGACCTCGGAGAACGCGACTCCGGCGGGCGAGAGCACCTCTACGACGCGTTGGGCGGTGATCCCGCCGACGATCACGGTGCCGCGGTCGGTGACCGTGGCTCGGGCTCCGGCGCGCTGCAGCACCGCGGCCGCCTCGCTCGGCGTCGGGGAGCGCAGCAGCACTCGGTCGGAACCGGCCCGCGCGACCAACTCGTCGACGGTGGCGTCGGCGAGCACCCGACCCCGGCCTACCACGACCACCTGGTCGGCGATGCCTTGCAACTCGCCCATCAGGTGACTGGACACCAGCACTGCCCGGCCCCGCGCGGCGAGGGAGCGCAGGAACCCACGGATCCAGATGATCCCCTCGGGGTCCATCCCGTTGAACGGCTCGTCGAGGATCAGCACCTCGGGATCGCCCAGCATGGCGGCGGCGATGCCGAGGCGTTGCCGCATCCCCAGGGAGTAACCACCGGCCCTGCGCCGTGCCGCGCTGTCCAGACCGACCAGATCGATCACCTCCTTGACTCGGTCCGTCGGCAGGCGTTGCGAGCGGGCCAGCCAAAGGAGGTGATTACGGCCCGTCCGTGAGGGTTGCAGGGCGGCTGCCTCGACCAGCGCCCCGACCCGGCGAAGGGGATACTTCAGTGCGGCATAGCGCTGCCCGCAGACCAGGGCGTGCCCCTCGTCCTGGTAGTCGAGGCCGAGGAGGACCCGGATCGTGGTCGACTTGCCGGCCCCGTTCGGGCCCACGAAGCCGGTCACCGTGCCTGCAGCCACGGAGAAGGTCATGCCGTCCAGGGCCTGGGTGGGCCCGAACCGCTTCCGCAGCCCGCTCACCTCAATGCTCGCGTCGTTCATGCGCTCGTCCGTTCCAGATCGTTGGGAAGAGGCATCGCTCGTTGCCTTACGACCGTTCTACGGATCGGTCGGTGTCAGCCCGGTGTCAGCCACCGACACCGGGCTGACACCGGCGGGCAGGCATGGTGAGATCACTGAAAGCGAATCCGGGGTAGAGGTGTGCTGCCACCGGGAGAAAGGGGCACAGTCGTGAGAGTGCTCGTCGTCGAGGACTTCGAGGTGCTGGCCCGCTCGATCGGGATCGGGCTGCGACGGGAGGGGATGGCCGTGGACGTCGTCCTTGACGGCACCGAGGCGCTGGAGCGTCTGACCGTCACCCGTTACGACGTGGTGGTGCTGGATCGGGACCTGCCCGGTACCCACGGCGATGAGGTGTGCCGGCAGCTCACTGCCGATGGCGCCGGCGGCCGGGTGTTGATGCTCACCGCTGCCAGCACTGTGCAGGACCGTGTCAACGGCCTCGGGTTGGGTGCGGATGACTACCTGCCCAAGCCGTTCGACTTCTCCGAGCTCGTGGCCCGCGTTCGAGCACTGGCGCGCCGCTCCACACCGGCAGCACCACCCATCCTGCGGGCGAAAGACGTGGTTCTGGATCCCGCTCGTCGAGTCGCGTCCCGGTCCGGGCAACGGCTGGAGCTGAGCCCGAAGGAGTTTGCCGTGCTGGAGTGCCTGATGACCGCGAGTGACCGCGTGGTGTCGACCGAACAGCTGCTGGACGGGGTATGGGACGAGGCCGCCGACCCGTTCACCACCACAGTCAAGACCACCATCCGCCGGCTGCGGGCCAAGCTCGGTGACCCGCCGATCATCCACACCGTCCGCGAGGCCGGCTACCGAATCGGCGAACCCTGATGTCACCACGCGGTCCGCTGACCTACATCTTCCGATCGGGACGGCCCGTCCTGCGCGTCCAGCTCACCCTGCTGTATTCGGGGCTGTTTCTGGGGGTGTTGGCAGCGGCGCTGTTCGCCGCGGGTGTGCTCTACCAGCACAGCGCGGCCAGAGCCCCCAACGGTGCCTCCGCCGCCAGCGTCGGCGGCAGTCACGCATTCGACACGGGCCCCGCCATCATCGGGCTGATAGCCGCCGTCGTCGCCATCGCCGGAGCGTGGTGGCTGGCCGGACGGTTCCTGCGACCGCTGCGCGCCATTGCCGCCACCGCACAGGACATCTCGGCCGCCAACCTGAATCGGCGCCTGCACCTCTCCGGCCCGAACGACGAGCTCACCGATCTCGGCCGGACCCTCGACGACCTGTTCGGGCGCCTCGAGGCATCCTTCGACGCACAACGTCACTTCGTCGCCAACGCGTCCCACGAGCTGCGGACCCCGCTGGCCGGGCAACGCACTCTCCTGCAAGTGGCACTAGCCGATCCCGACGCCGATGCACAGAGCCTCCGGGCGGTATGCGAAGAAGCCCTGCAGCTGGGCGGCCAGCAAGAACGTCTCATCGAGGCGCTCCTCACCCTTGCCACCAGCGAACGCGGAGTCGAGCGGTGGGAACCGGTCGACCTCGCAGAGATCACCGGTAGCGTGCTGGCGGCCCGGCAAGACGCCGCCCGGCACGAACGCCTCCACATCGCCACCACCCTGAACGCCGCACCGACGACCGGGGATCCGCGGCTGGTCGCAAGCCTGGTCGCGAACCTGATCGACAATGCACTACGCCACAACGTCGACGACGGGCACGTCTCGATCACCACCGACTCCACCCCGGAACAGGCGGTCATCAAGGTGAGCAACACCGGCCCAGCAATTGCGGGCCAAGAAATCGAACGACTCTTCCAACCCTTCCAGCGGACCGGCGCCAACCGGGTCCAGCACGACGGACACGGCCTCGGCCTCGCCATCGTGTCCGCCATCGCCGAAGCCCACGCCGCGGCCCTCAACGCCGAACCTCGCCCGCACGGAGGGCTCGACGTCGAAGTCCGCTTTCGCAAACCAGGCATCGCTAGCGCCTGACCGAGCCCGCTTTGTTCGAGCGGTCGCATCAGAGTCGGCTCGAGTCGCGTCGGAGGCGTGTTCGACACTTTCGCCCCGCGGGTTTGCGGTCTGCGGACATACTCAGCCCATGAAGTGGTACCGGGTGCTCCTGCTGGCGGTCCTTGTCGTCATCGTCGTCCCTGTCGGCGGGCTGTGGCTCTGGGGAAGACCACGCGCCCACGTCCCGCTGCCTACGGCCCGGGCGTCACCTGTCGACGTCGTCAAGATGTACGTACGTGCGATGAACGACCGGGATTTCAGCGTGTGCACCCGGATGCAGGTCTCTGACGGTCAGGACATCGGCGCGGGTTGGGCCAGCCTGCCCGCCCCGAACATCACCAATTTGAGGATCGGCGACGTCCACGCGATGACGCCCGGATTGCGGAGCTGGAACGAGAGTGTCGTGGTCGACACGACCGCGACCTTGAACAACTTCGAGGGCTTTCACAACAGCCAACCCGACCAGCCGTGGTCATTCGAACTTGTCCGACACGACAGTTCGAAACCGTGGCGCATCATCGACCAGGGCCAAGGGTGAGACTCTGCGGCACGCCCTCCATGTGAACGGCTCGCGAGGTGTTCAATCGTCGCTGCAACTCGACACCCAGGCATGCGCGAGAATGGCCGGGTGCGCACCCAGTCCAGCATCATGCATCTGGACCTCGATGCCTTCTTTGCCGCGGTCGAGCAACGTGACAAGCCGTCGCTGCGTGGTAAACCGGTGTGCGTCGGCGGCGTGGGGCACCGAGGGGTCGTTGCCACTGCCTCTTATGAGGCGAGGGTATTCGGTGCGCACTCCGCCATGCCGACCGCCGAGGCGCGTCGGCGGTGCCCCGCGGGCACCGCGTTCCTCTATCCGCGCGGCGCCGCCTATCGCAAGTCCTCCCGGGTCGTCATGGACCTGCTCCGCGAGGTGTCTCCGGTCGTCGAGCAGGTCTCCGTCGACGAGGCCTATGTCGACCTGTCCGCGCCCGGCACCCACGACCTGTCGACCGACGGGGTGCGCGCGCTGGTGGGTGACCTGCTCGCGCGCATCCACGACGAGACCGGCGGGCTGACGGCGTCCGCGGGCGTGGCGTCCAGCAAGATGCTCGCCAAGATCGGCTCCGACCTGGAGAAGCCGAACGGGCTGGTCGTGGTTGCGCCCGGTCGTGAGCTGGAGGTGCTCGCCCCGTTGTCGGTGCGAGTGATCGGGGGTGTCGGCCCGGCGACGGGGAACCGGTTGCGCACGTTCGGCGTCGAGACGGTCGCCGACCTGCAACGTATGCAGGTGCCGGACCTGGTGAGCATCCTCGGCGAGTCGCACGGCAAGGGCCTGCACGAGCTGGCGTTTGCCCGTGACGACCGGGAGGTCGTCGTCGAGCGTGAGGCGAAGAGCATCTCGGCCGAGGAGACCTTCGAGACGGACATCGCCGATCGGCACCGGCTGGAAAGGGAGCTGCACGGTCTGACCGAGCGGGTCGCCGGTCGCCTCACCAAGAGCGCGACCTTCGCGCGCACGGTCTCGATCAAGGTCCGACACCACGACTTCTCCACGCTGACCCGTGCCGAGACCCTGACACATCCGACGGGGGACCCGGTCGTCGTGCTCGGGGTGGCCAGACGTCTGCTCGCCGCTGTCGACGTGTCGGATGGCCTGCGACTGCTCGGCGTCGGCGTCTCGGGCCTGACGGACCACGCACAGGAGCAGATCACGTTCGACGACGTGGTCGAGCAGATCGAGGCTGGCCAGCCTGACGAGGCGCCGGCCGAGGGCGTGACCGAGGAGGTCCTGGCCGCGCCGACGGAGTCGGGCGACCTCGACACGGGTGGGCCGCAGTGGGGTGCGCGCAGCGAGTGGTCGCCCGGCCAAGACCTCCGGCATGACGTGCATGGCGACGGGTGGGTGTGGGGCCGCGGACTCGGCCGTGTCACCGCACGGTTCGAGGGACCAACCACGGCACCCGGGCCGGTGCACACCTTCCGAGCCGACGACCCGGCGCTGCAGCCGGCCGACCCACCGCAGTGGTAGCGGCGGGCGGGTCCGCAGGCGCGGTTAGGGTGCACAGTGTGATCGGATCCGAACCGGCAGACGTCCTCGCGGCCTACCGCGAGCGCCTCCGTGACATCCCTTCGGTGCCCGGTGGTGGCGCCGGGGCGCCGGTCGATGAGCTGGTGCACACCTCGGTGTCGACCGCCGGGGCGGCGCTTGCCGGCGCGATCGGCACCCTGGGTTCAGTCGGCCTACGGTCCCGCGAGGCCGTCGTGCGCCGGTTCGTCGAGGACGATGGGGTCACCTACGGCACCACGAGCGGCCACCTGCGCGGGCGCAGGTGGCAGCTGGACCCACTTCCCGTGGTGATGGCGGGCGGTGAGTGGGCCGCGCTGTCCGCCGGACTGGTGCAGCGCGCGGAGCTGTTGGATCGGATCCTGGCCGACATCTACGGGGAACGCCGCCTCATCCAGGACGGCATCGTGCCGGGTGAGGTCGTGTTCGGCCACGCCGGGTTCGTGCCGCAGACCGATGGCACATTGGCCGGCGACGGCCATCACCTGGTGCTTCCCTCGACCGATCTGGCGAGGATGTCGGACGGTTCCTGGACGGTGATCGGCGACCGGGCCCAGGCGCCGTCCGGAGCCGGTTATGCGATGGCCGATCGGCGTCTGATCGCGCGTGCCCTCCCGCGTCTCTACCGCACCTGCGCACTTGCGCGGCTGCGCGTCTTCTTCGATGAGGTCGGTATGACGCTCGCGGACCTGGGCGCGCCCGAGGACGGGCTGGGGCGGGTGGTGCTGCTGTCGCCGGGGCCAGGGAGCGAGACGGCGTTCGACCAGGCGTTCACGGCGTCACTGCTCGGCATACCGCTGGTGCAGGCCGAGGACCTGGTCAGCCACGACGGACGAATCTGGCTGCGTGGCACCGGCCGCGAGGAGCGGGTCGACGTCATGCTGCGCAGGGTCGATGCGGAGTGGTCGGACCCGTTGGAGCTGCGGTCCGACTCGCAGCTGGGTGTGCCCGGACTGATCGAGGCAGTGCGTTCCGGAGCGGTGCGGGTGGTCAACCCGCTCGGCGCCGGGGTGCTGGAGAACCCGGGCCTGCTGCCCTACCTCCCGGCGGCCTGCCGGGCACTGCTCGGTGAGGAGCTGCGCCTGCCCGGGCCGCGCACCTGGTGGTGCGGCGATCGAGCCTCGGCCAGAGAGGCGGTCGAGCGGATCGGCGACCTGGTGATCAAGCCGCTCAGTGCCGGCCCCGAGCACGTGACGCGATTCGGTTGGCAGCTCTCGGCGCCCGAGCTGCGCGAGGCGCGCGCCCAGATCGACGCCCAGCCCTGGGCGTGGGCCCTGCAGGAGCCGGTGGCGATGTCGACGGTGCCCGTCGTGAGCGGTGCCGCGTTGGTGCCTCGACGCTTCGTGCTGCGGACCTTCGGCGTGTCGGTGCAGGGGGAGTACCGCTTCATGCCCGGCGGTCTCGGCCGGGTGTCCGACGACGCCGGTAGCCAGCTGGTCAGCAGCAGCCTCGGCGCGCGGGCCAAGGACGTCTGGGTCGAGTCGTCGGCGACCGTCGCGCCGGCGGCGGTGCGAGCGCTGCGACCGATCTCGATGGCGCCCGGTCACGCCGCGGTCGGCCGTGGTCTGGCGCCACGGGTGGCGGACGACCTGTTCTGGCTCGGGCGATATGCCGAGCGTGCCGAGTCGTTGTCCAGGCTGCTGCTGGTGGTCGACGAGCTGCTGGGCGACTACCTCGGGCGGCCGGAGTCCCCGGGATCGGTCGTCATGCGGGCGATGGTGCAGGCCGCGGCCGGCACCACGGGTCGGCGAGCGCCGGAGGACTTCGACCCCACGGCCGTCACCCGGATGCTGCGACAGCTCGTGCTCGAGGAGGGGACGCCGGGCACGCTGGCCTTTGCGGTGGCGCATCTGGTGCAGGACGCACAGGCCGCCCGGGACCTGCTGTCGGTCGACACCTGGATGGTGTTGAGCCGCCTGGAGCGGGCCTTCGAGCCGGGGGACGACCCGGATGCGCCGCTGCAGCCGGCGCTGGACCAGGTGCTCGAGTCGCTGCTCGCCCTCAGCGGGTTGGGCGCCGAGAACATGGTGCATGACCCGACCTGGGCGTTCCTGGATGCCGGCCGCCGCGTCGAGCGGACCCTGCAGACGGTTGCTCTCCTGCGCAGGACCATCTGCGAGGAACGATCACCGATCATCGACGGGCAGGTCACCGAGGCGGTGCTGCGAGTGGGCGACAGCCTGATCACCCACCATCGCCGGCTTGCCGCCGGTCAAGGTCCCGCATCGCCGGTGCGTTCGGCGCTCGATCTGCTGCTGCTGGATGTCGCCAACCCGCGGTCGGTCGCCTACCAGCTCGATCTGCTGAGCGCCGCCCTCGGGCGGGTGCCGGGAGAGCCCCTGACGACGGCCGTAGAGCGGGTGCAGGACCGCCTGCTGCCGAGCGATCTGGACCACCTGTGCGCCGACGGTCGCGCCGGTCTGCGCGCCCTGCTGGCCGATGTGGACGAGCAGGTGCGTGGCATCGCGACCCTGGTCGCCCGCACCCACTTCGTGCGACCGGCACCACACCGCAGCATGTATGGGGGAGACCTCACCGTGGGTGGCGGGGCGCGATGACGAACGACGACCTGCACTCCCGACGCATCTACGACGTGCACCACCGCACCGAGTACAGCTACGCGGAGTACGTCACCGCGTCGTATGGGCGGGCCTGTCTGCGGCCGCGGGACACGCCGCACCAGCAGGCGTATTCGAGTCGGATCGAGATCGTTCCGGCGGCGGGCACCCTGACCGAGCATGTCGATCTCTTCGGCAACTTCAGTCACTACTTCGAGGTGCGCACCCGGCACACCGAGCTGAAGGTCCACAAGAGCAGCACCGTGCAGGTCGAGTGGCCGCGAGTCGACGTGGACGGACTGAACCGCTGGACGGTCGGCTCAGCCGTCGAGGAGCTGCGGCGGGACGACGCGATCGACCGCGTCACCGGATCGCTCTACCGGCTGCCCTCCAGCCTGGTCGAGATCGCCGCGCCGGTGCGGGCCTATGCCGAGAAGGTTCTGGTGCCACGCCGTCCCCTCGGTGAGGCGCTCGAGGCCCTCACTCACAGCATCCATGACGAGATCGCCTACGAGCAGGGTGCGACCACGGTGACCACGACCCTCGCCGAGGTCCTGGAAGCGCGCGCCGGAGTGTGCCAGGACTTTGCCCATCTCGCCGCCGGATGCCTGCGGCATGTCGGGTTCCCGGCGCGCTACGTCAGCGGATACCTCGAGACCTCACCCCCCGCCGGCCAGCCGAAGCTCGAGGGTTCGGACGCCAGCCACGCGTGGTGCTCGGTGGTGGTCCCGGGTGGTGAGTGGGTCGACCTGGATCCGACCAACGACCACTTCGCGGACTCGCGCTACATCGTCACGGCCTGGGGACGCGACTTCCGCGACGTGTCGCCGATGAAGGGGGTCATCTTCACCGAGAGCGGCAGCAGCACCCTGCATGTGGCGGTCGACGTGGTGCGACGCGCCGATCACGAACTGCCGGCGCGAGCCGCCGCGGCCGGTGACTCCGCCGATGGGTCATGATGGGCTGGATGGGTGGTCCGTGTCCGCCACCCACGCGACCCGGGAGGAGAAACCCATGCTGAAGGACCTCGGTCGGTGACCTCGCCGAGCACCAACCCGCACCCGGTGACCGGGCAGGAGTTTGCCTCACCGGTGCCGCCAGGCACCGGCTGGCCCGGAGACCCGGCCGATGCGACCACTCCGGTTGCGCACACCGCTGCGCAGGTCCGCAGCCTGGCGCGGACGGCAGACGACGTCGATCAGCTGGACGCGCGAATCTCGGTGTGCCGAGCGTGTCCTCGCCTGGTCAAGTGGCGGGAGGACGTCGCGAGGACCGGCCGACGCGCATCCTTTGCGGACCAGCCCTACTGGGGCAGACCGGGGCCCGGAGTCGGCGAGCCGAATGCACCCGTGCTGGTCGTCGGCCTGGCGCCTGCCGCCAACGGCACGAACCGCACGGGTCGGATGTTCACGGGGGACCGGGCGGGGGACTGGCTGTATGCCGCTCTGCACCGCGCCGGCTACGCCAACCAGCCGACCTCGGTCGCGAGTGGCGACGGACTCGAGCTGCGCGGCATACGCATTGTGGCGACGGTGCGGTGCGCGCCGCCCGCGAACAAGCCGACCACCCTCGAGCGGGACACCTGTGGGCCCTGGCTGGACCGTGACCTGCAGCTCGCGGAGCCGACGCTGCGGTCAATCCTGGCGCTGGGCTCGCTGGCGTGGAACGCCACGATCACGGCCGCGCGACGGATCGGCTGGCAGGTGCCGCGGCCCAAGCCGAAGTTCGGTCACGGCGCCACCGCGACCCTGCTGGCCGGTGACCGGCCGGTGCAGCTGTTCGGCAGTTATCACGTGAGCCAGCAGAACACGTTTACCGGCAAGCTCACCGAGTCGATGCTCGACGATGTGATTCGACGGCTCTGAGGGTTACGCCGGGCGCGAACAGGTGTGCCATTCGGTCGTACTGGACGCTCGGGCGTGCCTACGATCCGGTATGGACCATTCGACTCCGCTGCTCCGTGACGTGTTCGGCCGGTTGCTGCGGCGGGCCCGAAACGCCCAGGGCCGCACCCTGGCCGACGTGGCGGCGCAGGCCGGTGTCTCGATGCCCTACCTGTCGGAGATCGAACGCGGCCGCAAGGAGGCCTCCTCCGAGGTGCTGGAGGCGGTATGCCGTGCGCTCGGCTCGAGCACGACGGAGCTGGTCGGCGCGGCGCACCGGGAGCTGGCCACGGTGACCCCGCTGCATGCGGTGCGGTCGCTGCCCCGCCCGGCGCGGACGCTCGCGCGGGCGACCGATGCCCGTCTGCTTGCGGCATAACTACCCCGGAAGGACCTGGTCTGCGCGCTCGATCACCTCGTCGGCAAGCCCGAACCGGACGGCCTGGGTCGCCGTGAGGACGTTGTCCCGGTCCGTGTCCTGGCGCAGCTGCTCGGTCGAGCGGCCGGTGTGCCGGCTCAGAACCTCCTCGACCTGTGCTCGCACGCGCATCAGCTCCTCGGCCTGCAAGGAGAGGTCGGAGATGGTGCCCTGCCCGCCGCCGGCCGGCTGGTGCAGCAGGACCCGGGAGTGCCGCAGCACGAATCGCCGGCCCGGCGTGCCGGCAGCGAGCAGGATCGCGGCGGCCGACGCGGCCTGCCCGAGGCAGTACGTCGCCACCGCCGGCCGCACGAACTGCATCGTGTCGTAGATCGCCATCAAGGACGTGAACGAGCCGCCGGGGGAGTTGATGTAGAGGGAGATCTCCCGGTCGGCGCTCGTGTCCGACAGGTGCAGCAGCTGGGCCATGACGACGTTGGCGACACCATCGTCGATCTCGGTGCCGACGAAGATGATTCGCTCCTGCAACAGTCGACTGTAGATGTCGAAGGTGCGTTCACCGGATGGGGTGCGCTCGATGACGTAGGGGATCGGGTAGCCGCTCATCCCAGGCCCACCTTCCGGGTCGTCCCCGCCGGTCGGACGTCCTCGAGTGAGCTGACCACGTGATCGACGATCCCGTAGCTCATCGCCTCGGTCGCGTCGAACCACCGGTCTCGGTCACTGTCCGCGGTGATCCGTGCGACGGTCTGACCGGTGTGTTGGGCGAGCAGCTCGCTCATCCGCACCTTGAGGACGCGCAGGTTGCCCGCCTGCCGTTCGACGTCGGCCGCGGTCCCCTGGATCCCGGCGGAGCCCTGGTGCATGAGGATGCGGGTGTTGGGGAGGGCGAATCGCTTGCCCGCGGTGCCTGCGGTCAGCAGGAACTGCCCCATACTCGCGGCAAGGCCCATCGCGAGGGTGCTCACGTCATTCGGGATGAGGCGCATGGTGTCGTAGATCGCGAGCCCGGCTGTGACCGAGCCGCCGGGAGAGTTGATGTAGAGGCTGATGTCGGCGCGGGGATCGCGTGCGGACAGGAGTAACAGCTGCGCGGTGATCCGGCCGGCGACCATGTCGTCGACCTCAGTGCCGAGCACGACGATTCGTTGATGCAGCAGCTCCATGGCCAGGTGGTCATCGAGCAGGGGAAAGGTGGGCCGGCTTGTCTCCGAAGTCATGTGTCCAGCCTGCGTGTCGCCGGCCGATCGCGCCATCAAACTCTGCTCTGGGCAGATCCGAGCCCGACGGGGATAACTGGCGCAATCGCGGGTAGTAGCAAGGTATGAGTACTGCACCGAGCTACAACGACCTGTTCGTCACGATCACCGGCCAGCACGGGCATCTGCGCGCCCTGCTGGAGGAGGTCGCCCATCTGAAGGGGCAGCAGCGCCTCGATGCCCTGGATCTGGTGCGAGCGCACCTCGCGGCGCATGAGGCGATGGAGCAGGGTTGGATCCATCCGATGGCCGCTGCACGTCTGGCCGATGGTGAGGGACATCCTGGAGATGTCGACAACCGCCTCATCGAGGAGCGCGACGCCGGGATCGTGCTTGACCGGCTCCGGGACCTGCCCGTCGACTCTCCCTTGTTCGATGTGCAGTACGCGCTCTTTCAGGAGTCCGTGGTTCACCACGCCAAGGACGAGGAGGATCGCGAGCTACCCCTGCTCGGGACGCATCGCGAGCTGGAGGACCGCATCACGCAGGCTCTGCGCGTGGCGGCCCACGTCGGCGAGGTCGGTGACGGCATTCTGCAGGCCGCATCAAACCAACCCTTCGTGCGGTCCGTCAGCGAGGCTCGCCATGAGCTGGAGCGGTTGGTGGTCGCCTCCGTCGCCCAGTGACTGTTGTGGCCTGCCCCCGGAGACGTCACCGCGTTGTCCGGGTGCCGGGACTATCGTTGTGCGGAGGAACACAGGTCAGCTCAAGAAGTGTGGCTGGCATGGAACCGTCCGTCTGTCTGGAGAGCCATGTCCTTTGTTGGCTACGGCAAACCGAGTCGATCGGGGCGCGACACCTGGTCGCAGGAGCTGCTTGCGCGTGCCCAGCAGGAGACCGACCGGGGCCGGGCCGAACGGCTGCGTCAGCGGGTGGTTCTGGAGAATCAGGCCCTTGCGACCGGGGTCGCCCGCCAGTTCGATCACAAGGGCATCGAGCACGAGGACCTCGTGCAGGTCGCCCTGGTCGGTCTCGTAGAGGCTGTGCGCCGGTACCGCCCGAGTGCGGGTCACGGGTTCACGGCATTCGCAGTGCCCACCATCAACGGCGAGCTCAAACATCACTTCCGGGACCACGGCTGGGCTGTGCGGCCGCCGCGGGCGCTGCAGGAGCTGCATGGTCGAGTTCGGAGGGTAGGAGCGGACCTGGAGCAGACACTGCACCATTCGCCGACCGATGGTGAGATCGCCGAGTTTCTCGAGGTGTCCAGGGAGTCCGTGTGGCAGGCCCGGATGGTGGACGGCCAGTACCGCGCGGCGTCCCTGGACGCACCGATGCAGGGTGCTGCTGAGCCGTCGCTCGGGGAGACGATTGCTGACGTGCACGGCGATCCGTATGACCGACTCGTTGCCCGCATTTCGCTTCGGACCGCACTGGAAAGGTTGGAGCGACGCGAGCGAGTCGTGCTCCGACTTCGCTTTGTGGACAACTTGACCCAGCAACAGATCGGTCGTCGTGTCGGTGTCAGCCAGGTGCAGGTCTCACGTCTTCTGCGCGATGTCTACGGCGAGCTGCGGGTCACGATCGAGGATCGAGAGCATTGCAGCGACTACGCTCCGGCGGTCAGTGGTTGCGCAGTGCCTCGATGAGCTCGTCCTTGGTCATGTCGGACCGGCCGTCGATGTCTATCTCCTGAGCCCGATTGCGCAGTTCGTCGACGGTCCAGTCCTCGTAGCTGCCATGCGAGCCACCCTTCGATCCGACGTGCGACCGGGAGGTGTTGCTCGCCGCGTTCGCAATGCGAGCGGACTTCTCCTTGCTGTTGCCTTCGTCTCGGAGCTTCTCGTACAGCTCGTCGTCCTTGATGGATGGTCCAGGCTCACGTTCTGGCATGACGATCTCCTTTTCAGTCGGTGTTCGTCTCGTTAGGCTCTGCCCGACCGCGTCATCACGTAGGCGTCGACCAGCAGGGTCAGGACCGGCCGGCCCGCACCATTGGTCAGCTCGGCCGAGGTTGTGACCAGGGCACGTTCGCGCGCGTCCGGCACAACGCCTTCGACACGCACCGTGCCGGTGAGGGTGTCCTCTGCGCGGACCGGGCGGAGGAACTTGGCCTCTCGGAAGGAGCGTCCGGCAATCACCTGCCAGTTCTGGAAGACCGCGAGCACCGCCAGCCGCTGATAGATCGAGAGGGTGTGCAGGCCGCTGGCGATGAGGCCGCCGAAGTGACCCTCCGTGGCGACATCTTCGTCGAGGTGGAAGATCTGCGGATCCCACTGGTGCGCGAAGCCCAGCAGGTCTTCGCGTGTGACGAGATACGAACCGAGCTGGAAGGTGTCGCCGATCCGGAGATCGTCGGCATAGACGGCGGGATCGTCGGACCGGGGCTGCTGCATCACACCTGGATAGCGCATTACCCCTGCCGATGGCAACATGTGCGAAACCCGTCGAGCAGTCGGCAAAACACGGGCGGCAGTGGCGGCCGAGCTCACTCACCGCTTCGAGCAGGACGGTCTTCCGACGAATGAGACGGTCGATGCCCGCGTTGCCGAGGTATTGGTCAACCCCGATCGTGGCGGGCTGGCAGTCATGACTGACGAAGGGACGCTCCTGCACGGCGAGGCCGACGTGAAGGGTGGCAAGCCGGCCCATCGAGACCCGGAGCGCGGGCCCTTCTACTCCTGACCCGTGCAGCGCAGGCCCGGCGTCGTCAGGACGCCTGGCTGACGCTTCCGCCATGCGGCTGACCCGGCTCCCGCAGCCAGGCAATGGCCTCCGAGAGGTGCAGAGCCGCCTGACTGTATCGTTCCGCCGTGGTGGCGTTCAGGTCCTTCGGCTTGGACTGGATCGCATTCGTGCACACCACTAGTGCGTCAAGCAGCGCGGTCTGCGCTTCCTCCGGTGTTGCCATCTGTGCCTCCTGGTATCCGGTGCGGGGGTTCGCCCAGACCACGATATGGCCTCACTCGGTCTCCAGGATGGTCGCCAGCGCGGCAATGGTCGATGGCCCTACCCGGCAGCACCCACCGACATAGGCCGCTCCCGCGGCTACCCACCCCGGGGCGAGACCGACGTCGTATGCGGCTGCGCCCTGCCACCCTCTTGCGGCTGCGCTCCACTGCTCGCCGCTGTTGGGATACGCGACGGTCGGCTTGCCGGTGACGGCGTGCGCGGTCTCCAGCGCGGGCAGCACATCGGCCGGCGGGCAGCAGTTGACCCCGACCGCGAAGACGGTCTCGGCCGAGGCTGCGACGGCGAACGCGTCGGACAGGTGCTGACCCGCGCGCGTCCGCCTGCCAAGAATGGAGAACGAGAGCCACGCGGGGAGCCCGACCTCGTCCAACAGGTCGACCAGCACCTCCGCCTCGTCGATATCGGGGATGGTCTCCACCGCGAAGAGGTCGGGCCCAGCCGCCGCGAGCAGCTCGAGACGCGGCAGATGGAAGTCGCGAAGCTGCGCATTGGACAGTCCGTAGTGCCCCCGATACTCCGAGCCATCGGCGAGGGTCGCGCCATACGGCCCGACGGATGCGGCGACCCATCGGCGAGTTCCATTCGACGCCAACGAGTCTCGAACATTTCGCGCGATAGTGACGCTGCTGCCGATGAGCTGCTGTGCTTCACGGTTGCCGAGCCCGGCGGCTACGAGACCGGTGAGGCTGGCCTGATAGCTGGCGGTCGTGGCCACGCGAGCGCCGGCGTCGAAGTAGGCCCGATGGACGGCGGCGATCTCCGCGGGCGCGTCTCGCAGCAGACGCGCCGTCCAGAGCGCGTCGGACAGGTCGTGGCCCCGATCCTCAAGGGCGTTCGACATCCCGCCGTCGAGCAGGACGACGGGCGCACCGTCGATCTGAGCGGGTCCAGCAGGTGCAGCAGCTCCGGTCATTTCACCAGTGTCACAGACGTTCGAGCTCCGGCGTTTGGGTCGGAGGCCCGTTGGCCCTGAGGTAGCATGCCCGGACCCGACGATGGAGGCATGAATGAATCTGGAGAAGGTGATCTTCGGCTTCTTCGTGCTGTTGGCCGCCACCCTCAACTTTGGCTTTTTCGTTGGTGACATGGGCGATCCGCACATGCACAACATCTATGAGCTCTTTGCCGCGGTCGTAGTCAACCTGATTGCAACGGTGCTCAAGTTCGGTGACCGCACGCAGATCGGTGCGGTGCATCTGGCCACGAGCCTGGTCGCGAGCCTGCAGCTCATCGCGGCCTCGGTCATGTGGACGTGGGCGAACCAGGTGTCGTCGGCCGGACTGACTCACGGGGCGATGGCCGGTGTCGTGTCGATGTCGGCGGGCGCGCTCCTGGCGAATCTCGTCTCGGTCGTCCTGCTGGTCGTCGAGACGGTCTCGTTCCAACGGCGGTAGGCCACAATGACCAATCCGCTGATCGTTGCCTGGCACCGGATGGTCGGTGGTCAAGACGCGTCCAAGGACGTCGAGTCTGTGCCGCCGAGGACGGCATCGTTGGTGTCCGATGAGGCGGGTCAGCCGGAGGCCGCCGTGCTGCTGGTGCTGCGCCGACTGCGGGTCCCGATCATCCTGGTCATCTGCATCTTCTCCGCCAGCGTGGTTGGCCTGTCCATCATTCCCGGCAAGAATGCGGACGGTCAGGTCATTCACCTGTCCTTGTTCGACTCGTTCTACTTCATCAGCTACACGGCGACGACGATCGGCTTCACCGAGATCAACGGCGAGCTCACGACAGCACAACGCATGTGGGTCACACTCTCGATCTATCTGAGCGTGCTGGGCTGGGCGTACGGCATCGGGTCGCTGCTCGCGCTGGCGCGCGACGAGTCCTTTCGTCGGACGTTGGCTCGTCGACACGTCGCTCGCAAGGTGCGGCACTTCGCCGAACCGTTCCTCATCCTGGTCGGATACGGCAGCACCACGAAAGGTATTGCTCGAACCCTCGATGCGATGGGTCGCCGGTTTGTCGTCGTCGACACTCATGACGCACGCGTGTCCTCCGTCGACCTCGATGGCTATCGGGCCGACACCCCCGCTCTGCTCGGTGACGCGCGCGACACCCGCAACCTGGTGCTTGCCGGTCTCGCACATCCGCAGTGCGAGGGCGTGTTGGCCCTCGCCGGTGACGACAAGGTCAACCTCGACGTCACCATGACGACTGCGCTCCTGCGACCCGGGCTGCGGATCATCGCCGGAACCACCTCGCGTGAGATGGCGGGGCGAATGCAGTCCTACGCCGACTGTGACGTGGTCAATCACCTCGACCGATTCGGCGACCACCTGCGCATCCTGCTGAGGTCACCCGCTGCATACCGGCTCATGGTGTGGCTGACCAGCGCACCCGGGACACCGCTGCTGGAGCGACGCCCGAGACCCGCGGGCGGGCGGTGGGTGGTGTGCGGCAACGGTCCGTTTGCCACCGAGCTGAAGTCCGATCTGCACGCGGAGGGTGTTGAGGTCACGGTTGTCGGCACGGAGGACGGCCATCGGCTGGAGGAGGCCGACCTCGAGACGGCGTTTGCGTTCGTGGCCGCCAGCGCCGATGACACGACCAATGTGTGGCTGCTGGAGTCGGCTCGGCGGGTCAACCCCCGCCTGTTCACCGTTGCTCTCGAGCATCGGCTGTCCAACGTGCCGCTCTTCCAGGCGCTCGACGTCGACTTCGGGATGACGCCGCCCGAGATCATGTCGATCGAGGTGATGGCGCGACTGGCGAGTCCGACCCTCATGCGGCTGCTCCCACAGATTCCGCACCTGGGCGACCAGTGGTCCGTCGCCATGACCGACCGCCTGGTCGAGCGATGCGGCCGGCGCAAACCCGACCTGTGGCGGATCCACCTGGACGACGAGTTCGCCCGGTGGGTGCAGCCATGGCTGCAGGGCGACGGGATTCCTCTCGGGGATCTGCTGCGCGACCCGCTCGATCGTGACACGTCCCTGGCGATGGTCGCGCTGGCGCTGATCCGCGGGGGAGAGGCGTTGCCGGGCCCGTCGGACGACGAGGTCCTCAGGCCAGGTGATGAACTGCTCATCGCTGCGGGGACCCCGGCCCGACGGATGCTGGAGGCAACGTTGTCGGACCCGGTCACCGCGGCCTACGTCATGGAGAACCGCGTCGTCCCGTCGACCTGGGTATGGCGGAAGCTGTCGCGGCGCGGTTCTGGACTCGGCGCAGCGCGATGATCTCGGTGGGTCATGACGTGCGGGTGGCGCGTGTCCAACTGGACCTGAGTGCGGCGCCCGCGCTCACCGTTCGGGCTCTCGCGCTACGACGACGGGCACAGACACGACGTTCGGCTCTTTCTGCACGAGGGACGTGACCTCGGCGGTGGCACTGCTGGTGCCTGTGACCTCGGGCTGCGGCGGTGCCGAAGGGCGGGTGCCGTCAGAGCCCAGCTCGGCGCCGTCCACGTAGTGGTACTTGCCGCCGCGCAGGTAGGACGCCACCGCGGCGATCAGGCAGGCAATGATCGCGAACACGAACGCGTACTGCAGCCCGTGCTGGAACGGTCCCGCGATCAGATGCGGGAAGTAGCCGCGGCTGGTCAGGGTGGCCGCATGGCCGGCCGGCAACGCCCCCAGGACATGCGGTCCGAGCAGGCTCTGGATCGGGTTGTAGCCGAGGAGGGCAGCAAACAGCGTGCCGACCGGCGGGAGCGCGGCCACCTGGTGCGCCGCCGCCGTGGGGACGCCTTGGCTGACCAGGCCCTGGTAGAGGTGCGAGGGCAACGTCGCCGACAGGCCCAGAATCAGCAGCGAGAAGAAGATACCGATCGACAGCACAGTTGCGGCGTTCTGGAACGTTGCGGACATCCCGGCACCGACACCACGCTGGTCCGGCGGAAGGCTGTTCATGATCCCGGCCCGGTTGGGGGAGGCGAACAGTCCCATGCCGGCGCCGATGAGCAGCAGGATCAGCGCGAACCAGACGTAGGAGAAGTTGACCGGCAGCAGGAGGAAGAGGACGAAGCTGGCCGCGGAGATGAGCATGCCACCGGTGGCGAACGGCCGTGCGCCATACCGGTCGGACAGGAGTCCTGAGATCGGCGCAGCGGCCAGGAAGCCGATCGTCAGCGGCAGCATGTAGATCCCGGCCCACAGCGGCGTGGACGCGAAGTCGTACCCGTGCAGGGGCAACCAGATGCCTTGCAGCCAGATGATCAGGATGAACATCAACCCGCCACGGCCGAGAGAGGACAGCAGGCTGGCGACGTTGCCTGCGGTAAAGGCCCTGATCCGAAACAGTGGCAGCCGGAACATCGGGTTGTCGACCTTCGTCTCGATCACGGCGAAGACGACCAGGACGGCGATTCCGCCCAGCATCTCGGCCAGGACGGTGGGATTCGTCCAGCCCATGTTGTGCCCGCCGTAGGGCTGGATGCCGTAGGTGATGCCGACCAGTAGCGCCACCAGGCCGACGGCGAAGGTGATGTTGCCCCACCAGTCGATGCTCGCCTTCTGCCGGATGCCGGTGTCCTGCAGCTTCAGGTACGCCCAGATGGTCCCGAAAAGGCCGAAGGGTACGGAGACCACGAAGACCAGGTGCCAGTCGATCGGGCCGAGCACTCCGCCGAGCACCAAACCGATGAACGATCCCGCGATCGCCGCGACGCTGTTGATGCCAAGTGCGAGACCGCGCTGGTCCTTGGGGAACGCGTCGGTGATGATCGCGCTGGAGTTGGCGAACAAGAACGCGCCACCGACCCCCTGCAGCACTCGCATGATGATCAGGTAGATGGCTCCGGCGCTGCCGTGCATCCAGGACACCGACAGCAGGATCGAGAAGACCGTGAAGATCGCGAAGCCCAGGTTGTACATCTTCACCCGGCCGTACATGTCACCGACGCGCCCCAGGCTCACCACCAGTACGGCGGTGACCACCAGGAAGCCCAAGATCAGCCACAGCAGATAGCTCACGTTCGCGGGAAGCAGCGGGTTGAGCTTGATGCCACCAAAGATGTTCGGCAGGGCGATCAACAGGATGGACGAGTTGATCGTGACCATCAGCACGCCGAGGGTGGTGTTCGAGAGTGCTATCCACTTGTAGTGCGGGTCATTGCGAAGCCGCTCTCGCCGGGCCGCGGCCCGCGCCTTGCGGCTGCTGCCGGCCGTCATCGCACCAGCACTCTGATCGTCTACCGCCACGGTCGACCTCTCGTCGCTACTCTCGAACTTTTGCATACTTAGCCAATGCTAACTACTATGTGCGAGAACAACCTGAATGCCCCCGCAGGCAGAGGCATACAAATATGCCGAGAGGTCCACACATCTTGTGGACCTCTCGAGGGTGTGTATGCCGCTCGGTGCGGGGGAGGGCGCGCCCGCCACCGAACCACCTTGGGTCTGGCCTGCCAGGAGCCGGTTTCGCGAAAGCCCCACGCGCTCGCAACGAGCACGTGGGGCAAAGCTGGTGTCCGAGGGGGGACTTGAACCCCCACCCTCTATACGAGGACTAGCACCTCAAGCTAGCGCGTCTGCCTATTCCGCCACCCGGACGTGGGCGTGACCCGATTCTGTTGAACCTGGCCAACGACCGGAAACACTAGCACGCAGAAAGCAAAAACTCTGCATCGACCGCCGGTCCCCAGCCACCAGTCCAGTATCCCTCAGCCGGCCCGAAAGGGCACCGCGGCGGCCGGGCCGAAACGGTCGCCGCGATGACCGCGGTCAGTCGGCGACCTTGACGACCAGCTTGCCGAAGTTCTTGCCCTCCAGCAGTCCCTGGAAGGCCTCGACCGCGTGGTCCAGGCCCTCGACCAGGTCCTCCTTGTGCTGCACCGTGCCGTCCGCGATCCAGGCCGCCATGTCCTGCTCGAACTGCGCGCCCAGCTCCTTGACGAACTCACGCTGGATGAACCCGCGCACCGTCAGGCTCTTCCGGAGGATGGCGCCCATGAGCTGCGGCACGCGGTTCGGCCCGTCCGGCAGCGACGTCGCGTTGTATCCGGCGACGAGCCCGCACACGGGAATGCGCGCGAACTCGTTGAGCCGGGGGAGCACGGCGTCGAAGACCTTCCCGCCCACGTTCTCGAAGTAGACGTCGATGCCGTCCGGCGTCGCGGCAGCGAGCTGGTCGGCAAAGTCGGCCGCCCGGTGATCGATCGCGGCGTCGAACCCGAGCTCCGTCAGGTAGGCGACCTTCTCGGGGCCTCCGGCGATCCCTACCGCCCGAGCGCCCTTGGCCCGGGCGATCTGACCGACTGCCGATCCCACGGGCCCGCTCGCGGCGGCGACCACCACGGTCTCCCCGGGCTGCGGCGCGCCGATCTTGAGCAGTCCGGCGTATGCCGTGAAGCCCGGCATGCCCAGCACGCCCAGTGCCGTGGACAGCGGGGCCCTGTCGGCGTCCAGCCGTCGCAGATGTGCCGTCCGCTCGATCGAGTGGGTCTGCCAGCCGCCATACCCGAGGACGACGTCGCCGGGGCTCAGGTCGCCCCCGGGGGCGGCAACGACTCGAGACACGGTCCCGCCGACCATCGGGCCGCCGATCTGCACCGGCGGCGAGTACGACGGGGCGTCGCTCATCCGACCGCGCATGTAGGGGTCGAGCGAGAGGTACAGCGTCTCGAGCAGCGCCTCACCCTCGGCGGGCTGCCCGAGGTCGAGCGTCTCGGTCCGGAAGTTGTCCTGCTGGGGTGCGCCATGCGGACGGGACGCGAGCACGATACGGGTGGTCGACGGCATACGGGGGAGCTCCTTGGTTCGGTGCGGTGTGGTCCCTCTCGTGAACGAGGCGACGCGTCCGGGCATTCCGCCGCGGGCGCCGGCTGTCGGTGCGGCGTGCCAGGCTGAACGCGTGCTACTTGCCGAGCTGGTGACCGCGTCGACGCGGGTTGCCGCGACCCGATCCCGCAACGCGAAGGTCGAGGCGATTGCCGATGCGCTGCGGTCTGCTGAGCCGGCCGAGGTGGGCCTGGTGGCGGCATACCTCTCCGGCGTGCTCCCGCAGCGCCGGCTCGGGGTGGGGTGGCGCGGCTTGCGGGAGGTCAGCCAGTCGGCCGAGCACCCGACGTTGCAGGTGGCCGAGGTCGACGCGGTCTTCGGCCAGATCGCAGGGGCGCACGGCGAGGGTTCGGTGGCCCGGCGTGCCGGTCTCGTGCGCGACCTGCTCGCGCGGGCGACCGAGGCCGAGCAGCGGCTGCTGCGCGGGCTGATCGCGGGCGAGATCCGCCAGGGCGCCCTCGACGGCGTGATGCTCAAGGCCATCGCTGCGGCCTTCGACGTGCCGGAGGGTGCTGTGCGTCGCGCCGTGATGCTCGCCGGGTATGCCGCGCCGGTCGCGGCGGCGGCCATGGCCGGTGGTGAGGCGGCACTGGACACGATCGGGCTGCAGGCCGGCCGCCCGATGCGCCCGATGCTCGCGGCCTCGGCGCCAAGCATCGGCGACGCCTTCGAGGAGCTCGGCGGAGCCGAGGTCGCCATCGAGTGCAAGATCGACGGGATCAGGGTGCAGGCGCACAAGCTCGACGACGAGGTGCGGCTGTTCACGCGCAGTCTTGAGGAGGTCACGGACCGACTGCCCGAGGTGGTTGAGGCGGTCGCCTCGCTGCCGGCGCGTGCGCTCGTGCTGGACGGGGAGGTCGTTGCGCTGCGACCGGATGGTCGGCCGGAACCCTTCCAGGTCACCGGCGCTCGCACCGCAAGCCGCAAAGATCCACAGCAGCTGCGCACAGTCACACCGGTCACACCGCTCTTCTTCGACATCCTGCATCACGCCGGCGCCGACCTGCTGGACCGGCCGGCACGCGAGCGTCACGCTCTGCTCGCGGAAACGGTGCCGTCGCAGTGGCGGGTCGCGCGCGCCGAGCCGGCCGGCGCGACGGAGGCGCAGCAGCACTTCGAGGAGTGGGTGGCCGCGGGGCACGAGGGCGTCGTCCTCAAACGGCTCGACTCGACGTATGCCGCGGGGCGCCGCGGCGCCGGGTGGGTCAAGGTCAAGCCGCGGCACACGCTTGATCTCGTGGTGCTTGCGGTCGAGTGGGGGAGCGGTCGGCGTCGTGGCAAGCTGTCCAACATCCACCTCGGTGCGCGAGATCCACAGGCCGGTGGGCTGGTGATGCTCGGCAAGACGTTCAAGGGGATGACCGACGAGATGCTCGAGTGGCAGACGCGGCGGTTCGATGAGCTCGCTGTCGAACGGGGCGACCACGTCGTGACAGTCCGACCGGAGCAGGTCGTCGAGGTCGCCTTCGACGGTGTGCAGCGGTCCACCCGGTATCCGTCGGGTCTGGCGTTGCGATTCGCCCGCGTCATCCGTTATCGCGATGACAAAAGCGCCGACGAGGCGGACACGATCGACACGGTCCGAGCGCTGGGCGGGCTCTGACCGGGCTGACCATCGACTGGTCATACATGGGAAGGTGGGCGTATGAGCACGCACGACGACACCCAGACCGGGCCGGAGGACGAGGTCGTCCGCATCTGCCAGGACCTCATCGGCATCGACACGAGCAACTACGGCGACGGCAGCGGACCGGGGGAGCGCAAGGCCGCCGAATACGTCATGACCGAGCTGAGCGACGTCGACCTCGACGCCGAGCTCTACGAGAGCGAGCCCGGCCGGGCCAGCGTCGTGGTCCGTGTGGAGGGTGAGGACTCGTCACGGGGCGCCCTGGTCGTGCACGGTCACCTCGACGTCGTGCCGGCGAACGCCGAGGACTGGCAGTCCGATCCGTTCGGCGGAGAGATCTGTGAGGACGGCTGCGTATGGGGTCGCGGTGCGGTCGACATGAAGGACATGGACGCGATGATCCTCGCCGTCCTCAAAGACCTGGCCCGCACCGGCAAGAAGCCGCCCCGCGATGTGGTGTTCGCCTTCCTGGCCGACGAGGAAGCGGGTGGTCTGAAGGGCAGCCACTGGCTGGTCGACAACCACCCCGAGCTGTTCGAGGGGGCCACCGAGGCCATCAGCGAGGTGGGTGGCTACAGCGTGACCTTCCCCGACAAGCAGGGCCAGGCGCAGCGCGCCTACCTGCTGCAGACGGCCGAGAAGGGCATCGCTTGGCTCCGGCTGCGCGCCCATGGACGCGCGGGTCACGGGTCGGTCCCCAACGACGAGAACGCCGTCGTCCGGCTGGCCGAGGCGATCGCCCGCATCAACGCGCACGTGTGGCCACGCGAATACATCGCGTCGGTGCGCCAGCTCCTCGACGGGCTGTCCGATCTGACCGGCGTGACGTATGCCGATGACGACGCGGCCGAGCTGCTGACCCACCTCGGCGGGGCGCGCGGTTTCGTCGAGGGCACCCTGCGCGACACCGCGAACTTCACCATGCTGGACAGCGGCTACAAGCACAACGTGATCCCACAGACTGCCTCCGCGTCCTTGGACTGCCGCTTCCTGCCAGGGCACGAGGAGGACCTGATGGCCACGATCCGCGACCTGGCGGGGGAGTTCGTCGAGGTGCAGGTGCATCACCGCGACATCGCGCTGGACGCGCCGTTCGACGCCCCGCTGGTCGAGGTGATGAAGCAGTCCCTGCTCGCCGAGGACCCGGCCGCGGCGATCCTGCCCTACTGCCTGTCCGGTGGCACCGACAACAAGGCCCTGAAGCGGCTCGGCGTCACCGGTTACGGCTTCGCGCCGCTGCAGCTGCCGGCCGACCTGGACTTTGCGCCGATGTTCCACGGGATCAACGAGCGTGTGCCGACCAAGTCGTTGAAGTTCGGTGCCCGCGTGCTGAGCCGCTTCATCGCCGACTGCTGATCGCATCGGCACCCGCCCTTGGCGGCATGCGTGTGCACGGCCGGCGCCACCGAACGCGACGCCCCCGGCAAGTCGCGGCAGCGGCCAGACGTGTGTGCCGGCGGCTGCCGGCGGCAACCCAATCGGCCTGCGCGTCGTCGAGATCGCAGTTTGTTGCCTTAAAACGGGGAGGGGAAGGGCTGAGAATTGCGATCTGGTTGACGGGTAGCGCCGAAAATTGCGACCTCGGCGACGCGACGTTGTGAAGCGTGCAACTGAATCCGCCGATGCACCATATGGCCACCGAGCGGCAACCTATGGGGCGCCCGGCCCGGTCACGGGCGCCATGCGTCCACCGAAGCGGCACCTTATGGCGGTTGCCGCACAAGCAACCGTAGCCGGAGTCGTCACCGCAGAGGGAACGGGATATGGCGACGGTGACATGGTCCTCGTCGAGCTGAGCCTCATAGGTTCACGGTGAGCTCCGCCGACTACCTGCACTTCGTTGTGCAAGCGCCGTTCGTTCACGGCGACAAGCGCGGATCCTAGATGTCGTTCCTCGCGCGCACGCGTGGCGAATCCAGGGTCGGCGGCGGAATCCGCCCTGTCCTGGCGCGATGGATTTCGAGCCCATGTGTGAGGCGTACTCGTCCAGGTCTGAGCAGTACATCGGCCTGATCGACGACGACTGGCAAACCGACGACGATGCCGAGAAAGATCTGGTGCGGCGGCATCTGACGGGTCTTGCGGGCCCAGTGCTCGACGTCGGCTGCGGACCGGACCCGGCCACTGGACCGCGTACCTGCATTTCCGCGGCGCTGATGTGATCGGCGTCGACATCGTCCCGGAGTTCATCGCCCACGCTCAGGCGACCTATCCCGGCCCGCAGTTCCAGCTCGGCTCGATGATGGAGCTCGACGCTCCCGAGCACTCCGTGGCAGGAATCCTCCCCTGGTACTCGACCATCCATCTCCCACCGTCGGATCTCGATCGGGTTCCGCCGGCTCCTTGTCTCCGGCGGCCTGCTGATCGCCGGTTTCTTCGACAGCGACGACGATGTGGCCGCGTTCGACCACACGGTCATCACGGCCTACCGGTGGTCCATCGTGACCTTCGCGGAGTGTCTGGCGAGGGCAGGGTTCATCGAGGTGCAGCGACTACAGCGCCAGTTCCCAGAACGACCGGACCGTAAGTACGCCGCAATCGCCGCGCGCGCATGCTGATGGCCGGCTATTGGGTGGCGATCTGCATGGCGCTCAGCATGTTCGGCAGGGTTTCCGGGTGGGCTAGCTTCAGCAGTGCGAGTTCGCCGGGGCTGAACCAGCGTAGATCGTCGTGTTCTTCGGGGGCGGCGTTGACGGGCTCTCCGGTCCAGCGAGTCACGAGGAACGCCGTCATGTCGACATCGGTGTCGGCTACCACCATCGGAATCGGCCGTGGGTCGTGGACGTGCACACCGATTTCTTCGAGGCACTCACGGCTGACCGCTTCGTGGGGCAGCTCGCTCGGCTCGACGTGCCCACCCGGAAGGCCCCAACGGTCGGGACAAGCCTGACGCATGGGATGACGATGCACCATCAGCACGAGACCGTTGCGGACGAGAACGGCGGCCGCGATCGAAATCTGGGTACCCATGCGGGCAAGGCTATGGGCGTATACCGACAGTGACCTTCGAATAGTCGTTCGCCGTGCACAGATCGGCTGCAGCCTCGCAGCTTTTCGGGCCACAGCCGCGCCTCGGCTGGGCTGACAACTTCCGCGGATCCTGGATGTGCCCAGCATCGTGGTCATCGTCCTCGGTCCGGAACATCGCTCGGTAAAGGTTTGCCCATATTTTTGGAGTGCGGCCGATTCCTCCTTGAATCGTCCTGTCACACAGCGATTTCCTCGATCCGTCGATGCGTACCGGTTGCAGCGCATATCGCGTTCCGCTCCGCACGACGCACCGAATACGCCCTGTAGGTCCCCATATTCACCTCGGGAGATGAGCATGCTCGCTAAGTTGAGTCGCAGGTCGCGCCACGTCGCCGCAATCACCGCCGTTGTCACGGTCAGCACCGCAATGCTTTTGAGCATGCCGGCTCGAGAAGCAAATGCCGCGACGTCGTTCACCGTCTTCAACGAGACCCAGGGCGATCACTCGACCTGGGCGCTGGACCAGTTCGGCCTGACCAACAACGCGGTGGTCTACGACCGGTGGGGACTGACGTGCTCGACAACCGGGTGCAGCAACGTGCCCTCGCAGAGCACCTTCGAGTCCGCGATCACCAGCGTGGTCAGTCAGTTCGGCGCCAGCCCCACGACTCCGATCGCACTGGACTTCGAGGGAATCGTTCCGGACAGCGCGACCTCGAACGCGCAGGCTCAGCAGGACCTCAATCTCTATGAGGAACTGGCTACCTGGGCGCACGGCGCTGAACCGTCGGCTCCGATCGGAATGTACTCCTACGACTGGAAAACGGCCTACGACTCGTACACTGCGCAGCTCTATACCGGCGGCTACTTCCAGTTCTTCGCACCGACGATGTACAACCGCTGGGCGACGGTGGCGGACTGGAAGGCCGAACTCAGCGCTGCCGTGTCCAACGACAAGTCCATGGATTCGAGCCTGCCGATCTACCCGTTCATCTGGCCGATGTGGGACAACGGCTCCAGCGCCGAGCTGTCTGCGGCCGACTGGACCACTGAGTTCAGGGACCTGGAGCCCAGCACGCAGGGTGCGATCGTCTGGGCCAATTCGGCCACCACGCTCGACACGACCTCTTGCGGATGGCTGAGTGACCTGTCCTACGAGATGAGTGTGCTTGACAACAAGCAAAGCACCGGCCCTCTGACCGTGACCGCGGCGGTGCCGAACACGTGCGAGATCTCCCATGGCGCCACCACCGCCGTCCCGCTCACCATCACCAACAACGGCACCTCCACCAGCGTGGCGACCACTTTGAGCGCCCAGCCGGGACCACAGGGAATCACCGAGGCGTATACCTCTGCGGCCGTGCCCGCCCTCGCACCGGGGGCCTCGTACTCGACGACTCTCAACATCACCGTCCCGTCGAGCGTGACCGACCAGACTGCCTTGCTGCAGATCAACTACGGCACCGGTTTCCGTCGCCTCACGGTCATCGTCGACTGAAACGTGCTCACGAGGCATGGGCGCCGGGAGTTGTCGTAGAGCTCCTTGTCAGGCGGCCAGCACGACCGTGCGAACGAAGTCGACAGGCTGATCACCGCCGTTGACGTAGGCGTAGAGCCGGTCGCTGCGTAGCCGGCAGGAGGCCCCCGTCGGGACGACCACTTCTTGATCGTCGACGGTGATCGTGAGGGTCCCGGCCAGCACGTAGAACAGTTCCTGGGACCGTGTCGGGTCTGCCTGGCCACGGTAGGTGTCGCCGGGGGCCAGGTGCCACAACCAGAGGTCTGCCGAGCGTGATTCCGCAGTCGCGATCAGCAGGTGCGCGCTGCTGCCCGCCTGGCTGGACCACACCAGGGTGTGGTCGGCCTGTGGGTGCACGACCACGGGTGCGTCGGCCGCCGAGTCGCCGAGCAGGTTGGTGAACTCGGTGCCGAGCTCGCGGGCGATCCGGGTGACCGTGACCAGGCTGGGGTTGGCTTGGCCGAGCTCGATCTGGGTCAGCAGTCGCCGGCTGATCTGCGACCGGTCGGCGAGCTGCTGGACCGTGAGGGTCCTGATGGTGCGCAGGGCCCGGATCCGGGACCCAACCTGCGAGAGGAAGTCCTGGTCGAGCGCACCATCACCGGTCGGGGTGCCGACACTTGCTTCGTTGTCGTATGCGTTCACGGTCTTAGATCGCGAACAGCTGGGTCGGGTCCTGGAAGGCCTTGAACTCCAGCGCATTACCGGACGGGTCGAGGAAGAACATCGTCCACTGCTCACCGGGCTCACCCGGGAAACGGACATAGGGCGCGATGACGAAGTCGGTGCCGGCGTCCGTCAGTCGCTCCGCGAGCTGCTGAAACTGCTGCACGCTGAGCACCAGCCCGAAGTGCGGTACGGGCACCTCGTGGTCGTCGACCCGGTTCGTGCCGGCCACCGCGTTGATGTGGCCATCGACCTGGTGCGTGACGACCTGGTGACCGGACACGTTCCAGTCGGTCCACCGATCGGCGGAGCGGCCTCGGTCGAAGCCGAGCACCTCGCCGTAGAACTGGCGGGCGGCAGCGATGTCATGGACAGGGATCGCGAGGTGAAACGGGGGAAGGGCGGTCTGAGGGATCTGTGACGGAGTCATAATGAGCAGTGTAGTGCGCATGGGAAGGCAAATAAGCTGCGCATATCGCGGAGGCTAATGTCGCCGACAACGGTCGCGTCGCCTTGTCGTTGACGACCTTCTCAGCATCCAGCCCTGGCGGCCGAGGTGCGTGGAGATCCGTGGGCGCGGCGAGGCTATCGTCGAGCCTACAGACGCCGTCTCTCCAGGCCCCATCATCCGCGTCCACCCCACCCGCGTCATCAGCTTCGGACTGGACGAAACCGACACTGAGGCGCACCGACTGACGATCAACGCCCGCGACGTCGGGTGACACAGGTTGTGCAACGCTGGCAACGACAGTTGACGGGGCTGACCTTGGAGATGATGTGAGCACGCTTCTGCTCAATGTGACGTTCGACTGCGCCGACGCTGCGGCGACGGCCCGCTTTTGGAGCGGCGTCATGCGGTGGCCGTGCACGAAGGAAGAGATGCCGGGCAATCCGTACTGGCTTGTCGGTGCGTCGGATGAAAGCACGCCTCGACTCGTGTTCGTGGAAGTGCCCGAAACCAAGACCGTGAAGAACCGCGTTCACCTCGACGTCGTGGGAGGTGACGGTTCTCAAGACGAGGAGGTCTTGCGAATCGAGCGCTTGGGTGGCCAGGTGCTCGATGATCGGCGACAAGCCAGCCCGCGAGGATGGGTCGTGATGGCCGATCCCGAAGGCAACGAGTTCTGCGTTGAGGGCGGGTGGAGACGCCGCCGGCAAGCTAGCAGGATGCGGCGAAGACGGGTGTTCCAGCCGGGACGTCCACGAAGATGACGGCGCACCGCAGGCCGATCGTCTTGCGGTGATTCTCTCGACTGTTTGCAGCTGCGTAAGGACTTCGCGGCTGCCGCCGGCCTCAGGGCAGGAGCTCCCAGAACTGTTTACGCGCTGGCATGGCGTGGATCACCAACTCCTCACCGCTGTCGAAGATCAGTACGACGGTCTCGAGCAACCGTGCTTGTGGGTCGAAGCCGAGCCGCAGTTCACGATGCGGCCAGTCGTCTTCCTCAAGAGGCTCGATCCACTGCGATCCAAGTCGGCGGCCTGCACCGCGTCCTCGCTCGACACCCCCTGTTTGAGTGCTGCGTGAACCTTCATGCGGCGAAGTTGGCGAGAGCCCGCCGAATCGCCTCCGAACGCGACAGGTCGCGTTCGGCCAATTGATCCAGCGCGGCGCTACAACCTGCATCGGCTCGGCCCCACGCACCGGTCGACCACGCCCGCGACCCGGCATGACCGGTCGACTCCACAGGAGCGGCACGTCCCTGAGGCACGGAACAACCTGCGTCAGCGCGACCGTGAATCCAGGACAGGTCGGCGTGGCAACCCTCATCGCCGTAGGGCGATCGGTGTACGGGACTGGGGACGGTGCTAGCTATAACGTGTTGCTGGAAATGGTGCCGTGCGGCGGCTCGGCCTGACTGACCGCTACGAGCTGCCGGGAAAGACGTAGTCGATCTCTTCGCCGGTCGTGGGATAGCCGCGGCGGTGGAAGGCTGCAGCCATTGGGGTGTTCGCGCAGTCGGTGGAGGCCTTGATGATCGACGCGCCGGCATCTGCCAGGACGCGGGTGCCGTGGTCGAGTAAATCGTCGATGTATCCGTGACCGCGATGTCCGGGTAGCACGCCGACGTAGGCGATGATCGAGTTGTAGTCGTTGCGTGTTGGGATGACCAGCCCGACGGGCTCGCCGCGGGGCAAGCAGCCAATCGCCCACCAGTCGCGGGATCCGCGGTAGGTCGGGAACTCTCCGTCAAGCTGCTCGGTGGCGACATCACGCGGTGAACCGGTCTGTAGCTCGGCGCGGCTGTGCTCGTCGAGCGTGCCCTCGAGGACTCTAGTGAGCAGGTCGAGTAGCTCGCCATGGCCCTCCGGTCGGCGGAATGTGAGCCGGCCCGAGTCTGAGGGTGAGGTGGTGCCTGGGCCCCACTGGAGCCGAAGTCGCTCGACCAGTCGCCGGCCACCGAGATGCTCGATGACTGCGGTGCGCTCCGTGAGCT
The DNA here is from genome assembly GCF_007845645.1 of Leekyejoonella antrihumi. Classification (GTDB taxonomy): domain Bacteria; phylum Actinomycetota; class Actinomycetes; order Actinomycetales; family Dermatophilaceae; genus Leekyejoonella; species Leekyejoonella antrihumi. Next base: position 164,679 of record NZ_VCQV01000007.1, read on the forward strand.
CCCTGGTCTGCGCGGGGTCGTTGCGCCAACCGGCTTGCAGGTACCGACCGTATTCCGGTGGTGCGGCGGTCAGGTCCATGGCCGCCAACGCGCTGCGGACGAGCTCGGACGCGACCACGTGTCGATCGGCGGTTGTGGGGTCCAGGTCAAGGACGTCCATCAGTAATGGTCTTTCCGCTCCTGCCCGGCCCCACCAGGCGGCCCGCGCCACCAGATGGTCGTCGCGCAGGGCCAGCCACATCCACTCTGGTCGTCGCCGCGCGTGCTGAAGGTCGTCGGCATACTCATCGTCGAGGACGTAATTGAGCTGGTTGAACAAGGGCAGGTCATTGGGCCCGGACAATGGGCGGATGATGAGGTGAGACATGGCACTCCTGAGCTGGACGCGCTGCCGGTGACTATCTCAACCGAGCGGTGGAGCGCACGGCAGCCATGTACGAACAATGGTCATGCGCTGCCTCCTGTCCTCGATGCGCATGTCCAGGCTAGCCAGCAGGAACCGCTACCGCCTAACGGTTTTCCAGTGCCGCCCAGACCGCCACTACGTGCACTGGTCTGGTCTGGTCGTCGAACGATCGGGATCGGCGACCGAGTGGGCGATGCTCACCTCAAGCCGGAGTCGTCTCGAAGGGCTGAGGCGAGTTCGATCGGTTGTGGCGTCGTGGCCGGGGCACGGAGGCGGGTTTATCGCTGCGCGTTGATCGTCGCCCGCCGGAGCTCGGTGCTCACGAGCAGGTCGACGTTGTTGGTTTGCTGCTCGATATTGCCGAGCCCGGGTGTCAGGGCTTGCACGGACGGGTCGGTGATGTTGTCGAGCATCCGCGGCACGAGGCCCTGGTCGATCTGCAGGTATGGGCGGTCCCAGAAGGGCACGCAGACCGGATCCACGGAAGGGATCCCGACCTGTCGCTGTAGGGATGCCAGCGCCTCCAGCGCGGCGGTCAGGTGGTCGCTGCGAGTCCGCCATTCGTTCGCGGCGAGCGCGTCCTGCAGGTGCTGACCGACTTCTGCGGGCAAGGGCAGGCCGCGGAATGTGATGCCGCGCCACTTCGAGTACGGCGCCCAGCGACGGCACAGGACAAAGGCCAGGTGCACCGCGATGTCCACGAGCCGCGCGGCGATGACACGTGATCCCAGCTCGTCACCGCGGTCGCCAGTGCGTCCCATGATGGGGAGCTCCTGGTCGATACGCTGCCAGTCGACGGCCGCGACGTAGGACCACAGGTCGTCGGGGTACCAGGTCAGGGCGTCGCGCAGGGAGGTGAGCATGCCGTCTCGGTCCTCGAAGACCTTGCCGGCAGTGACCTCGAGCACGGTCTGGCCGGTAAGCGAGAGCCAGTCAAGAGGTGCGGCGTGGATGCGGGGGTCAAACCCCAATCGGGCCGAGACAATCTCCTCGACGGTCAGGACGTCGAGGGCGAGAACGGGATCGTCCTGGCCGGTGAACGCGAACCGGGTGGGAAGGCCGGCGAACTCGGCGGGCAGTTGATCGGTAAGAACGGTGCGGACGTCTCCCTCGTCAACGGATCGAACGAAGAGCTGTAGCCGAAGACCCCAGTCGTGATCACGAGAGGTTTGATCGTCGAGTCCGAGCACGTCAGACCCGCTGCCGATCCGGGCTGCGGCTCGAGGGATGCCCGGACGGTGTTCGTCGAGTATGGGCGCCACGATCTGCTGCCAGTATGCACGCGCCAAACTGAGCCCGTTGGTGCAGGATTCATTCGCGATCGCCACGCCCATACCTTGCCACGCCGATAGCGAGAAGCCGACCGCCCTTCACCGTCTTAGACCACCCACCGTCGAGCGCGTTCTCATCGACAAGACCGCACGCTTCGTCGGCGCACCTGACCAGCAGCCGAGGTACTGGTCGGTCGGACCACAACTGCTTCGAACTCGCAGCCGACGATCACGCGACCCCTGACCGTCTGCTGGCGACGATGAATACGAATGCCCAACTGCATGCTGCGGCAGCGACTGTCACAGATCCGCGGGCTCGAGCCGCTATCGCAATGGCATCCGCCCGAATCCCTTGCCCGCGCCGTCCTCGCGCGGCTTTTCCCGCACCGGCCGCGGATTACACCTGCTGCGGATCCGGGTCAGATGTTGGTGTACATAACCGGCCGAGCACCCCTCGGCGAGTTGGCTCGCCTCACCGAATGGCGCTGGTACGGATCTCCCATTGACACCTCCACCCCATCAGATGAAGCCGCGCACCATCGTGACCAGCTATCACCGTGTGCCGATCGGCTAATGGGCCATCGCGTTGACGGCCGTGCGGATAGTTGGACCCCATACGGCGTGCACGACAAGACGGGGTGGGTGCAGACTGCACCCACCCGCGTTATGATCGACGCATGTCGAAAGTCCTGCAGATTCGCGGCGTCCCTGACGAGGTCCACGACGCCTTGGCGCAGGCAGCGCAGGCTCAGGGGCTGTCGCTGACCAAGTACGTGCTACGAGAACTTGAGCAGTTGGCCAGGCGGCCACAGGTCGTGCGCGACAACGCCGCAACCATTCGCCGGACCCAGCAGATGGTCCAGGGACAACCCGACCGAGAGACGATCTTGGCCGTGCTGCACGAGGGTCGCGGGGAGTGAGGATCGTCGATGCCGGCGTCATTGTGGAGTTGCTGGCCGGTGACCTGGACCCGGACCTACTGGGTGAGGAGGAGCTCGCCGCACCCCACTTGATCGACAGTGAAGTCACTCATGTGTTGCGCGGTCTTGTCCGTCGTGGCGTGCTCAGCGAGGAGCAGGGTGACTTGGCGCTGGAGGGATTCACCGAGCTCGCGATCACCAGATTTCCCGCCAACTGGCTCCTCCCACGCATGTGGGCCCTGAGGCACAACCTGAGCGGCTACGACGCCACCTACGTCGCCGTCGCTGAGATGACCGATGCCACCGCGCTCCTGACCACCGACGCCCGTCTGGCTCGCGCGCCCGCACCCCGCTGCAACATCCAACTGCTGTGACCACCGGCAGCTGATCGGCCCGGGCGCCCGTTTGCCGACATGCGGTGCATCAGCCCACCAGTTAGCGCCATCCGCTTCTGGAGACCCGCCCGGAGACCCGCCCGATTATCGCTGGATTGTGACCGGCATCGCTCTACAGCGCGGTTCGCTCAGCGCATGTTGAGTGTCAGTTTGCGAGCGGAACGTGACATGAGGCAACTTCATGGACAAGTCGCCTGATGACCGGACGTCGTTCACCTCGACTACAAGGACGCCGACCATGCCTACCGACTCACAATCGCCACTGTGCCACGTCGGGATCTCGACGTCCCCGACAGTAACGTCGCCGAACTCAGTGGTATCGGGATCCGCCTCACATCTGTTGAGATCAGCAATGACACGACCGTGGTGATCGACGCGCACTGCGGGCCGAGGTATCAAGCCGACATGACGGCGTTCCGCGCCGCGTACGACCGCTGGGAACAGACCGCCGAGCGGCCGATGGGGCCAATCCCGCACATCACATGCTCAAGCCGCCTGAAACGGCTTTGTCAACAGACTCTTAGCGATGACGTCGGAACGGACTACGTACCGCACGGCGGATGCTCCGGCGGATCTGGCACAGAGTTCGAGTGCTCCCACACCATTGATCCTGTTCCGCCCGTGGATGCGCACCATCTTCGGGTCGACGTCGTGGACCATATCGTCATCTTCGGAACCGTCAGTCTGAACCTGTAGCACACGACGAGGCGGTGTCGAATCCAAACCACCGGCGACGCGTAAGCACGACCACAAGAGCCATCGGCTTCCGGACACGGCAGTCGAGAAGGGCGTCCCGTATAGAGCATCCTTCCCGACGCATCATCGCGAGACGGACGGTGGCGACCGACACCGCAGTTCTCGTCGCCGGTGCTGGTTCGGCTTGTGGGACGACGGACGTGTTCAAGCGCGCATCCTGACCCGCGGCTCTTGACGCCCGGGTCCGACCTGGGCGCACAGCGTCGGTGACATGGCGGGCGTCATGCAACCTTTCGGCACCGCAAGCGTCCTAGCCTTCGAGCCATGTCGTGGCTCGGGGCTGCAGCACGCCCGGGCCGGATCACCATCGACTTAGAGGTTCCGCGGATAGGTCATGGTCGGCGGGTTGGTCGAGTGTCCCAGCGGTGGGTGGTCCAGGCGGTCCGGATCAGGCGCCGGGTGATGATGATGGCGTTGGCCAAGGCGATCAGAGAGTC
>NZ_VCQV01000070.1 GCF_007845645.1 Leekyejoonella antrihumi
GACGTCCACCCGCAGGTACCGGCGGGTGGTGTTTGCGTCGACATGGCCCAGCACGGCGCCGATCACCGGATACGCAACCCCGGACTCGAGCATCCCGACCGCTGCGGAATGACGCAAGGCATGCAGTCCGCGGTGCCGCCCGGATACCTCGATCCCCGCCCGGGCGAAACTCCCGGACACCACCTGGTGAAAGTGATTGCTCGCGGCGGGCGGCTGGTGCGGGGCCCGGTGGCGCAGGAACACGTGTTCGTCCTCGATGTTGGGGCGCTCGTTCTTCCAATAATCGATGATCGCCAACGCGCACTCCTCCGGAAGCGGCAGGTCGAGTCGTCGGCCAGTCTTGTGTTGCACCAACGACAATCGCCGGTTTGCCCAGTCAATCTGGTCGAACCGCAGCCCCTTGATATCTGACGACCGCAGCCCCAGCAGCGACGCGAGCAGCATCACCGCCCGATCCCGCAGCGGTGACTCGGACTGGTCACCGGCCGCGGCCAACGCCCCGGCGACCTCGCCCGTCCGGTACACCGATGGCAGCACCGCGTCCCTGTCGAAGACGATCACCGGGAACATGGCGGCAAGGGCCGGATCGGCGCCGTGTTCGCGCACCGCGAACCGCAGATACTCCCGCAGGAAGTACAACTGGCCAGCACGGGTGGAAGCCGCCATCGACGCCAGCGAGCGAACATACGCGGACACATCGACGACGCTGACCGCCGTCACCGCCTGCACCCCCTGCCCGGCCAGGAAGACCAAGAACCGGCGCAGCATCCCCGTCTTGGCGCGCACGGTCGCTTTCGCCAGCTCGCGTCCTGTCAGCGACGATGCATACGCCGCGAACTCCGCCGTGAAGACCTCCGGCACCGGGACCCTGCCGCGCACCGCGCGCAACGCGAACCGACCCATCTCGGCCACGTCGAACAGGCCGCTGACCGCCCGGCGATAGAACACCTGCCACTGCTCGCCACCATCCGCGCCGACAGCCGCACAAAACCGGGCAGCAGTCTCTCGGTCCGGGTCTTCAACCCCGCTCGCCGCGCAGTACTCCCCGAACTCAACCCAGATGCGCTGGTAACTGGAACGAGAGCCAGGCGAGTAACCGGCCCGACCCATGAACGCGGCCGCGTGAGCGGCCAACTCGGTGACTGTAGACATCGAGATCAACCTCCTTGGTCAGATGACATGACCAACCAAGGAAACCCCGTGTTATGCGAAGAAGCCGGGCTCCACCAAGCCCCCTACCAGCCCAAACACCAACAACTTCACATAACCGAAGACTTCACATCAGATGAGTTATGCGAAGCTTCGCATAACTCATCCAGGCATAATTTCGCCCTCGACGCCCTGGACTGCTACACCGACCAGCCCGACGACTCGGACCGGTTGGTGCCCAACCCCGCCAAGAAGCACGCCGGGCAGGCTGTCGATCGGGCCCGCACTGAAGTGGCCGCCGCCCAGGCCGGGCTCGCCACGGCGATCGATAAGGCCACCGTCCAAGCCGGGCGCCGCCGCAATCACGGCACCGCGACCGTCAACCCGAGAGCCGGGCAGGCCCTGACCGCGGCACGCGACCGGTTCGCCGACGCCAAGGCCGACCGGCGCGCCGCGCCCACTCACGTGCCACTGCGCGAGGTGCGTGCCGGCGCGCGGATCTTGGACGAGGAGACCAAGCTAGTCACTCACGCGATACGGATGTCCGCCTATAACGCCGAGTCCACCCTCGCTCGGATGCTGCACGGACACTACGCGCCCGCCGATCACGAAGCACGCGCCCTGCTCCGCGAGGCGTTCACCCTGCCCGGAGACATCCACGTCGCCGGCGACCGGTTACACGTAGACCTCGACCCGGCCACCGCGCCCCGACGCAGCCGCGCCCTGGCCGCCCTGTGCGAGCAGCTGACCGCCACCGAGACCGTCTACCCCGGCACCGATCTCAAGATCGTCTACACCGTCAAAGACCCCACGAACAATTCATGAACAATCCCACCATGTCCAGACCCCTGGAGCCCTGGAATTACCGTCACTGATTTGCCGATGAAGGGGCCGTCCAAAATGCGACTGTAATACTATGCGGATCCACTCATTGCCTCGCGCGCTTCGTCAATCAGATCCAACACCTTGCTTGGCCCCAGTGGAGTGCTATGCACTCGCACACCGAATGGACTAAGCGCATCCGCAACGGCATTCAAGACCGCCCCTGGGGTCGCGATGACACCGGCTTCCCCAAGACCCTTGAAGCCCCCGGGAACGCCAGGAGCAGGGGTTTCGAGGTGACCAATCGCGATATCCGGTATCTCCATAGTGGAGGGGTATAGGTAATCGAGAAGACTAGCCGACATGAAGGCGCCGTCCTCGTTGTATTGATGCTCTTCCAACAAGGCGTCTCCAATACCCTGCGCGACCGCCCCCGCCACTTGGCCCTCGACGATCATCGGATTGAGCATTGTGCCGCAATCCTCGACAGAAACGACCTTCTCTACCTGGATCTTTCCCGTTTCGATGTCAACCACTACCACCGCGACTACGCATCCATTGCCGTAACTGCCACCAGGTGCCGCCGAGCTTGAAACGGAAAGTGCGCCCTCCTCAAGGTCCACGGCGGCTGCTCCACCTCCCCAGTGCACGTAGGCAGCGATATCCGCGATGGTCTTGACCACCTCTGGAGCACCTCGTACAAACGCCTTTCCGTGGGTTATCTCCACGTCGTCGACATTCGCTTCAAGCATGTCCGCAGCAAGTGCCACCAGACGGCGCTTCATCTCATGGGCGGCTCGCCCGATGGTTGCCGCCCCGATGAGAGCGCTCCGGCTGGCGTACACCCCTGCCGAGAAGGGAGTGCTCTTGGTGTCGCCTTGGACGACTCGGACCTCCTCGATACGCGCGCCGATACCGTCCGCGGCCAACTGAGCAAACGTCGTTTCGTGACTTTGCCCCTGGGAGTTCAGTCCAGACATGACATAAATGGAGCCGTCCGCCTGAATAGAGATCGACGCAGTGTCGTAGTACTCCCCTGGGTATCCCAACTCGTTTCCGATGCGTCCTCCGAAACCGGTTGGCTCGACGTATGGGCTGACACCCACGCCTACGTACTTACCCTGGTTGCGCTGCTCAATCTGACGTTCGCGGATCCCGCGATAGTCCGCCATTTCGGTTGCTAACTCAAGAGATCTGCGGTAACTGCCGCCATCGTATCGAGGGCCGATCACGCTGTCATAGGGAGTATCCGGGATACAGTTCTGGAGGCGCAACTCGACAGGGTCACGACCGATAGCCCTCGCGACGTCATCGACGAGCACCTCACGAACAGTCTGTCCAGGCGTCCAACCAACGCCGCGATACACCCCAAGCGGAGCCTTATTAGTGAGTGCCGTTTCCGCGACGTAGCTCGCGGCCGCAATATCGTAGATGCCGGTCATACAGTTCACGGACCCTAAGGACTCGTGATGCGCCTGGAACGGCGGCATCGAGTACGCACCCGGATCACTGAGATTTTTCGCTCGCACCCCCAGGAACGTTCCGTCTTCAGCCACAGCCATTTCCATGTCAATGTCGATCTCCTTGGCGTGCGAACTCGCAGCCAGGTTTTCGTAACGATCCTCAACCCATTTGACGGGCCGACCAACCAACCGCGACACCGCCGGAACCACAATGTCCTCGGGGTAGACGCTAGCTTTGAGGCCGAAGGCACCACCAACCGCAGGCACCATGACCTCGAGCTGAGTTTCAGCCAGTCCCAAAGGTGCCGCAATAAGGGCTCGAAGCAGGTGAGGCATTTGCGACGAATTCCACACCCGCATCGTGGACGTGCCCGCGTCCCAGTCGCCGATGACGCCGCGGGTCTCCAATGGCAGCGCACCGACACGGCCGTGATGGAAGGAGACCTTGACCACGTGCGCCGCCGCGGCGAACGCATGATCGATGTCTCCGCCGGATCGTTCGATGCGGGAGATGCGGTTATCCCCTAGGTCCGCGTGCAAGATCGGGGCACCTGGTTCGAGGGCCGCCCGGGCGTTGGCGACCACACGCAGCTGCTCGTACTCGACGTCGACTAGTTCGCAAGCATCCTCGGCGATGTAGCGCGACTCAGCCACAACAACCGCGACCGCTTCTCCGACAAAGCGGACCTTGCCGTCAGCCAAGACGGCTCTCAGCGATGACTTTATCTCGGGCCGCGGACCAATCGCTTGTATTGGACCGACTCCAGCCAGGTCACCATGAGTAAAGACACCCACTACTCCGGGCATCCCCCGAACCTCTTCCACGTCGATCTGGACGACTCGAGCATGCGCCATCGGGCTGCGCACAAACGCAGCGTGCAGCATCCGGGGCAACTCAATGTCGTCCAAGTAACGTGCCAGGCCACGCATCAGACGTGGATCCTCGGACCGGGCGACTCGCGCTCCAACGTATCTACCTGCGGACATGTCACTCTGAGTCATTGATCGCTCCCATTGACGCCACGGGCACGCAAAGCCGCGTCCTTGACCGAGGCGACGATTCCGACGTATCCCGTGCATCGGCAGACGTTGCCAGAGAGAAAGTCACGGATCTCGGAGTCCGAGGGATCGTCATTCTCGCTGAGTAGTGCTTCAGTGGCCATCAGAAAGCCTGGCGTGCAGAAGCCACACTGCAGTCCGTGACAGCGACGGAAGGACTCCTGAATCGGGTGCAGCTCGTCACCGTTCGCAAGCCCTTCGACGGTACGAATCTCTTCACCTTGAACCTGCACGGCGAACGTCGTGCAGGACCGAGCGAGTCGTCCACCGATCAGGACTGTGCAAGCGCCGCAGACTCCCTGCTCGCAGCCCACGTGCGTCCCAAATAGTCCGAGCTCATGACGTAGGAAGTCGCTGAGTAACGTACGGGCCGGCACCGCGGCCGACCTCTCCACTCCATTGACTATGAGGCTCACGTGATGCAACTGTTCGCAAGTCATAACATTCCTTCGTATGTCGATGGGGTCTCTGCACACTCGGCCAACGATCGTCGAACCAATGTGCCCGTCACCTTCTTTCGATATCGAGCTGAGGCGTGGCTATCGCCGGGCGGCTGGACCGATTTGCGAACCTCAGCTTCGACGTTCTCGAGAAGTTCCTGGTCGTCGAGCGGGGAACCTACAAGCATTGCCTCCGCAGACCTGAGACGCATCGGGACCTCTCCGGCGCCCAGAGCCGAGACTCGTGCAGCCGCGATCCGGCCGCTCCCATCCAGGTCAATGACGACGGCAGCGCCAACGATCGCGAAGTCACCGTGCCGCCGGGCAATTTCTTGAAAGGCGGTACGCCGCAAACTTGGATCCGGCGCAGGTGGAACGCGGATCTCGGTGAGCATCTCGTCGGCGTTAAGGTCCGTGGTGAAAAACGACTTGAAGAACGACTCCGCTGGGACATGACGCTCGCCGTGCGGACCACTGATGACCATCTCCGCACCTAGGGCGAGCCAGACTGCGGGAAGCTCGGCCGCCGGATCCGCGTGGGCCGTGCTGCCGCACAATGTTCCGCGGCTCCTGATCGCCTCATGCCCAACCCATTTAAGAGCTTGCCCGACGAGTGGCGCAACTGCGTTGACCTCGTTCGAGTGGAGCGCATCCCGGTGCCGCACACTACACCTGAAGCGAACGCCCGCATTATCCACGGTAATTCGCTCCGACCCCGGGATGTGACAGACATCGACCAGTGCCGCTGGACGGGCAAGCCTGAAGTTCATGAGCGGGATAAGGCTCTGTCCGCCAGCGAGGATCTTGGAGTCATCACCCTCCTGGGCCAGAATATCGAGGGCATGCTGCGTCGACTCGGCCACATAGAACGAGAAGCTTTCGGGCTTCACTGTATGCTCCATTCTCCGGATATGCCGGTCTCACGTTGGCGTGTCATCGCGTCCGTCGGCGGGACCAGGCGTCAGTTGCCACCGCGATGAGCAGGACTAGACCAAAGATGACGCTTTGGTAGGTGACGCTGATGTGGAGGAGGTTGGAGCCGTTTTGAATCATTGCCAGCATGAAAATTCCGACTACGGTGCGCCACATAGCACCAGACCCCCCCAAGATCGACGTTCCACCGACCGCAACCGCTGCGATTGCGTTCAGCACCAGAGTATTCCCTCCCGCGTTGGCCAGCCCGGTGCCAACGCGGGACGCCGCCAGTATCCCAGCGAGCCCGGCCAAGGCACCACCAACGACATATGTGCTGGCCCGCAACACATTGACGCGCAGGCCGGATAGCATCGCGGCTTCCGAGTTTCCACCGACCGCGAAAAGGTAACGGCCCCAGGTCATCCGATGCAGAACCACGCCGGCGAGAATGACGACGCAAGCAAACACGATGACGGCGTACGGGACGCCGAGGATCTTACCTTGACCGAGCACTGTGAAACGTTCGTCGGTCACACTGATGAGGGCACCGTTTGAGAGCACGAGCGCGATGCCAGTGACGACTGTGCTCGTTGCAAGAGTAGCGACAAACGCGTTGATTCGGCCCGCGGTAATGACTACACCGTTGATCAACCCGACAAGTACACCGCACGCGACTCCGGCCAGCAAGCCAGTGACAACGTCGACGTTAAGCGCCACTTGAGCCGCGATGACTCCGGCGAGGCCGTATGTGGCACCGACAGAGAGGTCAAATCCGCCAGCGATAAACACCAATGTGGCGCCGCACGCGACGATGCCCAAGGCAGCCGATTGGCTGGCCATATTGACCAGATTGGTCGTCGTCAGGAAGGCTGGCGAACTGACCGAGAGCGCAACAAAAAGAACCGCGAACGCGAATACGATGCCGAAGTCGCGCAATGACCCCGACTTAGTGCGTTCCCGGACTCTCTGCGGCAAGGTTGGGCTTGCAACATCCATGGCGTTCATATGGTTCCTTTTCGGATCTCTTGACTTTCCAGAACGGACCGATGGTTTCCGGGGATCCGGGGCTGATCAGCGACCAAGCCCAGGGCAGACTGTGCGACTTGGTCTTCGCACAGATCGTGACCGGCGAGCTCCACGACGATCCGTCCTCGTCTAAGCACTAACACCCTGTTCGCTAGTCCGACGACTTCCTCATGTTCCGAGGACACAAGAACAACCGCCACCCCTTGCGCCGCAATATCGGCGATGAGCTGGTGAATGGCCGCTTTAGCCCCGACATCCACGCCTCGGGTCGGCTCGTCGATGAGTAGGACTCGGGCACCGAACGCTAGCCATTTGGCGAATAGGACCTTCTGCTGATTGCCCCCTGAGAGTGCTAGGACCGGAGCCTCGTGGTCAAGGGTGCGGACGTCTAGTTTCTCACTGAGTTGGTCGGTGGTCTTCACCTCACTTCGCCTCGAGATAAATCCCAAGGGACTATGGCGCGGAAGGCTCGCCAGTGTGATGTTATCTCGGATTGAGCGATCCATGATGAGGCCTTGGCCCTTACGATCCTCCGGGATCATGCCAATCCCATGTTTCATTGCCCACCGGGGATGCTTTAATCGCACCGGAACTCCGTCCACTGTCGCCTTTCCGCGCGTTCGGTCAGCACCGAAGATTGCTCGTAAGATCTCTGTGCGTCCCGACCCCATAAGGCCGGCTAGGCCGACGATCTCGCCCGCACGAACATCGAATGAGACATCGTCGAACACGCCTGAGTGCGTAAGCCCGCGGACCGACAGGACGACAGGTGCGGACAGGGCGATGTCAGCCTTGTCAGGCATGGACAAGTCGACGTGGTTCCCGATCATCGAAGACACTAGTGACTCAGTAGTCTCTGACGCCGCAGGTGCCGTACGGACGTGCTCACCGTCCTTGAGAACGACAACGGTATCAGCGACATCGAGCACTTCTTCTAGAAAATGAGAGACGAAGACGAACGACGTGCCTTGACTGGTGAGCCGACGCACAATCGCAAAAAGACTTCCGGCCTCGTCACGCGTGAGTGCTGCAGTGGGTTCGTCCATGACGATGATGCGGGCGTCTCTCGCGAGGGCGCGAAGAATCTCGACCTTCTGCTGATCGGCCACCCGGAGACTCCCTGCCCGGTGATCTGGGTCAAGGGTAAAGCCCACACTGTGCTGCAGTTCCTCAAAGCGGCGTCGGTTGCTGCGGCTGTTGATGTACCCATGGGCTCGGGACTCGAAGCCAAGAAACACGTTGTCGGCAACGCGCATCTCCGGAACCAGGGCGAGCTCCTGAGCCACCATGGCAATCCCGTAATTCAACGCATCGCGAGGCGATCTCAGGTCGACCTCGACATTGTCTATAAAGATCCGTCCGGCATCTGGGTGGTGCACCCCAGCGATCACCTTGCCGAGAGTTGACTTTCCAGCACCGTTCTCGCCGACGAGCGCAACCACCGCACCGGCCGGTATAACAACATCGACGCCGTTCAACGCCTGGATACCACCGAACCGCTTGGCTACACCGTCCAAGCGCATGACCGGTGAAGGCGCATCGCTAGTGGCCGCGTACATTGTGTTCGCCTGCTTCTACAGTTGGGTTGTCGTGTGAGGCGTTCGGGGGGCCGTGTCAATGGTGCCGTCGGGCCTGACGATGACGCCGTAGATGCTTTCGGCCCTGGCACGCGTGATATAGCCCTCGAGT
>NZ_VCQV01000071.1 GCF_007845645.1 Leekyejoonella antrihumi
CGCGTCGACTCCGGCGTCGTGGAGGGCGACGTCATCGGCGGCGCGTTCGACTCCCTGCTCGGCAAGCTCATCATCACCGGCCACACCCGCCAGGAAGCCCTCGAACGGGCCCGCCGCGCGTTGGACGAGTTCGTCATCGAGGGCATGCCGACCGTGCTGCCCTTCGACCGCGCCGTCGTGGCCGACCCGGCCTTCGCGCCGACCGGCGATCAGCCCTTCACCATCCACACCCGCTGGATCGAGACCGACTTCGACAACCAGATCGCCCCGTATACCGGGCCGCTACCCGAGTCGGGCGAGCCACCGGCCCCGCGGCAGGCCCTGGTGGTCGAGGTCGGCGGCAAACGCCTGGAAGTCACCCTGCCCGGCGACCTGCAACTCGGCAGCACCGGCGACGGCAACGGAGCCCGCAAGAAGGCCCCCAAGCGCTCCCGCTCCGGCGGCGCCGCCGCCGCAGCGAGCGGTGACTCCCTCACCGCGCCGATGCAGGGCACCATCGTCAAGGTCGCCGTATCCGACGGTGACACCGCGGCCGAGGGCGACACCATCATCGTGATCGAGGCGATGAAAATGGAGCAGCCGATCACCGCGCACAAGGCCGGCACCATCACCGGCCTGACCGCCCAGGTCGGTCAGACCGTCACCGCAGGCACCGTCCTGGCCGAGATCAAGGACTGACCTTCCACGGACGGCGGTCACCCCAACAGAACCGTCAGCCGACCGACTCGGCGTAAAACGGTCGATCTGCTGCATCGGTCAGACTTGAGCAGGAATGGCCACAATTTTGGCGCCCGGAGGGTGACGCCTTGCGCGGTGTGGGTAGCGAGGAACTGAGTGAGTCAGGAGAAAGTCCAGGCGCAGGAATCGGCACGTCGTTGGTACTGATTCCTGGCCTACTTGAGTTAGTTGGCGTCCCGTCCCCGTGCAGCTGACTCGATGAGGTTGTCTCCTGGGAGAGCATTCTCGGACTTGACGGCGTTGGTCCAGTCGTTCGTCGTGGCGACCGCAGCCCAGCTGGAGTTCAAGACAGCCATGATCGTCTCGTGCACCTGCTTTGCCGGCGCTGAACCGGCGGAATTCGCAATGTCGATAGCGCCGGTCGCATCAGACAACACCTCGACGGTGAATCCGAGGGGTTCCGCCGCAGCGGCGGAACCGATGACGCAGTTGTTCGTCATGTAGCCAACGAGGGTGATTGTGTCGATCTCGCGCTGGCGCAGCCATTCTTCGAGGCCAGTGTCCGCGAAGATGCTGGCAAAGGACTTCGTGAAGCGATATGCCGCGCCTTCGGCGCGCTTCGCGATCTCAGGGTGCAACTCGAAGGTTGACGACTCCGGCGCGAAGATCGGGAACCCTACGGGGGCTTGATGCTGAACGATGGCTGCCGGGATCCCGGCCTGCTCGGCAGCGTCCATCGCCTCGGCGATGCGAGCGATCGACTCATCGCGTGCAGGGTATTGGATCGGCAACAGTCCTTCGACATACTCCTGCTGTGCGTCGATGACGATGAGGGAGCGGTGCGGTGTGGACATGGGATCTCCGTTGAGTTGAGGTGGTGGGTGGCCTCCGGCGGATACCGGACGGTTCCAGGGCTACGCGGACCTACCGCAGTGCTCAGCCAGGAGTCTAATCGGGCGCTCACCTGCGCCATGGGAATGGGTTCCGGGTACAACCATGACCGCGTCGAGGTGGTAGGAGTAGGTGACGACCCTGGGATCACCCCAACTGCCCATCGTCACCCAGGCACCGAGCAATCCCTTCGCTCAAGCATCTGGTGATCACCAGTGGATCCATGTCAATCCTGTCGAGACGCCGAAGGGTCCTACCAGGTCCTGGCCCAGCGGTGAGCACCTGATCGAACGGCCAGGTCACCGGCGTAGTGAGGGGAGCAACCGGCGACTGCTGGAAGCCCTTCTGCTACTTGCTGGAGACCTCAAGGGTGTCGAACGGACGCCTTCTCCGAACAACCGATTGTCCGTAATGCAAGTGTGATCTGTCCCATTTGGGCGAGTTTGGCGCCGGTGCCGGCCAGGCTGAGATCAAGGACTGACCCTCACTGAACGGCGCTCACCCCAGCAGGACTCGTCGGTTGGCCTGGGAATCGAGTGCCTACGACCGTCGTCGACTCCATGCCGTTGACCACATCGTCCCGGTCGCCGTTGAAGACCGGTTATCGCGGCGGTCACGAGCCGACTGGGCGGACACCAGACACCCACTGGGGAAGCCTCGCCAGAGGGGGAACGTCACTTACGAAAGTGCAGGCGTGCGATCTGCGAGCAGCTGCTGCAGTCGGCCACGCAGGACCTGTGTCAGTGGGCTCTCCGGCTTCAGCAGCCGTCGCTCTTGCAACAGAGCGTCCACCACCTCGGTACGTCCGGCATGCAGGGCGCAGTCGAGGTAGGTCAGGTCGATTACGTCACGTTGCGCTGCTGAACCCCCGATCAAGTGGGAGGAGTAGCGGTGTGCCGCAAACAAGTCCATGGCGGCGGCGAAGTCGCGCTGTTGGATGGCTCGGAAGGCCTTGACAACGGGTAAGGCGGCCATCCGGGCGATGGTGGCCCGCTGGCTGGTACCGGCGCCTTCGGCCTCCAGACAGGCCGCGAGGCCCGCAAGGCCGTCGCCGTTGTTCGTGCCGGCAAAGGCCATCGCGGTGTGCAGGTCGGTGAACCCCATGTAGGCCTGGTCGGCTACCTCCTGGTAGCGCGATCCAACAGCGGCCCAGCGATCCCCGACGTCGGCGCCGGCCATACCAAGGCGCCAAAGCAGGGCGCAACTGTCATGCATCTTCATGAGGACGCTGTCCTCGGTGACTGCCATGTACCGGTCGTGCAGGGCGAGCGCCTCATCGAACTCGCATCGTTCGATGTGCATCAGCGCCAGGTGCCACGAGTTGTGCGATGCAAGGTAGTTCGTGCCGCCCCAGTCGGACTCCCTTCCGCGCATGAAGCTCACGCCAGCGTCGAGCTCGCCTTGCATCTCGTGGCAATGTATTCGCCCGTGGATAGCCCACGTGTCGCGCGGGTTGAGCTCAAGCGCGGCAAGCGCCGCTTGCTCGGCTCGCTGGTAGTGGCCGCACTCCTCCAACCCGAATGCCAGCATGCCCTGGATGAAGCCACCGTCCGGCTCGTCACTGCTCCAATGGCCGAGCACCCTGGCCGCTCTGTCGTGCGACCGGTGAGCCTGCCCCAGAAGGAAATCGACCTGATGTCCGAAGAGCAGAGCCAACAGGTCCCGCGGGTGGCGCGTGAGCACGTCCGCGTAGGCCGCCGACGCGCCGTACCAGTCGCCGGCGAGCCAGAGTCGGATCGCCTTCAAATGACCGAGTTCTCTGTCATTGGCCAGGCTCTCGCGCGCTGCGATCTGGGCTTCCTCGGCCTTCAGCATCGGTTGAAAGCGCGCATCCGAGGCAACCAGACAGGCGCCCGCCATGAGGCACCGAGCCATCACGAAGTCGGGATGCTCGACCAACAGCTGGCTGGTGGCTCCGATGGGGTCGGGCGCGTATCCAAGCAGCGCGCGCGCGGCGCCCGTGAATACGTCGATCGCGGCCTGGTCCTTGTAGGAGACCTCCGCGCCGAAGCCGTCAACGGGCATGGTCCACCTCGGCAAGCCAACCGTCCCGGGTCTGCGGGAGCTTCATCCCCAGCAGCGTGCTGGCGACCTGGTTGCGCAACATCTGCGCCGTCCCACCTCCGATGGTGAACATCCGGGCGTCACGGACCATCCGCTCGAGTGGAAGCGCGCGGTTGTAGCCCTGGGCACCGAACAGTTGCAGCGCGTCGTTGGTGACCCGGATGGCGTTCTCTGCGGCGAAGACTTTCGCCTGGGCTGCGAGCTGACGCTCGGGGAAGCCCGCCGGGGAGAGTCTCTGAGCCGCCTGGTAGAGCAGCCCGCGAGAGGCGGTCAGTCCGATCTGCATGTCGGCCAACATCCACTGCAGACCCTGGAACTCGGCCAATGGGCGGCCAAACTGCTCGCGGGACTTGACCCGGTCAACGGCAACCTCGAGGGCTCCTTGTGCGATGCCGTGGGCGACCATTCCGGCGCCGACACGCTGGCCGTTGTACGCGTCCATCAGCCCGGCGAAGCCACGACGCGCCTCACCCGGCGGACGCACGACGTCCTCTTCGGGAACGAACATGTTCTCGAAGTGAATGTACGTCTCGGGGATCCCACGCAATCCCATGGTGCGGTGCCGCTCACCGATTCTCAGGCCATCCGTCTTGTCACGGTAGGCAAGGAATCCCTGGATCCCCTGCTTCACACCGTCCTCCACGACCTGCGCGAACACCAGATGCACATGGCTGACACCGCCACCGGTGATCCAATACTTCGTGCCGTTGAGAATGTAGCCGCCATCGACCCGCTCGGCCGTGGTGGACATGCCGGTGGCGTCTGAACCCGCGTCCGGTTCGGTAATGAGGATCGCCGGCTTGTCACCTTCGAGCACGTACCCAGCCACCGTCTTCTTCTGGTCGGGTGTGCCGTATTTCATGACGGCACCGACACCGCCCATGTTGGCATCGACCACGATGCGCGCAGTGATGCCGCAGTTGCGGGCAACCTGCTCCACCACCAGCACCACGTCGAAGTAGCTCAGGCCCAGGCCGCCATACTCGACGGGGATGGTCATCCCCATAAAGCCGCTGTCCACGAGTTGCTTGACGGTATCCCACGGATAGGACTCGGTCCGATCGACTTCCGCCGCGCGCTCACGAATTGGCCCATCGGACAGCTCGCGTGCCCGCTCTTGAAGCTGGCTCTGCGCCTCGGTCAAGTCAAAGTCATACATTGAGTGAGTTCCCTTCGGATATGTTGGCAAGTTCGGTCAGTACTTGATTGGTGTGTTCCCCGCGCATCGGCGGTGGGAGGCGGTACTCGACGGGCGTCTCGGACAACTTGGTCGGATTTCCGATCAGCGAGACGACCCCTGTGGACGATGCTTGATGCGGCACCTCGATGCGCATCCCACGAGCAACTGCTTGAGGATCGGCAAATGCCTCGGCCACGGTGTTGATCGGACCGCCGGGTACGCCGGCACTCTCCATCGCGGCGAGCAGTTCGTCCCGCTCTCGCGCTGCGATGACAGGGGTCAGCAAGGTGATCAGTTCGCCGCGATTCTGCAACCGGGCTGGGTTGGTCGCGAACAGTTGGTCCGTGACCAGGTCCTTCACCTTGAGCACACTGCAGAGCGCAGCGAACTGCTTGTCATTGCCGCAGGCGATGATCAGATAGCCGTCACTGACCGCGAACACTTGATACGGCACGATGCTCGGGTGCTGGTTGCCCCGGCGTACGGGATTCTCCCCTGTCATCAAGGTTGCCACACCTTCGTTGGCCAACCAGGCGGTCATTACGTCCACCAGCGCGAGGTCGATCTGCTGGCCGCGACCGACGCGATCACGGTGGCGCAGCGCGGCGAGTATCGCCGTCGCGGCGTACATCCCCGTCATGATGTCGACGATCCCGACCGCGACCTTCATCGGTTCACCATCGGGCTCCCCGGTCAGCGACATGATCCCGCCCCAGCCCTGAGCGAGCAGGTCGTAGCCCGGCCTGTGGGCGTTCGGCCCGGTGCGCCCAAAGCCGCTGATCGAGCAGTAGACCAAGCGCGGAAAGCGCTCCTTCAGCGACTCGTAGTCGAGGCCTGCCCGGGCGAGGTCGCCTTGCTTGAAGTTCTCGACGAGGACATCCGCGCTCTCCAGCAATTCGACAACCGCACGCTGACCGTCGGCGGAGCTCAAATCAAGCTCAATCGACCGCTTGTTGCGATTGGCCGACAGGTAGTAGGCGCTTTCCTCAGTCGGGCCGCCTGCGCCGGCGAGGAATGGCGGGCCCCACCGTCTGGTGTCATCACCGACCATCGGGCGCTCTACCTTGATCACGTCGGCACCAAGGTCGCCGAGGAGCTGAGTGCAGTAGGGGCCCGCGAGGATTCGGCTGAGGTCAACGACGCGAACGCCCGCCAGCGCGCCCGTGCCGGCTGCCGAGCGGCCGGATTCCGGCGTGTGCTCAGGAGTCACAAGTTGCCCCGATAGCGCTCGATCTCGACCGCGGTGACCTGCTTATCGACGAAGGCCTGCTCGCGTTCGGCCTGTTGCAGATAAATGGCCTTCGCCTCGGCTCCCATCACACCGTCCAGGAAGTCAGACTCGCGGGCGAGCTCGACTGCCTCGTTCATGGACCGCGGCAGCAGCTCGTAGCAGTCCTTCTTACAGGCATCGCCGCGCTCTGGATCGAACTTCGGAACGAGTCCCTGTTCGATCCCGTCCAGTCCCGCCGCAAGCTCACAGGCGAGCAAGTAGTACGGGTTGCTGTCCGCGGCAGCATCTCGCTTCTCGACTCGCACGGCCGAGTCGCTGCCTTCCAGAACGCGCAGCGACGCAGTCCGGTTGTCATAGCCCCACGCATTGTTGATCGGGGCGAACATCCCGGGTTGACGGCGCCGGTAGCCATTCGGAGTCGCGCTGGAAACGACCGACATCTCCGCCATCCGCTTTTGCAGGCCGGCGAGAAAGGCGAGCCCCATACTGTTCATGCTCCCGTGGTCCGCGAACACGTTGACGCCGTCACGCCACAGGGAATGGTGCGTATGGAAACCCGAGCCACTTCGATCGATGAAGGGCTTGGCCATGAACGTCGCGAGGTAGCCGTGCCGGGCCGCGATGTCTTTGACGGTGTTGCGGAACAGCACCACCCGGTCAGCGCCGGTCAGCGCCTCGTCGTAGCGCAGGTTGACCTCGACCTGGCCGGCTGCATACTCCGGGTTGGACTGTTCGACCGGGATCCCGATGTCGGCAAGTCCATTGCGGATCGGGCCGAGAATGGGCTCCATCTCGGCGGATCGCAGCATGCTGTAGACCTGCAGGCCGCTTTGCCGGGGAAGCATGGTCTCTTCGTCGAGCAGGTAGAACTCGAGCTCCGTGCCGACACGTGAGCAGAGTCCCAGGTCGCGCGCCCGCTCAACCTGGCGAACCAGCGCATTGCGTGGATCAACCGGCACCGGGAGATGGTCAGCCGTCTCGGTGACCGCGAGACAGATGGCGATTCCCGGGTCCCACGGGCAGGCCATCGGCGCCGATGACGGAAACATATGGATGTCCGGATACCCGTTGTCAAACCCTGCGAACGGCGTATCCCACACATCGCAGGTGACATCCATCGCAAACATCGCACCGATGATCGCGATGCCCTCCGCGCAGGCGCGTGGCCACTGCGATGCGGGGATGTACTTGCCTCTCATAATTCCGTTGAGATCGCCGAACCCGAGGGACACCGTGTGCACGCCCTCCGGAAGCGGGTACTGCGGTCGCGTGGTTGCGTCGTTCATTGGTCGACCTCCGATAGGTGCTGCTCAAGTTCTTCCGTTACACGCACGGGTTCTTCCGATCTGTGCTCAAGCTGGGAAATGCTCAAGTTTGTGCCGAACAACGAGCCCAGTTGTTCGTAGCGTTCGGGTCGACGGACCTTCATGTGGTGGGCGAACCCGAAGCCGAGCAGCATGAGGGCGAAGATGATCTCGGGGAACGCCTTCACGACGACGCTCGAGGTACCGGCGACGTACTCGATGTGCTGAGACATCAGCACCAGGCACCCCAACAGGCTGAGGGTGGACAGTGTCGGTGCGATCGCCCGGCTCCATAGCGAGACACCGCGGCTGTTGGCGGCGAAGTAGCGCACCACGGAGATCGATACCAGGACTTGCATCATCAGGATGCCGACCGCAGTGAACGCTGAGCACCACCCGACCACCTGCGTCGGGTCGAGTCGCAGCACAGTGAACAGCACGACGGCGGCCGCGATTACGATGAACTGCACAGCGCCCGCCACGTGTGGCGACTGGTGGCGCGGGTGGGTGGCGCCGAGTCGCCGATCGACGATGCCTTCGTTGCCGACCACCCACAGATACCGGTTGACGGTGTTGTGGAAAGAAAGCACACAGGCGAACAACGACGTGCACATCAGTATCTGAAGGAGCACGACGAAGAAGCCGCCGAGATGATGCTGCATTGAGCTCTGGTAGAGGCCGGTGAAGTTCTTGGTCGCTGCCGTGACGATGTGACCGGGGCCGTAGTCCAGCGAGATCGTCCAGGTGCAGACCGCATAGAACACAGCAATCAACAGCACTGCGATGTACGTCGCCCGAGGGACCGTGCGACGCGGGTCCCTGGCTTCCTGACCGAAGATCGCGGTCGCCTCGAACCCGATGAAGGACGACACGACGAAGACGAGCGCGACGCCGAGGTCGCCGGCGGGGTTCCCCGAGGTCAGCGACGAGAGCCCGAAGCCATGGAGAGTGATCCCGGAAGGTCCGCCGCCGGCCAGCAAGATTGCACCCGCGAGGATGGTGAGCAGCCCTACCCCGGGGATTTCATCGGGTGAGGGTCGCGGAGTGCGTGGCGTGAGCTGAAAAGTGCCCCTGACCTGGGAAGATAGTGATTGCGAAGTCCCTATCTGATCCAGTTCGAGGAGCACCTTCCAGGT
>NZ_VCQV01000072.1 GCF_007845645.1 Leekyejoonella antrihumi
GCCGTGAGAGCCTCACGCTCACCGGCCACGCGCGGGATCCGCGGCCGATCATCGTCAGCCCAGGTGGGCGAGAAGTCGTCGTCGGTCAGACCGGACTCCGACCGACCCGCGCCCTCTGCTGGGGGATCGCTCATGCACCGCATGCTGCCATACCGAACACGGCTGTCTCGCCCTCGCGATCCGCCGCTCGGTCTCGGCGACCGACCATTCGACATCGCTCATAGCTAGATCAGGCCGTCCCATTTGCCGAACCGGATACGGCGACCAGCCCGGCCCGAGGCGGTCTCGAACAGTCTCCGGGGCCGTCCGTCCCGGATGGGAGTGCCCTACGGGACACCCCGGACGTGCCCTGCGTCGCGTCACCGATTGCCGATCGGCTTTCGGTGAGCGGGTCGTCATGGGTGCCCCGTATAGAACACCCGTGTGGGACGGTTCCGGAGATCTGAGCGTGGAGCTCCGATTTGCCGATTGCCGTCGCCGGTGACCGTTCCTCAACTGGGACGGGCGTCGCAGGTGGTGAGGCACGGCGCCACCGCCCCTGTGGCGGGCAGGGTCATGCTTGGCCGGTCGGCGGGTGGACTTCCCCCGTTGCGGAGCAGGATGCTTGGTTTACGGTGGCCATGGGCCGGTGGCTTGCCGATCTCCCCAGCGGTGCCCGCAGGGGTCGGTGATACGGCCCAGTCGGCAGCAGTGCTCGTCGCCGATCGGCGAGGTGACGCTCGCGCCGGCGCGGACTGCACGGCCGATTGGGGGTCCGCGACCGCGAGCTGGTTCGGCTGGTACCGCCCTCGATTGCGGTTGCGGTTGGATCGAGCCGCTCGTTCTCGGGGTCGGCTGCGGCGATCAAGCTAGAAGTGAGCCTGCCCGATGGCCAATTGGGTGAGGCTGTCCTTGCCATCGGCGACGCGGTGCACCACGTCGGCGCCGACCGCCCGCTGATAGAAGGCGATCGCTTCGGATGGGCGCGCGATCCATCGTTCGGGCTGGATGTCGCTGATAGTGAGTCCGAGCAGGTCGCGGTTCCCGGCAAGGCCGTGGTATGCACGCGTGCACCCGCCAACAGCAGTTCCGCGGCGACCCGCGCACGACGGATCTGGCCAGTGGTGTCGCCGGTGCGGGCGGTGGCCGATTGGAACCGGTGCTCCACGGTCTGGCCGGATGCGTTCACGCGGTGCCTGATGAGCGTTGCGGCCGCCACCGGGTCGCGGACGAGGCCGCTGCTGCCACGAGTCTGGCCACCAACGCTTCGGCGTCGTCGACGACCTCCCGTCCGGCCGGGTCGTGGTCGGCCGGACGCGAGGTCGTGGCGTTACGCCTCGGGGGTGATGATGACCAGCCCGGCCCGGGCCGCGCCAACGGGGGCGTTGAACCCCCCGTTGGCCCCGGCACCGCCAGTTCCTGCGAATCCCGGCTGACCGCCGCCGCCGCCACCAGTTCCGCCCAAGCCGCCAGTGCCGGGCGAGCCGTTCACTTTGGGCGCCGCGCTAATGGCGGTCACCGAGGATGCGGCGCTGCCTGCGCCGCCGATTCCGCCGCCGCCGCCGGCCGTTCCGTTCGGGCTGCTCCCGCCCGCGCCGCCGGACGCGGTCACCAGTCGCCCGCTGGTACCGGCAAACGTGCTGGCTCCGCCTGCCGTCGCGGCCAGCACGACGGCCTGGGCCCCGGAGGTGCACACCGACCCCGCAGCGCCCGCGGCCCCGATACGGATGGTGTAGGCCGTGCCCGGTGTCACCGGGACACTGGCCCGCACGTCACCGCCTTGGCCACCACCGCCGGCGCCCGAGCCGCTGCACGTGTTGGCGGCCACGGTGACGCTGCCGCCGCCGCCACCGCCGCCGATGGCCTCGACCAGAACGCGGTGGACGCCGGCTGGGTCGTGGAAGTTTCCGCTGGCGGTGAAGATCTGCGGAGCGCTGGTGGGAGTTTTCGCAGGCCCGCGGGCAGGGATCGAACCGCCTGAGGCGGGGGTGGACGGGTGAATCATCGTGCCGGTGCCGCAGCCGGTGGCCAGCAGGACGATGGCGGCCGCCGCTGTCATGGTGGCCGGACGGATTGCCTTCATTCGTAGCTCCTAATTGATGAGGTGTGGCCAATTGATGGGGTGTGGGAGCGGCCATCCGGCGCACTCCTGATGAGTGGCTGGCCACCTGCCCGTGAGCACTCGCCGACCGCGCCGGCCGGTCCGGGCCGACACTGCGGGCGTTGCGCATTCCAACGGATCTTGGCGTCGTGGCCGACGCAGCTGCGAGGTGTGCCGGGCCCAGCCGCGGCGGCCATGACGGCCGTGACGGCCAGTCCTCGGCTGATGAGGGGCGGGACGAGTCGTGGCTTCATAGGAGTCTCCTTGATCATCGGTTGTGTGGCCGGCCCAGTTGCTGGCGTAGACGCCGGCCCAAAGCCGTTAGAAGTGTCGGAATGTCGCTGCGGTGAGCGATCGATCCGTTACGTGACAACGATCAACTCGCTGTCTCACCTCGAGGATCCTCGCGACTGGTACCCGCACCCAAGGGTGCACGCAAGTGTCTTCTAGGGGGTGCTGACACCCCCTAGAAGACACTTGCGTGCACCCTTGGGCGACGGCCCGGCGAAGCGCAGCCTTTATCGAGAGCCCCAACGAGGGGGCCACCCCACCAAAGGAGTTACCCGATGTCCAAGCGCACCGCCCACCCTACGTTCCGTAGGGCCATGTCCACCGTCGCAGCCGTCGCTGCCGTGACTGCCGTCACCGGATTCAACCTTGGCGCACTGTCACCGGTAGCCAACGCCGCCACCCCTGCCGCCCACCACTACGCAAGTCCCACGCTTCACTTCAGCACCCACAACAACGCGGCTGATCCAACGTTCAACCAACTGCTGGGCATCAATGATCGAGGGGTCATGGCCGGCTACTTCGGCAGCGGCCAGCCAGGCCACCCGAACAAGGGCTACACCCTGTCCGGGGACCATGACCAGGACAACTACCGCAACGAGAACTTCCCCGGTTCGGCTCAGACCCAAGTCACCGCTATCAACGACCGGAACCAGACCGTTGGGTTCTGGGTCGACAGCGTCGGAAACAGCTATGGCTTCGCCGACGTCAGGGGCCACTTCACCGACGTCGTCGACCCGCACGGGCAGGGCGCAGCCGCGGGTGGTGCGACCACGGAACAGCTGCTCGGAGTGAACGAGCAGAACCAGGCAGTCGGGTTCTGGACCGACGCGAACGGCAACAACCATGGTTTCCGGTACGACTTGCGATCTCGGACCTTCCACGAGATCCACGTGCCCGGCCAGGCCAGCGTGATGGCCACCTCGATCAACGATCGCGGCGACGTTGCCATCTCCGCGTCCGACGGCAACACCCAGATGGCCTACCTGCTCCACCACGGTCGGGCCTACGCAGTCACCGCCCCTGGCGGCGGCAACATCCAGGCCTTCGGCATCAACGACCGCGACCAGGTCGTCGGTCAGTACACCGACAGCGCGGGTGTGGCTCACGGCTATGAGTGGAACCGCAGACATATCCGAACCATCGACGACCCCAACGGGATCGGCTCCACCGTGGTCAACGGGTTGAACAACCACGGTGATCTCGTCGGCTTCTACGTCGACGCGGCCGGCAACACCGACGGCTTCCTCGCCGCCACCAAGTAGGCCAACTGCACCCTCACCGGCCTGGGGCGGGCAACCATGCCGCACCCTGATTGCCCGCCCGAGGCACCGTGTTCCAAACCTCTGAGTTGGAGACGCCATCGTGTCCGTCCCTGCGCTCTCGTCTAGCTGCGCGGGGATCGCACCGCTAGCCCTCTCTCGGCACCGGAAGCCCCACGCCCCATCGGGAGGGTTGGGGGTGGACCACCACGCGCCTGCGCGCTGACACAGCAGATTCCGCGAGGGTGCCACCGATGGCACAGAGCCATACATCGGCGACAATCGTCCAGTCCTTGACTGACGTGTGCGGCGCGTAAGGTTGAGATACCCCGTAACCGCAAACATCTCGTTGCCCGTCCGGCCGCCGGGTCGGCACTCCGAAGCTCCCGCATGGCAAACGATCCCGTACCGCCCGCCTATCGGTGTACGGTCACGCTCCGCGTGACGATCGTCAGTCGGACATCAGTTCCGGGGCTTTGCCTGCCGGTCCTTCATTGCTCGTCCGGCAGGTCGACAACGGCGAGCACGGACTCCAGGCCGATGAAGTCGCTGCCGTTCCGGGTCAGCAGTATCAGTCCGTGGCGTGCTGCAGTCGCAGCGATTTGCAAGTCCATGCGGCGTGGCCGCGGGTTGCGGCCGTGCTGGCGCACCAAGCTGGCCAGCGCCCCGTAATACTCGGCCGTGCTCGCGTCGAACGACAGCACCTCGAACCGGTCCAGGGTCGCCTGCACGCGCCGGCGCCGGGACATCTGTGTCAGCGGGTCACTCGCGACGGCCACGCCGTACTGCAGTTCGCCGATCGTCACAGCCGAAACCGCGACCTCGTCGGCGAGCTCTGCGACTTGCGCTGCCGGGAAGTCGATCACCACCGAGGTGTCCAGCAGGGCACGACGCGGTCCGCTGGAGGTCAACGCCTCTGCCGGTCAAACGGGTCGGTGGGCTCATCCGGGCCGAAAATCTCGTCGTCGGCGGCCAGATCGTTTCGCCACGCCATCGGGTCGGGCACCGGCTCCGCGGCGAACGCCGCTGCCACCTCGGCGACCGGCACGAACCGCCGCAAGCCCGTATCGCGCTGATGTGGCACCACATCGGCCACCGGACGACCGTTGACGGTCACCACGAAGGACTCGCCGGCGGCCACCCGCCGCATGACCGCCGCATTGTCGTTGCGCAGTTCGGACTGCTGTATCACCACGCTCATAGCGATACTATAGCGTTCTTGTAGCGTCTCGTCGATCAGGTCCGTAGAGCGATCGTCGTACGGTGGTAAGCGATGCACGGATCGGAGGTGTGCCACATGGGTCCGCTCGGACGAAGCGTACGGCGCGCGATCAATCCGGTCTCGACCTGGCTCACCGAAGTGTGGTGGGGCATGGGACCGTGGCGCCAGGCGCCGCTGCGAGGGCCTGGCCCCATCGCGGGGGCGTTGTTCGGAGAGCCGTCGCCGGGCGACTGGGTGGTGCCAGCTGGGCAGCGGCCAGGCTGGCAGTGGCTACCTGAATACGGGGCAATGCCGAACCTGCATGCGATACCACGCTGGGCCCGCCTCTGGTACCGGATCCCGTTCATCGACCGATACGCCTACGAGTGGATGTGGTGGCACGGAGGCTGGAGCGTGCTCTTACCTGGCGACTCGCAACCCCTACCTCCGACCGATGGTGTCCGCGAACCTCGTCGTCCGACTCCCACACCGGCGCCAATGTCCGGTATGCGCGACGAAGCCTCCGGTGAATTCGCCAACTGACGATCGTCGTGTGGGACGAGACCGCGTTATGAGCGGGCAGGTTCGCTTCGGGTGGTCCGTGCTTGGTAGTCGCTGATTGCGAGGTCGAGGTCGTGTTCGGTGAATGCTGGCCACATCTTCTTGCTGACGTGAATCTCGGCGTGCTGGCTCTGCCATGGGAAGAACCCGGACATTCGTTGCTCACCGCTGGTACGGATGACTAGGTCGATGTCCTTGACAGGCCCTCCGGGCATGGCTGCGGTGATGGCGGCGGTGAGGTGATCGCTTTCGAGTACCTCCGTGGATGGGGACTTTCGCAGGACCTGTCGTACTGCCTGTGCGACCTCGTGCTTCGGGTCATACCCGATGGCAAGGGTCAGGTGCCCACTTCGACCAGCTGTTGCGGATTGGGCGTCACGCAAGGCGTCACGACAGGTGGACGGCAATAGCTCCAGGTCGCCGGCAATGTGCAACTGCCAGCGTCGCGAGTTCTGGACCTTCATCGGGACCACGGTCCGGATCAGTTCGAACAGGTAGTTGACCTCTGCGCTCTCGCGCTTGCGGATGTTGTCGGCGGAGAGCACGTACACGCTGGCGTGGTCGATGCCACGAGCGTGGAGCCAGTCCAAAAAATCGCCCAGGTGGTCGGCTCCGATCTTGTGCCCGATGCTGGGACTGGCGTATCCGGCGGCCCGCGCCCAGCGCCGGTTCCCGTCCATGATCAGTCCGACGTGGCGAGGCGCAACGCCGGTCCGACACTCGGCGGCATCATCCGGTTCTGCACCGTGTCGTGTCTTCACGCCATCAGTTTGCCTCGAAACGCGCATCAGGTACCCACCGACCGTTCATCGAGACCGCCCGTACTGAACGTTCGCCGAGGCCAACGAGTAGCCTCCCCAAATGACACAGGGTCTGTTGCCCGGGCAACCGGGGTTCGTTGCTCCGGAGCCGTCTCGTCGGCCCGTTCAGGTGCGGCGTACCGCCCGGGTTCTGCTGAGTGATGACGCGGGTCGGTTGCTGCTGTTTCAGGACTCGGACCTTGGCCTGACCCCGATCAGACGCTGGTGGATCACCCCCGGCGGCGGTATCGAGCCCGGTGAGACCGATACCGTCGCAGCTATCCGTGAACTCCAGGAGGAAACCGGATTGGTTGTCACGGCCGAACAATTGTCCGGCCCGCTCGCCGTGCGCCAGGTCATCCACGGTTACAGCCACGCGATCGTGCACCAGACGGAGGTCTTCTTCGCCCTGCGTGTCGAGCACTTCGACATCGATACCTCCGGCTACACCGAGGAAGAGCGTCGAACCATCGCCGCAGCCCACTGGTGGACGCGACCCGAACTAGAGCAAACCCCTCATGACGTCTGGCCGCGCAATCTCCTGGACTTCCTCGACCGACCACAACTGAGCCGAGACGTCGCTACCGACACCGCACCGGAAGAATCGAGTCTTCCGGTCAGCACGCACGGCCATCGACCACAGGCACGCGCCTGAGCCCCAGCTCGATCGACGAGCGCCTTTCGTCGGCCGAGACACTCCGGCCCGGGTTCGAACCGCCTCGGATCGATGGGTTTCGATGTATTCTCGAGTGCTGTGGGGAGCCTTGAAAGTGATGGATGGCCACCGGGGCGACTATCGACTACCCGACTTATATTGCGCGAGCCCGAGGCCGGCGACCGGTCCCGGTTGATCGACTGGGCATCCGCGGAGGTCAACCAGTACACCGGCGGTGCACGGCCTCGGGACGAGTTGGAAGCTGCGATGCCAGTCGAGCCGCGACGCAGGCCGGGTCTGTTCGTTGTTGAGCGTGATGGCGCGATGCTCGGGTTCGTCACGATCGACCGCCGCGACCGCGACAGGCTCGGACACGTTCTTCCTGGCGGGAACGAGGCCGAACTCGGTTACATGTTCCTGCCGGAGGCATGGGGACACGGAGTCGCGACCGAGGCGGCCGCAGGAGCGCTGCGATGGTTCGACTATGCGCACGGTGGCGAGCTGGTCGTTGTCTCGGCGCAGCTGGCCAACACGGCATCGATACGAGTCGCCGACAAGCTCGGGTTCGTCGAGACGGTGCGATTCGAGGATTACGGAGCGCTTCAGTGGCTGGGAGTGCGTCGCCCACCCAATCCGTAGGGAGCGTCCCGATCGCCGATCGCTCTACGGCGATCGTTCCTACAGCTGCAGGTGAATTCGCAGTGCGTCGTCAAGTGCCGCCATCACTTCGGCTGGCACCCGCCCGAGGACGGGGCCCAATCGTTCGGCGGCGATCGAGCGGACCTGCTCGGCCTGGGCTTTGGAATCCTGCCGCAGGCCAGTGGCGGTCGCGGGTAGCAGAGTCTGGAATGGGTAGATCCTGTCGGTGTTGCTGGTCACGGGTACAACGGTGACCACTCCCCGGCCGAGGCGCGCCACGACCAAGTTGGCGCGATCGTTGCTCACGATCACGGCTGGTCTTCGCTTGTTGGCTTCGCTGCCTCGGGCAGGGTCGAGGTCGACCAAGCGGATTTCACCGCGCAGCATCGGCGATCCCGTCGGCCGAGGTCGTATCCCACGCCTCCTGCTCGCCCGAGGCGGCCCACTCGTCCCACGCGGCCTCGTAGTCCTGCTCTAGCTGGGGCAGGCGCAACATGGTGATCGCACGGTGCAGGGCGGCTGACCTGGACCGAAGTCCCGCCGCACGCGCGAACTCGTCGAGGGCGGCCACGTCTTCTTCCGGCAGGCTCACACTAATTTTCATACCTTGATGCTACCTGAGTAGCACCTTCGATGCACAGCCAAATTGGCCCGTGCGCAAGCCCCATATGACGACCCCGGGTTCGAGCGGTCGTCGCAACACCCACTGAATCTATCGCCGGTCATGGTTCGGTGAACGGGATGGCTCCTTCCCTGTGGTTGCATGCGAGAAGGCGAATTCGCCGGTGATCTGGGAATGGGGAGTTCGTGTGAGGATCGGATCCGTGAAGCGGCCGAGACGTGTTGCTGTCATTGGCGTGGGCATCTTAGAGGTTCCGCGGATAGGTCATGGTCGGCGGGTTGGTCGAGTGTCCCAGCGGTGGGTGGTCCAGGCGGTCCGGATCAGGCGCCGGGTGATGATGATGGCGTTGGCCAAGGCGATCAGAGA
>NZ_VCQV01000073.1 GCF_007845645.1 Leekyejoonella antrihumi
TCATAGGAATCTCCTTTATTAACGTCCAACTCGCGTGATGTCGCTGCTCTAGTCTGTGGGTCCGTGACCCGGAACACCTCTGCATGGTCCGAGAAGATCAACGCCGGCTTTGCAAGATTGTTGAGGTTGGCGAGTAGGCATAAATTGCTCCGGGCTCTGGTCGCTGAGCATTCGGGGCCGTGCTGCTGTATCGCGGCGTCCAACTGACGCCGACCTGCAGGACCTGGACAATGAGTGGCTGCGCCTGCCCGACAAGAGCGTCCACGTTGGAGCGAGAGTCGCAGCGCAGGTTGCGAGGCGGCCCCGAAGCGGACTCGATTGGGCTTTCGACGCCTGTCCCGCCCCTCCACGCTCGGGCCATTCCTGCGCTCACTCCCCCTCGCGCACACTGTCAACCCGTCGGTTGAGGCTTAGCTGGTCACTTGCTGGACTGCCCTATCGAAAGTTGCGGGGTCAAAGTAGGCGTGCTCGGACACGATCTCGCCGTCGACGACCGTGTCAATGAGTGTGGCGTACCAACTGACCGGCGCGCCCTCCTCTGGCGCGCCGGGGCCGACGTACCGTGCGTGACACCTCAGCTCCCCGACAACGTTGGTGCCGGACGCGGTCAGGGTCACCAGCTCAACCTCGACCTGACCGTCGGCGAAGAGTGCGTTATACCCCTTCATGTGCTCCCGGAAGGCGGCCTTGCCGCTTATCGGCTCGTCCGGAAACGGCATATCCCTATAGACGATGCTCGATGCATAGCAGTCGACCAGATCGTCAATCTTGTTGCCCGCCCACGCGGAGATCTGGCGACGGAACAGCGCCTCGTTGTTCCGCGCACACCGCAACGCCTGCTCTGCGTGCGTCTCGGACCTCACTTTCCCGCTGGGACGCAACTGTGACTCGTGCTCCGCTAGGAACGTGTCGATATTGCGAGGCGGACGAGCGGTCACCCTCGCGACCTCACCCGTGACGATGGCGGTGTTCCCCTCGACGATGCTCTCGGAGATGCGGGTTATATAGGTGACGAAACCTTCGTCGAGCCCGTCGGCACGCATCCGCTTCTGGGCCTCGGCGACGCTCTCTTCAACGCCCTCCACGGGGCCGGCGGTCGCAGTAATGCGCTTGGCAAGCTGATCGAGAGTAAGTGCCTCAGGGCCAGTCAGGTTAAGGGCCTGCCGAGCGGCTCCGCCGTTGACGAGAATTTCCGCCGCGACCTCCGCAATGTCACGGGCGTCGATCCACGCCGTAGCCGAGCCACCCGTGGTCATCACAATGACCCGGTCATTGCGGATCATGGTGCCGAAAAAGTCCTCATCTACGAGGTCATCCATGTACCAACTCGGACGGAGGATCGTCCACTCCAGGTCGCTGGCCTCCACAACCCGTTCCACGTGACGCTCGGCGATGTGATCGGGCCGGGTTTGCGTGGCGCCTTCGGAGAGCAGCACCACCCGAACCACGCCGGCTGTCTTGACTTCCTCCAGGAACCTACCAACCACTTCGACGACGTCCGCGGACTCGGGCTTGACGAGATATACACCCTCGATGCCCTCGATCGCCGGGCCCCACGTCGACTCGTCGTGCCAGTCGAACCGGACTCGATAGACCTCCTCGAGGTCAAGTTTCTCGGGTGTGCGAGATGCTGCCCGGACCGTGGCACCTCGGGTGATAAGTCCGGTCACAACGTGTCGCCCGGTCTTGCCACTGGCACCTATGACTAAAATTTGGCTCATAGCGATAGTCGTCCTCGTCGTCGTAGTGCACTGCCTGCGTATCCCTGCCGGCAAATGCACTGAGTTAGATGGGCATCTGATGACCGCCGATAGGGGCAGGGCTTCCCGCACCACAGTGCCGTACCGCCAGGCCAGACGAGTTGTTTGGTACCGCAGACAGCCTGTACGAATCTACGGATCCGTGCATCTCCGACCAAGGCCAATTCGCGGTGAGGAGGCGTGGCTGGGACTTGACCGCCTGGACACAATGTGAATACTGCGCTTCGTGTCATGGGTGCTACTGAAGCGGGATCCGCATCTTGCGTGTATGCTCGACCATCTCCTCATCGCACGGTTCATAAGAGGAACGAAAACGTTTGAGCACGAGGCTATTTCGTACAACGACTCCATCGACGCGGGCGTGCAGTCCTGTCTTACCGCCCACACAAATTGCCCTCTGGGCGGGCAACCTCGTTTGTCGGATTCTCATAGGGTTCAGACTCGAATCGTCCGGGACGCGCAACGTGCGACGGACTCAGGATTTGTCACTATGGCCCCTACTCCGAAATGAGGTAACACCATGGAACGAACCGACGTCGTGGTTGTCGGAGGTGGTTTTGCTGGCCTCCGGACGGCCCGTAATTTGAGCGAAGCCAACCAGTCCGCAGTGCTTCTCGAGGCGGCCAACCGCGTAGGAGGACGCGCTTACAGTCGGGAATCTAAGACGGACCCAGGCACTCTCGTGGAGGTTGGTGGTGCCTACCTCCACCGCCACCACCACGGCCGCCTGGCAGCCGAAATAGACCGCTACGGGATCCGAACCCAGCCGGCCGCACCATTCACTGTGTTCCGCAATCGCCTGGGACAAGGCGAGCACAACTCGGCATTCCCGGTCCCGATCGAAGAGGCGACCGAGGCTGAGCGCGTCCTGTATTCCCTCCTTCGAGATGCCCACCGGATAGACCTAGAAGCCGGACTTGAGAACCAGGGCCTCGAGGATCTCGACATTTCAGTCAAAGAGTATTTCGATACACTCGACATGCCGCCGGTGACCGACCAGCTGCTGCGGTCGTGGTGCTGGAACATGATGGGCCAGCGACTTGAGGATGCCTCGGCGCTGTGGGCGCTACAGTTTGTGGCCTCTCACGGGTATTCAGTCTTCGGTGTCGTCCTCTCGTTGGACGAGGTAATGTCCGAGGGCACAGGTGCCTTAACCTCGGCCATCGCGAAGGACGTCCCCGATTTAAGACTTGGTGAGCCGGTACACGGGCTACAGCAGGATGCCGATGGCGTCGAGGTGTTGTATGGCAAGGACAGAGTGCTACGCGCCGGACACGTGGTCGTCGCCGCGCCGCTCAACGCGATGGGAAGCATCGCATTCGAGCCTCCCCTGACCGGTTCGCGCGCAAATGTGGTCGCGGAGGGCCACGGTGGGCGCGGTTTGAAGCTACTCATCCAAGTGCAAGGTGTCCCAGAAGGGATCTCCTGCACGGGCGACGGCGTCTTTCCCACACTGTACGACTACTTACCATCTTCTGATGGTGGACGGATCTTGGTGGCCTTCACCGACCGTGACTCAGTCGATCCCAGCGACGACGCTGCGATCGAGGCCGGAGTGCACCACTACCTCCCCGACGCCGTCGTCGTGGGCACCGATTGCCACGACTGGACCGAGGACCCCTACGTTCGCGCGCCTTGGGTATCGCCACGCGTTGGGCAGTTCACACGAGCCCACAAGTCACTCGGCGAGCAGCACGGTCGGATCCACTTCGCCGGTTCCGACGTCTCGCTACTCTTCCCTGGCTACATCGAGGGAGCGCTTGAGACCGCAGATCGCGTGATAGGGGAACTCGAAACGCATCCCTACTGAGCTGATCAGAGCACCTGTCGGCAGATACGGCGCACATAGATCTCTGACGAGAGCTGCGGTCGCCCGCAGTGGCATAAGGCTTGGTCGAGGGATCCTGCGATACGGTCTTCGCTTTCTCGATCAGCAGCCTCAGACCTCCGTGAGTAGTGGTGGCCCGATCGTTAAGAATTTCAGGCGTCGGCGAGCTGGTAGGTGATGGGCCGGTGGTCGCCGGGCATGCGCGTGGGGGCCTGGTTCAGCTCGTCGCACAGCAGGCCGAGGGCGCGGGCGACGCGGGGGCTGTCGAGCCGGTCGAGGGTGACGGTGATCGCGGTGTGGGTGTAGTCGACCTGCCCGCCGTGGTGGAACAGGTTGCGGATGATGGCGCGATACTCGTCGGGGTCGGTCAGGTAGGCGTTCAGGTGGTCGGCGAGCCAGGCCTCGACGTTGAACGCGAGGAGGCGTAGCACCATTTGCAGGCCGCGGCGGGCCAGGTGCGGTCGGGCTCGTTGCGCGTCCGGGTTCAGGTCGGTGGCAAGCACTTTCGCGGGGAGGGGTTTGAGTTCTGCCTTCGCGGCGGCGACCGCGTCGGTCGCGTCGCGGATCCGGGCGTGCGCGTCGGGGAGGGTGGCGTTCTTCTGTGCCAGGGTGAGCGCGTCATCGTTGAGCAGCTGGGGTAGCGCGCGTTCCGCGGCGGCCAACTCGCCCTCTGCGGCTT
The DNA here is from genome assembly GCF_007845645.1 of Leekyejoonella antrihumi. Classification (GTDB taxonomy): domain Bacteria; phylum Actinomycetota; class Actinomycetes; order Actinomycetales; family Dermatophilaceae; genus Leekyejoonella; species Leekyejoonella antrihumi. The sequence goes on from NZ_VCQV01000073.1 coordinate 4,268, forward strand.
TGACGGTCTTGCGGGCGGCGGCCCGGGCGGGGTTGGCCATCTTCCGGTCATCGGCGCTGATAGTCATGTCGTAGCAGGCCAGCGCGTCGATCCCGTTGTGCGCGCTGGCGTACTTGAACATGTTCTCGATCCGCCACCGAGACCGTAGCCAGCATACCAGGTCAGCGCCGGTCGCGTTCGTCTCGGACGTCAGGACCTGCAGGACGGGCTGGTGGTGCTCGAACAGGGTCAGCTGCCGCGCATCCCCGTAGCCCTTGAGGTGGACGGTCTCATCGGCCAGCATCATCGTCACCCGCTTCCGGTCGCGCACGGTCCACGACCGCTTCGGCGGGGCGGTGCTGTCTGCCAGGGGTTTACGCCGGTAGGTGACCCAGTCCGCGCCCGCGTCACGGCACGCGGTGAAGGTGACGGGGTAGGCCCCGCCCCGGTCGAACCCGAGCAGGATCGGCGCGTCCGGTCCGATCACCGCCCGCAGCTGGTCCAGCACCCCCGGCAAGGTGGTGGACAGCCCGGTCGGCTCGCCGGAGGAGAAGACGACGGCCCGCCCGCGGGCATCGACCAGCAGCGTATCGTCGCGGCCGGACTGCGCGTGGCGGCGTTTGGTGTTCCACCCCTTGGCCACCGGCGCCGCGCCAGCGTAGGCCACGAAGTGGTCGTCGACGAAGTACACCGGATCACCGGCCGGGTCGACCGCGAGCATGCCCGCCGCGAACGCCCGCTGCAACCCCAGCGGGTCGGTGCCGTCGGCCAGCGCGGCCAGCCGGGCCCGCAGCGTGGCGAGCTCGGGGATCATGTTCAGCCCGACCGCGGCCCCGGCGTCGGTCCGACGCAGGTGCTTGAACCCCTCCACGGTGCCGACCCCGAGCGCGAACCCCAGGGTGGTCGCGGTCAGCACGCCGGTGTCGTCGTCGGGGCGCCGGATCCGCCCGTGTCCACGTCGCCCTCGGCGAGATCGCCGGCGTCCTCGGGCAGCACGTCTTGCACCGGCAGCGGGCCGAGCCGGGCGAGCAGCTCGCTGATCACCGACTGGGCCACCCCGAGCCGGTCGGCGATCGCCTGCTGCGTCCAGCCCTGACCGGCCCACTCACGGGCCTGGGTCACCTGCCGGGTGGACAGGCCCGGTGGGCGGCCCCCGGCGGCCCCGGCGGCGCACCAGACCCGCCGAACCGTCCCGGCGGGCCCGGCCCCGCAGGATCGAGACATAGGTCGCGGTCAGCTCGAACACCGCGACCTCATCGACCCGCCGGCCGCGTCGGTCAGTGCCACGACTGCCAGGTTCCGTATCCCCGTGTCGCCGGCCTCGTACCGGTACAGCAGCGTGCGGCCACACGTCACCAGCACCACCCCATCGCTGGCGTGCGCACGCAGTACGCTCGGCTCCGGCATCCCCTCCAATTCCGCCTGAATCACCCACCCGGCCTATCACAGTCTTATCTCTATTTCCGATATTTCGTGGCACAGAAGAAGCCCTGGTCACAGGCCATCTCCCTCAAACTACTCACGGAGGTCTGAGACTAGCGCCGAAGGCATGCCGTCATTGCAGAGCGGGCCCGCACCAGAGTAGGTGTGTCCATCCAAACTGCCTGGGGCATATGGAGGCGTTTCGAGCCGCCACCGCACAGCGGAGCGCCTCATCCGAGGGACACGGTGGGACACGCCGGTTCGTGCCGAAGGCAGATCTCGCGGCCGGCATGCCGTCTGCTTGGCCGCAATCAACGTGGCCCCTATAATCCGGATATGTCGATCGAGCAAGATATTCGCGCGGTCGCAAACGCGCTCATGAGTGACATCCCCGCCATCAGCGACGAGATCCAGCAGCGCAGTCGCTCCGGTGCGCCCAACTACTATCGCCGCAATGACCCCATGCTGCTAGAGACCGAACTGCCGAGCATCACCGGAGCTCTCACGAGCATCATCCAAGGGCTCCGTCACGCGCGGCATCTGCCAGACGGCGCGTCCGAAGGCGCCTTGGAAGAAGCACGAGTAGCCGCTCAGGCCAGTGTCGACCTCACCGATCTCCTGTTGACCCGGCGGATCGGCCAGGTTGTCCTATGGAACTGGATCCTTGACACCGCAGTGCGTCTGGTCCCAGACGGCCCGAGGCGGACTGCGGTGCTCAAGCAGGTGGCGGAGTATCACTTTGCGTGGAATGACCTGACTACGCGGGACGTCGTATTGGCCTACGATCGCGAGAAGTCGGCCTACTTCTTTCATAGTCGCGACCGGCAGCGCCGAGCGATCGTCACAGATCTCCTCGGTGGTGTGCCCACCGACACAGGGCAGCTCGGGTACAATCTGAACGTCGAACACCTCGCCGTGGTTGCGTGGGGCAATGCGCCACGCGTCGCCCTCGAGGCACTTGCCAAACTCCTGGATGCCGCGCTGCTCGTCGTCGAGGGCACGGGAGGCACATCGCTGGCTTGGTTGGGCCACAGCCGGCTTGGTGAGTCATTTGAGCAACACCTGCCGTCGATCAGTCCGCCCCCGGCGACTTATGTAGCCCTTGGCGGCCCTGCACCCGGGCTCAAAGGATTCCGTCTCGGACACCGACTAGCTTGGCAGGCATGTCGGGTCGCACGGCTGCGTCCACAACCGGTCACCTGCTACCGCGATGTTGCATTGGAAAGCGTCGTACTGCGCGACATCTTGTCCGCCCGAGATTTCATGATGAGCGAGCTAAGCCCGATCAACGACGGCGATCCCCGTACAGAACTGCTGCGGGAAACGCTTAGAGCATACTTCGAAACTGGGCAGAACGCCGCTGCGACTGCCGCCCGTATCCATGTCCACGAGAGGACAGTCGCTTACCGACTGAAGTCGATTGAGGAGCGGCTCGGTCACCCGATCAACCGTCGTCGGGACGAGCTCGCGGTGGCTCTCCGTTTGGCCGATATTCTGCGCGGCGCGACGGACACCCAACTTGCGATCATGGGCGAAGGCAGCCCCACTGAGACAGGCGTCTAAATCGGTATCATCGTCGAGAGCGTAGGTCGGTAAGTGCGCGGCGGGTCTGGTTCCAGAGAGTTTGGCGGCGCGTGTCAGCGGGCCCGTTGTGGGGCGTTGAGATTGGCCATAGTTCCCCGGCTCGCGATGCGGCGAGCTCCTGGTCGCGTTCTTCGAGTTGCATCCGTAGGTCAGTGGACTGCTGCTCGAGGTGAGTGATCCGCTGTTTGACTTCGTCGATGGCGTCGGGTGTGCCGAGTCCGGAGGTCATGTAAATCAACTTGCGCAGGGCCGGGCTGAACGCGAGGAACGGCGTGAACCGGGCCCACGCGTGCTCCCAGGTCGCGACCGTGGCCGAGTACTTCTTGCCCAGCTCGGAGTCGGCGAACTCGGCCAGCGCCGCCAGCGCGGCGTCCTCGGTCGCCGCGGTGTCGATCGGCTTGAGCATCGCCACGACGGCCTTACGGTCGGTGTACGACACGAATCTCATCGACGCCCGAATGAGGTGCACGGTGCACGTCTGGACGAGCGTCCTGGACCAGGTCGCCTCGATCGCCTCGGGCAGCCCGGTCAGCCCGTCGCAGCAGACAATGAGCACATCTCGCACCCCGCGATTGGCCAGTTCCGCGCAGACCTAAGCCCAAAACTTCCCGTATCACTGGCCTGCACCCAGATCCCGAGCACGTGCTTGACCCCGGACATGTCGACCCCGACCGCGATGTACGCAGCCCGGTTCGACACATGTCCGCCATCGCGGATCTTGACCATGATCGCGTCCAGATACATCACCGGGTAGAACGCGTCCAACGGGCGTGACTGCCACGCCCGCACCTCCTCGACGACGGACTCGGTGACATTGCTGATCGTCTCGTGCGACAGCTCGGTGCCCAACGTGGCGGCCAGGTGATGCTGAATATCGCGGACCGTCATCCCGCCCGCGTACAACGAGATGATCATCCCGTCCAGGCCATCCATCCGCCGCTCGCCCTTGGGCACCACCTTCGAGGAGAACGTGGCGTTACGGTCCCTGGGCCGA
>NZ_VCQV01000074.1 GCF_007845645.1 Leekyejoonella antrihumi
TCGGCCCAGGGACCGTAACGCCACGTTCTCCTCGAAGGTGGTGCCCAAGGGCGAGCGGCGGATGGATGGCCTGGACGGGATGATCATCTCGTTGTACGCGGGCGGGATGACGGTCCGCGATATCCAGCACCACCTGGCATCCACGTTGGGCACCGAGCTGTCGCACGAGACCATCAGCAATGTCACCGAGTCCGTCGTCGAGGAGGTGCGGGCCTGGCAGTCACGCCCGCTGGACGCGTTCTACCCGGTGATGTATCTGGACGCGATCATGGTCAAGATCCGCGATGGCGGACATGTGTCGAACCGGGCCGCGTACATCGCGGTCGGAGTCGACATGTCCGGCGTCAAGCACGTGCTCGGGATCTGGGTGCAGGCCAGTGAGGGAGCGAAATTTTGGTCCCAGGTCTGCGCCGAACTGGCCAATCGCGGGGTGCGAGACGTGCTCATCGTCTGCTGCGACGGGCTGACCGGGCTACCCGAGGCGATCGAGGCCACCTGGTCCAGGGCGCTGGTCCAAACCTGCACCGTGCACCTGATCCGGGCGTCGATGAGATTCGTTTCCTACAGCGACCGTAAGGCCGTCGTGGCGATGCTCAAGCCGATCTATACCGCGGCGACCGAGGACGCCGCGCTGGCGGCGTTGGCCGAGTTCGCCGACTCCGAGCTGGGCAAGAAGTACCCCGCTGCGGTCGCCACGTGGGAGCACGCGTGGGACCGGTTCACTCCGTTCCTGGCGTTCAGCCCGGCCTTGCGCAAGCTCATTTACACCACGAACAGCATCGAGTCTTTGAACTTTCAGTGCCGCAAGATCATCAAGAATCGTGGGCACTTCCCCAACGACGCGGCCGCGGTCAAGCTCTTGTGGCTGGCGATCATGAACATCGAGGACAAGCGAGCCCGCGAACGCGCCAAGGAGGCGGGCAAGCCCGCGTCCGAGCGCAAGGCCCCCGCCCGGCTCGTCGAGGGCTCGACCATCCAGACCTGGAAGACCGTCCTCGGCGAGCTCGCCCTGGTCTATCCAGACCGGGTCAACCCCTACCTGTAAGGCCAAACCCATGACAGGCAACAACATCCCGTTCCTCGAGCATGATGCCGAGGCCGCCGGCGACGTGCCCGGCTTCGGTGGCATGACCGTGGCCGAGGTCCTCGCCCAGGTCGAGGCCGTCCTGGTTCACCTCAGCCCCAAGGGTCACGAGGAGATCAACCGCGCCATCGATCGTGCGGGCATCTCCTCCGACATCGGACTGCTGATCGACACGGTCCAATTCACCCGAAGCGCCCTCACCCACGCAACCGACGAAATCGAAATCAACTAAATCCGAACGCACTACTTACACAAAAGACTTGACAGGCTCGCGGATTCGTCTTGACCTCCGGGGCCCGGTCCAGCCCGAGGACCCGACCCAACGCGATCGGATCAACTCTCGTCGCGCCTTCGACGCGGGGCTGCCCGGCCAGCGTCCGCAAGGCGGCCTCGACCAGCACACTGTCCAGCCCGTAGAACCCGTTCGGCAGCCGGCCGAACGCGTCGCGGGCACAATCCAATAGGCCCGTCGCCTCCAACCCGGGAAGCGCGAGGAACAACCCGGCCAGCGGCACCCGCGCCGACGGCGTGAACGTCGGGCGGGCGTGGTCCAGCAGCCCCCACCGGGCCAACTCCCGCTCCGTGTATCGAGGTACCGGATCGGCCAGCACCGGCAACCGATCCCGATCGACGGCAGCATCACCGGCACGGTCGGTGTCCTCAATGCCGGGAACATCGTCAACCTCGTCACCGACACTGGCGCCGGCAGGAGCGCGGTCCTGGTCACTATCGGTGGTGTGCCCGCACGCGGATCGTGAGTCCTGGTGGTCGGCCAGGGCGCGACGGACCGTGTCGGTGGACACGCCGACCTCGGCGGCGATCGCCCGCAGCGACCGGCGTTGACCACGCAACCCGACGATCCGGACGGACAGCTCCTTCGTCAGCTTGCTGGGGCCTTTCGGACCCCGCCGGTTCGGTGCAAGGGCAACAATCCCGACCGCGTCCGCGCGCTGACCCCACCGGCGCAACATCTCCGGGTCGACACCGAACCCGGCGGCGACCGCCACACCGGTCGCGGCCTTGATCCGCACCAGTTGCACCGCCGCCAACCGGCGCCCGGCCTCATCACCCGCGTCCCACGCGAACACCAGTTCGCCCCGAATGAACACGCGACCGCCCTGCCCGTCTTCCACCAGCGCGGCGGCCGAACTCATCAAGGTCGCATCCGTCACGGGCACCAGTGGGAGAGGTCGCTGCGCCGTCATGACTGCCATTGTCCCTACCCCACATAATCACTTGAAAACCATAGCAATTATCGGCTCACTTTGATTGGAGTAGCAACCGTCATGATCGGGAATTCCCCACTACGGCAACAGGATCAACTTCCGGCAAACGCGACTATGTCGGGAGTCCTGAAACCCGACCCGCAAGAGCGGCTTGACAACTCCATAGGGACCCCCCAATCGAGCTGGAAGCAGATCCGTTGGCGCTACTGCGGCGGCGGAGGGTGGCCAGCCACCAAGAACCAGGCGTGGTTCGACCCCGCTGCCGTGACCACTCGCTGGTATCGGTATCCGGGCAACACCATCCGGTTCCGTGGCCGACCGTCAGTCGGATGAAGCACTCTCGCACCGCTCCCCGGATTTGTGGGAGAGCCCGGTGTCCGGTAACACGCATGCGGACTCCACCAACTGGCGCCCAGCACGAGGACCTGGGTCAAGCCCAATACGACAAGCTCACAGTCGGGTACGCCGCCACCGTCCGCATCATCATCGACCACTGGCTCAAAGCAACCTTCGTAGGTCGTAATCCGTGGAACTGAACCCATACCGCCTTCGGATAGCGGAAATCCAATTCGCCAGGCCTTCATTGAGGGGATATGCCCACGCCCCCTTCGTCGCAATACTGGCTGGGTGAGCAGCCCTACTACTCTTTCGACCTCGACCACCGCGACTACCGAAAGCCCAGGCAAGCGTGTGCGAGGCCGTGGTCATGTAGGCAGCAGCACTCCGCGTCGTGAGGACCAGCGATTGGTCCGTGGTCAAGGCGCTTTCATCGGGAACGTTGATGCCTCAAACCAGCTCTGGATGCGTGTCGTACGATCTACCGTCGCCCACGCAACCATCGAGTCCGTCGACGTCCGGGATGCTGAGCGGATGCCAGGAGTCGCTCTCGTGCTCACGGGTGAGGACCTTCTGCCCTTCGGGAAGATCCCGCTCAGGAGCGTCGGCTATCAGCGCATGTTCCCCGACATCGAGGACTATGGTCACCCAGTGCTTGCCGCGAACAATGTCCTGTATGTTGGTCAGCCGGTGGTAGCTGTCTTCGCCGACGACCCATATCGGGCCGAGGACGCGGCCGAGAAGGTGCTCGTCGAGTATGCCGAGTGCCCGCCGGTGCTCGACCCCGTCGAAGCAGCCGAGAGTGCCGTCCTTCTGCACCCGCTAGGCAACGTGCCGGCAACGTTCGTTAAGGAGTACGGAGACGTCGAACGAGTGTTCGAGGAGGCGCCACACATCTTTCGCTCAGAATTCCGAATTGGGCGGCAGAGCGGAGTGCCGATGGAGATGCGAGGTTGCCTGGTCCAGCCCGTGCGCGGACACGACGAACTTGAGTTTTGGGGCGTGGTCCATGCACACAATAGCAGACGCGTCCTCGCCGCAGTCCTTCAAATGCCCTTGAGCAGCATCCACATGCGGCCCACCGACTTTGGCGGCAACTTCGGTGTTCGCGGGGGAGTATTCCCAGAGTATGTCGCAGCGGCCGTCGCGGCGCGACGTCTCCGTCGCCCCGTCAAGTGGCTGGAGGACCGACTCGAGCATATGGTCTCCATCTCCCACGCACGCGAGCAGGTGCACCGGATCGAAGGTGCCTTCGACGCGGAGGGCCGGTTACTCGGGCTGAGGGACGAAATTTGGCACAACCACGGCGCCTATATGCGTCAGTCGGAGCCACTGATCAGTGACATCACGGCGGGTATGGTCGCGGGCCCATATCGGGTCCCCGCATACAGCGCCACCGTCCATGCCGTCATGACCAACAAGACGCCGCTCTCGGCGTATCGTGCGCCAGGTCGATTCGAGGTGACATTCGCGCGCGAACGGTTGCTCGATGTTGCGGCCCAAGAACTCGGAGTCGACCCTATCGACATGAGGGTGTTGAATGTGCTCACGAAGACGGACCTCCCCTGGGAACCAGGACTGGATATCGTCTTCGAAGGATTCCGCTTCGACTCCGGCGATGTACGGAACCACGTGGAGAAGGCGCTCGCTGCGGCCGACTTCGAGGCGTGGCGAACCGAGGCCGCAGAGCTCCGAGCCGCCGGCCGACTGGTTGGTACCGGCATGGGCGTCCTCATGGACAAGGCCGGTTTGGGGCTGTACGAAACATCCGTTGTCGACGTCGACCCGTCGGGCCGAGTCCGCGTCCTGACTGGTGCGTCATCAGTCGGTCAAGGAATCGAAACCGTATTATCACAGATTGTGGCAGATGAACTCTGCAACAATCCCGAAGAGATCGACGTTCTGCACGGCGACACCGATCAAATCCATGACGGTGTCGGCTCTTGGTCCAGCCGCTCCACCGTGCTCGCCGGTGGCGCCGCGAGAGACGCGGCCCAGGGCGTTATCAAGAAAGCCCTGCGAGTGGGCGCCAGTCTCCTGAACGTCAGGGTCGAAGAGCTCCGGTTCGACGCCGGGCGCGTGATCACGGTGGCGGAGCCGGTACGTTCGCTTGGGCTGCCGGAGATCGCCCGGCTCTGGGACGCACCGACAGCAAGACGCGCAGGGGACGAACCTGGGTTGAGTGTGTCCGGGGTCTACCGGGACGAGCACATGAACTATCCATACGGCATTACATGTGTACAGCTCGAGATCGATGCAACGACGGGGGGCCACGAAATTCGGCATCTCTTTACCAGCGCCGAGGCTGGTCGGGTCATTAACCCAATGACTACCCGTGGCCAGATTATCGGCGCGGCCATCCAAGGAGTGGGAGGGGCGCTGTTCGAGGAGTTCCAATACGACGCAGCCGGGCAGCCGCTCACGACTTCCTTCATGGACTACCTGCTTCCCGATGCTCCGGGCAGCCCCGAGGTAGACGTTTTCGTCACCGAAGATGCGCCGACTCCGGACAACCCGTTTGGGGCCAAGGGAATGGGGGAGGTCGGGCTCATCGCGATGGGTGCTGCCGTGGCCGGTGCCATTGACGACGCCCTGGGGAACGGCGTGCGGGTCACCCAAGTGCCCGTGCATCCCGAAGACATCTACGACCTTGCTGCCACCGCGCGTGGTCGAGGGCTGACGGATCGGCGCTCTCAGGAACGTGATCCAATGTGATGATGCGGTGTCATGGAGGCCCGTGGCTCCTGATTGCTGACGTGAGGGTATGCCGCTTCGTGAGGTGGTCTCGGACACTGTGGCTGGAGACTTATTTATGGCTCTCAGGGCTATCCATCTGAGCCGACTTCGATTTCCGACGAGGCGTGACGCCATGGCCGCTCGGCGCGAGGGCGGTCCAGGCTGGGCGGGTGACCGCGGCGTCCGGGCGGTGTCGGTGGGACCTTCTTGGGCTTGGGGTTCGCGATGAGCTGCCCGTAGCGCACCGGGTCATGACCGACGGCCAGTTGCAGCACCCGCAGGAACACCAGACCGCGGCTGCGTGAGCGCCGCCGGTTGAACCGGAAGCAGAACTTATAGGTACTCGGACAGGCGCTCGCTCTCGACCGCGCCCTGGTACGTGGACAGCAGCCACCGTTTGGCCAGCGACGCGACACGGTGCGCTCCGGGTAGCAGCTTGTCGATGTCCTCGCCGAGCGCCTTGGCGGCGCGCTGACTGCGCCCGTCATGGGTGTAGCCGAGTCTCTCGATGCCCAGGTAGCCGTTCCACCCGTCGGTGATCACGGTGGATCCCGGGGCGATGGGCTCAGTGATAAACCCGTGCAAGGTAACAGCGGGTTGGGAATGATGCGCATTCGACACCGCCCAAAACCCTTGGGATCGCGCAGCTCCACCGCGACGGCGACCAGCGCCTTCTTCCCCTTGGCCCGCCCTCCGGCCAGCCCGGCCTCCTCACCGCCGATGTAGGTCTCATCGACCTCCACCCGTCCCGACAGCAGCTCCCGGCCGGGCCCCCCGGATCCGCAACCGGGACGTGGTCGACACGATGTTCGTGGTGTGTGACGGGCTGAAGGTCCTGCCGGACAGCGTGAACGCGGTATGGCCTGACGCAATCGTCCAGACGTGCGCCCGGGCACGTAGGCCACGGTCCACACTGAGGGTGTCAGATGGTCTGTGTAAGCGGTGGGGCTGAGGTTTAAGGAGTTCACTGTGAGCATGACTGAGTAGTTATGCGAAGCTTCGCATAACTCATCTGATGTGAAGTCTTCGGTTATGTGAAGTTGTTGGTGTTTGGGCTGGTAGGGGGCTTGGTGGAGCCCGGCTTCTTCGCATAACGGCAGCTCAGATGGCCTGGCGGAGCCAGTCCAGCAGGTCTTGCCGGGACGCGTGGTCGTAGCGGCTTGGTCCGAGAGTCTTGCTGGCGGCGGCTTCGACGGCTCGCCGCTTCATTTCCGGGTTGGCTTTGGCGTAGACCTCGGTTGTCACGATGGACGCGTGCCCGAGGATGTCGCGGATGTAGATCAGATTGACTCCGTTTTCGAGTAGGTGCATCGCCTTCGAGTGGCGCAGCTGGTGAGGGGATACTTTCGCGGGCACGAGTTCGGGGCGGTCGGCGTGCGCGGCGTGCACGCACTTGGCAAGTATGTAGGCGGCGCCGGCTCGCCCGAGCTGTTGGCCGGTCCTGTTCGCGAACACGGGCTTGGACGAATCGTCGGGAAGCGTGCGGACGTGCTGGGTGAGGATCTGAGCGGCCTGCGGGGTCAGTGGCACGATCCGGGTCTTGCGGCCCTTCCCGGTCAGCGTGATACTGGCGGGTTTGCCGAGGTGCAGGTCCACGATCGACAGGTCGCAGACTTCTTGGACCCGGGCTCCGGTGTCGTAAAGCGTTGTCAACAGCGCGAGGTCGCGCAACCCGCGACGTGTGGCGCACTCCAGCAGCAGCCCGACTGCTTCCACGGGTAGGTAGCCGATGGCCGGCTGGGGGACTTGCGCGGCCTTGAGACTCAAGACCTGCTGAGCTTGGGCGATCTGCTCAGGAGCCTGGGTTTGGACGTAGCGGAAGAACGATTTCACCGCGGCCAGGCGCTGGTTGGCGGTGGCATCGGAGCAGTGTCTGTCGGTGCGTAGCCACCCGAGGTAGGCGGCCATGTTTGACGCGGTGAAGTCCTCGAAGGAGACCTTGTCCGGTGAGGTCGCCTGCCGCTGGTCCATGAACCGCAGGAACAGCGTGAACGCATCCCGGTAGGCGGACACGGTGTTGTGAGAGCAGGCCCGGGTGACGGGCAGGTAGATGGTCAGGAACTGGGCCAGCATGTCGGCGAAAGAGCGGGCGGTGGCCATCTCACATCGCCTCCTGTGGGAAGAGACCGGTGTACGTGCCTGCCATGGCCTGCTCGATACCGGCCCAGGCCGATGGATCCAGGCGCAGGTAGTACTCCGCCGAGATGATGTCGGCGTGACCCATGTACGTCGCCAACAAGGGCAGCCCCGCGTAGACGTCCACCCCGTCGGCGTGCATCTTCGCCAGGGCGGCCACCGCATAGGAATGACGTAGGTCATGGGCACGAGGAGCACCGCCCGACGAGGTGGTCACGCCCGCTTGGAGCATCAGTCCTTGAATGTGCGTCGTGGCCGAGCCGGGGTGGTAGGCCCCGCCCCGCGGAGACGGGAAGAACCACGCCTCGCGATCCTCGGGGACAAGGCCGACGGCGACCGCGTAGCGGCGGGCGTGCGTCACCAAAGACGGTGACATCGGCACCAGCCGGGTTCGATTGTGCTTGGCTTTGTGGACGGTGATGACGGCGTCGGCCAGGTCCACGTCGCCGACTCGCAGGGACAGGGCCTCGCCGATCCGTAGCCCGCAACACC
>NZ_VCQV01000075.1 GCF_007845645.1 Leekyejoonella antrihumi
CCACCCACCCGGACGACCCCAAAAACCCGCCGTTCTAGTCGTAACGCTCAAACGGCAGGAAACCCCGCTCAACTGGCCGGAAAATTAGCGCTCAAACGGCCGACATCCAATTGACAAAACACACGCCGCTCCACCTGCATCTACTCCCAGCTGAAGAACTGCTCCTCCTCCGAGGTCGCGGCGATGATCGAAGGGCTGTTGCGGCACTGCACCGACGTCCCGGTCGACACCAACTACGTCGACACCCACGGCGCGTCGGTGGTTGGGTTCGCCTTCACCGAGCTGCTCGGGTTCCGGTTGCTGCCGCGGTTGAAAAACATCGGAGCGATCCGGCTCTACCGGCCCGACAACACCCAGGTGTACGGGCAGCTGACCGACGTGCTGACCCGCCCGATCCGATGGGACCTGATCGCCCAGCAGTACGACCAGATGATCAAGTACGCCACCGCACTCCGGCTGGGCACGGCGGAGTCCGAGCAGGTGCTGCGCCGGTTCACCCGCGGCGGCCCGAAGCACCCCACCTACGCGGCCCTCGAGGAGCTCGGCTCGGCCGTGCGGACGATCTTCGCCTGCCAGTACCTCGCCTCACCCGAGCTGCGCCGGGAGATCCACGGCGGCCTGCAAGTCGTGGAGCAGTGGAACTCCGGCAACACCGTTATCTTCTACGGCAAGGATGGCGACCTGACCGGCCCGGACCGCGAGCACTCCGAAACCTCCATGCTCGCCCTCCACCTGCTCCAGTCGGCCCTAGTCCACGTCAACACCCTGCTCCTGCAAGCCGTGCTGGAGACGCCCAGATTCCACGAACTCATCGGACCCGACGAACGACGGGCCCTGACACCGCTGTTCTGGACCCACATCAACCCATATGGCCGGTTCCGCCTCGACATGACCACCCACCTCGACCTCGCAGCGGCGACTGGCGAGTTGCCGTCCTCGTGCTCCCGACGGAACATCGACGGAATCCTGGCAACCGTTGACGACTTGCGTAGCGAGGACTATGGTCGCGCCCATACCGAGAGTTAGCGGCGAGGAGGGCTGTGCCTAATCGACCTGCAGCGGCGCAGATGCTTCCTCTGGCTCTAAGCGTCGAAGTCTTCCTCTTAGGCCTTTCGGTCGCGTTTGGACCTGTTGCGTCCGCATACACTCTTGAGGGGCTTCGGTGGGGCGGAAATCCGAGTAGTGGGTGCTGCGCCTCGTTCAATGTGCAGTTCCAAACCGGCATGGTCTCCTCGGACATTACCTCCTGGAACAACGGCATCGCGGCATGGGGCGGGAGTGCAGCAAATGTTGTTTATGTGACGAGGTCAAACAGTCCCCTTGTGGTCAGTGATACGTACAGGTCAGATATTGACTGGGATGGTTTGACCAATTATGCGGGCTCAAGCGGGCAATTCACATCGGTACGGGCGTATCTCAATCACTACTACACCCAGTCCTACTCGGCAACCGTCAGTCAGGGAGTTGCAGCCCACGAGCTTGGCCACGCGGTTGGGCTCGGTCATTCGGCAGCGTCATGCGCACTGATGCTGCCAACGACGCCGGGGCGTGACAGCTGCGGTGCGTGGATCCCGAAGGCAGATGACATCGCCGGAATGAACTCACTGTACTGAGGAGCGTAATCCACCGTCTTGAATATGCAACCGCGCCCGTTCTTCGGTATTGCGTTGGTAAGGAGCTTCCATGGAATACAAACGAGGATTGACGGTTGCTGCGTTTCTTGTGACTGCAACCCTGGGCATAACCGGATGCGGGTCTGTCCACGCAAGTGCTGCGGAGAAGGGCAGATCTGACCGAGCGCCATCCCCCACTGTGACGCGAGGTATCGACGCCAGTTGGGCACACGAATGGCATACTGTGGCTGAGTTGAAGGGCAATTCACAACTTGCGATTGCCGGGACGTTCGCCAAAAGCCAGAACGCGAGCGGATCGGATGGTATTCCAATGACTGCCTTCACCGTGACGGTCAACCAGATTTTGTTTGATAGATCTGCCACGGTAGAGGCCAATGCCGAGATAACGGTAATGCAGACAGGCGGCCAGGCCGCCGGTGTGTTGTCAGAGGCAACCGATGACCCTCTTTTCACGGTTGGCTCGCGGGCGGTCCTGTTCCTTGATCGGTCTGAGAAGGGAACTTATTTCGTGTCCGGTGGCCCGACGGGTCGCTTCAATCTCGACCAAAATGATCAGGTATCCACCTTCAGCCCGCAGTCTGCCAAGCTTGACGGCACTTTGGCCTCCGTGGCGGCACAGGTCGCCGCTGCGGGATAGAGGCTCGCGGCGAGCGTCACCGAGCCTCGGTTATACCGCGAGCCGTCTCCAGGGTTGAACAAGCCGTGCGCCGAACCACATGCTCGAGCAGTTCACCCGCGAGCGGCTGCAGTGGTACCCGCGGGCGATAGGCCGTCAGGAGGTCCGCGCCGCGCTTCGGCATGCCCTCAGGGCAACGGGCCGAGGCACACAGAATCGCCGGCGGCACAACGCGCAGACGACGCAGGCCAGTTCGAGGCAACCTTTTATGAGCGGTGCCCGTAGTTATTGATATGGGACGGATGTTGTGATGCCTCAGTCCACGCGTGGGAAAGAACCGGCGTCGCCAGCCGGTTTCGCGGAGTTCTGTGCCGCGTCCAGCCCGTCCTTGTTGCGCGCCGCTTGGCTCCTCGCTGGGGACATCCAGACCGCACAGGACCTCGTCCAGGATGCGCTGGTTAAAGCCTTCGTCGCCTGGCCGCGGATTCGAGAGGCTGAGGCTCTCGCCTACACGCGGCGCATCATGGTCAATGAGAACATCGACAGGTGGCGCCGAGCTCGCCAGGAGGCGAGCACCACTCCTGACCATACGAGCACGCAGGCCTCCTCAGCGATGGCAGTGGTCGACGACCGCGATCAGATCATCCGGATGCTGGCGCGGCTGCCCGAGCAGCAACGCAAGGTGATCGTGCTGCGTTACTACACAGACCTGTCTGAGGCCGCGACCGCAGGGGCGCTCGGTATATCAATCGGAGCGGTGAAGTCCGCGTCCTCACGTGGCCTTGCCAAGCTGCGGAGCATTCACGAGATCGAAGGAGCCAGCGATGGTAGAGACTGAGACACCAACCGACTCTGGCTTTGAAGATTGGCTGCGGTCGACACTCAACCAGACGACCGTCCCTGCCGAGCTTCGTGTTCGCTTCGAGGACGTCACCTCCGTGGGGCGTCGGACACTCCGGCGCCGGGTCGCCCGACGTGGGTTGATCGGCTTTGCGGCCGCTGCGGTGGTGGGTGTGAGCGTCACTTCGCTGCTGAGTAGCGGCCAAACCACGCCAAGCCATCGTGTCACCCCCACCACGGCTGTCGCCGGCTCCTGTGCCGGGACGCCTGTGGTCGACACCACCGGCGCGCTCCGCGCTCTGATAGTTACAGCACCGCATGCGAAGAGAGTCGACATCACGATCTACCCGTCGGCGGACTGTGAGCAGCACCCTTCCCAACACCCAGAAGCAATGGTCACCCTCTCGAGCCCGGCCCCGGGGAGCGCCGCAGAGGGCCAGGTGTTGGGCATGCCGTTCTACCTGGTAAACGGCTACGCGACAGCGGCTTCCGTTGACGGCGCCGCCGCTACCATCGTTCGGTCACTGGGCCAGCAGAGTGTCATCTGGCCCAACCAGGCCACAGGGCGTCACCCTGGGAATGGACGATCGACAGTTCGCTGGACCATCGCCACCAAAACCTATGCGCAGCAGTTGCCGACACCTTAGTCCTAAGTCGTTCGCGGCAGCAGGCAACCGCGCGTGGCGGGATCATTCGTGGGCCAGTGCCCCGTGTGGTCGAGAGTGCCTCGGGCGCGCGCCGTATGTGTGAATGTCGCCGATAAATGGCGTTCTTCTGTCGGCGCTGAGTGGCACCTGTGGGTACTGCAGGGGCTGGAGCATGCCCGCAGCAACACGTGCGGCACCCCAGCTTGGCCAGCACCCGCACCGAGTCCGCCTTTTGGATGTGAACTGGCATCATCGAGGCATGGCGTCCGAGCTGCAGCGACCGCACGTGCACAAGTTTGCTGAATCCTGCTCGACCCGACGTCCGGAGATGAATCGCCTCCAGAAGTCTTTCTACACTGTCGACGAGGTCGTGAACCATCAGGTGCGGCCACCGTGGCTGGCTCTCCAGTCACTCGACATCGTCTTCCGCGGTCACAGCCTCGCCGCCGTGGAGTACCAGGGCGTGCAGCACTCCAGCCCGGTCGACTTCTTCGGCGGCAGAAGGCGTTCGAAAATCAGCAGCTACGGGATGCGCTCAAGCGTTCCTTGTGCGAGGCGAACGGCATGCACCTGATCGAAGTCTTCCCCGACTATGTGCTTTCTGATGTTGTGCGCGAGATCCGCGGCACTCAATTCCTGGATATCTTCCTTCATCATGAAGATCCCGGCCGGGATCGACGACCACTCGCGCTACTGTGTGATCGCGAAGGTGATTGAGCGGGGCCACTGCGCGGCGGTGTGTCGAGGTCGCGCGGGCGTTGGCCCGTTACGGTGTGCTGGATTCCGCGAAACGCGCGCGGTACCAGCAGCATCAGCGGTGCAAGCAGCGCGGGTCGGCCCGGCGCGGATCTCCGATCGACCGAACCGCGCGCTACCTGTTGACGGCGACCGAACATCGGTGTACATGTGTTCGCAGTGTGGCGCCGATCTGCGCGGGCCACAGAGAAGACAGGCCTAGCCATGAGGGTACGTAGGTTTGCTGTTGCCGGGGTTGCGTCGGTCGTTCTTGCCGGGGTATTCATCGCACCATCTCAGGCGGCGCCCGTCGGTGGGGCGACGGGGCCGACCGACGCGTCATTGGCTGCGTCGGCGACGCGCCTTCAGGAACTAGACAACCTGCGGTCCGCGATCGGCGCGTCGCCGTCGCGCTATGGGGGGTGGCGACAGAGGGTGATGCCTCGGTGGCGGTCTGTGACAACGGCAACGGTTCCAATGCATCCGTTGATGGCGCGATTGCTGCTCTCAGACAGGAGGGCGCGGTCGTGGCAGTGGAGCCTTGCACGTACTCTCTTGACGACCTCAATCGCATCCTCGCGGAGGTCACTGCATCGTCGCTGTTTAGCGCGAACGGAGTCACGCTTCGGCGTTGGGGCATTGACTATGGTGCGAACGCTGTCGAGATTGGCGTTGATGCAATCCCGTCAGGATTCGCCGCGAAAGTTGCAGCGCAGTGGGGATCTGCGGTTTACGTAACCGTTCGGCCCAGCGTCGGACTTCAGTACTCCAGGACTGCTGACGCTGCCCCGTTTTTCGGAGGCGACTGGATCACGGCCCAAGGATACGGCTGCACGTCAGGCTTCACGCACGCGAACCGTGCCACAAGCACTGGCTTGCGGGCACGGTCAGATCGCAGGTGCACCGTATAGAAGACCCCTGCGGGACGGCTCGCTTCGTCCGCTGGTCGGTACCCCAGATCCTCGGATCGTCGCCGATGATGGTTCCGCCTACGGGAATTGCCGCGCCGGTCCGCTTCGCGACAGAGGCTGGCGTGGATAGCGCCCATTCAAGCGGTTACTGGAGGGCATGTGCCCGTCACGAGTTTCGCGAGCTCGTCGCCGACGTCGGTGAGTTCGTAGTACACCGCGCGGCCACTGCGCCAGCTGGCAATCACACCTGCGTCCCGGAGCGTGGCGAGGTGGGCAGACACCGTACCGAGGGAGACATCGAGCAGCGCGGCAAGTTGTGAGGGGGTCGCAGGGGTCCGTAGCGTGACGGCGATCTGGGCTCTCCGGTGTCCCAGGAGCCGGGCCACCCCACCGGTCGCCTCAGGGACGCTGGCCAGCGTGCCGCGCGCCGGGTAGACCAGGGCGACTCGTGGTGGTGATTCGCAGGTCCACTGACCGCGCGGGCCGGTGTGTGGGACGAAGACGAGACCTGTGTCGCCGATCTGACGGTCGGCGAATGTCTGAGTGGAGAACTGGATCGAGTCGTGACCGACCCAGAGGACGCCAGCAGACATGCCGTCGAGGGCATGCTTCCAGCCGCTGATGGCGAGCACACCGGCACGGTGTCGGATGTCACGCTCCATGATCGCGCGTCGTCGGGGCCAGTCCGGCTCGACGAACTGGGCCCAGCATCGGGCGAAGACGTCAGCCGCCTTGGTCGTGACATTGGTGGTGTCAGCCCAGCCGATCCCCTCGCTTGCCCAGGCAAACTTCTGCGCCTCGGTGAGCGTTTCCCATGCCTGCGGGTCGGTGACGGCGCGCATCGCCACCAGCTCGTCCTCCAGGCGCGTTCTCATGCCGGTGGGCGGGATGGCCACGAAGTCAGGCAGGTACTTGGTAGCCGTGACAAGCCGCACCAGGCCATCGGCGAACGGGTCGGCATCCAGCCAGCGGCCCAGGGCCTGGCCCTGCAGGCTCGCCGCGGGGCCAGCCAGCTCGTGTCGTAGCCGGGTGAGCTGGCTCAACGTCTCTGCGAGCGGGGACAGCGCGAACCGGCTCGCGTGCAGCGCGTCCGGTCCAAGACGCAAGAGGGTCACCCCTCATTGTTGCGACATTCCCCGCAGGAATTCCACCGGCCCCTGCGCGTGCAGAGCATTGCCCCTGTGACCGATACGACCCGCACGACCGAGCCCACACCGATTCGCCGCCTCCTGACGGGCCGGTTCGGTTGGTTCTTCGCCGGTCGAACCGTCGACCGGGCCGGCACGTCCATGACCACGGTCGCACTTGCCTTAGCAGTCCTGCAGGCCTCGGGTCACGCCAGCGATCTCGGCATCGTGCTGGCCGCCAACATGATCCCCACTCTTGCGCTCCTGCTGGTAGGCGGTGCGGTGGCCGACCGGGTCAGCCGCCGGGTGCTGCTGATCACGGCCAACCTGGCCAGCGCGGCCACCATGGGCACGATGGCCGCGATCCTGATCAGCGACCACTACAACCTCGCAGTGCTCGCTGGCCTGTCGCTGATCAACGGCGCTGTCAGCGCCTTCACCTCTCCTGCGCTGCGCGGGATCGTGCCCGAACTCGTCAAGCAGCCGGACCTGCAGCGCGCCAACGCCCTGCTGGCCAGCACACAGAGCACCGTGCGCATCATCGCCCCGACGATCGCCAGCATCCTGGTAGCCACCGCCGGTGGCGGCTGGGCCCTGGCGGTCGATGCGCTCAGCTACGTCCTCGCCGCCCTGGCATATACCCGCATCCCCGGCGCAAGCCGACCGCCCACGACGGACCAGACGTTGTGGCGCGATGTCATCGAGGGCTGGTCCACCTTCCGAGCGATGCGCTGGGTGGTCCTTATGACCATCTCGTTCGCCCTGGTCAACGCCTTCAACGTCGGACCATGGAACGTGCTGGGCCCGCTCGTCGTCTCACAACACAGCGGCGCCCTCGGCTGGGGCGCGGTGCAGTCGGTCCGGGCGATCGGGCTGCTGGTGATGAGCCTGCTCGCCGTCAAGATGGTGCTCCGTCACCCATTGCGCGGCGGGCTCATCTGGGGAACTCTCGCAGGCCTGCCGCTGCTCGCGATCGGGCTGTCCGGCCAGGCGTGGGTCGTAGCTGTGGCCGCATTCATCGGCGGACTGGGGTTCACCGTGGCCGCCATCACCTGGGAGACCACCCTCCAAGCATCGGTTCCCACGTCATCCTTGTCGCGGGTGGCGGCCTACGACAACCTGCTCTCCTACCTCGCAATCCCACTCTCACAGATCGCCGTAGGACCCCTCGCCCAGGCCTACGGTGCCCGCCAGGTCAGCATTGTCTGCGGCATCGCCTACATCGCCGCCTGCCTATTCCCACTCGCAAGCCGCGAACTACGAAACATCAAGTCATGAACGCCCAGAAGACCATCGTTTTACGGTGACGAGGGGCTGGCTTGGGAGGCTGGTTCTTTTAGCTGGCTTCGTTCAGTACGCGGCGGGCGATTTTTTCGACTTGCTCAACGGTCAGGGTCTGAGTTTCGGGGTGGGTG
>NZ_VCQV01000076.1 GCF_007845645.1 Leekyejoonella antrihumi
GAGCTGCAACGGCGCATCGCCCGCGGCTTCCGCAACCGCGACAACTACCGACTACGCATGCTCCTGATCGGCGGCGGACTCACCCACGACGAGCACCTACCCCCACCACAGGTCTGAAGAGCCGGCAATCTCTCACTCGGACAACGACGCCGGGTCAAACGTCAAACAACTATGTCCAGAGTCCTGAGCTTCGGGACCGCCACGTCCAAGGTGCCCACCCGCGTGTCCAGCGGACGGTGCCGGTACCCGTTGCGCCGGTTGGTCCGCTCGCCGGTTCGGGTGCCGTAGTCCGCGCCGCACACGCTGTCGGCCTGCTCGGACAACAAGGCGTTGACGAAGGTCTGCAACATCCCTCGCATCAGGTCCGGGCTCGCCTGGGCAAGCGACTCCTCCAAGAACGCCTGAGGGTCGATAGTGTGGGGTGCAGCGGTCATCGTGGTGCTCCTTCTTCGAGGTGGATTTGAACGTTCTCTCGAAGGATTCACCCGGTGACCGCGCTCATGTCGGAGCGACACGATCACTGGACTTCTCATACACCAAATCTATGGACGCAACTCCGACGCCACTTGAGAGCAGCCACCTGGCCCGTCACTGGGACCCAGGTCTGACCAGGTACTCGGGCACCCGAGCGGACGCGGTGACCATGCGGTGACCGGGACCGGGTCACCTTCGGGAGCACCGGGCCTACAGGCTCGTTGCCTCACGCTGAATGCGGTCGTGACCATCAGATCCGGGATGCTGGAGGGCCTTGCTTGGTGACGGGCCTGCCGAGGTCGACATCCCAGACGCGATACCGCCGAATCTGGTCGTCGGAACGGATCCGCAGCTCGGTACCGGAGTCGCGACGGGGGTGCTGCCCCGCCGCCTTCGCTTGTTCAGCTCGCGCTGTGCTCCTGCCTCGCTGGCGTGGTCGGACACGACCACCACCCACTGCTCGAGGTCGTCGGCCTTGTCGGCGTCGACCTCGACGAGATGCCAGTACACCTTGGGCTTCCGCGGTCGGCGAACTGCCGTGCGCGCCAACGGAGCCGGTGCAGCCGCAGGAGTGTCCTCGAGAGATGTATCGGCCCGCGGGACAGCCACCGCTGGCGCCGTGGACACCGGCTCCCCGCAGCAGACGGTGTCTCAGATTCGGACACCGCCGGGACCGCGTAAGGCCCACGCTCGGCCAGGGCGTCGTACAACACGCTGCGCGAGCAGCCCAGATCACGGGCCACCTGAGCCTTCGGCACGCCAGCGGCGATCCGCTCACGCGCCCGCTCCACCTGGCCGGGCGAGAGCTTGCGAGTCCGGCCGCGGTACTTCGTCGCCTGCTTCGCCACGGCAATGCCTTCGCGCTGCCGCTCCCGGGGACCGCTCCAGCTCGGCGACCGCGCCGATCAGGTGTAGCTGGAACGTCGCGTACGGGTCATCCGCGCCCGGCCGAAACTCCAACCGCTCACTCACGAACTCCACCGACACCCCCTTGTCGGTCAGCTGCGCCACGATCTGCGCGAGATCGATCACGGACCGCGCGAGCCGGTCCATCGACGCGACCCGCACCGTGTCCCCCTCCCGGACCCACTCGAGCAGCTCGGCCAGCCCGGTGCGCTGCGCCCGGCTCTTCCCGCTGAGCCGGTCCTGGAACACCCTCGCCCTGCGAGGGTGAACTTGCTAACAACCGTTGGTCTCAACTCACCTTGACACGCAGGGCGGCGGCAGTCGTCCAGCGCGTCACCTCCAAGCTGCACTGCATGGAACGGGTCCAGCACCGGTGTGGCATGCGGGAGCTGCTCGGCGGCGGCGGTCTTGAACCCGGAGAACCCGTCCATCGCGACGACCTCGACACGGTCCTGCCAGTCCTTCGGGCGGGCGGCCAGCCAGGTCGCGAACGCCTGCTTGGACCGACCCTCGACCATGTCCAACAGACGGGAAGGCCCGGTGCCATTGCGGATTGGCGTCAGGTCAATGATCACCGTGACGTACTTGTCGCCCTTGCGGGTGTGCCGCCAGACACTGGGGGTCCCTCCCGCTTGAAAGCGCAGCGCGCGGGGGAGTCGTCGACGCCGATCGCGGTGACGCCGTCGAACCGGTGCGGTGCGTCGATCAGCACCCGCTTGCCCTCGTCCAGGGCCGCGTCGTTCGCAGTGTTCCAGGTGACGTCCAGGCTCTCGGCCACACGGGCGAGGGTCAGGTGCTGACACACGATCCCTTCCAGCGCCCACGCCAGCCCGCCGCGGGACAGCTTCGCCCGCGGCTGCGCCGCAGCGGTCGTGTCCTGCCGCCACACGTGCGCGCACCCGGTGCACCGATACCGGCGCACCCGCACGACCAGGGTCGTCGGCCGCCAGCCGAGTGGCAGGTGCGCGAGCCGGCGCACCACCGTGTCCCGTGGCACGCCCTGGCACCCGCACCGGTGGCACCAGTGGTCCGGTTCGATCACTCGGCACTTCCAGCAGCGCGCGGTCCCGCTCGAGTCGCTGCCCGGTCACGACGAGGCCGAGCTCGTCGAGTCGGCAGAAGGTGGTCAGGTCGGGGCAGGTGAAGGTAGCGTCGGGCACGTCGAGGTCTTCCGGGATGGGGAGCGTGAGAACTTCCATCATCGGAAGGCCTCGACCCCCATCTCGTCAGCGACGCGCCGACACCGACGTCACCCCGGCTACACCCTCAAATCTGAAGAGCCAGTTAACCTGGGGCCCTACTCTTCCCCTCTTGCCGCCCAGATTCCTCTAGTATGTCGCAGATGTACTTGCATATTTACTTGCGCAGACTCGACGTCCATCGAGGCAATGGCTTGCACTAAGCCTGCATGCTCAGCATTTGCCGCGTTGAGTTCATGCGTCCGCGCAAGATGGTCGAGACCGTACAGTCGAGACTCGTCGCGCAACTTTCCCACAGCCTTAACCAGCCGACTATTACCAGTTAACGAAATAATTCCCAGATGAAAGGCTTTGTCCGTTATTAAGAACTCATTCACGTCGCCCCTTTTCACCAGGTCACCCATCCGAGCTATTTCATCAGAGCAGCGCGCCAGCTCGCCGACGCTCAGCCCACGTCTCGCCACGTTTCCGATCGCTGGAACTTCGAGGAGACACCTCATTTCATACACTTCGTCCAAGTCCGTGTCGCTCAACGTGACCACTCGGTAGCCACGGTTCTTCACCACCTCAAGCACTCCATCCTGCACGAGACTCAGGACCGCTTCTCGAACTGGACCCGTAGAAATACCAAGATCACCCGCTAGTGCGGCCGCAGAATATATGGCTCCCGGGTGAATCGTACCTGACACCAGCCTGCTCACCAGCAGATCCACGGTCTGCTCCCTGAGGGTTGGCTGCAGTCTCGGAGTCCCATCTGACACAGCGTTCACCACCTTACGACCACGCGTGCTCACATCCGGTGCTCCCACTGCAACCCCTCCCTTAGCGTCAGGAATAACTCCCTCAGACTCCAACGAGCATCCCACCATCGACAAACAAGGTAATTCCACTCGTGTAGCTGCAGCTCGGACTAACCAAGAAGAACACTGCACTAGCGACCTCTTCGGCGGTGCCAATTCGCCGAAGAGATGCCCTGGCTGCCATCTCTTCTAACACGTCCTCCCCCAACGAGCGAGCGGTATCCGTATAAATCACACCAGGCGCGACGGTATTCACGAGTATTCCATATCGGCCGTACTCCGCAGCCCAACTTTTCGATAGCGATGCCACTGCCGCTTTAGTTGCTGCGTATGCGCTGCAATCTCCGTTAGGTCGGTACGCGGCCGTGGTCGTGACATTTACGACCCGGCCACGACGGCGCTCACGCATACTCTCAAGTACCGACTGGGTCAGGAAAAATGTGGCTCGAAGGTTCGTATCTACCAGCAGGTCGAACTCGTCTACAGTCACGGCTTGCGTTGAAGTAAACCGATAGACGCCAGCGTTGTTGACCAATATATCTACGTTTCGTGCCACCGCCACAGCCACCAGTCGCGCAACGTCTGCCTTGGAGCGCAAGTCGGCGGACACAAACTCGGCACTCGGTCCCATTGTCTGGCATAACCGATGGCCCGCATCGTCATCACGACCCGTCACGATCACGCTGGCGCCTTCTAAAATCAGGCGCTCAGCGATCGCCTTGCCGATGCCCCGAGTACTTCCAGTGACTAAGGCGTTGCAGCCATCAAGAACTCCCCGTCCACCCTCCGCACCTTCTCTATGTCGGCTAAGCTGAGGGGGACAGCTTCTAGACAGTTCCCCGGCCTCTTCATTCACGATCCGATCAACCTTGGCGATCCAGTGTCTGCTGCTTTTGCAGCCAATCCGTACTTTACGAGGGCCTTCTTAATAAAACCATCCTTGTGTAGCTCCTGGATATCG
Organism: Leekyejoonella antrihumi; assembly: GCF_007845645.1. GTDB lineage: Bacteria > Actinomycetota > Actinomycetes > Actinomycetales > Dermatophilaceae > Leekyejoonella > Leekyejoonella antrihumi. The sequence continues at coordinate 4,341 of NZ_VCQV01000076.1, forward strand.
GAGTTGAATGCGTTCAACATAGCAGTGTTCTTCTTCGCCATGGGGAACCCGATCTGCGCGGGCAGCTCTGAAGCTGCAACAGCCTTATCGGGCGGGGGGACACAGATCTTGAATCCCTTAAGTCTGGAAGTTGTCCTCTGCAAATAGCTCATCGTGCCATAACTGTCTGCATCGACCTGAATGCGTCCCGCCAACACGTCCTGCAAGGCATCACTCGAAGACTGGTATAGATGTACATCGGAACCAAATAGGTTCTGCAAGTCAGAAACCCATAAGTACCCTTGAATAGTCCCGACGGTCTTTCCCTTCATCGCTGGAATCGTGCATACTCCACCCTTGGACAGTAGGCCAAGTTCGTCCAAGTACAACGGAGAACTGAGGTTCGCGACCTCCGCACGCTGCTTGGTCCGATAGTACGCCCCAGAGGTCATATCCAGACGCCCCGCGGTAAGGTCCGCGATACCAGAACCTCCCGACTCCGTCTTGAGAACGGTCGACAGACACTCCATCTTGGCAATCTTTTCAAGGATCACCCCCTCAACCCCAGCGGCCGTGTTGCCCTGCGGAATCGTCCAGGGCGGAAGATCCGTGAAGCCCACCGTTAGGACGCCCGACTTGAGCGTGCTGAACTGATGCTTCGGATGGCAGTTACCCGTCTTGGAGCCACTCGCGCCGGGGCTTGCCCCGGGGGTCTGCGATGCCGCTCCACTTCCGCCACAGGCCGATACGACCATGGAACCCGTCAGAACAGCGACCGCGACTCCAGCCCATCTGCTCGCACCCATTATCCACACTTCCCTCTATGATTCGACGTAGGATTGGACGTTAGTTACACGAAGTTCCGCAACTGCCGCTCGTACCTCCCTACCATGAGTGCGCAAGGCACGATAATCACTGCATAGAGGATTCCGGCCATAATAAGCACGTTCAGATAGCGAAACGTAGTTGCTCCTATCCCGTAGGCATGACTCAATAGCTCGGGGACGGCTATTGTGAAAGCCAGTGACGTGCCCTGGAATACCATAATCGCGAATCCAATTAAAGGCGGTAGGGCGATCCGAATCCCTTGCGGGATCACGACGTATCGCAAAATATCGCGATATGCTAGGCCTGATGCGGCGGCCGCTTCGCGTTGCCCCTCTGGCACAGCGTCCAGGCCCGCCCGGATGATTTCACTCATGAAGGCCCCAGCACCCCATCCTGTTCCTACCGTGGCGGCTAACATTGCCCCAAGCGTAATATGGAATTCCGGCAGGCCGAAATAGAAGATCTGCAGCAAAACAAGCCACGGCAGCCCGCGCCCAATCTCCGCGAAGGCAATGCAAAACCACCTTATTGGTCGGCTCTTGCTACCTACGGCTACGGCTAGGAGTAGGCCTAGGGGTATGCCAACTGCAAGAGTTGTCACCGTCAGTTCGACACTGACTGTCAAGCCATCTAACAATTGTCGCCAAGTGCCCATGAGCGCATCTCCAGGAGGTCTACTGTGTCGCGACTCTGGCACGCAGCCGGCGGTCCAACGATCGCGAGGCCACGGCCAGCGGTAAGCCCATAAGCAGGTAGTAGGCACCGGCTATTCCGTATACCAAGACTCCTTGCAGCGTCTCCTCTGTCTCTTTGAATGCCCAGAATAGCATCTCAGTTACGCCAATTGTGTATGCCACAGAACTATTCTTGAACAACGCGAGCAGATATGTTACAGCCGATGGAAGAGCTATGCGCAGGGCCTGCGGACCCGTCACAAGGCGTACCGTCGTCATATGGTTTAAGCCCAGAGCAGCAGCGGCCTCATATTGGCCAGATGGAAGTCCGATCATTCCGGAGCGATATATCTCAGCCATGTACGCGGCGGAGGTCACGCCCAAGACGATTATCGCGGCTTCTAGTGGCGTGAACGCAATAACTCCGGCCCCTAGGCCGAAATAGACAACAAAGAGCCATACGATCACCGGCACGCCGCGAACTATTTCAATGATCAGTGCGGTGAGTGCACGGATAACAGCATACCGACTTCGGCGCAGCGCCACCAGTGGAAGGCCAAGGGCTGCTCCGATCGCGAAAGAGACAACAGTCAACAGGAGGGTGTACGGAATGCCACGTGCAATTATGACTATGAATCGCATCATCAGCTCCGTTCTAGTAAGTCTAGGACTACCGTTCTGTGGCTCGGATGAAACGTGCTACCCGCTCGTTTTGAGGAGAATGCAAGACGTCATGGGGAGGCCCGCTCTCTACAACTCTGCCACTGACCATCACGGCAACGAAGTCGGCGATGTCGTCAGCGAAATGAAGCTCGTGAGTGACCATCACCATGGTTCGCCCTTCGTCCGCGAGACGCTTCATCGCCGTAAGGACTTCGGCCCCAAGTTCTGGATCAAGAGCGGAGGTCGGTTCATCGAAGAGCATGACCTCAGGGTCTAACGCGAGGGCTCGCGCGATCGCCGCTCGCTGTTGTTGGCCACCTGAGCATCTGTTCGGATACTGATCGGACTTATCGCCCAGGCCCATCAGTTCGAGTAGATCGCGCGATCGTTCCTCAGCGTCGGCTCGCTTGCGCTTGAGAACACGCTCTTGCGGTAAGGCTACATTGCGCAGCATTGTCATGTGCGGGAAAAGGTTAAATGACTGAAACACCATACCCACACGACGCCGCAAATTCACGAGCTCATTGCCTCGCGGAGGTCCATTTAAGGTCACATCATAACTCTGGTCGCCGATCACTATGCGTCCGCTTGTCGGAATCTCCAGAAAGTTGATGCATCGGAGGAGGGTGCTCTTTCCCGCGCCGCTTGGTCCAATAATAGCGAGAACTTCTCCTGCCGATGCGCTCAAGGTAACGCCTGAAACGGCTTCATGCCCTTTGAATTCTTTTGTCACGGATTCAAGGTGGACCGATGTACTGGTAGGTAAGGGTACTCGGTCTGCTCTACTGTTGGCGTTTGACATGGGGAATTTCTCCGGCTGTGTCAGAAGAGAAGTATCGCGTCGCCGCCATGGTACATAGTTGCGCGGGGCAAACTCGGATATCCTGGCCATCGGCATCGCTACTCATTCCCCGCTCCCAGTCAGTGGGCAACGTTTGCTGGGGTCGCTGAGCCGACGGATTGGCCAGCAGGTAGAAGTACCCGCTTGACTGCTGGAATCAGGTTCACTGCATCATTGACTGCCGCGCGAACCCGCCTCGGCCGCCAAGCATCTCCAACCGTATGTACGGTTGCCTTCGTGCTTCCTGCTATGAGGCCGGTAAGCTCGCTACGCGCTTCTCGGCCAGTGCAAAGCACGATTGCGTCGGCCTGTTCGGTACGTTCCTGAGCACCGAAGGTGCTTCGTAGCGTGACGTGCCCATCGGAGATAGAGACCGGCCTTAGGCGCTCAATCTGCCTAACCCGGATCTTGCATAGGTCTGGCGTGTGAGGTGGGTGTCGGCGTCTGCCGTCTTGCTGGTGCTCATTTTGGCGTGAGGGTGTGACAGGGGGCCGCGATGTCGCTCGTGGTGGGCGTCGG
>NZ_VCQV01000077.1 GCF_007845645.1 Leekyejoonella antrihumi
CCAGAACTCCATGCCCGCAACGTAGGTGCTGGGTGTGACACTCACTACAAGAGAACTGTTCCAGCACAGCCGATCCGAGGTTCACGCGGCAGTCGCACACGCCCGAGCAGACCCCAATAGAACGGCGCACAGGCGGGGGTCGGTGAAGGTGCTGGTCCAGCCGGAGAAGGACTGGTTGGACGCGATCGCGATGCTGTTCTTCTCCTCCCGTTCGGTCAGGACCTGGAACAGGAGCTCAGCACCGCGCCGGTCGAGCTCCATGTAGCCGAGCTCATCAATGATCAGCAAATCAACGCGGCCGTACCGGGCGATCGTCTTGGACAGCACCTTGTCGTCAGCGGCCTCGGCCAGCTCGTTCACCAGCTTCGTGGCCAACGTGTACCGGACCCGGTGGCCCTGCTCGGCGGCCGCCGTCCCGAGCGCGATGAGCAGGTGCGACTTGCCCGTGCCGGAGTCCCCGATCAAGCACAGCGGGTCGCCTTTGCGGATCCAGTCGCCCTTGGCCAGCTCGTGGATGGTGGCGGGGTTGATCGCTTCGTTGGCCTCGTAGTCGAAGTCGCCGAGCCATTTGTCCCGCGGGAAGTTCGCGGCCTTGACTCGTCGCACACTGGAGCGACGGTCGCGGTCGTCGACCTCGGCCATGAGTAGCTCGGCCAGGAAGCCTTGGTAGGTCAGCTGTTCCTTGTTCGCCACGGCCAGGGCCTCTTCGACCAGTGCCCGGATGGTCGGCAGCCGGAGCCGGCGGCAGGCCTGGTCGACCGCGGCGACGGCGGCTTCCTCGGTGAGCCCGCGCCGCCGGCGCAACGTGGGTGTGATCGAGGTGGTGGGCGCGGCCGGCATCAGCTGGTACTCGCTTTCACCTCAGGCCTGACTTGCACAGGTGATCGTGGCCGAAATGCGTATGTGCTGGTCACAGGGGCGGAGGACGCGGTTTTGGGGCACTAATCGGTAGAGTTGGCGGGTGCCTGGGTTCATCCGGAAGGTCAAGACGGCTTCGGGCGCGACGGCCGTTCAGATCGTCGAGAAGCAGCACGGCGTGCGTCGGATCGTCGAGCACGTTGGGTCGGCACACACGTCGGCGCAGCTGGCGGTGTTGATGCAGGCGGCCCGGCAGAGGCTGCACCAGGGCCAGCAGGCCCTCGACTTCGACGTTCCGGCGGGGGAAGGCGTCGAGGCAGCTGAGAGTGGTGACGATGTCGCACCGGCGGCCGGCTCGGCCGAGGCGGTCGTTGCCGGGCAGGCCAGCCAGGTGCTGTGGGACGTGCTGGCCGATGCGTATGCCCGGTTGGGGTTCGACCGGCTCGACGATGAGGCGTTCAAGTCGCTGGTGCTGGCGCGGATCGTTCAGCCGACGAGCATGGCAGCCGCAGCTGGCGTGCTGGAGGACCTGGGAATGCCTGCGCCGCACCGCAACACGTTCTACGCCGCGCTGAAGCGCTGCTATCAGCGTGACTACCGAGGCATGATCGCCAAGGCCTGCCTGGCGCACTCGTCGGCCACCAGAGATGGTCTGGCCGCGCTGGTGATGTATGACCTGACGACGCTGTACTTCGAGATCGAGAACGAGGACGACCTGCGCAAGGTTGGGATGAGTAAGGAACGCCGGGTCGACCCGCAGATCACCGTCGGGCTGCTCGTCGATCCGGGCGGGTTCCCGCTGGAGTTGCACTGTTTCGAGGGGAATAAGGCCGAGACCAAGACGCTGATCCCCGTCCTGACTTCCTTCCAGGAGCGGCACGGCATCACCGACATGGTCGTGGTCGCCGATGCGGGCATGCTGTCCGCGTCGAACCTGAACGCGATTGAGGAAGCGGGGTTCTCGTTCATCGTGGGGTCGAGGATCTCCAAGGCACCGTATGACCTGGCTGATCACTTCCAGCGGCATGGGGACCACTTCGCCGACGGGGAGATCCTCGAATCGACCCGGATGATGGGGCGCGGGAAGGCCGCCCGGGAACGACGCGTCGTGTATCAGTACTCGTTCAAGCGGCGTAAGCACGACGACAAGGCCATCAACGCGATGGTCGCCCGCGCCGAGAAGGTCGCCGACGGAACCCGTCCGGCCAAGAAGGACCGCTTCGTGAAACTGAACGGCAAGGACACCAGCGTCGACTGGGGGCTGGTCGAACGAGCCCGCCAGCTCGCCGGGTTGAAGGGATACGTCAGCAACATCCCCACCGACGTGATGGCCGGCTCGGCCGTCATCGCGGCCTATCACGACTTGTGGCAGGTCGAGAAGTCCTTCCGCATGTCCAAGAATGACCTTGCCGCCAGGCCGATCTGGCACCACACCCGCCAGCCGATCGAGGCGCACCTGACCGTCGTGTTCGCCGCCCTCGCGATCAGCAGGCACCTGCAAGACACGACTGGAGTCTCGATCAAGAAGATCGTGACGACGCTGCGACCGCTACGCACGGTGCAAGTCCGCGTCGACGGACACGGCATCACCGCGGCTCCGGTGATCACCACCGCCGCTCGAGACATCCTCGACCAACTGCCGCCGATCAACGCGCCGGGGCACTAACACCTGTGCAAGTCAGGTCAGGGTCGGGTGTGCTGGCCCGCCGGCGTGGGAGGAGCTCGTCGTATACGGCGACCGACGGGGCCGGCCGGCTGTCGGGTGGGAGTCCGGCGATCACCGCGGCGGGGTCGGTCAGCCGTCGCTGGGTCAGGTGGACAACTCGTTGCTCACGCGAACCTGCGTGAGCAACGAGGTGGCGGCCCTGCGTGGCCCCACCCTCAGTCGCCGCCGCATCTTCGGATGTGGCGTTGGCGTGGCGGCGGGCCTCGACCGCGACCACGTCCGCGGTGACCGCACCCACCGACAGGGCCGCACTGATGCCGGCGGTCACCTGGTCCGCGGTCATCGACCGGTGCAGGAGGAGGACGTCGATCAGCTCACGGGTGCCGTCCGTGTCACCGTTGACCTTCCTGGAGGCGACCCAGAACGCCTCACGCTCGGACGTGAAGACACCGGCGACCCGGGCCTGCGCCAGCGCGGTCGACCCGGGCAACGCACCGGGTTTGTACCGCAGCACCTCCAGGTAGTGGTCCAGGATCACCCGGTGCCCGGACTTGGCGACAACCCGCGGATGCGTGGCGACGATCGTGCGGCCGTCGAACACCACCAGCTCGGACGCACGCAGGGCCACCCGGACGCGGCGGCCGATCAAATGCGCCGGCACGGAGTACTTCACCATCCGCACGGTGATCATCGAGGACCGGTCCACCCGTGGGGTCAGCGCCAGCCCAGGGTCGAACGCGTCCTCGGGCAGCGGCCGCAGCAACGGGCGTTCGGTCGCGAAGTCTTCCCCGATCGTGTTGGTGCGCCCGCTGATTCGGCGTGACTCGTCTCGTGCTTCCCAGCTCTTGATCTGCTCGTTCAGCTCATCCAAGGTCGCAACCTCGGGCATCGGTGTCAGGTGGTTTCGGCGGAACCAGCCGACCGCGCCCTCGACGCCACCCTTCTCGTGTGCACCGTTGATCCCGGGCTGGCAATAGAACGGCTCGAACCCGTAGTGCGAGCGGAACAGCACCCACCGGTCGCTCTCCTGCCGCGCACGGCCCGGTCCGTGGATGACCTTGGCGACCGCGGTCTTTAGGTTGTCGTACTTGATGTGCTGGGTCGGGACGCCGCCGATCGCCTCGAACGCTTCGACGTGCCCTTGCAGGAACGCCTCCTGCGCTTCGGTCGGGTAGACCCGGTGGATCGCCTTACCCGAGTGGGACAGCCACAGCACGAACATGTGGCACTTGGTCCTCACCCCGTCCAGCACCACGTACACGTCGCCGAAGTCGACTTCCGCCTCCCGACCAGGGGCGTGGACCTGGGCGATGAACGCCTGCACCCGGCGGCCGCCCTCCAGATCAATCTGCGCCCGCCGCACCCGCACGTAGTCCCGCACCGTCGAGTACGACAACCCTGTCGCACCCTGCTCCTCGACCAGCCGGGCAAGCACCCTCACCGCCGTGTGCCGTTGCTTCCTGGGCGCGTCCAGATCGGCCCGGAGCATCGCGTCGATAGCGTCCCTGAACGGATCCAGCCGCGGCGACACCCGCACCGGACGCTTCCGCGGCGGTGGCACCGCCGACGCCAACGCCTGCCGGACCGTTCGACGGTGCACCCCGTGCCGGCGCGCGAGCTCACGGATCGAGAGCTCCTCGACCCTCGCATCCCGGCGTATCGCAGCAAACAGCTCCACCCGTGATCCCATCCCAACCCCATCCCTCGAGCCAACCGGATGAGGCAAGACTCGGGTGGGGCCAGATCAAACCGTCACAACCACCCCGGCGCGTCGCACGTGGGCCCAGATCAAGCCGTCACGGTGGGGCCAAACCAACCTGTCAGAGTCATGGAGGCCTACACCCCGCCGGATCAACCAGCATTCGCGGACCTGGTCAACAGCGTCCATGCCGAGTTCGGGTTCAGCTACGATCCCGAACTCGATGCGGATCTGGAGAACCCGACTGCCTACTACCAGCACTTGTGGCTTCTCCGTCTCGACCGGGCCGTTGTCGGATCGGTCGCTCTTACCCCAGCCAAGAACAGAGTGGCCACGCTGAAACGTATGTACGTGCTGCCCGAGCATCGCGGCCGGGGACTGGGCCGGCAGCTACTCAGTCTCGCCATCGCAACGGCCGACCGCGATGGCTGCCGACAGGTCATGCTCGACACCAGTGATCGCCAGTGCAACGCCATCCGACTCTACGAAGGAGCAGGATTTAGGCTGCACCACACATCCGGAACTACCCGGTACTACACACTGAATATCACCCAGCGATAGTCCCCCGTTGTCCGTAACGGGATCGTCTTATGGCCTGCTCCGCAGGACTCACTGGCAAGCGGGGCATGCCGCAAGGGGATCGGTGGATCATGATGATGCGGGCCGAAGGGGCCGGTGGCGCGCCTACGCTCAGAACATGGTCGCGTCGCTCGCCTTGCTTCCCAGCCCGCTGCTCGGGCCATCGGTGTGGCAGCCGGTGGCGCAGCTCCTCTCAGCCCGCGGCTGGCGGACCACGACGTGCGCCGCACCTACGAGCCCACGTACCGGGCGGGAGGTTCTCGATGCCTTCCTCGCCGACCTGCCGACCGACGAAGATCTAGTCCTGATCGCGCACAGCAACTCTGGGGCCTACGTCCCCGGCATCAGCACGCAGCGGTCGGTTGTTGGCGCGGTCTTCGTCGACGCCATCCTGCCGCCGCACCACGGTAACCTCCCGCTGACGCCGGCGGCCTTCCTGGACTTCTTGCGGCAGAAGGCCGACGCGCACGGCGTGCTTCCCGTGTGGACGCAGTGATGGGACGAGGCCGACGTGGCAGCGTTATTCCCAGACTGCCAGACGCGTGGCCGAATCGAGCGAGAGCAGTCCCGGCTTCCCCTGTCCTACTTCGAGGACCAGCTCGTGGTGCCCGACGGCTGGGACGACCTCGCGGGCGCATACCTCGCCTTCGGCGAGACCTACAGCCACGAACGCGACGCCGCCGAACACCGCCACTGGCCGGTCACCACCGTGGCAGGCGACCACCTCCACCTGGTGAACGACCCGACCCAGGTTGCCACCGTAGTGAGCGACCTGTTGCATCGGATGGGGATCACCTCACCCCCACTCTGACCAGCTGGGCTGCACCACATCGAGGCCCCGCAGAGCGATCGTCACGCGGTGCGTGACCGTACACCGATCGGCTATCGGGTGTCTGCGGCGACTGTGGGCCCGGTAGCGAATGCGATCCGGATGTGCTGCAGTTCGCTTCGTGGGAGCACGGCGGTGACAACTGTTCTTGGTGCGGTCTCAGCTCCGATGGCGTACACGAACGGGTCGGTGTCGATCTCGGCGGCGGGGGTGGCGACACCATCTACGGCAACGGTGACGGCCGGGTTCACCGAGCTCTCGGTCACGCGGGGCGCCGGCGGGAATCCTGGTCGGATCGAGGGGTCTCGGTACTGGTTGTTCAAGATGTCGTTGGCGTGGTCCACCAACCGCTGCGCCAGTGTGGTGTAGGCGGTCAGGTCACGGCTCCAGGTGGTGCGGACTGCCTCCCACAACTGCGGGTACCGCATCCGCTGCACCTGCTCGATCAGCCAGGCCGGCCGCGGCCACGGTGTCGCCATCTCGATCGCGGCCCGCTTGTCATGGTCGAGAACGGCGAGGTTGACCGGATCGGACCGGTCGGCAGGATTGCGCCACAACGTGTAGGTGATGCTCACCGAGAACTCGGTGTACCCGGCGCCGTCCGATCCGTCGCTGATGCCGATGCTGTCGGTGTCCTCCAGCGACGGCTGCACGATCAGCCCCATGACCGGAGACGGCATGTCCCGAAGACGGCGATTGTGCTCGACACGGGGATCGGGCGCGTCTTCTGGGAGTACGCCACGGGATTGCATACCTCGATCATCGTCCACTCCGACCGGCAGCGCACCCGCGCAGGCATGACCCGATTACCGATCGGCTGACGGGCGCGCCCGGACGGTGCTACCTGAGGAATCGTTCTGGGCGGAAGTCGGCGAGCAGTTCGTCCCTGTTGCCCGTGAGGATCTCCTCGGCGAGCAGTCGGCCGATCAGCGGCCCGAGGGTGATCCCGCTGTGGGTAACCGCTTCGTAGTAGCCGGGCACGGCAGGCACGGCTCCGACCGAAGGGAAGCCGTCGCCCGGGATGGGGCGCTCCGCAACCCGGGTCTGCGCGATCCAGGAGTCGCGGAGATCAGGTACGACCTGCCGCGCCGATTCGTGGAGCTGCCGTGCGAGCTCGGCTGGATCTGGTTCGGTGTCGATGAGTGCGTCCACCTCACGACTGTGGAGGACCACGGACCCCTCTCCGTCAGGGCGGATCTCGATGTGGGGAGTGTGCATAGCCCGGTGGATGGGCACCTCAGCACAGCCGAGCCTCGTGATGACGCCGGGTTCCACGCGCATCGGTAGGTGCCGGCCGACGAGGCCGGCGATCCTCGCGGCGCTGGGACCTGCTGCGTTCACGACAAAGTCGACGTCGAGACGGCGCCCGTCCGACAGCGCCACCGTTTCGACCCTCCCGTCGGCGCTGATGCCGACGTCGCAGACCTCGGAACCGAACCGGTGTACGGCGCCGGACTCGATGGCTCGGCCCACCAGACTTTCGACCAGCTGCCGTCCGTGCGCCCATGCCTCGTCGGGGTAGAACAGCACCGGAGTCCCGTCGGGCACCGTCAGGGCAGGTTCGAGGCGCCGGCGCACCTCGGCCCCCGTGCATACCTCGACCCGATAGTCCCAGCTAGCCAGCAGTTCGGCGGTCTCCAAGAGCTTCGCCTCCACTGCGGGAACGTCTGCCCACCGCAAGTGACCTGTGGGATGCCACCAGGTCTCCCGCCCAAGAGAGTCGGCGAGTTCTCGGTGGGCGGCCATCCCCGCGACGTTCAAGTCGTAGTAGGAGCGATTCACGGTCTTGCTGCTGGCGTTGACCCACGAGAACGACCAGTTGCTGACCCCTTCGCCCGGCTGGCCGGCATCGATGAAGACTACCTCCGCCCCGCGCCGCCACAGGTTCCATCCCACGCTGGCACCTAAGAGATTCCGCGGATAGGCGCGGTCATTGCGGCGTGTCACGCAGCGAAGCAGGCACAGGCCCCGGTAAAAGACGGGTTGTCGAGACTCGCCAACATCACCGGGAGGGCCTGTGCCTGCC
>NZ_VCQV01000078.1 GCF_007845645.1 Leekyejoonella antrihumi
AACACAGGCTTCTTTGAACTCGGGCGAATACTTCTTACCAGTTCCCAACAGGCTTCCCTTTCAGTCAACCCCAAAGAAATCAGATCCTTGGGGCCAACTGTCCGAGACTCGCCGGGCGCCTCAGTCAGGCAGGCGTTCGCGTGTGGGCACGCTTTTTGGATCGGGAGGCCGCAGTACCCATTCGGCAAGGCTTGGGTCGCGGTGGCGATCCGGTGCCCGGCCCATGCGGCGTCGGCCAGCGGCCCGGCGGTGTCGGTGGCGATGGTGGTGCCGGTGATGTCGACCTTGCGGGCTGCGTCCCAGTGCCGCCGGACGGTGTCGTCGTGCAGCCTGGCGTAGTGGGCGGTCATCTGTGACGAGTCGTGGTCCAGGATCCGGCGTACGACTTCTTGAGGCACGTCCTTGTTGATCAACCGGGTACCCAGGGTGTGCCGCCACTGGTGCGGGGTCAGGTGCACCTGGTGGCCGTGCTCGTCTCGTAGGTCGAGGGATTCGAGCCATCGGTACAAGGCTGCCCGGTAGGTCCCGGCGCTCAGTGGAATGTTCTGGTCGGGGTTCTTGGTCGGGCGTGGGAACAGCACCGGGGGCCGGATCGACTCGTCGGTGACGCGTGTCTGCTGGTCAAGGATCAGGCGGTGGAGCTCCTCGTCGATCGGCACCAGCGCCTCCCTGTTCATCTTGTGGTTGGTGTAGCGCAGGTAACCGCCGCCCTGCTCGTCGACGACCAGGCAGTCGTAGGCCAGCGTGGTGGCGTCGCCGACGCGCAGCCCGCAGCGGATCAAGATGATGGTGATCAGCGCCTTGGCCGGGTCGGCCCAGGTCGCCATCGCCGTAGGTGCTTCCAGCTGGGCCATGACCTGCTCGGCGACGGCGCGTGGGCCCCGGATCGGGCGGGGTGGGTTGTCGTCCTTGAACAAGGCCGCCGTCGGGTTCAGCGGCGCCCAGCCGCGTTGCCGAACGGCCTGTAAGAAGGTGCGTAGCTGCCCGATGTGCACCTGCCGGCGGTGAGCGCTGTCGATGCTTACGGCCAGGTCGGCCAGATATGCCTCCAGCACGGCCCGGGTGATCTGCTCCGGCCCGGTGATGTCGGACTGCTGCAGGTAGCCGGCGAACCGGATCAGCGCCCCCAGGCCACGGCGTACCGCCTCCAGCCCGGTCCCGGTCGTCATCCGCTGCCTCGTCCAGTGTTTGGCCAAGTCCCGCAGCCAGGGCTGGGTGATCGTGATGAAATCCAAGGTGGGGTTGCCCGGGTACCCCAGGCGTCGTAGTCGCCACGTATCGCGCGGGTACTCGGCGTCCCAGCCGGCCCCGTCGGCCAGGTCGCTGACGTGCCGATAGGCGTCCAGCAACAGGCCTCGCCCGTTGCTGTCGCGGCGGCCACTGGCGATGAACGCCTCCCGCCATTCCTGCTCGTCGCGGTCGAGCAGGCTCGTGGTGTCGGATCGGGTCAGGAAGGCGATGACTCGGTTGGCGACGTCCGGCGGTGTCCGGCTGGTCCGCTCGTCGTGACGGCACTGGATCGCGTAGGCCACCTCCCACCGCACCGGCTCGGGTAGCCCGGACAGGTCGATGACCTGATCGGCCGGGACACGCTTGGCCGTGAACTGTTCGGCGAACACCACGGGATCGAGCCGCCCGTTGGCGCGCCACGTGTTGTGATGCGCGTGACAAAACGGCCCCGCTGCTTGAGGCCACAGCGGGCAGCCCGGGATCGCGCACTCGTCGGCGACTGGTGCCTTCACTGGTGGTTGATCCGAGGCGAGCCAGCCCGTCAGGTCGGGGCGGCCGGAGCGTTCCCACCGTTGCGCATGCAACTGACACAGACCGCTTCGGGCAACACCGTACCCACATGCGTCGATCCGGCAGCTGTGGTTTGGACGCCGACGCGCCCAGTCCGGGTCGGTCGTCGCTGCGAACTCATCGATGTCGGGTCGGTCGGCCTTGGCCCACCGGTGATGGTGACCGGCGCACATGCCGTGACCACGAGCGATCCTGCCACACCCGGGAACTCGGCATGACCCGGCCGACACGGCCGGGTCATCCGCCGCGAAGATCAGCGGTTCGACGGCGAACTCGGGCCGCACCGCCGCCCGGACCCGGGCCGTCCAAGCCGCCTGATCATCGGTACCGGCGACCAGGGACAGGCCTGCCGCGCCGGTCATGACGCGTCCTGCTCGAGCAGCCCGGCACGCACCAGCGCTGCGCGGGTGTCGGCCACCGTCAGGTGCGCGTACGTGGTCGAGGTCGTAGTCACCGACGAGTGCCCCAAGAGGACCGAGACCACTTCGACCGGCACCTGAGCGCGCAGCAGCCCCGTCGCGTAGGTATGCCGCAGCCAGTGCGGGTCGAAGTCGATCCCGGTCCGCTTCCGTAATCGGCGAACCAGGTCATACACCGCCGGGTAGGCCAGGGGTGCACCGATGCGGCCGCCCCACAGGTTGACGAACACGTAGTCGCTGTCCAGGTCACCGTACTCACTGTTCAGGTAGTCTGCGTACAACCGAACCAACCCCGAAGACACCGGAATGGTCCGAGGCACAGGTGACTTCGTCCGCGCCTTGTTGTCGTTGTCACGAGGCACCACCCGTACCTGACACTCGGCAGCGTCCCAGTCCTCGTGCCGTAGCCCGAGCGCCTCACCCACTCGCATGCCCGTGTCGGCGAGCACGGACAACAGCAGTCGGTCCCGGCCCCGCGTGCATCCGGCGAGTAACGCGGTCACCTCGTCGCCGGTCAGTGTCCGCGGGGTGCGCCGACCCGCTCGCACCTGCACCACTGGGGCCTGGGTCGGCTTCGACTTGCTCACGTGATGCAGGAACGAGCGCGGGCCACCGCGACGGCCCGACGGGCGCCACATGCTTAACGATGCGTGCACCGGCAGTCCGCACCTGCTCGCATGCCGATACATCGACCCGACCGCGGCGAGCTTCCGGTTGATCGTCGCCGCCGAGCAATACTCACCAACAGGCAGTACAGCAACGGACTTGCCACGAGTCTCAGGTGGCAGCCGGAGCCAGCTCACGAAGCCCGCGACATCCTCGACATCGACTGCCGCCCAGTCGATCCCGCGACCGGCGAGGTACTCAAACCAGTCCCGTAGATCGTGCGCGTACGCCTTGACCGTGTTCGGCGACCGACCCGCATCCGTCAAGAACGACAAGAACCGCTCGACAGGCGCGACGACCACCGCGTCGTCACCGACCACCGTCCACGACTCACGCCGCGAGCCGGACACCACCACCCGAGTAACGAACACCGAACCTCCCAAGATCACGCCTGCTGGACGGCTGTAGATAAGCACGTCCAGCACGCACAATCACGGATCGATCCAGCCCGTCGACGACGTCAAAGACACTCCGCAAGAGCCTCGAGATAACGATCGCGTTGGTAGAGAACAGAACCCGGCGTATCTCCTCGTGATAGTCCAGGAATGGGATGAACTCCTCCCACGCGTTGTTCCACAACGTGACGATGGCCGGGTACTTGCTGCCCCACTCGGGCACGAAGTGCTCGTCGAACTGGGCCCGCGCGGCCTCGGGTGACGAGGCCGTGTAGACGAGCTTGAGATCCTTGGCGATCTTGTCCCAGTACTTCTTCGATGCGTACCGAAACGTGTTGCGCAGCAAATGAATAACGCACGTTTGCACGATCGCGTCGGGCCATACCGCGTTCACGCTGTCGGGCAGGCCCTTCAGCCCGTCGCACACCACGAACATCGTGTCGACTACCCCGCGGTTACGGATCTTGGTCAGCACCGACATCCAGTACTTCGCGCCCTCACCCTCACCCGGTGTGCCCGGCCAGAGCCCGAGGATCTCCTTGTGACCCTCGACCGTGACACCGATCGCCGCGTAGAACGGCCGGTTGGCGACCTGTCCATCGCGGACCTTGACCATGATCGCGTCGATAAAGATCGCCGCGTACACCGGGTCCAGGGGCCGCTCGAGCCAGGTGTTCATCTCCTCGACGACCTGGTCGGTGATCCGGCAGATCGTGTCCTTGGACACGCTCGCACCGTAGATCTCCTCCAGGTGCGCGGAGATCTCCCCACTGGTCAGCCCCTTGGCCGTCAGCGACAGCACGATCTCCTCGACACTGCCCAGCTTGCGGCGATGTTTCGGGAGGATGACCGGCTCGAACGTACCCGCCCGATCCCGCGGGACCTTCACCTCGACCTTGCCGACATTGTCGGTCAGCACCGTCTTGGTCCGTGTCCCGTTACGCACATTGTGCGGCCCGCTCGACCCGGCCAGCTCGTCGTCAGCGCCGTCTACGACCCGCTCAGCGCCATCAGCCCCGTCCTCAGGGCCCTCGGGCCGTTGATGCTTGACGCGACCGAGGTGCTCGGTCATCTCCTCTTCCAGCGCGGTCTCCAGCACCATCTTCGTCACCCGCTTCAGCAGCCCGCCCGGGCCGGTCAGCTCATCCCCGTCCTCGCGCGCCTGCCGGACCAGATCCGCGATCGTGGCCGCCTCATCCAGCCGCCGCTCACGCTGTGGCTTGCGGTGGTCCTGCGGCGCGCGCCCAGGCTTGCTCGACGAGCGCGTGGTCGAGTCCGTCGTTGCTGCATCCATGCTCGGCATCGTCATGCCTCATCACTCCAAATCCCGCCACATCCATGGCGTGTCGTGGAGTACAAAAACACCAACTTTGCGACAGACCCTAAAACCGCGAACTGGTCAGTGGAGTTTCGCACTCTTGACTGTTGCTATGCCGCGTAGGCGAGCGTGTCGAGGATGACTGAGGTTATTTGTTGGTCTTCGCCCGTTGGGGATGACATGTGTGTAATTCGTTGTGCCCAGAGGGTTCTGCGGAGTGCGGCGAGGGCGTCCAGGAAGCTGGGCGTCTTCTTGTGCGGGTACCAGGGTCGTGGTGTCCAGGTTCGCCCGTCGGGGTGGCTGGTCAGGTACCAGCACCAGGTCGTGGCGTGCAGCCACAGCGCCAGTGTGGCGGCTCGTTCGGGGCCGCTGCGTTTCCAGGACTGAGGCTGGCCGCCACCCAGGTCCTGTTTCACGTCCCTGAAGCAGACTTCGATCGACCACAATGCCGAGGAGCGGATTATGCCGAGCGCATGGCCAGATGCCCGTCGTGCGTGGTGGGTTGGGTTGGATAACTCGGCATAATCCGGGGGTTGACTGGTCTCTTGTGAGATATCGCGAGAGAAGGAGTCGATCATGCGGTTTGGGACAATCACGGTGTCGGTAGACGGCCCACTGGGTATCTATGCGGATGGATTCGCTCGGATGCTGGCTGGACGTGGCTACCGCCCGAGGTCGATCGAGGGCCAGCTGCGGCTGCTGGGCTACTTGAGTAGTTGGATGCATGTTCGGGGCTTGGACGTCGGGGACGTGACGTTGGAGGTGGCGCAGCGCTTCGTCGAGGCACGACGCGCCGCTGGCTACCGGGAGTTCGTATCGGTCAGACCTGGTATGGCCCCGATTCTGGATCACCTGCGTCAGGTTGGCGCGGTAGCGCCGGCCGCACTGGCGACACCCGCCAGGCCGGAGCCTGCGGTCCTCGGTGCGTACGGTGCCTACTTGATCCAAGAACGCGGGCTGGCTACCAGCACCATCGCCAACTACCTCAGTGTGGCACGGCTGTTCGTTGCGGCGTGCGCATCCGAGGGAGTGACGCTGGGAGATGTGGGTGCGGGACAGGTCAGCGAGTTCGTGCTCGCGCGGTGTCGGCTGTGCCGAAGTGGCGGGGCACTTGGGGATCTCGTCGTCGGGATGCGTTCGTTCCTGCGGTATCTACACCTGGCCGGGGTCACCCAGACAGCCCTGGCCGGGGTCGTGCCCACCGCGACGCATCCGCTATCGGGATCGCCCCGACCGGTGAGTCCTGGCCAGGCAGCGGCGCTGCTGGGCCGTTGTGATCGCAGGACCGCGTCAGGACGGCGGGACTTCGCGATGCTGACACTGATGCTGCGAATGGGGCTGCGGGTCGCGGAAGTCACAGCATTGCGCCTCGAGGACTTCGACTGGCGCCAGGGGGAGGTCCGAGCCTGTCAAGTCTTTTGTGTAAGTAGTGCGTTCGGATTTAGTTGATTTCGATTTCGTCGGTTGCGTGGGTGAGGGCGCTTCGGGTGAATTGGACCGTGTCGATCAGCAGTCCGATGTCGG
>NZ_VCQV01000079.1 GCF_007845645.1 Leekyejoonella antrihumi
AGAAGGCGTCATTCAGCACTCGGTTACCGGACCCCGGAGCAGGCCGAGAAGGACTGGTACGAGACGCATTCCGCCGCATAGAAATACTGGATATCAACTGTCCGAATTTTGGCGGGCGGCTCAGATGAAGGCGCCCACCGGTCGCATGACCAGGGTCATCGTGGTGATGAACGCCATCCGCTCCAGCGAGACGCCGAAGTCCTTGGCGATATCGGCGTAGATCAGCACGACCAGGAAGTAGTCGAACGCATCCATGGCCCAGCCGAGGTATGCCGCGGCGAACGAGTTGCGTTGGTCGGATGTCAGCTTCTCGCGGGGTGCAGCGACCGCCTCCGGCATGCGGGACTCCTAGATCACATAGACGGACTATGCGGTTACCCTAGACCGCTCGCCGCCCGAATAGTGCGCCACGGGACGCCGACTTCGGCGAGCATCTCGCGCAGCACGGGCAGGCTCAGGCCGACCACATTGTGGTAGTCGCCCTGGATGCCGGTGATGTAGGGCCCGCCGAGACCATCGACGGTGAAAGCACCTGCGACATAGAGGGGTTCACCAGTTGAGACATAGTCGCGGATCTCGTCGTCGTCGATGTCCGCGAACTGCACGAGAGTCGAGCCGACCACGCCGAAGGTGGCACCCGTGCCATCGGCCCGAGCATCGATTAGCCAGTGGCCGGTATGCAGGGTGCCCGAGCGGCCTCGCATCCGGGCCCACCGTTCAATCGCGTCCTGCGGATCCGTCGGCTTGCCGTGCACGGCGCCGTCGATCTCCAGGACCGAGTCGCAGCCGAGCACCAGCGCATCTGCGTCACCAATCTGCGCCGCGACCGCCTCGCACTTGGCTCGCGCCAGCAGCAGCGGCACGTCCACCGGCTCCAGCCGTCCGAACTGCTGCTGGGCCTCCGCGGTGACCGCGGGCTCGTCGACGTGGGAGACGACCACCCGTGGCTCGATGCCGGCGGAGCGCAGGGTTTTCAGGCGGGCGGGGGAGGCGGAGGCGAGGATCAGCTGCACGGGCGCGAGCCTACTCGCGAGGCGCACCGCTCAGCCCCGCCCGTCTGTGCACTTTCGCCCGAAAGGCGCACCCGTGGCTGCGCCTTTGGAGCGAAAGTGCACAACCCGAGAGCGGGTTGGCATGGGGGTCAGCCGAGGAGCTGGTGCTTGAAGCACCAGCGCCACACCTCACCCGGTTCGAAGGACTGCATGACCGGGTGCCCCGTCTCCTGGTGGTGGCGGGTGGCGTGCCGCCCGACGGACGAGTCGCAGCAGCCCACCTGGCCGCAGGTCAGGCAGATGCGCAGATGCACAGGGTCGGTGCCGTCCACCCGACACTGCTCGCAGGTATTGGCGTTCGGCTGCGGACGAGCGCGTTGGGTGGCCTCGATCAGGTCGTCACACTCACCGGCCACCGCTGCGGGGGTGCGCAGCTCCGCGCCGCGCAACGTCTCCACCCGAGCCTCCGCACGATCCAGCATCGACTCCTCGATGTCCAGCACACTCATCACGTGCTGCAGGATCTCGTGGTCGACCCGGCCCTCGTCACGGATGCGCAGCACCTCTTCACGTTCGGCCTGCAGCATCCGCAGCCGGGCGGCGGCATACACCTCGCTCGGTGTCGGCGAGGAGTCCTCGCCTGCATTGCCCAGCTGCTCCCAGACACCGTCGACGCGGCGTTCGGAGCGCCGACGCAGCTCGTTCGCGACCGCGTCGTTGACAGGGTGCTCCTCGTCACGGCGGGCGGCCTCCAGGAAGCGCAGTCCGGCCATCGAGGCGGCCCGCATCACCTGAGCCTCCTGCAGTGCGTCCTCCAGCAGGTCCGGCCCCCGCACCCCCAGACGGCGGGCGAGCGTCGGGAGGGTCGAACCTTGCAGCAGCAGGGTTCCCGCCGTGACGATCATCGCGGCAAACACCAGCACGTTGCGGTGTGGGGTCTGCATCGGGAGCGCGAACGCCGCCGCGAGCGTGACCACGCCGCGCATCCCGGCATACGACAGCACCACGGCGTCGCGGAACGGCAGTCCGCTGGGGTCGCCGCTGAGTCGAAGCACGACGCGGTAGAGGAAGATCCACAGCGGTCGCAGCAGCACCACTGCCAGGAACGTCACGAGGCAGACGAGCACGATCGTGCTCCAGGAGACCGACGAGTGCACGACGTTGCGCACGATCGAGCGCACCTGCAGACCGATCAGCAAGAAGACCACGTTCTCCAGCAGAAACTGGATCGTGGCCCAGTTGGTGCGCTGCCCGATGCGGGCCGTCGCGCTCTGCTGCACCGGCGCACGGTGGGCGAGCAACAGGCCGGCCACGACGACCGACAGCACCCCGGAAGCGTGGATCTCCTCGGCCGGCAGGTAGGCCAGGTAGGGGATCAGCAGGCTGAGCGCGGTCGTCGCCACGACCTCGGTGACCTGCTTCTGCACGAAGCCGACGACATAGGCCACCACAGCACCGACGACCACACCGCCGATCGCCGAGAGAGCGAACCCGCCGACCACATCCCCGAAGGTGACGGCTCCGACGATGGCCGCCGCCGACGTGCGCAACAGCACGATCGCCGTCGCATCGTTGATCAGCGACTCGCCCTCGAGCAGAGTCACCACGTGACGGGGTAGGCCGATGCGGCGGCCGATCGCCGTCGCTGCCACCGCATCCGGCGGCCCGACGACCGCCCCGAGTGCCAGGGCGGCCGCGAACGGGACGCCGAGCACCCACCATACGGCCAGCCCGACACCCACCGCGGTGAAGGCGACCAGCCCCACGGACAGCATGAGAATGGGCACCTTGAACGTGCGAAAGTCCACCAGCGAGGACTGGATCGCGGCGGCATACAGCAGCGGCGGCAGCAGCCCGATCAGCACCAAGTCGGGCGACAGCTCAACCTGCGGGACCCCGGGGATGAACGACGCGAGCACCCCGACGACGACCAGCGACAGCGGCGGAGTGACGCCGACGCGCTTGCTTGCGACCGCCACGACCAGCACGGTCGCGCTCATCACGACGAGCCATCCGGCGATCTCCATTCGGTGATCCTGTCAGACCCGCCCGGCGCGCCGGTCCACATCTTGCGTCGAGAGGTATAGCAAACCGCCGAGAGGCCCACCAATGAGGTGAGCCTCTCGGCGGGAGGTATGCCTCTCGGTGTCGGGTCAGAGGGTGCCGAGCACCGCGCCGCGCAGCGTGTCCAGACCGACCCCGCCGATGTCCAGCGCGCGACGGTGGAACGCCTTCAGATCGAAGTCGTCGCCTGCGGCGGCCTTGGCCTCCTCACGCAACTGCATCCAGATGCGTTCGCCCACCTTGTACGCCGGGGCCTGGCCCGGCCAGCCCAGGTAGCGGTCCAGCTCGAACCGCAGGAACCCCTCGGCCATGTCGGCGTGCGCGTTCAGGAAGGCCCACGCCTTGTCGTAGGTCCACTCGCCACCACCGACCGCAGCCGGCGCCGCGAACCCGCAGTGCACCCCGATGTCGAGGACGACGCGGGCGGCTCGCAGAGACTGCCCGTCCAGCATCCCGAGCCGGTTGGCCGGATCCGACTGGTAGCCCAGCTCGTCCATCAGCCGCTCCGCATACAGTGCCCAGCCCTCGCCATGACCGGAGGTCCACGCGTCCATCCGCCGCCAGGAGTTCAGCAGCCCGGAACGGAACATCGTCTGACCGATCTGGAGGTGGTGGCCGGGTACGCCTTCGTGGTAGACGGTCGTCAGCTCGCGCCAGGTGCCGAAGTGTTCGACCCCCTTCGGAACGGACCACCACATGCGCCCCGGACGGGTGAAGTCCTCGCTGGGTCCGGTGTAGTAGATGCCACCGGAATGGGTCGGCGCGATCATGCACTCGATCGTGCGCACCGGGTCCGGGATGTCGAAGTGCGTGCCGTCCAGCGCGTCGATCGCCTCGTCGGCCTTCTCCTGCATCCATTCCTGGAGCGCGACGGTGCCGTGCAGCTGGTAGGCCGGGTTCTTGTCGAGGTGGTCCATCGTCTCCTTGATGCCGGCTCCCGGCAGGATCTGTTCGACCACCTTCTGCTGCTCGGCGGTGATGCGCGCGAGCTCCTCCTGACCCCAGGCATACGTCTCCTCGAGATTAACTGCGGCACCGAGGAACTCGCGGGAGTAGAGGGGATAGATCTCATGGCCACAGGCGTCTTGCGCCGGCGCCTTCGGCAGCAGGTGCTCGCGAAGCCATCGGCCGGTCTCTGCGTAGGCCGTCGCCGCCTCTCCCGCGGCATCCGCCAGAGCCGGGTGGGCGTGTGCCAGGGCTCGGAAGTAACCGTCGTCGGCGGTGTGGTCCTGGGTCTGCCTTATGCATGCCTGCACCTGCCGCTGCGCACTGACCCGGCCCTGGTCTGCGGCCTGGGTGAGGGACTCCTGCCACTGCGCGAGCGCCTTCGGCATGGCGCGCAGCCGCCCGCCGATGGCGGCGACGTGCTCGTCGGAGCCACTCGGCATCAGGTCGAGGATGTCGCGTATCGCCTGCAACGGGGAGGCGATGACGTTCAGCGACATGGCGTCCAGGCCTGCCTCGTGCATCTCGACCTCCAGGCCGAGCCGCTCGTTCATCGCTGCGATCGTCACCCTGTCGACGTCGTCGGCCGGAGTCGCATGCTCCAGTGCGTGCAGCGTCTGCCCGGCCAGGTCGGCGCGAGCCTGCAGGCCGTCGGGGGAGAAGTCGTCGAGCTCGCCATCGTGCCCGGGAATGCCCATGTAGGTGGCCATGATCGGGCTCAGCCGCACCGAGGTGGCGTGGTGCTGCTCGGCGATCGCGTCGACGGGAGTGGGTGTTCTCTTGGTGTCTTCAGTCACACCGTCGAACGTACCCGAGGTGCCGACGCGTGTGCGCCCGATACCTGTACCTTGGTGACCCTTCGAGTGTTGTTACTGACCTCTCGGCGGGATCTGGTCAGTGAGGGAGGCCGGATCCTCGCCAGCTGGCCCGGTTGCGTCCGCTCCAGGTCGACCGGGGCGGGGCGGACGAGTCCGGGCCACCGGCCGCAGCGGACAGCACCGCCACGAGGACGGCGATCTCCTCGGGGGTTGCATCACCGCGCACCACCCGTAGCACCGGCGGTGGCGACTGGTCACTCATTGTGATGCCTCGTTCCTACATTCCGGGGTCCCCGCAAAGTACTGAGCGACGCAGGAGCGAAGACTTTGTGGGGTTGGTTCATAGTGGGATGTTGCCGTGTTTCTTGGGTGGTAGCTTCTCGCGTTTGGTGCGTAGCGCGCGTAGGGCCCGGATGACTTGTACGCGGGTCTCGGCGGGCTCGATGACGGCGTCGACGTAGCCGCGTTCGGCGGCGATGTAGGGGTTGGCGAAGGTGTCTTCGTACTCGGCGATGAGCTGTTGGCGCTTGGTGTCGATCGCGGCCGGGTCGCCGCCGGTGGCCTGCTCGACCTGCGCGAGCTGTTTGCGGTAGAGGATGTTCGCGGCGCCCTGGGCGCCCATGACGGCGATCTGCGCGGTCGGCCAGGCCAGGTTGATGTCGGCGCCCAGGTGCTTGGAGCCCATCACGTCGTAGGCGCCGCCGTAGGCCTTGCGGGTGATGACGGTGATCAGGGGGACGGTTGCCTCGGCATACGCGAAGAGGAGTTTGGCGCCGCGGCGGATGATGCCGCCCCATTCCTGGTCGGTGCCGGGCAGGAAGCCGGGCACGTCCACGAAGGTCAGGACCGGGAGGTTGAAGGCGTCGCAGGTGCGCACGAACCGGGCGGCCTTCTCGGAGGCGTTGATGTCCAGGGTGCCGGCCAGTTGCATGGGCTGGTTGGCCACGACGCCGACGGGTTGCCCGTCGACGCGGGCGAAGCCGACGACGATGTTGGTCGCGAAGAGTTCTTGGACCTGTAGGAACTCGCCATCGTCACAGACGTGGCTGATGACGTGGGTGATGTCGTAGGGCATGTTGGGGGAGTCGGGCACGAAGGTGTCCAGCTGCCGGTCGGTGTCGGTGACCTGCAGGTCACCCTCGCCGACCGGCGCGAACGCTTCGGGCTCGTCGAGGTTGTTCGGCGGCAGGTAGCTCAGCAGTTCCTTGACGTAGGCGATCGCGTCGTCCTCGTCGGCGCCCAGGTAGTGGGCGACGCCGGATCGGGCGTTGTGGGTGCGCGCG
>NZ_VCQV01000008.1 GCF_007845645.1 Leekyejoonella antrihumi
CAAGGTGAAGGTCTCCGGCGTCGGCGGGATCCCGACCGGGATCAAGGCCATCGTGCTCAACGTCACCGAGACCGCACCGACCCAGGCGGGCTACGTGACCGTCTACCCGGACGGCATCACCCGGCCCACAGCATCCAACCTCAACTTCACCAAATCACTCACCGCACCCAACCTGGTGCTCGTGCCCGTCTCGTCCACCGGATACATCGACCTCTACAACGGATCAACAGGCTCGGTCCACCTGATCGCCGACTGCTTCGGCTACTACCACTGACCCAGGACGCATCCCGGCCGGCGGCTGCCCAGGTCAGCCAAGTCGACCGATCAGCTCGGTAGCCACGACGTCCGGAGTCAGTCCGATCTCCTCCAGCACCTGAGCCCGCGATGCGTGCTGCAGGAACTGCTTCGGTATGCCGAAGGTGTGCACCGGCATCTGCACGCCGGCGGTGCGCAGCGCCTCCGCGGTGGCCGCTCCGACACCATTGGTCACCAGGTTGTCCTCGATGACCACCAGATGTCGCGCTTGCGAAGCCAGAGCGACCAGGTCCGCACTGATGGGCAGCGCCCATCGCGGGTCCACCACCATGGTCGAATGACCCTGCGCCTCAAGCTTCTCCGCGACACCTAGGGCAGTCGGGCACATGGATCCGACGCCGACGATCACGACCTCCGGGCCGTCCTCGGTGTCGTGCAGCACGTCGAGCACGCCTTCTTGGCGCACCGCCGCGAGCGGCTCCGCGACGTCGCCCTTCGGGAAGCGGATCACGGTGGGTGCATCGCCCACGTCGAGCGCCTCACGCAGCTGGGCCTTGACCTGCTCGCCGTCGCGGGGAGCGGCCAGCCGCAGGCCGGGCACGATCGAGGTGATCGCCATGTCCCACATGCCGTTGTGCGACGCGCCGTCCGAGCCGGTGACGCCGGCCCGGTCGAGCACGAAGGTGACGCCCTGGCGGTGCAGCGCGCAGTCCATGAGCAGCTGGTCGAACGCCCGGTTCAAGAACGTTGCATAGACCGCCACTACCGGGTGCATCCCGCCGAACGCCAAACCCGAGGCCATCGTGACCGCGTGCTGCTCCGCGATGCCGACGTCGAAGACCCGCCGTGGATACGCCTTCGCGAAGGCATCGAGTCCGACCGGGATCATCATCGCGGCGGTGATCGCCACGACATCGGGCCGTTCCGCGCCGATGCGCACCATCTCGTCGCTGAACTCATCGGTCCAGATCCGGCCGGAGACCTCGAACGGGAGCCCGGTCTCCGGGTTGAACTTGCCGATGCCGTGCCACTGGTCGCCGTCGACGTCGGAGACCGCCGGGTAATATCCGCGGCCCTTCTGGGTGATCACATGCACGATGCACGGCGACCCGTAGGCCCGCGCCCGCATCAGCGCACCCTCCACCGCCTGCTCGTCGTGCCCGTCGACCGGACCGAGATACTTGATGCCCAGGTCCTCGAACATCCCCTGCGGCGCGACGATGTCCTTGACGCCCTTCTTCACCCCGTGCAACGTGTCGTAGACCATGCCGCCGACCACCGGAGTGCGCTTCAGCGCGGTCTTACCCCAGTCCAGCATCCGCTCGTAGTTGCGTGTGGTGCGCAGGGTGGCCAGGTGGTCGGCCAGCCCGCCGATCGTGGGCGCATACGATCGCTCGTTGTCGTTGACGACGATGGTCAGGGGCAGGTCGCGCTCCACCGCGATGTTGTTCAGCGCCTCCCACGCCATCCCGCCGGTCAGTGCGCCGTCACCGATGATGGCCACGGTATGCCGGCCCGGCTCGCCACTGAGCACGCGCGCCTGGGCGATCCCCTCGGCCCAGGACAGCGCCGTCGAGGCGTGCGAGTTCTCGACGACGTCATGCACGGACTCGGCGCGGCTCGGATAGCCGGACAGCCCACCCTGTTTCTTGAGCTTGCTGAAGTCGTGCCGACCGGTCAGCATCTTGTGCACATACGCCTGGTGGCCGGTGTCGAAGACGATGGTGTCGTGTGGCGAGTCGAAGACTCGGTGCAGCGCGATGGTCAGCTCGACGACCCCCAGGTTCGGACCGAGGTGACCGCCGGTCTTGGAGACCGATTCCACGAGGAAGGTCCGGATCTGCGTGGCGAGCTCATCGAGCCGATCAACAGGAATCTTCTTGAGGTCCGCCGGTCCCCTGATGCCGTCGAGCAGTCCCACAATGCCGCCATGCCTTTCGTCGGTTAACTCCCTGAGTCTAGGACCTAGACGTCTGGCACCGCCCACAGGTTGCCGTAGCGCCCTCCTGACGACCTAGTGGCCAACTACCGAGCTCACCACCGTGACCACGACGATGAGCAGGACGAGCCCGGTGACGATCTGCCCCGCCCGGTGGCCCAGGTTGATCGTGTAGCCGATCCCCTGGCGCTTCGGCACAAAGAGGGCGGGATCCTCTCTGTTGACGTAGATCAGGCCGGCCTTCCAGTAGCGGTCGTCATCGGGCGACTCCGCCGACCGGCCGGACGAGCCCGCACCTGGGCGCTGCAAGCCGATGGCGCGGAGGACGGCCCACCCGACCACGGCGAGGATGAGCACCATTCCGCTGACGAGCACCGGCGTGAGCGCCCACGACGTCACGCGGAAGTAGATCGCCAGGCACGCGCCGCAGATCGTGGCGCAGCCCACCAGGGCGATCACCCCCAGGGCACGCGTCACGAAGGCGCGTTTGCGGCGTGCCCGCTCCCCGGCGTGGTCCGGGTCACCGTCGGGGTACTGCCGCTCGGGAGCGACGAAAGTGACTCCCATCAGCCCGAGGAGGAGCACGATCACACCGACACCCCCGATCAGCGGGCCGAAGACGCTGATCATCGACTTATCGGCGTACTGATCCGGCGTTCCGGCGAAGGTGAAGTGGGTCGGTATGCGGGCCGGCAGGCTGTCGTAACGCACTGCACCGGCCGCAGCGCTGCCCAACAGCAGCACGAGCGATGCGGCATACCAGCCGATCTCCACCCTGGACGTCCACCGCTTCGGCTCCGTGTCCGACGTCACCGCGCCTCGCAACCGCACCGGCACCTGGTCGTACCAGCCCTGTCGAGCCTTGGCTCGCAGAATCGGCTGTCGCGCCCAGACGAAGGCTGCCGCCGCCAGCAGCACGACCGCCAGCGGGGCGATCGCCATGGTGGAGTCCGCACCCAGCGCCACCACGAGGCCAGCTACCAGCACGCTCGCGGCGACCACGAGCTTGCGGAAGCGGCCGATCGCGCGGCGCACCACCGGGTCGTCGACCTTGTCCGAGGGCACCGCGACTCCCAGTGGGACGGTGCGCCTCGACATGACCGGCGTGAGCCAGAGGCACCCACCAAGCACCAGGACCAGTCCAACCGCGAACCACTTCATGACTCCCCCTCTACCTTCGGCTGATGTGCCGCGAATCCATCAAGAAGACCGCGACATTCGCTGAGGATCCGATCCGCGTCGAACCCATTCGCGCGCGCCTCCGCGAGCAGCGTCAGCATGCGCCCCTGCCAGTCCGTGAAGGTCTCCTCTCGGACCTCGGACCCGCCGTCGCGGGCGATGACCGAGCCCGACCGGCGACTCGTCCGCACGAATCCGTCCCGGCGCAGCAGGTCGTATGCCTTGACGACCGTGGCCGGATTGATGGCGAAGGCTGCGCTCAGCTCTCGCACAGAGGCGAGCAACGAGCCGTCGCGGAGCTGCCCGCGAGCGATGCCTTCGACGATCCGGTCACGGATCTGTTGATAGATCGGCACCGGCGACAGCGGGTCCAGCTCGATGTCCATGACAACACCCTCCGCAACTGTATCACCTGTGTTAGTAATAGTAATACAGTTGCGGAGGGTGTCAAGGGCGTTGCCCCGCGCGGTGCGCCGACTCAGCGCGGGCTCTGGATCACCAGTTCGCCTCGCGTGGCGGCCGGGGCAGACGCATCCCCGATGGGTGGATCACATAGACGGTGCCGCCGCTGCGCGGGACCCACACGTTCTCGAACTGCTCCCGCTTGTAGACGGTGCGCACCTGATCGTCCGAGGCGATCAGGTGACTGGCCGGGTCGTTCATGACGACGTCGCCGTCCTTGGTGAAGCCGACCAGGACCATCAGGTGACCGTCGGTGCTGTAACCCGCGCCATCCAGCTCGGAAGACTTGAACGACACCGAGGTCACCAGCGGAATCCCGCTGGCAATGAACGCTTCGGCCTCCCGCAGGCTGCGCAGGCGGGTGACGAAGCCCTCCAGCCCGAAGCTGGCGGCATACGCCGCGTTGAAGGGCCAGTTGCCGCATCCTTCATAGGTGTAGTCGTAGGTGTTGCGGGCGGCGTAGGCGACCTGCGGGTCGGTCATCGGCTCGACCCAGGACAGCTGGCTTCTGGACGGCCCGCGATGCCAGTAGGCGACCACCATCGAGGTGGAGGTCGGCGAGCACCAGGCCTCTCCGCCGTTGTCGTACTGCGGGTACTGCCCCTGGTGCAGCTCCTGGGAGTAGGTGGGGACGTCGAGGGTGATGGCCCGGCGCAGGCCCGGCGCGCTCACCGGCACGGTCGGGTCGCCCGGCAGCGCCGACGAAACTGCACCGAGGAAGCGGACGGTCGGCGTGAGGTCACTGCCGGCCGGACGCATCAGCTGAATCCGCAGCTCGAGGTCGTTCAGCGTATGGGCGCCCTCCAGATGCAGGGTGTCCGTCCAGACGGTCGCGATCTCGGTGCCCTGCCCATCGACCGAGGTGCGGTTGATGGCGCCGCCCGCCTGCACGTCGTCCCGTGCCCAGCGGCCAAGGATGAACCACCCGGTCTGCGTGCCCGACTCGTCCCACCCGCGCACATTGACCTCGATCCAGGTGCCCTTCGGCGTGTCCACGTCCCACGAGCTGATCAGCTCGGTGAGCCGGAACGAGTTACGCAGCACCGGAGAGGTCCAGGTGCCCACGTCATAGGTCACCGGTTG
This sequence comes from Leekyejoonella antrihumi, assembly GCF_007845645.1. Lineage (GTDB taxonomy): Bacteria > Actinomycetota > Actinomycetes > Actinomycetales > Dermatophilaceae > Leekyejoonella > Leekyejoonella antrihumi. The sequence continues at coordinate 4,919 of NZ_VCQV01000008.1, forward strand.
TGCACCCGCGGCGAAGGGGTCGGTGTAGGTGCGCTGGGCCGTGGGGTGGTGCAGCACCAAGCCGCCGGATCCCGTCCGCGTGCCGCTCCGGTGCCCGTGCGCGAAGCCGCTCGGCCCGCGAAAGGTGTGATATTCGATGTGCCGGGGTGCGGCTGTGGTCCATGCCCGGGCCGGCGCCGCGACTGCGTGCGGTGCGCCGAGCGCGAGGGCACCACCGGCAGCAAGGCCGCCCCCGATCAGCTGCCGCCGGGTCAGCTCGGGCAGGTGGGCGGACAAGCGAGAGGTGTCAGACATTTTCATCTCCATAGCTCCGAGGTAATTCCTCATCACCAGTCAACTACGCCCGCCTCCGACGTGGTGCGAAACGAGGTGGCGCGTTTGCACGGGCGCCGATGCTCGGACAGTCCGTCGGGGCGGCTTCGTTCATCCCGGCCCGTGCGGATCCCTGCCGGCGAGCCAACCAACCAGCAGCTGCTTGATGCCGAGCGTGAGGAACGCCGACACAGGCGCGGGCGGTGATCGGCGACGTCGACCTGGTGTCTTTCGGCGCCCGCCGGCGCCGGCTGACTGGGTACGGAGCAGACCAGCAGATCGCGAATGCCCCGGCCTACCGGTGCGGTAGGGCGGGGCATCCGGATCAGCTTGCGGGTCAGGCGTTCTGCTTGACCAGCGACCGCAGGACGTACTGCAAGATCCCGTCGTGCCGGTAGTAGTCGGCCTCTCCGGGGGTGTCGATGCGGACGTCGGCGTCGAACTCGACGGCGTCGCCGCCCTCCTTGGCCGCCGTCACGTGCACCGTGCGCGGGATCCCCCCATCATTGAGCGCGGTGATGCCGGTGATGCCGAAGGTCTCGGTGCCGTCCAGGCCGAGCGAATCCGCATTCTGGCCCTTCGGGAACTGCAGCGGCAGCACTCCCATGCCGATCAGGTTCGAGCGGTGGATCCGCTCGAACGACTCGCAGATCACGGCGCGGACGCCGAGCAGCAGGGTGCCCTTGGCCGCCCAGTCGCGCGACGAGCCGGAGCCGTACTCCTTGCCGCCCAGCACGACCAGCGGGATGCCGGCCTTCTGGTAGGCCTCGGCGGCGTCAAAGATCGTGGCCTGCTCGCCACCGGCGAGGAAGTTGCGGGTGAATCCGCCCTCGACGTTGTCCAGCAGCTGGTTGCGCAGCCGGATGTTGGCGAAGGTGCCGCGCACCATCACCTCGTGGTTGCCGCGACGCGAGCCGTAGGAGTTGAAGTTCTTCCGCTCGATGCCGTGCTCCTTGAGGTACTTCCCGGCCGGGCTGTCGCCCTTGATGGCGCCCGCGGGGCTGATGTGGTCGGTGGTCACCGAGTCGCCCAGCTTGGCGAGCACCCGTGCACCGGAGATGTCCTTCACCGGCTGTGGGTCCTTGCTCATCCCGTCGAAGTACGGCGCCTTGCGCACATAGGTGGAGTCGTCGGACCACTCGAAGCGGTCGCCCTCCGGCGTCGGCAGCGACTGCCAGCGCTCGTCGCCCGCGAAGACATCGGCGTAGTCCTTGATGAACATCGACTTGTTCATCGAGCTTGCGATCGTCGCCTCGACCTCCTCCGGCGCCGGCCAGATGTCCTTGAGGAAGACATCGTTGCCGACGGCATCCTGACCCAGCGCGTCGGTCTCGAAGTCGAACGACATCGTGCCGGCCAGCGCGTAGGCGATCACCAGCGGAGGCGATGCGAGGTAGTTCATCTTCACATCGGGGTTGATGCGGCCCTCGAAGTTGCGGTTGCCCGAGAGCACTGAGACGGCTGTCAGGTCGTGCTCCTGGATCGCCCGCGAGATCTCCTCGTTCAGCGGGCCGGAGTTGCCGATGCAGGTTGTGCAGCCGTAGCCGACCAGGTAGAAGCCGAGCTTCTCCAGGTAGGGCCACAGGCCCGCGGCCTCGTAGTAGTCGGTGACGACCTTCGAGCCGGGGGCCATCGACGTCTTGACCCACGCCGGGACCGTGAGGCCCTTCTCGACGGCCTTCTTGGCGAGCAGCGCGGCGGCAAGCATGACCGACGGGTTGGACGTGTTGGTGCAGCTGGTGATCGAGGCGATCACGACGGCGCCGTCCTTCAGCCCGAACGCCTTCCCATCGGAGTCGGTGACCTGGACCTCCCGGAAGTCGCCCTCGACACCGTAGTTCTTGATGTCCAGCGAGAATTTGTCCTTCGCCTCAGACACGATGATGCGGTCCTGCGGGCGCTTCGGGCCGGCGATCGAGGGCACCACGGTGCCCAGGTCGAGCTCGAGGCGCTCACTGAAGCGCGGCTCCTGGTCAGGGCTGTGCCACATCCCCTGCTCCTTGGCATACGCCTCGACGAGCGCGACCTGCTCGTCCGGGCGGCCGGTCAGGCGCAGGTAGTCCAGCGTGACGTCGTCGATCGGGAAGATCGCGCAGGTGGAGCCGAACTCGGGGCTCATGTTGCCGATCGTGGCGCGGTTGGCCAGCGGCACGGCGGCAACGCCCTGCCCGTAGAACTCGACGAACTTGCCGACCACGCCGTGCTCACGCAGCATCTGCGTGATCGTCAGCACGACGTCCGTTGCCGTTGCACCAGAGGGAATCTCGCCGGTCAGCTTGAAGCCGACGACGCGTGGGATGAGCATGGAGACGGGCTGGCCGAGCATCGCGGCCTCGGCCTCGATGCCACCGACGCCCCAGCCGAGCACACCGAGGCCGTTGACCATCGTGGTGTGCGAGTCGGTGCCGACCAGCGAGTCGGGGTAGGCCTGACCGTCGCGGACCATGACCGAACGGGCCAGGTGCTCGATGTTGACCTGGTGCACGATGCCGGTGCCCGGCGGGACGACCTTGAAGTCCTCGAACGCGGTCTGGCCCCAGCGCAGGAACTGGTAGCGCTCCTTGTTGCGGGTGTACTCGATCTCGACGTTCTTCTCAAAGGCGTCCGGGCGGCCGAACACGTCGATGATCACCGAGTGGTCGATGACCATCTCGGCGGGCGCCAGCGGGTTGATCTTCGTCGGGTCGCCGCCCAGGTCGGCAACGGCCTCACGCATGGTGGCCAGGTCGACGACACACGGCACCCCGGTGAAGTCCTGCATGATCACCCGGGCGGGCGTGAACTGGATCTCGACGCTCGGGTCGGCGTTCTCGTCCCACGCGGCGAGCGCATTGATGTGCTCGGTGGTCGTGTTCTTGCCGTCCTGCGTGCGCAGGAGGTTCTCGAGCAGCACCTTCAGGCTGTAGGGCAGCGACTCGGTGCCCTTCAACGCATTCAACCGGTAGATCTCGTATGAGGTGTCCCCCACCTTGAGGGTGCCCTTGGCTCCGAAGCTATCTATGCTGGCGCTCACGCCGACTCCTTCGTCCATCATCCAATTTATCTTGACGTCAAGATAATGATGTCATACCTGCGTTCCCGTCGCACTATAGGTGCACCTAACCTGCCGTGGCCGGCTCCAGGTCGGCCAGCCACTTCGTCGCGCCGATCGAGGCGTACACCTCTCGGGCCGACTGCAGCAGGGGTCGGGCTTCTTCGCTGCGCCCCTGGGCGTTGAGCCAGCCGCCGAAATCGGCCCGGCAGCGGGCCCCTTCGACCACACCGTGCCAGGCGTCGTACGCCGTCAGAGCGTCCCGGAAGGCTTTTTCGATCTCAGCGGGGTCCGATTCCTGGCGGATGCCGACCTGCGCAGCCAGGTGGCGGCGGTGGCCCTGCAGCGACGTGGGCAGGGTGGCGAACAGGTTCCCGTCGACAAGCTCGGTCATCCGGTCGAGCGCCGTGTCATCGCCCGCGACCAACGCGGCTTCGACCGCCCGCGGCCAGAAGACGTGGAAGTCGTCGTAGACCCCAGACTGCGTGTGCGCGTGCTCCAGCCCGTCAATCGCTCGCTGGACCGCAGTGGGCGCGTCGCCCCGGTCCAGAGCGCACACCGACTCCGCCATTGCCCGCCAGGCCAGGTACGCCGCGTCATCCTGCCGCGGTGGCGCATTCGAGTCCCAGGAGAGCAGGTGCGCCTCGCCCCGAGCCCGCGCGACCAGCGCCCGACCATACTCCACCGCGACTACGCTCACCTCCTCGACGAGCGCTTGGCTGTCCATCAAGTCGATCGCGTCGGTCCACTCACCGGTGGCCAGCAGCGCGAGGATCAGGTTCGCCTGAGAGACGCTCATCCACAGTTGCACGCCGGTCGACTTCGCGACGTCCACCGCTTCCCGGCCGAGCTCGGTCGCCTTGACTGCGTCGTCGCCGTTCCAGTCCGCGGTGAGGTTGGACAGCGACCGGGCGAGGCTGGGTGTGTCGTGGTGGCGCCGAGAGATCGCGGCAGCATCCTCCTGGAGCATGCGGCCCATCGCCCGGGACCCGACGTGCATGTACTGCGTTGCGAGGCTGTTGCAGCTCTCCGCAATAGCGGCCTCGTCGCCGGCCTGCTCGGCGAGCAGCACGCGCTCATCGACGATCTCGCGGATATCCATCGAGATACGGATCATCGATGAGGCCATCACCCCCGACAGGTCCAGCAGCACCCGCAAGGCGTCCTCGCGGCCCTTGAGCCGCTCATAGTGCGGCTCCGCGATCCGCACTGCTTCCTCGTTGTCGCCCGCACCCAGAGAGACGACAGCGGCAAGCACCGCCGCGGCCGACCCCGCGGCCACGTCGTCGCCGAGTCGCTCAAAGTCCGCCAGGGCGGACTCGGCGTAAGGCCGCGCCTCGCCGTATCTGCCGGAGTCCACCAGCGCGAGAGCCAGGTCCCTGCCGATGGTGGCGTGCTGGTGCGCGTCCGCGGCGCGCTCGAGTGCGACGCCGAGGTGGGCAGCGGCCTCGGCAGGCGCGCCAAGGCTGCGGGCCCGAGAGGCCGCCCGGGTGAGCTGCCGGATCGCGCGCTCGGTGAGCTCGTCGTGGTCGGCATCCTCGGGCACGGCGTCCAGCGCCGCGAGGTAGTGCTGGGCGATGATCGGAGCCAGCTCACCCACCGCATCGTCGACCGACCCCACCTGGTCGGCGACCGCCAGGTGGCTGGCCTTGCGGTCGCGTCGGGAGAGCGACCCGTAGGCGACCTGCCGCACGGCCGACTGGACGAACTGAAACTGCCCATGCTCGTTGGAGAACCGGTTCAGCTCCTGCCGAAAGACCTGTAACCGCACCAGACCGGCCACCACGCCGTCCAGGTCGGGAACGTCGACGCAAAGGTCTGCCAACTCCTCCAAGGCGAAGCTGCTCCCGACGACACTGGCCTGGTCGACCACCCGCCGCTCGTCGGTGGACAGCGTGTCCAGACGGGCCGCGATCAATGCCTGCAGCGAGGCCGGGGCGCCCACACTGGCCAGGTCCAGCGATTCGGGATCTGCCAGCACGTACTCCCCGTCCCGGAGCATCACCAGCCCTCGGTCGATCAGCGAGCGGACCGTCTCCACGGCGTACAACGGAATACCATCCGCCCGTTCCACCAGCGCCGCACGAACCGCGGGCGGTAGCCCCGCGACCAACCCGTCGAGGAGTCCGGACATGTCGCGATCACCAAGCGGCTCGACGTGCACGACCGTGGCGCGGTGGTTCGTGGCCAGCCCGGGATACCCCTCCAACAGACTGGGTCGGGCAAGCAGCACCACCAGGCAGGGGAAGCTCGCCGCTGCAAGCAGGTGCTCGAGGAAGGCGACCAGGCCGTCGTCGGCATGCTGGGCATCGTCGATGACGAGGACCACGGCGTGCGCATCCTCGCCCACCCTGCGCAAAAACGCAGTCCAGGACGCGAACAGGTCCTCACGCGGGAACGTGCCCGCCGAGCCGATGCCGAGCAGCACCCCGAGCCGCGGCTCCAGCCAGGATCGCTCCTCCGAATCGGTGACGTAGCGGTCAAGGCCGGCGCCCAACATCGTCGCCGGGTCCTCGTCGGCATCGTCGGGGCGCAGCGTGGACAACCGCGCACGGATCGCCTCGGCCAGCGCGAAGAAGGCGACACCTTCCCCATAGGCCACGCAACGCCCGCTGTGCCATCGCACGCTGGTCGACAGACCGTCGACATACTTCTCGAACTCCCAAGCCAGCCGGGACTTGCCCACGCCAGGCTCACCGGACACGATGAGCAGGGCCGGTTGCTCTGACTCCTCCGCGCCGTGAAACAGCTCCTTGATCATGCGCAGCTCCCGGTCTCGTCCGACCAGCGGCGCCTCGAGCCCATCGGCCCGCTGCACTCCCCCTACCCCGGCGACGACGGTGCGCACCGACCACAGCGGGACCGGATCGACCTTGCCCTTGAGCCGATGACTGCCCACATCGACGTAACTGATCGCCGACGAGGTGAGCAGGCGAGTGGTCTCGTCGACCCAGACCTGACCGGGCACGGCGACCGACTGCACGCGAGAGGCGGTGTTGACGGCGTCACCGGCAACCATGCCTTGCTGCTGCGCCCCGATCGTGACAGCAACCTCGCCCGTGACGATGCCTACCCGCATCTCCAGCTCGGGCACACCGACCTCGACGCCCATCACGACCAGCGCGTTGACCAGCTCCAAGCCGGCCCGCACAGCACGTTCGGCGTCGTCCTCGTGGGCAATGGGCACTCCCCAGACGGCCATCACCGCATCGCCGATGAATTTCTCGACCACCCCGCCATAACGCGCGATAACGCGCTGGCACCCCTCGAAATAGCGCGAGAGCAGCTCGCGGACCTCCTCGGCGTCCCGGGACTCGGACAGGCCGGTAAAACCAACCAGGTCACCGAACAGGACACTGGTCATCCGGCGTGAGGCCACCTGTGTAGTCGCGGTCGTCGGCGCGGCGGTGCCGGAGGCTTGACGCGCACCGCAGCCACTGCAGAACCGGGCACCAGGGACGACCTCGGCGTGGCAGGCCCCGCACGTCGCTGCGGCCAGGATGGCGCCGCACGCGAAGCAGAAGCGCGCCGCGTCGGGTTGCCCCGCCGCACCGCACGCCGGGCACGCCGTCATACCGCCTCCAGCCTGTGGCCCAGCCACATGTTAAACCGCAAGTCGACGTGCGACCACGTCTTCGGCCCTGCTTCGCCCCTCAGCTGTCCCAGCAAGCACCCCCAGGAAGTCGGCACGCTCAAGAGCCAGCAGCTTGGTGTCGCCGACCGCCGTGATCGTCGCAGTGCGCGGCACGTCGCGCAGTAGGCCTATCTCACCGAAGAACTCGCCGGGTCCCTCGCGCCGCAGCACCCGGTCGTCCTGGGTGACCTCGACCACGCCCGAGTCGATCAGGTAGAACCGGTCCGAGGCCTCGCCCGCTGAGATCACCACGTTGCCAGCCGGCACCTCGACCGTGACGACCTGGCGTGCCAACGACTCCAGCATCGGCGGATCGAGCGGCTCGAACAGCGGGATCGTGCGCAGCAGTGCGAGCTCGGGCGGCTCCCGCAGCCGAGCGTCGAGCCCCCTCATCCGGGCGAACCGGGAGAAGGCCAAGATGATCACGATGATGCTGGGCACGGCCAGCGTTGCCCGTAGCCCGAGCAGATGCACCAGGACCGGTGCCATGAATGCGCCTGCAGTCATCGAAGCCATCGACATGGACTCCATCGCGCCGTAGCCTCGCGACAGCACCTCGTCGGGGACGATCCGCTGCGGGATCGTGTCGAAGCCGACGTTCACGAACGGCTCGGCCAGGCCAACGATCATCAGTACCATGATCGCGGTCAGACGACCGGGCAGCGCCGCAAGCAGGAGCAGCGGCAGGCAGTATCCCAACACTCCTGACACCATGTCGCGGCCCAGGGTTCCCCGCGCCAGGCGAGTGAGCACCAGGGCGCCCCCGATCACGCTGCCGATACCCATGCACGTGTCCATGTAGCCGATCCCGCTGGGTCCGGTGCCCAGCATCTGGATCGCGATCAGCAGGGTGATCACGCTGAGGATGCCCCAGACGAACGTCTGCGAGGCGGCGAGCAGAGCCGTGGAGCGCAGGTCGCCGTCCTTGGCGACGACCCGAAAGCCGGCGCCTGCCTCTGCGACGAAACCCGACTTCTGCTCGAGCTGGGCCTGTTCCGGCGGCCGATCGGCCTCGGGGGGGCTCACGACCGGCTCGGCCCGCCGATCCTTGGCCACCCGCACGCCCAGCACGAGCAGGAACGACCAGGCGAACGTCGCGACGTTCAGCCAGAAGGTCGCCTCGACCCCGAACACGCCGACGAACACCCCGCCGAGCGCAGCTCCGGTGACGACGTAGGTGTTCTCCAGGATGCCACTGACCGCGTTTGTCGCGATCAGTTCCTCAGGATGGTCGACCAGCTGGGGGATCAGTCCAGCCTGGGCCGCCCGGAACGATGAGCCGGCGACGACCGCCAGCAGAGTCAGGGCGTAGACGACGAAGGACGGGGTGCCCAGCCCCACGCCGACCGCGGCCACGGCAACGAGCACGGCACGGGTCGCGTCGCTGCCCATCATGAACGCCCGCCGCGGCACTCTGTCCGCGATCACGGCACCGAGCGGACCGGCCATCGTCCTGACCAGGAATCGGACCGCCTGGAAGATCCCGACCGCGGTGACACCACCATGCTGGTAGGCGTAGACCGCCAACGCCGTCGCGTAGGACCAGTCGCCGATGCCGGAGCCGAAGAACGCCAGCTGCACCCTGCGGAGGTTGCGGTTGCGAAGCACCTTGCGGACCGACGCCAGCGAGTCCTTGACTCTCGGACCGGCAGCCATGCGCGCCCCCCTCTAGGGTCCCCTCATACGCAACATAGTCCGCATGGTGGGCTCTTGGCGCCTATATTGCGGCTGGACCTGGTGGAGGCGGCGGTGTCGAGATGTAGCCAAAATTAGCCAGACGTCGTTAGTCATTCTCGATTGTTACTGATGTCGGGTACTTCGCTTCATAACGTTATGAGGCCAGATTGTTGCGCCAGGCCGCCGGACTGAGTTGAGGGCCCGTGATGCTGCGAACCGTGGTGAACCAACTCGTCGCCGTTGAATGATCGTCCAATGGCCGCCGGGCACTTTGCGGCGGGTGACCTGCGGACTTCTCGTCGCGTGGGTGCAAGATGGTGCTCATGCGACTGCATACCCACGAACAGTTGCTCGGGTGCTCGACGAAGTGGTGGCGCGGGGCAGTCGGGGTGACCGCAGCGCACCCGCCGCGGCAGGCTTCTGGACCGACCTGCTTACTCGCGCGAACCACCCGCTGGCCACCGACCTGCCCGATGAGAACCTGTCGTCTACCGCCCGTGGCCTGGGACGCGAGATTCATAGATTACGGATGAGCCAAGGTCTATCGCAACGGGAGTTGGCTCGGCTGGTCGGGTTGTCTGCCCACAGCAATGTGTGTGACTACGAGCGCGGAGTTAGCATCCCGCCGGATGACCTGATCCCTGCGTTTGAACGCGCCCTGCTTATTCGCCATGGGCATCTGGAGTGGCTTTATCATCGCGCTCTGGCGGAGCGTGCCGATCGCGCTGACACCCGCAATGGTGGCCGCCACGCCGGATTACGGGTCCGCGGCAGCCCTTCGGAACCTGCTCGGCTACCTCGGACTGGCCCTGTTCACCGCGCCCATCATCGGCGCGTCGCTCAGCTGGATCCTGCCCATCGCCTACGCGATCCAGGTCGCCCTCTTCGCCGCCAGACTCACCCGCGTTCCACTCCAGCTGGGCCTGGCCGCTACAGCCTGCCAACTCGGGCGTGTCGTGGACATGGGGCATCGGCCTCGTCCTCCTGGGCGCAATCATCTTCGTGCGCTACGGGCCACGCGCAGGCGGTGCAGACACCCCACTCGACGCGTAATCAGCCTGAATCCAAGCCATCCGGGGGGGCCCTCCTGATCCACGATCTCCTAAGCCAACAGCAGGCACTCATCACACGCAGACACACCCGAGCCCCCAACCACCATGCCCACCTCTTCACCGCTGAGCAGTCGGCGCGAGGAACGTGGTGCACCGATTGGACTTGCCAAAATCGAGCGTGTCTATGACACCAGACAGCATGGCGCTGGATGAGTCGCTCCTGGCTGACGCGAAGTCTTGCCGTGATCGCCTGCTCGAGGCTGAGCACACGGTGGACGTCACGTGTCGACTACCATCTGCTGATCCGGCGGCTCCGCTCGGCGGATGGGACGATGCGGGAGATCGGCGAGGCACTGGGGCTCGGCCACCAGCGGGTGCACCAGATCATTGTCTCGGGCCAGGGCGCCATCGCGGCGGGCGGGCTGGAGCCCTCCGCCCGGGATGCGGTGCTCGGTTTGACCTACGCCGGTGCCCGCGGGGCGGTGGTCGACCTCAGCGGGGACAGTCCATCGACCGGCCCTCGCCTTCGGCTCCGGCGCCGAGGTGGTGCCCTGCGGATTGGCCTGCTGTGGCACAGACCACGAAAGCCGATAGAGGGGGTCGTGCTATGGGACAAAGCCGTGGCAGTGCGATCAGGACAGCCGGGATGTGCATGGAGTGTTGCGGATCGAACTGGCGGCGTTACAGACGGCAGCGTCTTGTCAGGCCCTTTCCAGGAATGGGGTGGCCCGAAGGTTCGCACCGCGCCGGGCGAGCTAGGGATCGAGGCCGGCAGTGCCGGTTCGGCCGACGAGAGGTCCGGGACTGGAACCTACATACCGGCCGCCTGGTCGAGTACTGACTGGGAGGGCCTCTATTGGCACCCAGACCGGCGAGCAGATCGCGGGAGTGACTTCCCGTGCCGCGATGACCGTCAGCCGGCGCCGACGATACCGGCTTCGTATGCGAATACGACGAGCTGTGCTCGGTCGTGAGCATCGAGTTTGAGCATCGATCGTGAGACATGCGTCTTCGCGGTCGCCGGGCTGATGAACAGCCGGGACGCTATCTCAGAATTGGTTAGTCCCTGTCCCACGAGGGTGAGTACCTCACGCTCGCGCTCCGTAAGCAAAGTCAGTTTCTCCTCCTGACCCGTGGGATGTTGCGGCGTCGCGACGAAATGGGCGATCAGTCGCTTGGTGGCACTGGGTGCGAGCAGGGATTCCCCGGAGGCGACCACGGAGACGGCCCGGCGCAGGTCATCAGGTTCGAGGTCTTTGAGGAGGAATCCGCTCGCTCCGGCGCGCAGTGCTTCGAAGACGTTCGCGTCGACCTCATACGCGGTGATCACGAGCACGTTCGTGCCGGCCAGTGCCGGATTCGTCGTGATTTGCCGTGTGGCGGCGATCCCGTCGAGTTGGGGCATCCGAACGTCCATGATGACAACATCGGGCTGGAACTGTCGAACGAGCTCGACTGCTTCCCGTCCGTTGGCGGCTTCGGCGACGACGCAGACATCCTCTGCTCGCTCGAGGATGGCACGGAATCCTTCGCGTATCAGTGGCTGATCGTCGGCGATGACGACGCGGATTGTCATTGGGCCGTCGCCGGTAGTTCTGCGGTGATGACGAACCCACCACCACGTCGCACGCCCGTCGACATGGTGCCGCCCGCGGATTGTGCGCGTTCGCGCATGCCGATGAGCCCGAGCCCCACCCCGCTCTCGTCTGCCTGGTCAGGACCGTGGCCGTTGTCTGCAACGCTGACGGTCAGCCACTCCTCGTTGGCGCGGATGGCGACGGTGACCGTGGTCGCCTCGGCGTGACGGATGACGTTGGTCAGTGCTTCCTGCACGATGCGGTACGCGGTCAGCTGCACGAACGACGACAGTTCGGTGGCCGGCAACGTGATATCGGTCTCGACGTGCAAGTCGGCGTCCCTTGCCTGGTTGAGCAGTTCGTCCAGCTGGGCGAGCCCGGGTTGTGGGGCCAGGGCCGGCGCCGTCTGCGTGTCGTCACGCAGCAGCTGTAGTGTTCTGCGCAGTTCGGGCATCGCTTGCTTCGCCAGTGCGCGTATCCGCACGATCGCTTGGTGAGCTTTCTGCGGATCATCCTCGAACACGTCCAGTGCCAAACCGCTTTGGACTGAGATTGCGGATACTGTGTGCGCGATCACGTCGTGCAATTCGCGTGCCATTCCGAGGCGCTCCTGGGTGATCCGTTCGCGCATCCGCGCCTGCTCGGTTTCCAGTGTGCGCTCGTGTCCACGACGCACCTGACCGGCGACCGCGCCGAGTACCACGAACTGGACCATGCCTATCGCGGGGCCGAGCGTCGCCCACGAGTACCACGGCAACGCCGACGGAGGAAGCGACGGGATTACCAGCCATCCTGCTATCACGACGAGACCGATCAAGAAACTCCGGACCGGTGGGTCGCAGGCGCCGATGAAATAAAGTGCGACAAACAGCGCAATCGCCGGCGCCCCGCCCGGATACCCGCTGAAGTGATACACCGCGACAAGGACCAGAACGGCGACTCCTGCCCATACCGGCCACCTGCGGCGGAGGAGAAGCGCCGCAGCTGCCACGACGCCGATCACATACGCACCCGCCGGTATGGCAACAGGTCTGCTCGCTCCTGCGATCTCGAACCAGATACCCGTGACCGTGACGGCGGTCACTGCGCCGGCCAGGGTGAGCTCGGCATGGAGGAGCCGTGCGGTGTGATGCGCGCGCAGTGCGGGTGCCGCGGTATTCACAAGTGAAGCCTATCCGTGGGGGATGAGGCGAGAGTCGCGGATTCTCGGGCCGCAGTTGCGGCGGAGATTCTCGCGGTGCTTCTTTTGCCGCCCAATAGGCGCGGACGACGATATGCGGCGAATGCGAGCAGTGACAGGACCACTGTCCAGGCGATCAGGTTGAGCACACTCACCAAGTTTGGGATGGCCCCACCGGCAATGTCCCAACCCAGCTTCGCCTGGTGATAGGTGGGCAGCCAGTCCGCAACGTTTTTCATCGTGGCGGGCAGAATTGCCGGCGGCACCCACAGACCTCCCAGTGCAGACAACGCCATGTACAAGCCGTAACTCAGCGGGTACGCGGCATCCGAGCCGACGCAGAATCCAATAGCGATCCCGAGCGCCGCGAAAGGGACGCTTCCCAACCAGATCGCGACAACAATCCCGATCCATTGGGCGGCAGAAAGCTGCACTCCTTTCACCACTGCCGCGGTCACGCACACCAACACGATCGCGGGCAGCGCCGTCGCCAGAGCTGCTACAACCTTCGAGCCCAGTGCCACCATCGGTGACAGCGGCATCGCCCGCACCTGTTCAAGCCAGCCGATCTGGCGTTCCTCCGCGATCCGCGAGCCCGTCGTAGACAGCACAGCCCAGATCGCACCATAAGCGGCCATCGCGACCATGATCTCGACAGCGCCCGGTAACTGGCCAGGCCGGGTAGAGCCACCACCGAATAGGCCGGCGAACAGGAGATAGAAGCCGCTAGGCGCACCGACAGCAAGGGCAAGATACTTCGGATCGCGCAGCATTCGAACGATTTCAAGGCGCAGAAAGTATGTGGTCATCACGAATCCTGGGTATCGGGTGCCTGAGTAAGGGCGAGGAATGAATCGTCGAGGCTTTGCTGGCCAACCTCGAGGTCATGCCAGGGCCGCGGCCCTGTGACGATCGCGCGGACTGTCGCATCCGGGTCCGTTGTCTTGATCGTGACACGTTCGCCGCGAACATCGACGCAGACAGAGCCATCGATGCAGTCGAGCCCCGTATGGCCGTCCGGGACGGTGACGCGCACGACGCTTACACCGGTGCGTTTGCGGATTTCGGCTGGACTGCCGTCCGCGACGATCCGGCCACGAGCGATCACGACGACACGTTCGGCGTTCTCGTCCACCTCGTCCAGATAGTGCGTTGCGAACAGCACCGTCCGGCCCGCCGCAGCGAAGGTGCGCATCGAGTCCCAGAACCCGGCTCGACCCTGCACGTCCAACGCCCTGGTCGGTTCGTCGAGAACCAGCACCTCGGGGTTCGCGACGATCGCCAGAGCGAATCGCAGGCGTTGCGCCTGACCTCCAGACAGCCGGTCGACGCGGCGCTTGCGTTCGTCGCTGAGCCCGGCGAGATCCAAGGCCTCGTTCGTTGGAATTGGATGCGGATACAGCCGTTCGCCCAGTCGCACCAGTTCGGCGACTCGAACGCCGGGCATCATGCCAGAGTCTTGAAGCATCGCGGCGATGTACCCACCGGCGATAGCCTCACGCGGCGACCGACCGGCCACCCGCACATCACCGCAATCAGGGGTCACAAGACCGAGCATCATCCCGATCGCCGTGGACTTCCCCGCGCCATTCGGGCCGAGCAAAGCGACCGCTTCACCCCGACGAAAGTCGAGATCCAGCGGATACACCGCCGCTCGACCCGCGTAACTCTTCGCCACCCGCCGCAGGCTGATCGACCCTGAACGCGAGATTGGGCAATTCTGTGTTTTCGCCATGACCCGATGGTCACTCGCGTGGAATACCTCTGTCGTCATCCGAGCGCGGTACCCGCCTACCGCAACCGGTGTATTTTTCGGGCTACGCCGGGCACCTCCTGGCACAGCCCCTCCATGAGTGGACTGTACTAATAGGACCCCGTGTGGGACGGTCCCGGAGATGTGAGCTCGGAGTGCTGATCTGCTGCGTGTCGGCGCCTGTGAGCGATGGCGTCCCGCAGCTCGCCGATGGCGGTCCGGGCGCGGTGAGGCACTGACTGAGGCCGCCGTCACCCACGGCGCGAAGGACTGGACGTGGCACACCGCCACCTGGGGTGAGATCTTCGAGATCGAGTTCGCCGACGAGAGCGCCCGTGAGGCGTTCCGGTCTCTACCCGGCGTGCAGGCCGCTCTCGACGCGGTACCCGACCCGGTCCGTGGCCTGTACGTGTATCCAGCCGCGGCGGGGGCGCGACGGTCCGGGCGCGGATGCCGCGTCGGCCGGCGCCGATCGCCGGTGCAGCGGCGGTTGAAGAGCCGCATGAGCAGTTCCTGGACCTGGAGACAACACAGCTACCGCCGGCGCGACAACTGTTCTGCTGGGAGTACGGGAGTTCTTCCGCAAACAGCTTGCGGCGAAAGTGGCAGTCCCGGAGATCGATCGGTGTACGGACACGGTTGGCGCGGCGGGCGTCCCGCATGACCGACCCTTGCGGAACGGATCGCCTCCTCTGCAGCTCGGCCTCCCAGATCCTCGGATCGTCGCCGGTGATGGTTCGTCCAGCGGTGATTGATGGAGTGCCTTCCCTCCGGACAGGATGAGTGAGCGGCGATGGTTCCTGTGCTAGAACCATTGGCGTGCGTCTATGTCGCCTGGCGATCATCCTTCCTGCGGCGGTCTGCTTCGGTCTGTTTGCTGGCGTGCTCAAAGGCGACGGAGCGGGACTGCGCGATGGGCTGGGC
This sequence comes from Leekyejoonella antrihumi, assembly GCF_007845645.1. Classification (GTDB taxonomy): domain Bacteria; phylum Actinomycetota; class Actinomycetes; order Actinomycetales; family Dermatophilaceae; genus Leekyejoonella; species Leekyejoonella antrihumi. The sequence continues at coordinate 20,059 of NZ_VCQV01000008.1, forward strand.
AACCTCAGTAGCCCGTGGTTGCTGGTGGCGGTTACGCCGGCCTGGTGAGTGGGCTCATCGCGGCGCGGAGCGGTGACCGGGGCGGCGGCAACACTGGCAGCGCTGGCCGGCTTCTACGTCGCGATGGCGCTGTTCATGTCCGGCCGTTCTGGCATCGACCTCCGCCTTCTTGGGTTGCTGCGTGAGGTTGTGGTCGCGAACCGGGTCTGGTTTGCGGCCGGGCTGCTGAGTGGCCCGTTTTGCGGGGGCTGTCGGCGGTGATCGGCACGAGGCTTGCCGCGCGGCGGTTGGGCGTGATCGCCGGGGGTCTACCGGCGCTGGAGCCCCTGGCCGTGCGGCTGGCGCGGGGTCTGCCGCTTCCTGTGATCGGCGGAGGATGGGCGGTCGGTGACTGGCGTGCGTACAAGGTAGAAGCGGTGGATGGCAGTCTGACTCTCGTCTTGAGCGCAATGTCAAGTCCCGGATTTTGTTGAGGGTCAGCGTGTGTTGAATTTCTATGCTGCGGTATCGGTGGTTTGCTGCTGGGCCCAGTAGGCGTCTTCGACCTCGATCGGAGGTTGATAGTTGAGCATGGAGTGGAGTCGTTCGTTGTTGAACCAGGCGACCCAGTCGGCGGTGGCGACCTCGACGTCGTCGATGCCGTCCCAGGGCCCGTCCAGGTGGATCAGTTCGGCCTTGTACAGCGAGTTCAGCGCCTCGGCCATCGCATTGTCGTAGGAGTCCCCGCGAGACCCGACGGAGGCCACAGCCTCGGCTTCCTCGAGCCGAGCAGCGTACCGCAGCGCGCGATACTGCACGCCCCGATCACTATGGTGCACAAGGCCTTTCACATCCTGCCCGTCACGCTGACGAGCGTACAAGCCCATCTTCAGCGCGTCCAGCGCGAGGTCGGTGTACATGCGGGTGGAGGCCTGCCAGCCGACGATCTTGCGGGAGAACACATCCAGCACGAACGCGACATACACCCACCCGGCCTCGGTTCGCACGTAGGTAATGTCGGCCACCCAGAGCGTATTTGGGGCGTCCGCGACGAACTGCCGATCGACCAGATCCTTCGGCCGGCCAGTCTCCGGTGCCGGGCGCGTGGTGCGCGGGAACCTGCCGCGCACGGTACCGCGAATCCCCAACTGTTTGCACAGCCGCTCGACGGTGCACCGGGCTACGTCGATCCCGTCCCGGTTCAGCTGCGCGTGGATCTTGCGGATCCCGTAGACCCGCATCCGCTTGTGGGCGTGGATGCGCATGATCTCCTCCTTCAGGTACGCGTCGCGCCGGGCGCGCGGCGAGGGTGGACGCTTCTTGTGGGCGTAGTACGTGCCGGGGGCGATCTTCACGTCGAGCTCGTCGGACAGGACACGGCAGATCGGTTCGACTCCCCAGCGGTGGCGGTACTCGTCGATGAACGCGACGACTACCTGGATGGGCGGTCGAACTCCGCCGCGAAGAAAGCCGCCGCGGACTTCAGGATCTCGTTGCTGCGACGCAGTTCTCGGTTCTGCTTCTCCAGCGACCGGATCCGCTCCTCGGTGTCCTCCCGTTCGACGGGCAGGCCAGCCGTCTCGGCTTGACGGACCCAGTTACGCAGTGCTTCCATGTGCACGCCCAGCTGGGTCGCGATCCTCGCGATCGCTCCGGTGCGGGTCTCAGGGTCGCGGCGGGCCTCCACGGCCAGCCTCGTCGCACGCTCCCGCAGTTCCTGCGGGTACTTCACATTCGCCATGATCGATGGGTTCCTTCCAGGAAATCTGGCTTTCCCTCAATCAAACCAAGGACGAGTCACAACGGTGTGTCGGCAACGAGCACGTTGACCTCAGAGCACGTGCTCCGACACCGCGAGGGGCCTCCACGCCGTCCACAAGAGGATGGCGAGCGGCACGCTCCGCGGGTCAGTTACCGGTGCTGGACCCAAATGTTGGGTGCGGTGTACGTGCCGACATCTGCCTCGTGATCGATGTAGAGCGGGCGTAGCCAACTGGTGAAGATCTCGATCGGCGTGAGCGGGTACGAGGGTTTCATTGTTGGGCGGATCGGTGCGATGACCGATCCTGATCAATCCGTAAGCCGAAGCCATGACCGGTGCCGCTGCGGCTCCCCGAGCAGGCCGGCGAGATCGTTTCGCGGAGGATCGTCAATCGTCTTGTTCAAGTGGTGACAATCTAGGCAACGGGAACGGATTGACCATCGGCCCGGTCCCTGCCTCCAGATGGAAGTCGTAGAAGCCGCGCAACACGCTCGCAGTGAGCCGCCGTCGACGCCTCGTACCCGTCCCCCCGCGATCGTTACCGGTCACCTCGTTGACCACCGCTGAGACATGCTCCTTGCGTGCTCCGGGAGCATCACCGGCCGGATAACGCCAGTGCGGGCGCTTCGGCTTGGCCACGACAGCAAGCCAACGACAGAAGTCCCGCGCCTCGACCCGCGTCGCCTGGTCCCACCCCACCCCGAGCGCCCACAAGAACCGGAACCAGCGCAGCAGGTCCATCCCGTACGACCGCTGCGTCGTCGCGGGTCGCCCGCACGCCGCGAGCTCGGCGAGGAACACCGCGACGGGCTCGACCGCAACGCCCCCACCATCGACCAGCCGATACGGCACGAACAGGTCTCCGGTCGCCTCAAGCGAGCCCAGCAGTGGCACCACCAGCAGCGTCAGGTTCCGCGGCACATCCTCGTCGCTGATCACGAGCAGCGAACCTAGCCAATCCCCAGACTCGCCGCGAACATTCCCGCAAAGACTGAGTCGGTAGTTCGGTCAACAGGTCCGTTTTGCGTCCAGGCAGGTTCTCGACGTGTCTGGCGTTAGCGAGCAGGATCTCGACGCCCTCGAGGTCTTCCAACAGGTAGTAGAAAGGCTTCCAGTAGTCGCTGGTGGCCTCCATCACCACGCAGGTGACGCCCTCGGCAACGAGATGCTCGCGCAGCGCGAGGATCGAGGTCGTCATTGACGACCATGTGCTCACGGTCTCTACCGCCTTGCGTCGCCCAGTCCCGGCAACCCGGATACGGACCTTCGCGTCCTTCTTTGAGACATCCATACCCGCGTAGCGGGGGTGCACCACGTCCATATTCTGCCCCTATTCTGTTGACACGGCAGCGTCCGTCGCGGGGAGGGCAGGAAAGATCGGAAGTCTGACACACGGGCTCGCTGGCACCAATCCACGGTTCCCGTGGAAGCCCTCCGACCCATGCTCAAATACAGGCTCACAGGCACCACAGGGTGTTCGGGTTCGACCACGACGAACCCCACCAGCATCCGCCCGCCAGACGCCCGTGCGCAACGCCCAGCCAACCCCGACCGAATCTTCGCGCACCACAGTGCACCTGAAGGCGGCGCCATCATGCTCAAATCTGAAGAGCCAGTTTAGTCCTCTCAAATGGACAGTCCAGATGTCGCTTACGAAGAACGGCGATCGACTGAGGATCTTCACGAACAAGGGTGGAATTGGGGTCTGAATCTGCCACTGTCTAGCAGGGCATCTGGCGATGTAGTTGGTCAGGTCCGCGCCACAAATACGTCATTACAGGAGCTGACACGAGCGCCACAGACCGAATATGTAGTGGAAGAATCTAGGACTCACCAGATAGCCATTGAGGGTCCGAATTTGAAAAACTCGCGTTAGGATCGCTACGAACGCCGGTGACCGTCGCCACCGGCGCCGCACGGAGATCTGCACTAGGTAATGGCCAGCAGATGTGAGCGCCCATCGGGGCGGGAGATGGGGACAATGATGCGAAGATCACTCGCGGTCGCGACTGCAGCCGCGCTCACCCTCACCGGTTGGGCGTGGACCAGAACGACGTCGGCGGGCGCTGCGGATCAACCCTGCACGGCAAACCTGAGCCTGCCCGCACGGGTCGTGATCACCCAGAACGATCAACAGTTGGCCGGCGGGGGTGGTGTCACTTACACCGGGTCATGCGTTGATTTCAACCGGTACCAGGTCCTGTCCTGGACCGCGACCGGTTGGGGCGGTAAAGCCGCAAGCGAGACCGGCACCGAAAACTGCGGGAACTACCTAACGGTTGATAACTTCCTCAGCTTCGGTACGCCGCCTGCGCTCGGCGTGCTGAAATTTGTCGGAACCGACTATCCAGAATGTGGCGAGGCCTACCGGGTCGCGATGAATTCTCCGAGCACCGACGCCCGGTTAGTATCCACGGCAGCGATGACTGCTAAGCGCTCAGGCCGATTGGTGACGCTGACTGTGCGCGCGAGTCGACTGTGGACCTCGACCGGCAAGATCGGCTCGTACGGCGCCGCCGTCGGCAGTATCCAGTCGAGCACCGACGGTGTCACCTGGCGTCCTCTGAAGGATGTCTTGACTGTCTCCGGTGGGACGTATACCTACGCCTACCACACCGGAACTCACCTGAAATACCGCGCTGTCGCGTACGACGCCAAGTACGTCTGGGGTTCCCGCTCGAGCGCGACACCAACCGTCTGACGTCCTCGTCGGCACTGCTTCGGTTCAGGTGGGGACCCCGCGCCCTACAGTGCAACAGTCACTTTTTGGTCGGTCTAGTCTATTCGGCGGTTTGGCGGGATGGGCCGCGGTCGCGCAGCCGCCGCGGGACTCGAGCTTGGGGTGCAGCTGGGGAAACGCTCGCGCGTGGGCGGTCCCGTTCCGGTCGGTGTCATTGATCGTGGCCACGACCGGCTCGGGATGCGTTGCCGACTGGCGCAGCACCATCTTGGCTTCGTGTCAGGGTGTAGAACCGGTCGGCGCGTCGCTCACGGGATAGAGGTCGAGGCCTCCCGATGATGGAAGTTTTCACACAGTCCATCTTGAAGACCTCAACGTGCCTGACGCTACCTTCACCTGCCCCGATCTGACCACTTTCTGCCGCCTGGACGAGCTCGGGCTGGTCGTGACCCGGGTGGCGGCTCGAGCGTGATCGAGCAGTTCTGGTGTGCCGCGTCATTGAACCAGATGGTTGGTGCCGCCGCTGCGGGTGCGAGGGCACACCACGCGACACCGTGACCCGGCGCCTCGCCCACGAACCGCTGGGCTGGCGCCCGACGACATTGGTGCTCACGGTCCGCCGCTACCGGTGCACCGGCTGCGGGCACGTCTGGCGTCAAGACACCAGCAAGGCCGCGCAGCCGCGAGCGAAGCTGTCACGCCGCGGGTTGCGGCGGGCGCTGAAGGCGATCGTGTGCCAGCACCTGACCGTAGTCCGGATCGGTGAAGGTCTTGCCGTCACGTGGAATACGGCCAACGACGCGGTCCTGGCCGAAGGCAAGCGCGCCCTGATCGATGACCCGCACCGGTTCGACGGCGTCGCGGTGATCGGCGTCGACGATTCCCCCGCGCGCTGCGCTCCAAACGGGAGGGACTCCCAGTGTCTGGCGGCACACCCGCAAGGGGGACAAGTACGTGGTCATCGACCTAACGCCGACCGGGGACGGACCGTACTTGACGGACGCTCCCTATCCGGGCTCGGCGTGCTGCTGTTCGAACATCAACTCGTAGCCGTCGGCGTCGAGACCGTAGAAGATGCGGGCGTAGAAAACGTCCTGCGGTTCGAGGGTGACTCGCATGCCTTCTTCTCGCCAAAGGTCGTACGTGGCGTCGAGGTCAGCAGTCGGCACTGCCAAGACGAATCCCCTGCCAAGCGGACCGGACTTTGCCGCTTCGGCTCGTTCGGCGTTGTGGTAGCCGTGCGCGAACCTGTCGGACAAGATCAGCCACGTGTGTCCGAAGGTCAGGTATCGAAGTTTCGGCTGGTCTGGACGAGGGATCTGCTTGAATCCGAACTTCAAGTACAGGGCGCACGACGCGTCGAGGTCGCGCACCCGTAACCCCACCTTGAGCTGTTTAGCACCAGCCACGGTGCGTCACCTCGATTCCCTCGCGGGCAACCCAGCCTATCGGTCCGCCACCGCGGTCCCAATTGAGAACGATCACCGGCGAGGACAGGCGGCGGATCGGAGCTCCCCTCTCAGATCTCCGGGACCGTCCCACACCGCGCCCTATACAGGACCGTCACCGCGGCAGCGTCCCGATTCACGCCGATCCTCAAACGGCAGTATGGAGTGCTCCATCGGCTCACCGGCATGCGGCCGCAGGACGGCAATGCACTCGACATGGTGGGTCATCGGGAAGGCGTCGAACGCGCGCAGTGAGTGCAACTCGTACCCCAGCTCCGCTGCATACGACAGATCCCGCGCCAGCGCCGCCGGGTCGCAGGAGACGTAGGCCATGGCTCGCGGAGTGAGCGCTGCCACCGCCTCCAGGACCTGACGCCCCGCACCGGTGCGCGGTGGATCGAGCACCACCAGGTCGGCATGCGGCTGGTGCCCGTGCTGGCCCAGCTCCTCCGCGATGACCGGCGAGGCGAGAACCTCCCCGACGTCCCCGCACACCAGGTGCACGTCGGCTCGAGCCGAGGCGAGATTGGTGTCGGCTTCCTCCGTCGCACGTTCATCACCTTCGACACCGACCACGACACCGTCAGGGCCGACTCGATCTGCCAGGAACGTAGCGAAAACGCCCACCCCGCAGTAGAGGTCGAGCACTCGCTCATCCGGGCGTGGCTCCAGCTCCTGCAGAACGTGCTCGACGAACGTGCTCGCCGCGGCCGGGTGCACCTGCCAGAACCCGCGCGCCGAGACGTCCAGGTCATGGGTGCCGTGCGATGCCGTTACCACCCGTTCCCGGACGCTGGGCGTCGGTTGCAGCTCGGGAAGAGTGACCATGACCGGCTCCCCCACGCCGGGCACCACGACATCCACCCCGGTGACGCCGGGTGGCCACTGTCCGGAGAAGGCTCCGGTCTTGGCGACCTGGGGCACCGCGATCGCGCACTCTTCGACCGGGACGACCCGATGAGACCGGTGGGCTCGTAGGCCGGATCGCCCGGCCGGGTCGATGGCCAGCTCGACCCGGGTGCGCCAGTGCAGGCCGTCGGACTCCCCCGGCAGCGCCTCGACCTCGACCTGCCGGTCGATGCCGGCCAGCCGCTGCAGCTGCTCCCGCACGACCTGGGCCTTCAGCTCTCGGGAGTAGTCGACGCTCGTGTGCTGCCAATCGCACCCGCCGCACTGGCCCGGGCCCGACCACGGGCACGCTGGGGTGACGCGCTGCGGCGCGGCCCGCAGGATCTGCACGGCGTCGGCGCGCAGGAACCGCGACTTCGTGGTCCCGTCGGTGACCTCGGCGATGACCCGTTCCCCGGGCAGGGCATGCCGGACGAAGACGACCTGCCCCTCGTGACGTGCCACACAGAGGCCGCCGTGCGCGACCTTGCCGACGTCGAGCGTCAGACTCTCCCCGACGCGGGTCGGGGCGCTCGCGGGCCGACCCCGCGGGCGGCGCGGGCCCCGCCCGCGCGATTTCTGCCTACCACTCATCGTCGTCCCCGCCGCACCGATCCTGGTGCAGGCCCGTCGAACCGCTGCTCCTGCCCCTGCGAGGAACGCAGCTGCCAGGGAACGCTGGCGACCATGACCCCCGGGGTGAACAGCAGTCGGCTCTTGAGGCGGAGCGCGGACTGGTTGTGCAGCAGCTGCTCGTACCACTTGCCGACCACGTACTCGGGGATGTAGACCATCACCACATCACGGGGGCTGTCCCGCCGCACCGACTTCACATACCGCAGGACCGGTCGGGTGATTTCACGGTAGGGAGACGCCACCACCTTCAACGTGATCGGGATGTCCCGTCGCTCCCACTCGCTCTGCAACACCTTCGTCTCGTCGGGGTCGACGTCGACGGTGAGCGCCTCGAGCACCGAAGGTCGAGTGGCCCGTGCGTAGGCAAGCGCGCGCATCGTCGGCTTGTGGATCTTGGACACCAGGACGATCGCATGCACCCGTGACGGCAGCAGCTGCTCCTCACCGTCGTCCAGGACCTCCAGCTCCTCCTTGACGTGGTCGTAGTGCCGCTGGATCGCCATCATCATGACGAAGAGCACGACCATCGCACCCACGGCATACCCGGCACCGTGGGTGAACTTGGTGAGCAGCACGACCACCAGGACCACGCCGGCCATCACCGCGCCCACTGCGTTGATCGCCCGGGAGCGGTGCATCCGGCGTCGTTCGGAGAGCGAGACGTCGCCCTTGCCCAGCAACCTGTTCCAGTGCCGGATCATGCCCGTCTGGCTGGTCGTGAACGACACGAACACCCCGACGATGTACAGCTGGATCAGCCGCGTCGTCTGAGCGTCGTACATGATGATCAGGAAGATCGCGGCGCCGGCGAGGAAGAGGATGCCGTTGGAGTAGGCCAGACGGTCGCCTCGGGTGTGCAACTGCCGCGGCAGGAAACCATCCCGCGCGAGGATCGACGCAAGGACCGGGAAGCCGTTGAACGCGGTGTTCGCCGCGAGGACCAGGATGACCCCGGTCACGATGGACACGTAGACGACACCCGGCGTGAATCCCGCGAACACCGCGTGGGCCAGCTGCCCCAGGACGGTGTCCTCCTGGTATCCGGGCACCGGATGGCCGTTGAGCAGAAGGCGTCCTGGGGCGTCCGGGTCCTGCATGTGGATCTTCGTCCAGGCCGCCAGCGTGATGATCGAGACCATCATCACCACGGCGATGCTGCCCATCAGCAGCAACGTGGTCGCGGCGTTCTTGCTCTTCGGCTTCTTGAAGGCAGGCACTCCGTTGGAGATGGCCTCGACACCGGTCAGTGCCGCGCAACCGCTGGAGAAGGCACGCAACAGCAGGAAGATCATCGCGAGCTGCCCCAGGTCGCTCAGGTGGTCCTGCGGCGCCAGGGTGTAGTGGCCGCTGGCGGAGAGCGGCAGGTCACCGACCGACTTGCGGATGAAGCCGACAATGGCGAGCATCGCGATCCCGAAGATGAAGCCGTAGACCGGGACGGCAAAGACCTTGCCGGACTCGCGCACGCCGCGCAGGTTCATGGCGGTCAGCAGGATCACCAACGCCACGGCGATCACGACCTGGTGCCCCTGGATGATCGGCAGGGCCGCGGTCGCGTTCTGCACGCCCGAGGACACCGACACCGCCACCGTCAGCGTGTAGTCGACCAGCAGCGCCGAGCCGACCGTCAGGCCAGCCTTGGGGCCGAGGTTGACGGTCGCGACCTCGTAGTCGCCGCCACCGGAGGGGTAGGCGTGCACATTCTGGCGGTAGGAGGCAACCACCACGGCCATGACGAAGACCACGCCCAGAGTGATCTGCCACGAGTGCAGAGCCGCGAACGATCCGCCCGCGGCACCGAGGGTGATGAGGATCTCATCGGGCGCGTAGGCGACGGAGGACAGGGCGTCGCTGGCGAAGACCGGCAGGGCGAGCTTTTTGGGCAGGAGGGTCTCACCCAACCTGTCGCTTCGCATCGCCCGGCCGACCACCAGGCGCTTCAGAGTCCGTCCAGTCACTGACACAAGCGATGAGTCTATGACCTCTGGACGGCGCGGGTTCGGGCACGGCAGTATGCCGTTCTCGACGGACCGGGTCGGCCCTCTCCGGGCCGCGGTCTCAGGTACGGTCGGGACGTGCACTTCGTCATCATGGGCTGCGGCCGCGTGGGCTCGATGCTCGCGTTGAGTCTCGAGCAGCAGGGCCACAGCGTCGCCATCATCGACCGCGACGAGACCGCGTTTCGTCGCCTGGGCACTGCCTTCGGCGGGCAGCGCATCAAGGGCATCGGGTTCGACCGCGACACCCTGATCGAAGCCGGCATCGATCAGGCGTACGCCTTTGCGGCTGTCAGCAGCGGAGACAACTCCAACATTCTGGCCGCTCGCGTCGCCCGGGAGACCTTCGACGTCGCTCACGTGGTCGCCCGGATCTACGACCCCGGCCGCGCCGAGATCTACCAGCGGCTGGGCATCCCCACCGTAGCCACGGTCCGCTGGACCAGTGACCAGGTGCTGCGACGGCTGGTGCCGCTCGGGTCGGTGCCCGTGCACACCGACCCGAGCGGCCAGGTCACCCTCGCGGAGATCCCGCCACACGTGAGCTGGGTCGGGACCCGCTTGCAGCAGATCGAGGCCCGCACCGGCGCACGGGTGGCCTACGTCACCCGGCTCGGAACCGCGTCGCTGCCCGCCCCGGACACGGTATTTCAAGAGGGTGATCTGCTCCACCTGCTCGTCCCGCACGCCCGGCTGGACGAGATCGAGGCTCACCTCGCCGCCCCCAAGACCGCCGACTAGTCACTCCAACGAGGAGATTTCCCATGCGCGTTGTCGTCGTCGGGGCCGGCAGTGTCGGCCGTTCGATCGCCCACGAGCTGATCTACAACGGGCACCAGGTGCTGCTGATCGACAACCTGCTCGATGAGGCACGCACCCGCACCGTGCCCGAGGCGTCGTGGCTGCTCGCGGATGCCTGTGAGACCTCAACGCTGCGCGAGGCCGGTCTCGAGGAGTGCGACGTCGTGGTCTGCGCCACCGGCGATGACAAGGTGAACCTCGTGGTGTCGCTGCTGGCAAAGACCGAGTTCGGCGTGCCCCGCACGGTTGCGCGGGTCAACAACCCGAAGAACGAGTGGATGTTCGACGAGGCGTGGGGGGTCGACGTCGCGGTGTCGACGCCGCGCCTGATGACCGCGCTCGTCGAGGAGGCGGTGAGCGTCGGCGACCTGGTGCGGTTGTTCCAGTTCCAGCAGGGCCGCGCCACGATGGTTGAGATCACGGTGCCCAGCGACAGCCCGAGCATCGGACGTGCCGTCGGTCAGCTGCGCCTGCCTGCGGACTGCGTCCTGGTCGGCATCATCCGCGACGAGGTCCCGATCGCTCCCAGCCGCGACGACTCGGTCGAGGCCCTGGACGAGCTGCTCTTCCTCACGACACCCGAGGCCGAAGCACCGCTCGGTGCGCTGCTGACGGGTCGTGACCCGGAGTCGATCCGCACCATCAGCCACGACCTCTGAGGCCGGTCAGGAGGCCGGCGTCGACGGCTTGATCTCGTAGATCGGGTTGAAGATCGTCGGCACTCCGTGGCGGTAGAGCACCCGCCCGCGCACCGTCAGGAAGACTCCCGGTTCGATGCCGGCGATCTTGCGACGGCCGAGCCAGATCAGGTTCATCGTGCGGCTGCCGTCATCGAGGTCGACCACGAGCGCGGGCGCGTCGTTGCCGCGGGGTCGCAGGCTCAGGCACTGGACGGTGCCCGTGCACTCGCTGACGCAGCCGTCCGGTGCCTTGTCGATCGGCGTTCCGCCGATCCGGGCGCACGTCTCCTGCAGCTCTTCGCGCTCGATCGCGCCGGGCGACCGCACCAGGCGTGCCGCCACCTTGGCGAGACCTCGCTTGTGCCCCATACCCGTCACCTCACCTCCGTGATCTCGGGCCCGCGCTCAAAGGGCTTGAGGTCCTCGGCCGACACCGGCGCGCCTGCGGAGGAGTCCTCACTCTGCGACTGGGTCTCCACGGCGACGGCCTCCTCGCCCGCGGCCACCACGGCGTCAGGCATCTTCAGCGGCAGCAGCTCTCGCGGTGCACGCGCCTCTCCGCCGCGCACGACGACGGTGTGGCGCACGTAGTCCAGCAGCTGCTCGGCGGCCTCCTCGTCGACCGCTGCGCTGCCCGAGAGCACTGCGCGCAGGAACCACCGCGGGCCGTCCACGCCGATGAAACGGGCCGGTGAGTAGGTCGTGCGTCCGTCCTGACCGCGGCCGGGCATCCGCACCCGCAGCTCGATGCCCAACGGGCCGAGCTTCTCCTCGGCGGTGCCTCCACCGGCAATCAGCCCATCGGCGATGTCATCCCGGATGCCGTCCCAGATGCCGCTCGACTTCGGCGCGGCGAACGCCTGCAACTGGCAGGCGGAATCCTCGCGCACTGCAGTCAGACCGGTGATCTGTTGGCTCTCCTCGTCGACGTCCAGGCGCAGCTCCATGCCCTCCAGGGGCACGATGGCCAGTGCACCGAAGTCCAGGTGCTCCTCGAGGGAGTCCACCTCGGCCTTGTCGAACGGGCCATCGCTCCGCTCGATCGGATGCGGCCGCGGCAGTCTGTCCACGGTCTCCGCGGCGTGGGCATCGTCGGCATCGTCGTCCACCGAGGCGTCAACCTCCGGGGCCTCGTCGTCGACGCCGCCACCCTCCGCGTCGGCGTTCGCGTCATCCGGGGTCTCGACATCGCTCGTCTCGTCGACCCCGTCATCGGTGTCGAGCGATGCGTCGCTGCCCGCGTCGTCCTTGGCCTTGCGACGGAAGATTCCCACGACTGTGCGCCTCTTGTTCCTCGTTAGCGAATTGACTTGCTCTGCAGCGGTGACGCCGCCGGTCGTTCGTGTCCGGCGAACCCACCACTGGCTCCATGTCCAGTGTGGCCCCTGACGCTGTCCGGAAGCGAACTCGACGGCACCAGCGTGACGTGCGCCACCTGTTGCACGATGAGCTGGGCAATCCGGTCAGCCCGCTCGATCACGAAGGTCTCTCGGGGGTCCAGATTGATCAGGTTGACCAGGACCTCACCCCGATAGCCGGCGTCGATGGTGCCCGGCGCATTGACCATCGAGATCCCGTGGCGAGCGGCCAGCCCGGACCGGGGGTGCACGAAACCGGCATACCCCTCGGGCAGGGCCAGGGCTATCCCGGTCGGGACCAGGGCCCGCTCACCCGGCGCGAGCGCAAGCCTCTCGCGCGCGTGCAGGTCAAGGCCGGCGTCGCCCGGCTGGGCGTAGGACAAAGCAGGCAGCTCGGGGTCGAGGTAGGTGATCTGCACCGAGACGCTCATACCGATCTCACGCAGCGCACTCGCTGCATACCGGCATGCCACCAACCTCCTTGGCGAGCTGGCTGCGGTGGTGCACCAGGAAGCACCTGGAGCAGGTGAACTCGTCCGCCTGTCGCGGCAGCACCCGCACCGAGAGCTCCTCGCCGGACAGGTCGGCGCCCGGCAGCTCGAAGCCTTCGGCCTGCTCCGTCTCATCCACATCGACGCTGTCGGCGTTCTTGTCCACGCGCCGTGACTTCAGCTCCTCGATCGAGTCTGAGCTGAGGTCGTCATCGGTCTTTCGTGGGGCGTCGTAATCGGTTGCCATCAGTGATCTCTCCGTCTCTTTTCTCCGCCGGGCCGGTAGTGCCAGGTGGCTTACTGACCCTGTTGGCCGCATTAACGCTGCAGGACGCAAATTTGTGCCCGGTCGGGCGGGAATTGTGCCCTATCACGCCACGAAGCTCGAACGCGGGGTCCCTCATGGCCACAGGAGGGGTCCGACAACCGGCTCAGCGGGTGATCAGGCCGTGTAGATCATGCACCAACGTGGTCGGTCCCGCCACCACCAGGTCCTCGTCCGGCGGCGCACCCTGGCGGCCGCGCACGACGCCGCCCGCCTCGGTGACCACCAGCTGCCCGCCGGCCAGGTCCCACGGGTGCAGACCGGACTCGTAGTAGGCGTCCAGCCGGCCGGCCGCTACGGAGCACAGGTCCAGTGCGGCGCTGCCCGCGCGGCGGATGTCACGGACCAGTGGAAGCAGCCCCGCCAGCACTCGTGCCTGGACTCGGCGATGCTGCGGGTCGTACCCGAAACCGGTGCCGACCAGGGACTGTGCAAGGTCGCTCCGCGTGCTGACGGACAGCCGCTGCTCGCGTCCGTGGCTGCGTAGGAACGAGCCGCCACCGGCGTGCGCATGGAACAGCTCCGTGGAGGTCGGGTTGTAGACCGCCGCCGCCACCGGGTGCCACTCGCCCGGGACCGAGACGTCGCCCACGCACGCGGCAACGGACACGGCGTATGTCGGCAGCTGGTAGAGGTAGTTCACCGTCCCGTCGATCGGGTCGACGACCCACGTGATGCCCGACCGGCTGTCGTGCGCCGCCCCCTCCTCGCCGAGCAGTCCGTCGGCCGGCCTCAGCTCAGCGAGCCGACGACGCAGCAGCTCCTCGCTGCGCTGGTCCATGACGGTCACGATGTCGGTGTCCGTGGACTTGGTCCTGGCGACTCCGAGCCCGTCCGGCCGCTCGTCGACCACCAGGCGTCCGGCCTCGACGGCGATGGTGCAGGCGATGTGTTCCAGGTCGGTCAGCTCGGCGGCGTTCAGGTTCATGGCCACACGATAGTGACCACCCGCACAGCTCAGTCAGATCCGCACGCGGCCGGTCTCGCCTGGCGCAGGTTGGGGCAGCACCCCGCACGGCATACCGGCGGCATCGCCTCCCCCGGCCAGGCCTGCATCGCGCGGGTCTCACCCCGCGCCTGCGCGGCGCGTTCCCCGACCAGGTCCACCAGGCCGCCGACGAACTCCGGGTCCACCCCCACCGTCGGCACCCGCGTCATCCGCAGCCCGAGCCCCTCGGCCGTCTCCGCCGCCTCGGTGTCCAGGTCGAACTTGACCTCCATGTGGTCGGAGACGAACCCGATCGGTGCGACAACCACGTCGGTGATGCCCTGCGCGGCCTGCTCGCGCAGGTAGTCGTTGATGTCCGGCCCGAGCCACGGCTGGCTCGGTGAGCCGGACCGCGAGCAGAAGACCAGCGCGCCGGACAGGTCCCGGTCCAGGGTGATCCCTGCCTCATCCAGGATCACGTGCGCGATCTCGTCGTGCTGATGCGCGTATAGGCTTCCCTCTCCGTCGCCCGGTCCCGACGTGTCGTCCATGCCCTCGGGAATGGAGTGGGTTACGAACGCCACCCGCAGCAGGGAGTCGTCGGGCTGGCCGCACCCGCGCACGGCCTCGGTCACCAACCGCAGGTTCGCGCGGGCGAAGCTCGGATGGGTCGCGTACTGGCGGATCTTGTCGACCACCAGTGGTCGTCCCTCCTCCCGCAGTGTCGTCAGTGCGCCCGCGATGTCCTCGCGATACTGGCGACACGAGCTGTAGGAGGAGTAGGCGCTGGTGGTGATCACCACGAGCCGCCGGGCGCCGGCCTCGTAGGCGTCGCGCAGTGTGTCGACGAGGAACGGTGGTCCGTTGCGGTTCCCCCACAGCACCGGGAGCTGGCTGCCCAGCCGCTGCAGCTCTTGGGCCAGCGCCGTGCACAGTCGGCGGCACTGGTCATTGATGGGGCTCTTTCCACCGAAGAGCTCGTAGTGGTGCGCCACCTCGGCCAGCCTCTCGTCCGGTATCCCGCGACCGCCCGTCACCCGGCGCAGGAACGGCATGACCTCGTCCGGCGCCTCCGGACCGCCGAAGGACAGCACCAGGACCGCGTCATAGGGCGCGAGGTCGAACGTTGGGCTGCTGGGCGATGTCACGAGTGGTCTCCTGTCCGCAGGGGGCGCGGTGCGTTGAGGTCGAACATGACGGCCGTCATGCGCACGACGAAGCACACGGCGACCGCCAACCAGAGTACGAGGGGGGTCAGATGATGCCAGTGGGCAGCCGCGACGACGATGACGGCGCCCAGCAGCGCCGGCACGGCATACAGCTCACGGCGCAGCACCTCGGGGATGCGCCCGACGATGACATCGCGCATCAGGCCGCCACCGACGGCGGTGATGACTCCCACGACGACGCAGGCGATGGGCGGTGCCGCGAAGGCCAGTGCCTTGAGAGCCCCGGCCACCGCGAACAATGACAAGCCGCCCGCGTCGAGAACGCGCACGAATCGGGAGATCTCGGCGAGCCGCGGGTGCAGGAAGAAGGTGAGCACCCCGGCCACGCAGGCCGCGCTCATGACCCGCCAGTCGGTCACGCCATCGGGTGGTACGGCCCCGATCAGGACGTCGCGGATCACGCCGCCACCCAGGCCGGCAACCCACGCCAGGACGATGACCCCAACCACGTCGAGCCGCTTGGACACGGCGACCAGACCACCCGACAGCGCAAAGATGAACACTCCGGCGAGATCGAGGACCAGCTGAAGGTCACTGTTCTGGGTGAGCATGATGGCCGAAACGCTACCTCTGCGGCGTGCCCTGTGCCCGCGCGACCGTGGGCCGTGGCAAGGTTGACTCGGATCCGGGCAAGGGAAGCGAGAAACCACATGCGGGACCTGCGACTAGTGGGCGTTCACGACGACGGGAAGCACCTGCTGCTCACCGACTCCGAAGGCGGCGAGTTCCGCGTCGAACTCACCGCCGAGCTGCGCCGCGCCGTCCGCGAGGACGACCGACGATCGGGCTCTCCGGCAGCGGATGCACCGTCCGCGGCGACCCCGGCCCCGGTGCGGACCGCGCAGCCCGAACCCGAGTCGCAGATGCGACCCCGGGAGGTGCAGGCGCTGCTGCGCGCCGGCGCGACCATCTCCGAGGTCGCCGACCGCGCCGGCTGGACCCCGGAGAAGGTCGAGCGGTATGCCGCGCCCATCCAGGCCGAACGCGACCACGTCGCCGCGCTGGTGCAGCAGCTGCCGCTTCGCGGTCGAGGCGCCACCGCGGGCAGCACGTTCGACGACCGGATCTCCGCTCGGCTGGTGGCACGCGGCGTCGAGACCGAGCAGGTGGAGTGGGACTCCTGGAAGGGCGAGAGCGGGCGCTGGACGGTCGTCTGCCGATTCCCGGCGGGCGGGCGGCAGCGACAGGCGACCTGGTTGTTCGATCCCACCGACCGCACGCTCAGTGCCACCGATGACGAGGCTCGGTGGCTCGGTGAGGACGAGCAGACTCCCGGGCCCGTGCCCGTCGCGGCCGGGCGCCGTCGCCGGGAGGCGCCGGTCTACGACGTGGAGGCCGAGGGCGGGCTGGACGACGCTGCGGAGGACGGACCGGTGACCGTGCGACGCGCCGTTCGTGGGTCCAGTGCACCGACCCAGGTGCCCGGACCCGTCGAGTCGGAACCGGCACCGCGCGGCACCGCGGACGATGACGACCCGGGCGCCGACGACCCACTCGACCTGGTGTCGGCCATGCGCGAACGCGCCGGTCGGCGTCGTCGCAGCCGCCGTAGCTCGCGCGGCACCACGACGGTCTCAGCCGTCGACTCTGACAACTCCGACATCCCCGACGGTGCACGGCCCCAGGAGCACCTCGATGTGCAGAACGCCGAGGCGCCGCCGCTCGGTTCGCATCCGGCCCCCGAAGAGGTCGCGGCCCACGAGACGGACAACTCGACGGACCCGGAGCGGCCCGCCGAAGGCGACGACAAGACCGTTGACGGACTCGGCCATGACCCGGTGACGGGCACTGCCGACCTGTTCGCCGACCAGTCGCTGACGGCACCCGACCCTGCGGAGAGCGACGGCACCGAACGCAAGCCGGCTGTCGACAAGTCACTCGGGTCACCGCGCCGCGCGAGCAAGAAGGCACCGCCCGTGGACCCCACAGAGGCGATTGCATCGTCGACGCCGTCGGACGCCACGGACAAGCCGGCCGAAACGGGCAGCGACCCCGCAGTAGATGCGGCGGTTGGCGCACCGGCCATCGAGCACGGCCATCCCCAGCCCCCGGCGCGTCAGTCCGCCACTCGCAAAGGCCGCCCGTCGGTGCCGAGCTGGGACGACATCATGTTCGGGTCCAGGAGCGGGCCCAGCAGCTAGGGAACGCCCGACACCAACGTGGTGTCCGTGCTGCGAGTCCGAGGACGCAACCGACGACCTCGGCGTCGACCCGGATCCCGACTCCCCGGGGTGAGCTGCGCGATCTGGTAGACGTGCATCGGTGGGTCCGACTGACTCTGACCGGTGGCGGATGCGCCGCTAATCGCTTGAGGCCCGTTCCGATAGCGGAAGGCGAGCGGGCCGCCGTGATGGGGATCGAAGCAGAGCCGACTCGAGGCGAGTCCTGAACTGTGGCCTTCGAGACTTTGCTGGACTCCAACGTGCTGCTCGATGTGTTCACCAACGACCGGTGCTGGGGTGAGTGGTCGGCAGAGCATCTCGCGAGTGCTTTCGACGCCGGGCCTGTCGCGATCAACCCACTGATCTTTGCCGAGCTATCAATGGGCTCGATCGGATCGAGGATCTCGATCAGGCATTGCCCGTCAGGATTGAACGCGAAGATCTGCCGTGGGAGGCCGCATTTTTGGCTGGGCGCTGCTTCTTTCAGTACCGCCGTAACGGCGGAGCGCGTCGTTCCTCGCTGCCCGACTTCTGCATCGCAGCACACGCGGCCATCACGGGTCGTACCAGTCGCGTGAGTTCTCCGTGCTTCGGGTCACCGGCGCCACATCGCGCCAGGTGCGGACCATGCTGCGCCGGGAACTCGCGCTGGTAGTCGTCGTTGTCGGACTCGCCGGCACGCCCTCTTCATCCCAGCGCGGGCAATCATGCGTCGCAACCCGACCGACGAGCTCGCCTTTGGGTAACGAGAAGCGCCCAGGCGGGGCAAGTGCCTTGCACCGACACGCCCGGTCATCCAGCCATCGCGTCACCGTAAGCGCCATCCCTGTGCGACAGATCTTGACACCGGAACGCGCGAGGTCTGCAATGGGGACGTGGCTGATCCTTCTGGTTCCGCTCATCACGCTTCGCTTCCGATGGCCTGCACGCTCGGAGCGGACGACGGTCCGAGCCGACTACAGCGGTGGCAGCACCTGCACCAGATCGCAGCGCCCACCGCTGAACTCATCGGTGGCGAGCTCGAGGTCCGCTATCAGCCGGGCCCGCAGGTACTGGCCGAGCTGCAGGACCTGGTTGCCGAGGAACGGGCGTGCTGCGCGTTCGTCTGCTGGACCGTCACCGAGGAACGAGGGCAGCCCATCCTTCGCGTCACCGCCCCAGTGGGCGCACCCCACCTCGTCGAGCCCATCGCGGCGTTGTTCATGACCACGGGCTAATGCCGAAGGAACCTCCTCGGCAGTGTGTGTTGTCCTGGCGAAGGTCACAACATCACCGCCGGTTCGTCCCCGTCAAAGTGCAAGGCGACCGTCGCACTGATCCATGCCGCGACCTGCCAGAGGTCAGCAATGTCACCTTGGCGCGCCATCTTTGGACCGGCGACGGCATCTAGCACGGCCGCTGCATCGGCACGCTGCGTCGGCGTGCCAGGTCACCGGTCCTCGTCGCGGAACCGCTCCTCCCAGCGGGCGCGGCGATCATCGTCCGGATGATGGCCCGGTTGGCGATGCACCTCCGCGCGGCTGATGCCGATCGTCTCCTCCTCGTCCGACGCAATGGGCACAGTCTGCGACCCGCACTGCGAGTCTGCGGGCCGGGGGCTCGCAGACCGGGGATCTGCGGGAGGCGCTTGCGTGCCCGGTCCCGCGCCCGAGTGACGCTGTCGCCGGGCAGCGCCCGGTCGGGGGCCAGCGTGCCGGACCCGCTCCGGCACCGGCAACTGGTGGCCGGTGTGCCAGATGAGCACCACGGTCGCCCACAGCGCCAGCAGGACCGCCGCCAGGATCATCCCGAGCGTCGCATTGACCGGGATGGTGACGGCGATGATGCCGCCAATGACCCAGGAGAGCTGCAGCAGCGTCTCCGAGCGTCCGAACACGCTGGTGCGGCTGCCCTCCGGCACCGTGTCCTGAATCAGCGAGTCCAACGCCAGCTTGCCGAGCTGCTGACAGACTCCGGCAACCAGGCCGACCGCCACCGCGGTCCACAGCCCGAAGAAGATCGCCGCGACCACGGCCATCACGGCATCGGCGAGCAGGGTGGCGAGCACCACGACCCGCGGGGAGGCGATCTTCAGCAGCGATCCCATGACGGTGCCGAGAGCGTTGCCGACACCGGCCGCTCCCACCACCAGCGCGAGCAGCAGGGTCTTGCGGTCCTCCCACCCGGGGAACGGGTGGATGCGCATCAGGAACGCCAGGAAGATCGTCAGAAACCCGGAGAGCCAGCGCAAGCCGCTGTTGGCTCGCAACGCCGACACCACGTCGGGCGCGATGGTGGGGCCACGACGACCTCGCCGACCCGTGGTCAGGCCCACCGGCGAGGTGTCCTCCCCCGTGGTGTTGTCCACCTGCGCCGGCAACAGCACCGCAAGGATCGCTCCGACCACGAACAGCACAAAGGCGACACGCAGAGCCCACGCGGAGCCACCGAGCTTGGCAGCGCCACCGGCCAGGACGCCGGCAACGGAAGCCCCCACGACACCGGCCAGCGACAGTCGCCCGTTGGCCTTGACCAAGGTCAGCTGTTTGGGCAGCAGGCGCGGCGCGGCGGCCGACCGGGTCACCAGGTAGGCCTTGGACAGGATCAGGATGGACAGCGCGATGGGGAACAGCCACGACGAGTGGTCCTCCACGGTCTCGGCCAGCACCCAGCACAAAAACCCCCGTGCCGCCAGGGTGCCACCGATCGCCCATCGCCGACCACGGCTGAAGCGGTCGAGCAGCGGCCCGATCAGCGGGGCCACGAGCGCGAACGGCAGCATCGTCAGCAGCAGGAAGAGCAGCACGGAGCTGCGAGCGGCAGACCCGGAGGACGCGGCAAAAAAGACCGTGCCCGCCAGGCCGATGGTGACCGCGACGTCACCCGCCGAGCTGAACGCGTGCACCTCGATCAGCCGAGAGAGTCCGCTCTCGCCTGCACCCTCGGCCTGCGTGGCCCGGCGAGCGCCCCGGTAGGTCCAGCGGCCGGCGGAGGCGGTCAGCCGGCCTGCGGTAGCGGTCAGCCGCCCCACGGCGCCGGCGCCCTTGGCCACCCCGCGGCCTGCGGCGGCTGCGCGGCCGGCCCGGTCCGGCTCGGCCTCACCGCCAGGCTCCTTCATCCCCCTATTGTCCACCTCGCCATCATGCCTGGTCGGCGCCTCCCGCTCAGTCATCAGCCCGCCGGGCGGGCCGCTGCGGCAACGGGCACAGGTCGAGATCGAACGGCAGCAGGTCCGGTGAGACCGCCTGAGCCCGTGCGGCGTGCGAGGTCATGCGACGCATGTAATGCCGGCGGCACAGCACCTCGTACTCCACGGTGGCGTCTTGACCGGAGGCCACGTCGCCGACCACGATCTGGGCACCCTCGACGACCATGTGGCCGTCGACGACCCGCGCGTTGTGGGTCGCGCGGCGTCCGCACCAGCACAGGCTCTCGACCTGTAGGACCTGCGTCCGGTCCGCCAGCTCGATCAGTCGCCGGGACCCGGGAAACAACTGGGTGCGGAAGTCGGCGGTGATGCCAAAGGCGAACACGTCGATCTCCATCTCGTCGACCAGCCGGGCCAGCTGTTCGACCTGGTCGGGCGTGTAGAACTGGGCCTCGTCGCAGATCAGGTAGTGGATCGCCCTGCCGTGGGTGGCCTGTGTGGCAATCAGGTCCCAGAAGTCGAGGTCGTCGGCCACCTCGAGGGCATCGGTCTCCAGGCCGAGCCGGGAGGAGAGCACGGCCTCGCCCGCCCGGTCGTGCTTGGTGAACACCATCCCACGCCGCGCACGGGCGCGGTGGTTGTGATCCATCTGCAGCGCAAGCGTCGACTTGCCGCAGTCCATCGTGCCGGAGAAGAAGACAAGTTCAGCCACAGCGCAGCACTCTACGAGACGGGAACATGAAGCATGGGCACGCTCTGCTCCGCGTCGGTCAGCGAGCCGTGCTGGCCGATGAGCGTGGTCACGGATCGGGCCATCACCCTACTGTCGTAGACCCCGATCGGCGCGCGCATCGCCACCACCACGTCGCCCAGCCGGGGCAGGACCCGTTCGTGCACCGGCCCGAACAAACCGGCCTGCACCGCCTCGTCCCGCGACAGGACCCAGGCCTGCGACCCGAACCGGTGTCGCCAGGTGGTGAGCACGTCGGCCGCTGCGCCCGCCCGGCAGTAGAGCTGCAAGGCGCGCATCTCACCACCGGCGAGCAGCACTCCCTCGGCGAGCTCCGGGTCGTGCGCAAGGTCGACGCGGGCGTCGGCGGCCACGTCGACCATGCCGTGATCCGCGGTGATGGTCAGTGACGTCCCCGCGGGAAGGCCGTCGGCCAGTCGCTGCAGCTCACGATCGACCTCTTCGACGGCGTCACCCCACTGCCAGGAACCGCACCCGTACCGGTGCCCGATGCGGTCGACGTCACCCCAGTAGAGGTAGGCGAGCGCCCGCGGGTCCGCGCGCAGCGCCGCCAACGCGAGATCGACGCGCTCGCCGAGCGGCTCCGCGCCCTTGAAACGCGCACCCCGCAACGCCGCACGGGTCAGGCCGGACCCGTCGAACTTGCCCGGGGCGATCATCGTGACCGCCACCCCCGCGCGATCGGCGCGCTGGAACCAGGTGGCCTCGGGCTGCCACTGCTCGGGCACCGGGCCATCCTGCCAGGAGAGCTCGTTCAGCAGCCGGTCGGTGCCGGGCACCCGCACCTGATAGCCGACGAGGCCGTGGGATCCCGGCGGCAGTCCGGTGCCGAAGGACCCCATGCTTGTCGCCGTGGTTGCGGGAAAACCTGCCGTCAGGCGCTCCGCGATCGGATCGGGCGCCTCCTGCTGTCGGCGCAGGAGGCGACGAAGGAACGGCGCATGCCCCGACCGGGCGCGCAGTAGCTCCAGACCGAGTCCGTCCACCAGGACGACCACGGCCCGGCGGGCCGGCGGAAGGTCCCCGACATACCCGTCCAGTGCAACGCCGAGCGAGGCGGCGACCCGGGGCAGCACGCCGGCCAGGCCGCGCTCGTCATACGCCGGGAACGCCGGGCCATCGGATGGGCCTGGCATGCCGCCTCAGCGGCCGATCGCGCCGGACAGCGCGGTCGCGAACTCGCGGGCCCGGTCGAACACCGACTGTCCATCGGCGTCGGCGCTCACCCGAAGTGCAATGTCGTCGGCGGTGATCGTGCCCTCGTAACCGTGGTCGGCCTCGCACTGCGGGTCCCCGCAGGTCGCCGGCAGCAGGTCCACCCGGGAGACCGTGCCCCACCCAATGGTCACCGTGATCTCCCGGCCCAGGGATCCGGCACGATACTCCTCCGGGGCAGGCACCACATGAGTGAGCATGACTCCCCGCACGGCGCTCAGCGGCACCGTCTCCGAGGTTGCCGTGGCGATCGGTCCGAGGTGCTCGGTCGGGGAGTCGGGACTCGGCGCGTGGTCGTCGGCGTGCGCGATCAGCAGGCGTCCCGCGGTCAGCACCAGGACGGTGATGTGCCGGCGCACCGTCTCCGTGTCGAGCGTCGTCTCCGCGTGCACCAGGTGTGCGTCGACGGGGTCATCCCCCAAAGCGGTCGTCACGACGTCGGTGACAAGCTCGGGAAAGTATCCGGCCTGCTCGATATCGGCGATCAGCGCCGCCGGCAGGACGGCTTCGGTGTGCGGTCGAGTCGATGCCATGCGGGTCATTCTTCCACTGTCGGGGGACAGCCGCCGGTCGATGCCCCACCTCGGTGGGCAGAGCTCACGTTCCCCCGCAAGCGGGCGGTACCCCCAGGGCTCGCCGGCCGGCGTCGGCGCGCAGGGCCGACGGCGCGACGGTTGCCGTCGCGCCCAGTACCTCCAGGCCGTCCGGATGGACATTCACCGCGTCCAGCGTGAGTGACGCCACCTCGGGCAGGTTCTCGGCGAGCACCGAGAGGCGCGCGATGAGGTCTTCGAGCGCCGCCCGATCGATCGGAGCACTGCCGTCCTGGCCGTGCAGGAGCGGCGCCGCCCGAACGGAGTCCACCAGGTCGCGCACGTCGCCCTCCGCCAGTGGGGGGATGCGGTAGCCTACATCGCCCATGACCGTCGGTGCACCGGCCAGGCTGAAGCTCACCACCGGCCCGAACAACGGGTCCTCCCCCGTCGCCAGGATGCACGGAATGCCGGGGTTGGCCATCCCCTGAACCACCAGACGGTTAGCGTGCAGCGGCCGCAGCCGCTCGTCCAACGCGGTGAACGCGTCCCGCAACGCCGACTCGTGACGCAGGTCGGCACGCACGGCCGTGATCGGTGAGCGCCGCACCAGCGGGGAGACCGACTTGACGACCACGGGATAGCCCAAGGTCTGCGCGGCTTCGACGGCCTCGTCCTCGGTGCTCACCGGGATCACCGGCCAGACCGTCACGCCATACGCCGCCAGGAGCTCGGCGACCTCGTCGGGCTGGAGCGGACGGCCTCCGGGCGACCCGTTCAGGACCCGCCCGATCATGGCCTCCGCGCTCACCGCGTCGATCCCGTCGGGCATTACCAGCTCACCGCGATCGGTCGCCCGCCACGCGCCATACTGGGTGGCCGCCGCGAGCGCGACCACACCGTCCTCCGGCATGGCGTATGAGGGGACCACCTTGGCCCGCCCGTCGGTCGTGGCGCCACCGGACAGCTCATCGGACAGCCCCTTGATCCCCAGGAACGTGGTAATGCAGGGCTTGTCATGCGGCGCCGCCACCCGAGACAGGGTCCGGGCAATCGCGACTCCTTGGCCGATGCCGGTCTGCACGAATCCGGTGATCACACTGTCCACATCGGGATCGGCGAACGCGGCCTCCAGGGCCCGCTCCGCCCCGTCGGGGGACACGTCCGGGGGCAGGTTGACCGGCCCGTGCACCACCTCCAGCGACGAGCCGATCGCGGCGTCGGCGGCCAACGCGTTCAGCGCATCGGAGTTGCCGACGACCGCGACCCGATTGCCGCGAGGGATCGGCTGGTGCACGACCAGCTGCCCCACGTCGAGCAGCTGGTGGACGTTCTCGACCCTCAGGACACCGGCCTGTCGCAGCATCGAGCCGAACGCGGCGGAACCCACCCGGGTGGTGCGCACGCGGTGGCCCGGTGGCACCCCGTAGGCGGATGCCGCGGACTTCACGACGATGACCGGCTTCCGCTCGGAGAGCCTGCGCGCGATCCGGGAGAACTTGCGCGGGTTGCCCATCGACTCGAGGTAGAGGCCGACCGCCCGCGTGGACTCGTCGTCGATCCAGAACTGCATGATGTCGTTGCCGGAGACGTCGACGCGGTTGCCCGCGGACACGAAGTCGGACAGCCCCAGGCCTCGCCGTGCGGCGGAGTCGAGCACGGCGATCCCCAGCGCGCCGCTTTGCGAGAAGAGACCGAGCGAGCCGGACCGGGGCATCTCGGGCGCGAAGGAGGCGTTCAGCCGCACCTCGGGACGCGTATTGATCAGTCCGAAGGAGTTCGGCCCGACGATCCGCATCCCATGCCGGCGCACCGTGGTGAGCAGTTCCCGCTGCAGCCGAGCGCCTTCCTCGCCGGCCTCCGCGAAACCGGCCGCCACGACCAGCAGCGCCTTCACCCCGAGATCGGCGCACCCGAGGACGACGTCGTGGACGGATCCGGCCGGGACGGCGAGCACGGCCAGATCGACCGGCCCGGGCAGCTCGGCGACCGAGGCGTACACCCGGTGCTCCGCGAGCTCCTTGTGCTGGTGCGAGTTCACGGCATACAGGTCACCGGCGAAGCCTCCGGCGACCAGGTGCTCGAAGATTCCGCGCCCCACGGCCTCCGGGCGCTCGCTGACACCGACGACCGCCACCGATGACGGCGCGAGCAGGGCACGGACGCTGACGGCCTCCGCGCGCTGCTCGCGGGCCGTACGCACGGCCTGGCTCTGCTGGGTCTGCTCGATCCGGAAGGACAGGGCCACCACGCCGTCGTCGAAGTGATGGCTCACCTCGAACCCGGCATCGGTGAAGACCGAGAGCATCTTGCGGTTCTGCGGGAGGACGTCGGCGAGGAACTCCTGCACCCCGTTCTCGCGGCCGATCGCGGCGAGGTGCTCCAGCAGAACCGACCCGATCCCCCGCCCCTGGAACGTGTCGGACACGTTGAACGCGCACTCCGCGCGAGTGTCGTCCAGCATGTCGTAGCGGGCCACGCCGACCAGTGCGCCCCGCGACTCCATGACCAGAGCCACCCGGCGGTCGTAGTCGACATGGGTGAACCGGTGCAGGTCCTTCTCGGACAGCCGCTTCAGCGGCGCGAAGAACCGTAGGTAGATGGACTCGTCCGACTGCCGCTCGTGAAAGTCCTGAATGGCCGGGGCGTCATCCGGGCGGATCGGACGCACCTGGGCCACCGAGCCATCCCGCAGAACGACATCGGCTTCCCAGTCGTGCGGGTAGTCGTGTGGCACCGGCTCATCGCTCCCAAGCTGCGGCAGTGTCAGGAGGTCGGGTCGACCGCCTTCCACCGCACACCATTGTCGTCAGTGGACCAGTAGGTGGGGTCCTGGTGTGACAGAGCATAGAACTCCTCGCCGCCGGGGCTGGCGACCCAGTCGAACCCACCCGCCGGCAGGTGGGGCGAGGACTGGACGTGACTGAACGTCTGTCCCGCGTTGCTGGAGGTCTGCAGACTGCCGACGCTGGTCGCCGCCGTCGGGCCGCCCGGGTCCCGCGGCCCGCCCATCGACACGACCAGGTGAGATTTGTCACCCGCGGCGAGCGTCAGCTGACCCAGTCTGGGGACAACCAGGGAGCCGATGGACCGGACACTCCAGTGACTGCCGGAGTCGGTGCTGCGCACGACGGTGTACGAGATGTTCTGCTGCTGCTGTTTCGCGTTGCACACGGCATACAGCAGGTTGTTGGCCCGGGCTGCCACGGTCAGGGCCTGCAGGGTGGTGCCGTTGCAGGCTGCGGGTGGCTTCAACGGCACCAGCGAGCTGCCGTGGAGCCGTAGCGCCTGAGCCTTGACGCCGCTCTTGGTCGGCGTCAGCTGGACGTTCACCGTGCCCCCGTGCACGATGGCCGACGCCGCGCTGATCGGACTGGGCAGTGTCATCGTCGCGGTGGGTCGGACGATTGTCGTTGCCGACGCCTTGATCCTGCTGACGTACAGGGGCCCGGCACAGGTGCCCTGGGCGCACTGGTCGGCAGAGACGACGACCACGTCGCCCTGCCAGATCTCGACGTCCAGCACCGACTGACCCGGATGAGTCATCTGGGTGAAGCTGGCACCTCGGTCGTGGGTCACCCAGAGGTCGCCGCCGAAGACATAGCCCGCCTGAGGCGAGGCGAACCGGGCCTGGGTGAGCGCCCGCGACGGCTGGATCTGCGGGATGTCCGAACCCGTCGCGCTCGACGTGTCGGTGTTGGAGAACTGGTGCACCGCAGTCCACGAGTTGCCGTTGTCGGACGACCGCAGCAGCGTCACGCAGACCGCCTGCTCGCAGTTCGAAGACCCGAAGTCATAGAGGGTGCCGCTGCCTGCGTTGGTCAGCGACCACGTCTCGAACGAGCGCGGCACCGCGCTCGGCTGCTGCGCACCGGAAACCTGTGGCGGTGTCTTCACCTGCGCGGTCCGCAGACCGTTGGCGGCTCCGGTCGTCACCACGCTTCCGGTCGTGACGCCGTGCTGCTGCATGGGCTGCTGCCAGGTCCACACCGCAAACAGCGCCACGACCGCCGCCGCGGCCGTCGCCACAGCGGTGTACCAGCTGGTGGGACGCCGCGCCGTGCGCTTGCCGCGGAGCACCTCCTGCCAGCCCAGGTCGCTGGTGGCGGCCGGCTCGACCTGCTCTCGAGCCTGCGCGAAGAACCGTGCGACCGGGTCGTTCTCGTGCGCGGGTTCATGCGCGTTCCCCGGCTCATGGATGCCATCCACCGGACTCATCGCACCCCCTCCAGACGGGTTGCCAACAACTTGCGTGCATCGAACAGGTCTCGTTTGACGGCACCGTCGGACTTCCCGAGCTGGGCCGCGACCTGTGCCACCGACAGGTCCGCGTAATAGTGCAGCAGGACCGTCATTCGCAGCCGCCCGGGCAACGTCTCGATCGCGTCCCGCACCGACAGTCGGTCGGCCACGTCCGGCTCCGGTGCGGCGACATCGGTCCCAGTCGGCCGGCCGGCGATATAGCGGTCGTATGCGGCAGACTCACGGCCCCGGCGACGCCAGTGGTCGCGGACCTGATTGGCGACCGTGGTGTAGAGCCACGCGCGGGGATCGTCGACCTTCCCCCAGTGCCGCATCAGCTTGACGAACGCCTCCGTCGCAAAGTCGTGTGCGAGGTCGCGGTCTCCCACCAACGACGTCGCCCAGCCGGCCAGACGGCCGAAGTGGGCGTCATAGACCTCGCGGACGGATTGCTGCGTCGTCGCTTCCCCCGAAGCCACTCCAGCCCACCCTTCTCGAGGGAGCGCCGCAGGCGGCGACGCACAGCGTATGAGAGCAGTCACGTCCATGAGGACGACGCACCTGCCCGTTCGGTTGGCCGCCGGAACCATGTGGGATCTCACTCCGGCTACCGTGGTCTGGTGACCCGGTGCGAGCCTACAGGCGGATGACGATGGAGCTCGAGCAGGCAATTCGTCGGCGGCGGATGATCCGGCGCTTTCAACCCGACGCTCAGGTCCCGCACGAGGTCGTGGCGCGCATCGCCGAGCTGGCGCTGCGTGCCCCCAGTGCCGGTTTCAGCCAGGGCTGGGACTTCGTGGTGCTGCGGGACCCGGCCGAGCGGGAGGCGTTCTGGGGTGCCACGACCGGTGACGGACCGCCCGACGCCTGGTTGCGTGGCGTCCGCACGGCCCCCACTCTGATCGTCTGCTGCTCGGACAAGGGTTCCTACCTGCGCCGGTATGCCGCACCGGACAAGCCGTGGCAGGACCAGGACGAGGCACACTGGCCGGTGCCCTACTGGGACATCGACACCGGGATGGCCGCCGTGCTGATGCTGCTGGTCGCCGTCGACGAAGGGCTCGGCGGCCTGTTCTTCGGCGTGGAGACCGATCGCCAGGGCGCCGTGCACGGCGCCCTGGCGATCCCGCCCGACCGCACCATCATTGGTGTGATCGCGCTCGGTTATCCCGATCAGCAGCAGCCCAGCGGCAGCACCCGCAGCCGCCGGCGACGCCCGGTGCGGGAGGTCTTTCACTCCGGCCGGTTCGGCACGCCGCTGCAGGACTGAGCGACCGACGGATGCTGTTCGGCGCCCGGGTCAGGGCAGGTAGTACGTCGGGTTGGGCAGCTTCACCCCCGCGAGCGCGTGACCGCCGATCAGGTCGCTGAACTGGGCGCCGAAGCCGGCGAGAACGGTGTAGCCGCCGCCGGCCTTGGACTCCACATCCTTGCGGGTCCGGGACCTGAACTCGATCGTCGTGCACTTGGTGGTGGCGCAGTGGATGTAGAAGGGCTGCTGACTGTCGCCCGCCGCGGTCCACTTCGGGTAGTAGTTCTTCGCCGGGAACTTCTCACCGTGCACCCTCACGTCCTGCAGGGTGGGTTGTAGTTGAACTTCATCGCCCCGCCCGTCATGTCGTAGCTCATCAGCGTGGTGTCGTCTGCGTCGAGCACAATCGCGGGGTTCATGCCGAAGAGCCCACCGGAGGCACACGCCATCCGAAGCAGGGGCGTCACCGATCGGGTGATGCGGTCCATCTAGGTGATGTAGGGCGAGCTCGTCGTGTTCGCGAGGCCGTTCGAGTCCGCGTTGCAGTAGGTACGGAGCGCACCCACGCACGACATATACCCTGGGCCCGCCTGTGGGGTGCTGCGCGCGATCCGTTGGCGCGTGTCGACGCGAGTGTCGCCGGGCCGGTAGGAGAGGATGAACAGCGCACGTTGGATTAGCTCAAGGAGATCGGCATATGGCGCGTCGCAGCAAGAGCGACAAGGGCAAGGGCGGCGAGGACTTCGACATCGTGGCGGGCAACGTCATCGACATCGACGTCGAGGAGGAGATGCAGGACGCCTACCTCGAGTACGCCTACTCGGTCATCTACGCGCGAGCCCTGCCCGACGCGCGTGATGGTCTCAAGCCGGTGCAACGACGCATTCTCTACGCGATGGACGAGCTCGGACTGCGCCCGGAACGGCCGCATGTGAAGTCCTCCCGAGTCGTCGGCGAGGTGATGGGCAAGTACCACCCGCACGGCGACAAGGCGATCTACGACACGATCGTGCGCATGGCGCAGCGCTTCACCATGCGCCTGCCCCTGATCGACGGTCACGGCAACTTCGGTTCGCTGGACGACGGCCCGGCCGCCGCGCGGTACACCGAGGCGCGGTTGGCACCGGCGGCGATGCTGATGACGGCCAGTCTTGACGAGGACACCGTCGACTTCGTGCCGAACTACGACGACCAGTTCATGCAGCCGTCGGTGCTGCCCGCCGCGTTCCCGAACCTGCTGGTCAATGGCGCCAGCGGCATCGCCGTCGGTATGGCGACCAACATGGCTCCGCACAACCTGGTGGAGGTCATCGGCGCCGCGCGGCACCTGATCGGGCACCCCGACGCGTCCCTCGACGACCTGATGAAGTTCGTCCCCGGGCCGGACCTGCCGCTCGGTGGGCAGATCGTCGGCCTGGACGGGATACGGGACGCCTATCTCACCGGTCGTGGCGCGTTCCGCACTCGTGCCACCGCACGGATCGAGAACGTCACCCATCGCAAGAAGGGCATCATCGTCACCGAGCTGCCCTACCTGGTCGGCCCGGAGAAGGTCATCGAGAAAATGAAGGAGCTCGTGCAGCGCAAGAAGCTGCAAGGCATCTCCGACGTCAAGGACCTGTCCGACCGCACCAATGGGCTGCGGCTGGTCATCGAGGTCAAGAACGGTTTCCAGCCCGAGGCCGTGCTCGAGAACCTCTACCGGTTGACGCCGATGGAGGAGTCCTTCAGCATCAACAATGTGACGCTGGTCGACGGTCAGCCACGCACGCTCGGGCTCAAGGACCTGCTGCGCGTCTACGTCGACTTCCGCATCGACGTCGTCCGACGACGCACCGAGCACCGACTGGCCAAAAAGCAGGAGCGACTGCACCTGGTCGACGGCCTGCTGATCGCCATCGTCGACATCGACGAGGTCATCCAGATCATCCGCACCTCGGACGATGCGGGCACCGCCCGCACCCGGCTGATGGACGTCTTCGACCTGAGCGAGCCGCAGGCGACCTACATCCTGGACCTCCAGCTGCGCCGCTTGACGAAGTTCTCGCGCATCGAACTGGAGAAGGAGCAGGAGGAGCTGCGCCGCGCCATCGAGGAGCTGCGGGCGATCCTGGATGACGAGAAGCTGCTGCACAAGACGGTCTCGGACGAGCTGGCAAAGGTCGCAAAGGACCACGGGACACCCCGCCGCACCGTCCTGCTCGAGTCGGCCGGCACCCCGGCGGCAACGACCCCGCTGGAGGTTCCCGACGACCCCTGCCTCGTCCTGTTGTCGTCGACGGGACTGCTGGCGCGAACGACCGGCACTGATCCGCTGGCGAACGACGGTTCCCGCCGCAAGCATGACGCCGTGACGTCGGTGGTGCAGACCACTGCGCGGGGCGACTTCGCGGCGGTCACCTCCGCCGGCCGGATGGTCCGGATCAGCGCGCTCGACCTGCCGACCCTGCCCCCGACGAATGACGCGCCGAACGTGTCGGGCGGCGCGCCCCTCGCGGCCTACGTCGACCTGCCGGCGGGTGAGCAGGTGCTCACCCTCGCGACGCTCTCGCCCGACTCCCCCGGCCTTGCCCTCGGCACCGCCGGTGGCGTGGTCAAACGGGTCAACCCGGACTATCCGAGCAAGGACTCGTTCGAGCTGATCTCACTGAAGGACGGCGACCGTCTTGTCGGCGCCGCCCCGCTGACCACCGGTGACGAGGACCTGGTCTTCATCACCAGCGACGCCCACCTGCTGCGCTACAGCGCATCGCTCGTGCGACCGCAGGGTCGATCGGGTGGCGGGGTGGCCGGCATCAACGTCAGCGCCGGGCAGCGGGCCGTCTGGTTCGGCGTGGTCGACGCCGGCGCCCCCAACGTCGTGGTCACGGCGTCCGGTTCCTCCGGCGCGCTACCGGGCACCGAGGCCGGGTCGCTCAAGGTCACCCCGTATGACGAGTACCCCGCCAAGGGTCGCGCCACCGGCGGCGTGCGATGCCATCGTTTCCTGCGGGGCGAGGACGAGCTGATGTTCGGGTGGGTCGGGCGCTCGCCGGCTCGCGCCGCGACGTCGGCCGGTGCGCCGGTGGAGCTGCCTGAGGCGACCGGCAAGCGGGACGGCAGCGGCACGCCTGCCTCCTCACCCATCACGGCGATCGCCCCCGGGCGCCCGCAGTGACCACAGCACAGGTCGAGCCGGTCCCACTGCCGGGTTCCTGTTCGGTGCAGTGGGAGGAGCGCGGACTGCCCGCGACGGGCTCCGCTCCGGTCGCCCGCTTCTGGGTCGCCCTCGAGCAGAACGGCCCGTGGGGTCATGACGCGATCGCCGAGTCCCACCTGCCGGTCGAGATCGGGGGCGCGCTGGAGCGCGCCGCGCAGGGTGCCGGCGGCAGACTGCTGCTGGTGCGCCGACCCGGTGAGCACGCCGACCACCACGACCCGGACGCCTCGGTCACGGTGCTCGTCTCCGGTGGTCCGCCGGACCGCCCCTGGCTGCTGGAGGGCGAGATCGACGACCCGGCCATCCTGCTGCGTCTGCCGTGGCAGAGCCTCGGCGAGGACGACCCGGACGCGGTGACCGAGCATCTGCCCGAGCTGGAGGAGACCCGCACCGTGCACCTGCTGGTCTGCACCAATGGCAAACGGGACGTGTGCTGTGCCGTGCGTGGCCGCCCGGTGGCTCACAGTGCCGCGATCCAGTTTCCGGGGCAGGTCTGGGAGTGCTCACACACCGGCGGGCATCGGTTCGCGCCCACCGGCATCCTGCTGCCCTACGGGCAGGTGTATGCCCGGCTGACGGCGGAGCTCGCCGAGCAGGTGCTGACCTCGGGGCGGCAGGGTCAGATGCCACCGGCGTTGAACAACATGATGCACAACCGGGGCCGCAGCGTCTGGGACGACGCCGGCCAGGCTGCGGAGGTCACGGTTCGCGAGTCGATCGGCGAGCTCGACCTGACGGCCTTGCTCGTGGCGCCCGACGAGGATCTCCCGCGAGCGTCTGACCCTCGCACGGCACGACGGGTCGTGTCCCACCGTGACGGGCGCACGTGGCACGCGCAGATGACCCGAGTCGAGGGGCCGGCGGTCAAGAGCTCCTGCGCCAAGGCGCCGAAGCCGACCAGCACCTGGGCCACCACCGTGCAGTAGGTCGCTGCTACGCGCCGGCCGTCCGCAGCTCGATGTCGACCTCGTCCGGGTAGAACGCGAGATGGTCCCGAATCGGGGCCACGGCGTCATACGGCGCCTCGTAGGTCCAGACCGCGTTCGCGGACTCGTCGCCGGCACCGGAGATCGAGTAGTACGACGCGTCCCCCTTGTAGGGGCAGTGGGTCGTGTGGTCGGTGCGCTCGAGCAGGTCCATCCGCACGTCCGCGCGCGGCAGGTACATCACGTCCGGGTAGGCCGCTTCGCGCAGCACCAGTGCCTCGATGCTGTCCGCGATCGTCGTGCCGGCACGGGTGACGATGACCCGCGTATCGCCCGGGGTCACGGTGATCGGGTGGTCCTTGCCTGGTTGCAGCCGCTGCGTGTCGCTCATGGGGTGTTCAACGACCGCGTCGGCCATCCGATTCCGCCGTGCGTCCGGAGGCCTGCGAGGGGAAGGGCGCGCGGGCTACTTTGCCGCGGCCTTCGCCTTGGCCTTCGCGGCCTTCTTGAAGTCGCGCACCTTCTGCAGCGACACGTCGTCGACCACGTCCGCGACCGACCGGAAGCTGCCGGGATCCGCATAGGGACCGATCACCTGGCGCCACTGCGGCGACTGCACCGCAAGCTGCTTACCCAACAGCGCGGCAAAGATGCGCGCCTTCTGGTCGCCGAAGCCGGGCAGGGCCTTCAGCCGCCGGAGCAGCTCGCGTGTGTCGGGCGCCGTGGTCCAGATCGCGGCCGCATCACCGTCATACTCGTCGCGAATGACGGTGGCGAGCTGATGCACTCGTCCACCCATCGATCGACCGTACCGGTGGATGGCCGGCGGCGTTGCACACTGCTCCGCAAACTCCTCGGGTTCGGCCGCGGCGATCTTCACCGGGTCGATGCTGCCGAATCGCTCCACAATCTTGGCCGGCCCACGGAACGCATGCTCCATCGGATACTGCTGGTCCAGCAGCATGCCGGTCAGCAATGCGAATGGGTCGGTGCTGAGCAGCCGGTCCGCACTCGGATCCTGGGCAATGCACAACGTCGTGGTCATGCCGTCGAGCGTAGTTGGCATCGTCGAGCGGCGCGAGGGACTGTCAGCGACGCTCGACGATGCCACGCAGGAACGCGGCCTGTCCCGCGTGCTGCAGGTCGTCGCCGATGACGCTGGTCAGCCGCACTCCGAGCGTGACCGGCGGGTCCCAGCGGTCGTCCACCACCCGATCCAACGCCTGCTCATCGAGCGTGCCCAGGTAGGCACGCGTCTGGTCCCAGACCGCGTCGTAGTATCCGGTGAGCAGGGCCGGTGTCTCCACCCGCACGGCGGCAACATCCTCGCGGCTGTGCCCGTAACCGGTCGCTTTGTCATCCAGGGCGAGATCGAATCGCTTGGCCCAGCCCTGCGCCGTCCAGATCTGGTCCAGACCGGCGGCCTCCGCGATGTGGTCGTCCTGGACGCGCGTCAGGTGCCAGACCAGCCACGCGATGGTGTTCGCACCGGGATCGACTCGGTAGGTCAGCTGCTCTGCGGTCAGCCCCTCGACTGCGCTGTGCACCAGGTCCTGGACTCGTGCGAAACCGTCCTCCAACAACTGCGCGGTGTTCATTCCGCCACGCTACGCCCCGACCTCTTAGGCGTCGATGCGGTCCTGATCCAGCCGGTGCGCAGACTCGACGAGGAAGTCCTTGCGCGGTGCGACGTCACTGCCCATGAGCAGATCGAAGACCGTCTCGGCGTGCTCCGCGTCGTCCAGCGTGACCCGCCGCAGGGTGCGGTGCCGCGGCTCCATCGTCGTCTCCGCGAGCTGGTCGGCATCCATCTCTCCGAGGCCCTTGTACCGCTGCAGTGACTTGACCTTTCGCCCCTTCTTGTCCAGCTCCGACAGCCGCGCCCGCATCTGCTGCTCCGAGTAGGTGAAGGTGACCTCGCCCTTGGCACGGCCGCTTGCCGAGGTCTCGATGCGATGCAGCGGCGGGACCGCCGCGAAGACCCGACCGGCGTCCACCAGTGGCCGCATGTAGCGGAAGAACAGCGTGAGCAACAGGGTGCGGATGTGCGCGCCGTCGACATCGGCGTCGGTCATCAGGATGACTTTGCCGTACCGCGCCAGGTCCAGGTCGAAGGTACGACCGGAGCCGGCACCGACCACCTGGATGATGGCGGCGCACTCGGCGTTCTTCAGCATGTCGCCGATCGATGCCTTCTGCACGTTGAGGATCTTGCCCCGGATCGGCAGTAGTGCTTGGTACTCGGAGTTCCGGGCGGCCATACCGGTGCCGAGCGCGCTGTCACCCTCGACGATGAACAGCTCGCTGCGCTCGTTGTCGGTGGAGCGGCAGTCCTTCAGCTTGCCCGGCAGCGACGACGACTCCAGGGCGGTCTTGCGACGCTGCGTCTCCTTGTGCAGGCGCGCACTGATGCGCGTCTTCATCTCGGCGACGACCTTCTCCAGCAGTCTGGTCGCCTGGGTCTTGTCGTCCCGCTTGGTCGAGGAGAGCTGAGCGTTCAACTGGGACTCGACGACCTGGGAGACGATCTGCCGCACGGCGGAGGTCCCTAGGACCTCCTTGGTCTGGCCCTCGAACTGTGGTTCTGCCAGCCGCACCGTGACAACGGCAGTCAGACCGGCCAGCACATCGTCCTTCTCGACCTTGTCGCCCCCGACCTTCAACCGCCGGGCGTTGGCCTCGAGCTGCTTCTTGAAGACCTTCATCAGGGCCTGCTCGAAACCCGTGGTGTGCGTGCCACCCTTCGGAGTGGAGATGACGTTGACGAAGGATGCCGTCGTCGTGTCGTAGCTGGTGCCCCAGCGCAGGGCGATATCGACGGCGCAGTCACGCTCCACGGCGGTGGAGGTCATGTGCCCCTTGGCGTCCAGCACCGGCACGGTCTCGGTGAACGTGCCTTCGCCCTGCAGCCGCCAGGTGTCGGTGACGCCCGGATCCGGTGCGAGGAACTCGGCAAACTCGCTGATGCCGCCGTCGTGCTGGAAGACCTGCTCGTGCGGACCGGACTCCCCCGGCGTGCCCGGCACGCCCCGCTCGTCCCGGATCACGATCGTCAGACCGGGGATCAGGAAGGACGTCTGCCGGGCTCGCGCGATCAGCCCGTCATAGTCGAACGTGGCGGTCTTGATGAAGATGCTGGGGTCGGCCCAGTAGCGGATGCGGGAACCGGTGACGCCGCGCTTGGCCTTACCGATCACCTGCAGCTCACTGCCCGAGGTGAAGGGGGTGAAGTCGGCCTCCGGGCCGAGGCCGTCCGCGAAGGTGCCCGGTTCGCCCCGCCGGAAGCTCATGGCATACGTCTTGCCGCCGCGGTCGACCTGGACGTCCAGCCTGCTGGACAGGGCATTGACCACGGACGCGCCGACGCCGTGCAGACCGCCGGACGCGGTGTAGGAGCCGCCACCGAACTTTCCGCCGGCGTGCAGCTTGGTGAAGACGACCTCGACTCCGCTCAACCCGGTGCGAGGTTCGGCATCGACCGGGATACCGCGGCCGTTGTCACGCACCTCTACCGATCCGTCGGCCAGGAGAACGACATCGATGTGGTCGCAGACTTCGGCCAGCGCCTCGTCGACCGCGTTGTCGATGATCTCCCACAGGCAGTGCATGAGCCCGCGCGAGTCGGTGGTCCCGATATACATGCCGGGCCGTTTGCGCACGGCTTCCAGGCCCTCGAGCACCTGCAGATGTCGTGCGGTGTAGCCCGACTCGTTCGGCTTCTTCCCGTTCGTACGGGGTGCGGGGCCGCCGTTGGAGGTCGACTGGGACGGGGTCGGTGTGCGTGCTGTGGTGCTGAGGGCCACGAAGGAAGCTCCTTGGATCAATGTGCGCTGACCGAAGGATAACCGCCGGCACCGACTACACCGCGAAGGCACGACCGAGGAGCGCCATCGGCAGGAACCTGTGAGGTGAGCCACACCGTGAGAATGTCCGACACGGGAATCGCCCGTCGTGCTTCACTGTTGTTATCAGTGAAGGATCGCGAAGGATCCAGCGCCAAGCCCATCCCACGGGTGCAACGAATAACCTTCAAGAAGCGTCCTAAGATGGAACCCCCGAGCAAAGGGGCCCCGCCGATGGCACCCACCAGGGTGTCCCGACGAAAGGTTGGCTGACCATGACTACTGCACTTGCCCCTACTTTGACCACAGCCGACCGCTGTGACCGCTGCGGCGCCCAGGCCTTTATCCGGGCCCGCCTGACAGGCGGCCAAGATCTGCTCTTCTGCGCGCACCACGGACGCGAGCACCTGGACAAGCTCCGCACCATTGCAGAAGAAGTGATTGACGAGACAGACCGGCTTGACGTGCCGACCGAAGGCTGACAGCCAGCAACTCATAGAAGGGTGCCCGCGCTACCGGACCGGTGGCACGGGCACCCTTCTATGACCTGTCGGCAGGTGCTGCGACTCGATCAGCCGCCATGTCGACGGCGGTCCCAGCGCTCCTCGAGTCGCTCCATGAAACCGCCACTGGACCGCGACCGCGACGGGCCGCCCCCGTGATGAGGTCGTTGCGTGGGGGTCCGGGCGGGACGAACGCTGCCGTCGTCCTCGACGGTGCCGAGATGGTGCCGCGCCGGCATGAGTGCGTAGGCACAGCCGGAGACCATGGCGACAAAGCCGACGACTGCCAGCCAGACCTGCTGGCTCATCGCGCCGACCAGCACCAGACCCAACCCGACGACGACACCGAGGGCACCGACGACAATTCGACGCCGCGCGCGCGATCGCGCGGGGTCGGCAACCATATGGGAGGCAAACTTCGGGTCCTCGGCATACAGAGCCTGCTCCATCTGTTCGAGCAGGCGTTGCTCGTGTTCGGAGAGCGGCACTTCAACCTCCCACTACTACTCGCGTGTCCTCGGCGCGGTGACGTGAGGTTACAGCACCACTGGTGCCACCGCGACCTTCTGCTACTTCGAGGATAGATCCCATGAGTACGCAGCGGTAGTTATCCCGTGGACATCTCCGCACAATGCCGAACATCCGGACTCCCTATGGTGATCTACTCCAGGCAACCCTTACCTATGCAACGCTGCACACACCAACTTTGTGCCCGCACTGTACCCGTGCTCAGATCACCGGGCGCGTGGACCTGGTCGGTATGACACAGGTGGCAACGGGGGCCCGCATGGGCAGGCCGAGCGCGGCCAGGACCAGCTCAAGAAACGTCTCGCACTGTCGCACCAGGTCGTCGGCCTCCCGGGTGGACACCGTCGCTGAGCCCCGCTCGACCGCCTGCCGTCGCCGACTCGTCTCGGCGAAGAACTCGGCCCACTCGGCCAGCTCCGGCGCCACCACCGGCACCGCGGCCCACACGTTTCGCGGCCCGGACCGCGAAACGTCGGCCCCCTCGCGCCCGGCCAGGAGCGCGGCCGCGGCCCGCAACGCCGCAAGGTGGGCGAGCTCATAGCGCTCCGCGGCGGCGGCCACGTGGCAGGCCTGCAGCAGCCCATCGCGCGCGCGGTCCACCAGGCCCAGCACGGTTGCTGCGACCGCGGGTGGGGTCTGTCGCGCCGCGCGTCGCCGTGTCGTTGCCGTCATGGTCATCTCACCGTCTCCTCATCCGTCCTCATCGAACTTTTGTTCGATGAGGAAAGGCTAGTTGCGCCCACCGACACGGACGACCGCAGCACGCGGGGTGGCCGATCAGTGCCTGGTGGAGACGGCGCGCAGGTTGTCGAACACCTCCTGGCTGGCGGTGGATCGATTCATCGTGATGAA
This sequence comes from Leekyejoonella antrihumi, assembly GCF_007845645.1. Lineage (GTDB taxonomy): Bacteria > Actinomycetota > Actinomycetes > Actinomycetales > Dermatophilaceae > Leekyejoonella > Leekyejoonella antrihumi. The sequence goes on from NZ_VCQV01000008.1 coordinate 58,393, forward strand.
GTGCAGCCCCGGCGCACCCTCCTGGAGCAGCCGTGTCGCATGCTCGGTGCAGATCTGCACGCCGGTCTCGCGGACTGCATCGGGGTCGTCCTTGACCGCGCCGATCCGGTCCAGCACATCCGTCGCCAGCGGCTGTCCGTTCAGCTTGGTCATCCGCTCCAACTGCCCGTAGGCCGTCACGGGCATCAGGCCCGGGATGATCGGAATGGACCGGCCACGGCCCGCGACGAGGTCCCGCAGCCGCAGGTACGCATCGACGTCGGTCACCATCTGCGTGATCGCGAACTGCGCACCGGCATCGGCCTTGCGCACAATCGCGTCCGCGTCCTCTGCCAGGTCGGCCGACTCCGGGTGAGTGTCGGGGAACGCGGCCACCCCGACCGTGAAGCTGCCGAGGGATCGCACCATGGACACCAGTTGGTCGGCGTGGTCCAGGCCGTCCCGATGTGGCGTCCACGGCGCCCCCAGTCCACCCGCCGGGTCGCCCCGCAGCGCCAGCACGTTGCGGATGCCCGCGTCGGCATACGCCCCCACCACCTGCCGCAGCTCGCTCACCGACGAGCCGACGCAGGTGAGGTGAGCCATCGTCGTCAGCGTGGTCTCTCGTTCGATCCGACCGGTGATCCGCACCGTGCGGTCCCGAGTCGACCCACCGGCCCCATACGTCACCGACACGAAGGTCGGGCGCAGCTGCTCGACCCGGCGGATCGACTCCCAGAGCAGCGCTTCGGCGCGATCGCTCTTCGGCGGAAAGAACTCGAAGCTGAACGATGGCCCGTCCTCCTCGAGCATCTGCGGAATGCTTCGTCCGCGTGGTCCGATGGCTTGGGGCCGGGGCACAGTCATACCGCTGATCCTAGGGGCGCGTGCGGCAATTAGGCTGGAGCCAACCACGTTCTGGAAGGATGCCTCGGTGCCTGAGCCCCTCGATGTCGAAGAGCTGCGCGCCCGCGTGCAGCGCACGCTCGACCTGGAGCGTGACACCCAGCAGGCGGTGCTCGCCCCTCTCGGCACTGACATGGACCACCTGGTCTCCAGCGTGTTCGACCTGCTGCGCGGCGGCAAACGGCTGCGCGCCGCCTTTTTCTACTGGGGTTACCGGGCTGCCGGAGGCGAGGACAGCGACGCTCTGGTGAGAGCGGCCAGCTCGATGGAGGTCTTCCAGGCCGCCGCCCTGCTGCACGACGACGTGATGGATCGCAGTGAGACCCGCCGGGGCATGCCGACCGCGCACCGCCGGCTGGCGCAGTTGCACGGGGAGCGTGACTGGGCGGGCGACGGAGACCGTTTCGGTGACGCCGGCGCGATCCTGGCGGGCGATCTCTGCCTGAACTGGACCGACGAGATCTACAGCACGAGCGGCCTGCCCGAGGAGGAGCTGCGCCGTGGCCGGCGGATCTTCGACACCATGCGGACCCAGCTCATGGGTGGCCAGTTCCTCGACGTGCTGGAGGCGGCCGGCAGCTGGGCCGGGGTGCCGACCTGCGAGCGGGTCGAGCGCGCCCTGCGGGTGATCGCGTTCAAGAGCGCGAAGTACACCGTCGAGCACCCCCTGCTGATCGGCGCCACCTGCGCCGGCGCGGACGAGTCCGCCCTGCGACACCTGTCCGACTACGGCCTCGCGCTCGGTGAGGCCTTCCAGTTGCGCGACGACCTGCTCGGCGTCTTCGGGGACCCGGCGCGGACCGGCAAACCCGCCGGAGACGACCTGCGCGAGGGCAAGCGCACAGTCCTCATCGCCTACGCACTCGATCGCGCGACACCGGCCGAGCTGGAGCACTTCCGGCGCACCTTCGGCCGTCCCGACCTCGATGAGGGTCAGGTCGAGGTCCTGCGCGAGATTTGCGAACGCACGGGCGCCGTGGATCGCACCGAGGACCTCATCGACGCCCGGGTCCGGGCGGCCGGCCGGCATCTGGCGGATGCGGACCTGTCCGATCTCGGACGGACCATGCTGAGCGATCTCGCCCGGATCTCCACCGCGCGCACGTCGTGAACCGCGGGAGTGCTGCCACTCCAGACCATGTCGTCATCGTGGGGGCCGGCCTCGCCGGGCTGTCCGCAGCACTCCACCTCGCCGGCGCCGGCGTGCAGGTGAGCGTGGTCGAGCAGGCACCCTGGGTGGGCGGCCGGGCTCCCCTGACGGAGCGCACCGGCCGGTCTGGTGCCTACCGGCTCGACACCGGCCCCACGGTGCTGACCGAGATCCCCCTGCTGGCCGGCTGTTTCGCCGCCGTCGGCGAGCGCCTGGAGGACTGGGTCGAGCTGCACCGTCTGGACCCGGCATACCAGGCGAGGTTCGCGGATGGCTCCGCGCTGGACCTGGTCACCGACCGGGCGCGGATGCGATCCGCCGTGGAGACCTTCGCCGGACCGGCCGAGGCCGCCGGCTATGACCGGTTCGCCGGTCACGTGGAACGCCTCTACGAGGTGGTCATGCCCCATTTCATCGACCACAACATCGATGGGCTCGTGTCTCTCCTGCAACCAGATCTGGCACGAGTGGCCCGGCTCGGCGGGTTCGGGCGGCTCGGCCCGCTGGTCGCGTCTTTCTTCCAGGACGAGCGTCTGCGGCGAGCGTTCAGTTTCCAGGCGTTGTATGCAGGGGTGTCCCCCGCCCGTGCACTCGGCCTCTTCGCCGTCATCACCGCCATGGACCTCGGGCACGGGGTCTCCTACCCGGCCGGTGGGATGCACGCGGTGCCGGCAGCGATGACCGCAGCCGCGCGCGCTCACGGCGTCTCGATCAGCCTCGGCGAGCGAGTCGAGCGGGTCGCCCCACGGCACGGTGGCGGCCACCGGGTCCACACCGATGCTCGCGCGCTCACCGCCGATGCGGTGGTCCTGACCGCCGAGCCCGAGTGCTCGCTCGCGCTGCTCGGACGAACCCCCCGCAAGCGCGTCGTGCGCTCCCCCAGCTGCGTGCTCCTGGCCGCGGGGGTGCGCGGGCGGGTGCCCGGCGCTGCGCACCACCGCATCCACTTCGGACACGCCTGGGACGAGGTCTTCGACGACCTCGCGGACGGCCGACTCATGCGCGATCCGTCGTTCCTCGTGTCGGTGCCCACGCGGACCGACCCGAGCCTGGCGCCGGCCGGGTGCGACGTCCTCTACGCGCTGTTTCCGGCGCCGTCTTTGGACTCCGGACGCTCACCCGTCGATTGGGATCGGATCCGCCCCCTGTACCGCGACCAGCTGCTGCGCCATCTCGCGACGGCGGGTTATGGCGACCTGGACATCGAGGTCGAGGAGCTCATCACGCCCCATGACTGGAAGCGGCGCGGACTGCCTGCGGGCACGCCATTTTCCGCGGCTCACACCTTTACCCAGTCCGGACCGTTCCGTCAGCCGAGCGTGGTTGCTCCCGGAGTCGTGCTTGCCGGTTCCGGCACGACACCCGGCGTCGGCGTGCCGATGGTGCTGATCAGCGGGCGGCTCGCCGCCGAACGGCTGGTAGGCGCGTCGCCCTCATGAGCGGACCCGATCCGGCCCTGGCCGGTGCCTACGAGCAGTGCCGACGCATCCAGGCCGAGCACGGCAGGTCGTTCTACCGCGCAACCTGTCTGCTACCCCGAGCGCGTCGCCGTCACGTCTGGGCGCTCTACGCGCTCGCCCGTGTGACGGACAACATCGTCGACACGGTGCCTGTCGGCGAGGACACCAGAGGGCAGGACCTGATCACCTGGCGGGAGCACGCCTGCGCCACGCTCGGCGCGGCCGCCCCACCGTGTCCACTCACGGACCCGGTGCTCACCGCCACCTGGCACACCCTCGCCGAGCTGAACCTGTCGACCCGGCTGCTCGAGGAGTTCTTCGACTCGATGGCACTGGACCTGCACGTCACCCGATACCAGACCTGGGGCGACCTCCGGCGCTACATGCGTGGCAGCGCCGCCGTCATCGGCGAGCTGATGGCGCCGGTGCTGTCCGCCCCGTCCTACGCGACGCCGTATGCCGCCCTGCTCGGCGAGGCCTTTCAGCTGACCAACTTCGTCCGCGACGTTGCCGAGGACCTGCGGCTCGGGCGCATCTACCTGCCGATCGAGGATCTCACAGCGTGTGACGTGACGCCCGCCGACCTTCAGGTGTGCGTCGCCGACGGCGTGCCGACCCCCGCGGTGCGCCGGCTGCTCGCCTTCGAGATCGACCGGGCCCGCGGACTGTATGCCGCGGCCGCGCCCGGGGTGCCGATGCTCCCGGGACTGGTCCGACCCTGCATCCGGTCGGCGATCGCGCTCTACTCCGGCATCCTCACCGAGATCGAGCGGACCGACTACAACGTATTCGCCGGACGGGTCGTCGTGCCGGCAGCACGCCGAACGACCGGTGTGCTGCGCGCGCTCAGCGGCGTTCCCGACCACCCACTCGGCTCCACACGATGAGCGTGAGAAGGACCAGCGCAAACCCGAACCCGAGATCCTCCACCGGTGCGTAGGCCAGTCGCCAGTCACCGATGAACCGCACGGCGCCGCCGCCGAGAATCGCGTCCGGTCGATAGGTGACGATGCTGCGTCCGGTGAGCCATCCGTTGGTGAGCAGCTGAAACGCCGCGATGATTGCGTAGGACAGCCACCACCGCAGGGTGCAGACCAGACGGGTCCGCGTGACGAACAGGTCGATGACCAGCACCGCCAGGACGGCGACCGCCGCGGCGACGGTGTAGCTCATCGCCCGCGCCCATCCGGAGGGCGCGCCCCGTTGCGACGGCGCAGCATGACCCCGACGGCCTCATACGTGGCGATCGCCGCGAACGGAATCACCAGGAAGAACGCATACTCCTCGAGGGGCAGGCCGAGGAGGCGCACCGGCAGGGTCTGCCGCGCATCGAAGGACCACTGACCCGCCCGGGCGGCGGCGATGTCCCACACCAGAAACGGCGCACCGGCGCACACTGCGGTCAGCAGGACCCGCCGGGGCCGCACCCGGCGCAAACCGAAGACCGGCACCAGCGGCACAGTCCCCACGAGGCAGAAGACCAGCATCGCGGTGTAGGCGAGATGGCTCATCTCGTCGTCAGAACGCCATCTCCTGGGCCCGCTTGCGCACTTCGGCCTTCCGACCGGCGACCAGCATGTCGATGGGCGCACCGTCGAGCGGCAGCGTGTCGTCCGGGGTGAACAGCCACTGCAGCGCCTCGTCCCGGCTCAGGTGTGCGTCCAGCAGCACGGTGACCGTGCCGGCGAGGGCAGGAAGCAGCGCCCCGTCCTTGATGAAGACGGCGGGCACGCCCACCGCCTGGTTGGCACCCACCCGCTGCGAAAGGATGTCGCCGTCCGCAATCATCTTGCGGGCCTGCCGGTGCGGGATGCCCAGGGCATCCGCAACCTCCGGCACGGAGAGCCAATGACCCACGAGAGTCTCTATGTCGTTCACGGCCCAAGCCTGCCACGCCAGGGTCCGGCGGGTGCCCGCAGGTGCGCGACCGCACGCTCGGGTGTCGGTGAACTCCCGCGCCATTGGTCGATGACCTCTGACGTCACTGGTCGTTCGACAGGAGCGCGGTTCGCATCTGCATGATTTTGCAGCGAGTGAGCGTCTATCCGCGCGTCGGCAGGCGGAGCCTATCCACCGGCGACGTGGGGTCATCTACGCAGGTCCTGACACGTGTTGACCTGTGTGTCGTCCCGAAGGTGCCTTCGGCTTGTGGGGCGGCTCGGGCTGGCCTCGCTGGCCTGTATGTGCACGACGGGCTCCATCGGACAGTTCCGCACCCCACAGGTAGACGCGCCACCCGAGCGAGTGTGGAACGCGCTGACCGACCCAGACCAGGTTGCCCAATACATGATGGGCTCGCGCGCCGAGACCGACTGGAAGCCGGGCAGCCCGATCACCTGGTCGGGCCAGTGGAAGGGCGAGCCGTACCAAGACAAGGGCGAGGTTCGCGGCCGAGCCGGCCCGCCTGCTGGAGGTTACCCACGACAGCCCGCCAAGCGGCGATAAGGACCTTCCCCAGGACAGGCGCGGCAGTTCTCGCAGAAGTGGGAGGACATGCTCGCCGGGCTGAAGAGGGTCGCCGAAGCCGGTTGAGCGCAGTGCTCGCCGCCATGGCCCGCATGCGGATCGGTCGACGGTGATGGCTTGTTGCGCGAAGCAGCAGTCTTTGGACCGATGTTCGCACGAGATCGCACCATCCTGCCCGAAATTGCGAAAACGGGGCCGGATAATGCGATCTCGATGAGGGGTAAGGCGGGAAAGTGCGAAGTCGATGAAAAAGGCGCTGGTCTACCGGCGAGAGCGGTCGTTCCACCTGCTGACAGTCCCGCAAGACGAACCGTCACCGGCCGACGTTCGCCCAACTCGAGCACGAGGGCAACTGGCACGAGATGCTCAGTGCCGATGACGGAGTGCGCGTGGCCACGTCGCGCGGTGCCGATCTCGTTGGGTTCTGGGAAGGCGTCGCGCTTGAGCGATCGCTGATGCCACGTACGGTCTTCCGGATCGATGACACGACATAGGTCGCCGTCTTGACCGTGACCGGGAAGCCGACGTTCATCGCGTTCCAATGGGCAGCGATCGATGCGGGACGCATCGAAATCGAACTGCAGCAGGCCGGCTAACCAAGCACTGGGCGTGACACGACTGGTCGTCGGTCGGTGCGCAGGTTTGGCGCCGCGCCCAGTCTCCGTCTGCCCAACCCACGCGCACCAAAGGAGCAACTGTCTGATTAAGAACCCGAGCCCCCATCAGACCGTTCCGCACACCGATCGTCCTACGGGCCTCAGCCTGTGAGGGCTGAGCTTCTCCTGGCCGCCGGTCTACCTCGAGTAGACTGGCGGCATGGCGACCACCACCACCGTCAAAGTGCGGACCAGCACCCGTGACCTCCTCCGCTCCATCGGATCCGCGCGGCATCAGACCGCAGACCAAGTCATCCTCACCGCCCTTGCCGCCATGCGCCGCGATGAACGTCGCGCAATTGCTGCCGCGGAGGCCCGGACACTCGCCGACGACCCCGCTGACCTCGCCGAGATCCGTGCGATCCAGGACGACATCGCAGCCCTGCATGAGGGGTGAGGTTTACCGACTGCCGGCACGGGGCAAGGGTCACGAACAGCGTGGCCGCCGGTACGCCGTCGTACTGCAACCGGACTGGCTCTCTTTGAGCACCTGGATCGTCGCGTTCACCAGCACGAGCGCCCGCCCGGCCAGTTTCCGACCGGCGGTTGTCATCGCCAACAACGAGACTCTTGTCATGTGCGACCAAGTCGCCACCGTCGACCTGAACCGCCTCACGGAGCAAGCCGGCTGCTTGACCATGACCGAGATGCGGTCCGTAGACGAGGCCCTCTCCCTCGTTCTCAACCTGTAGCCGGGCCCGTGGACCCGCCCACGATCGACGATCCAAGGCTCTGCGGGACGGGTCGTCCGGCGATGTGGTCGTCCTCCGAATGGCCGGCGATTACGCGCCACTCGCGCGACCCGGAAGGTGGTTGGGCGTGGTGCAGTGGGTCGCGCACCTACTTGATGGGGTACGCGATGTCGGCCACAGGCTCGTTTTCGTCACCGTCGGAGGGATCGGCGAAGTAGACCTCTCACAGGGCTCCTGGCGTGCTGGCATCGGCAGGCACCAGCCTTCACGATCCACGCCGGGAGCTGGGCGACATCTACATGGACCTGCTCGGTGAGCCGGTCCTGCTCGGGAACCTCGCGCGTCTTGACGTCATGCATGGGATACGAGTCCATCCTCCGGACGGCGTGCGGGAAAGGTGCGCGTACCAGCCGGCGCCGGTACACGACCACGCGTTGCGTTCCAGGTCGGCCCAGTAGGATTCCACCAAGGATGGGCGGTCCCTCGCGTGGCGCCGTGGATTCCGAGCGCGTTGTCGGAGGTCAAGAGGATGACGTTGCCGTCGGGATCGTCGACCATTGCTGCGTAGGGTGCGTTGGTGCGCTGCGGTGTCATCCGACCGTGGTAGCCCGCATCCGTCAGCTGCGCGTACTTCGCATCGACGTCTGCGTCGTCACCGAGGTGAGCATGGTCAGTTGGAACTCCACGCGTCATCTTGTTCCGCGTGCGCAAGGGCTGTCGACCTCGCCTATCCCACACGCGGATCGGTCACCGGTGATGGGGTGAACGAGCGGTGGGTTGACCTGGTCAGACTGCGACGATCTCGACCAGGCTGTCCACGCCGAGGAAGTCTTTCGCGTTGCGAGTGTAGACGCGTGCGGAGTGCGCGTGCGCGGTTGCCGCGATGAGCAGGTCCATCGTTCGTGCTCGAGGCTGGCGTCCGGCGGTGACGACCGCGGCGACCAGTCGCCCGTAGCTTGCCGCCACTGCTTCATCAACGGGCAAGGCATCGAAGTGGTGCTGCAAGATGGACAGCCGGCGCAGCCGTTCGGCGCGTACACCGGCCTCCGTGGTCACGAGCACACCGAAGTGCAGCTCGGCCAGCGTGGCCGAACTGATGGCCAGATCTCCCTCCAGGGGGCCAACATCGATGGCGATCACCACGCTGGTGTCAAGGATCGCCCTCACGCCACGGTCCAGGGGTCACGAATTGCTTGATCGATGCGGTCCCGATCCGTTGCCCATTCAGAGTCTTGCGGGCCGTCAAACAGCTCCGCGATCGCCTCGAAACTGCGCCATGGCTGAGGGGCCGCAGCAATCAAGCGCGCGCTGGGCCGGCCAGCGACAGTGATCGTGATCTCCTCACCGGCCTGTACCCGCCGCACCAACTCAGATGCGTCCTGCCGCAGTTCCCGCAGTCCTACTGTGCCCATACAAATAAGTAGCACAAGTGCTAGCTGGTCTCGTAAGCCGATGGCGAGCTCAACCGGTGCGCAGACATCGTCGTGGGCGTGCCGTACAGGACACCCCTGCGGGACGTCGACCGCGACGCCACCGGACTGGGAGAGGATCGCCGCATCGGTCCCGGTGGTCGTTCCTCAATTGGCGGCGGCGGCCGTCGTCGTGACCTGGTAGATGAGGTGAATGAACCGTCCGTCACGATCCACTGCGGTAAACCAGCAGGGCGTATCGCCGTAGTAGCCGTGCCACTCGCCCGGATCGTCCAAGAGCCGCTCGTGCTGCAGCACCCACTGATAGGTATGGGCACCCATAACCATGGCGCCGGCGCCGGCGAAGAACGGCCTGAATCCGTCCTCACTTCGGCCTACCGAACTGGCCTCGAACAGCCACTCCAGAGAATTGTCCGCATCGGCAATGAAGCCATCGATGCTCAGGGCCGTGAACAACGGGGTTCTCGTCACCCCCCCAACCTCGCACGAACCGGTGACATCACTAGGAGACGGACGGTGGCGACCGAGACCGCAGCTTCCTGTCGCCGATGATGGTTCCGCTTGCGGGCATTCGTGCCCGCCACTCGGCGTCGGCCGGACAAGGTCCCAGCTTCGAAATTAGTTGTGCTGTCTGGCTTCGCCGTGAGATGTTCCCGTGCGTGGTGAGCTCAGAGACGGTCCGGGTCGTCGGCGTCCCCGCCGATAGGCACTTGATCAGGCAGTGGCGGGGGTGGTTCGCCCCTGAGGTGCAGCCCTTCGTCGTCAACGAGCAGCTACGCGCCATCGTGGGTGAGGGTCTGCCACTAGAAATGTCGATGGAACTGCAGGACACGTTCTTGCTCTACGACCAGGACCAGCACAGCGACCTGGTCGGCTTGACTCACGAGGTGTTCACCCGGCTGGGTGCCGAGACACGTGCTGCACTCGTGCGTTATCAAGTCGTCGCGGGCCGTCGTGCGGTGCCGACGTTGCGGAGCACAGGCCGGCAGTTGCGCAATGAGTTACGCGTCGATGGTGACGGGTATCGGTTCGTGTGGTGGCCAGACACCCTTGACCGTGCCGGTGACGAGCCGCTCCTGCGATTTGTCGCGGACGACATGCTGCCCAGCCAGCATGCGCGGGTGGGCGCAGAGACCTGGCGGCAGGCGGCTGCGGTTCTGCCTGGCGCACGCGACCTCGCGGGCACCTTCGCGCGTTCCAGCGGCCCGAACTGCTTCGGCACGGTGATGGCGACCGCAGGCGTTCCGGCCGCCGCCGAGCAGTGGATGACGCAGGAGCCGTTCGAGCAGTGGCTGAGCGACAACACCGGCCCAGGCGGAGGCGACCACCAAGCCGGCACCGTGCTCGTCTGGCGCGATCGGCAGGGAACCGCACAGCATGCCGCCGTGGTCCTGGGCGATGGTTGGGCGATGCATAAGCCCTCCCAGGGGTGGATGACTCCACGGAAGGTGCTGGCCGTCGACGACCTGAAGCGCCGGGCACGCCAGGCGGGCCACCGACTCAGCAGGCGACTCATCGCCCGCCGGTAGCGGCGATGATCGCCGGTGTCACAGCAGCGGTGCCCGAACTCGAGGTAGCGGAACGGTCGGCCAGTTGGCTGGGTGAAGTCCCCTGTAGAGCGACCGGCTTTGCGGTGCGCCGCCATCGTTGTGGGCGTCCCATAGAGCACCGTGTGGGACGGTCCGGAGATTTGAGCTCGGGACCTCGATCTTCTGCGTGTCGTCGCCGGTGAGCGTTCGGTGACCGGACTGTGCTCCGATGCAGCCGACGACCAAAATCACGACTGCTCGAACCCGAGGGTCCCCAACCGGGCAGAGCGCACAGTGCACCACCGCAGAGTCCCTCGGGCCGAGCCCATTTCCTACGGGCGTCATGTTCGGCTCTCGCCCCGCACCGGTGCCCGTTGAACGATCGGTCACCGGAGCAGCCTGCTGCCAAGGTGTCGGGTCCGGAGCCCTCGAGGTCAGCCAGGCCTTGCGGTCGGCCTGCGAGGGAAACGAGCAGAGCTTCGCCCGGCCCGCGCACCTCGAGACCGGTTCCGTGCGTCCTGTGGATGTCGGTCGCGATCACCCGGAGCACGCGGAGGTTCGCGGGCGCGGGCAGTACGCGCGCGAGGTACAAACTCCAGCGCCGCGACCAGTCGCTCTTGGGGCACCGCCCGTGGATTGCCTAGTGCTCGGCGAATATCCTGGTGATGGATCAGGCCGTCGGTGAGGGCGATCGCGCAGCCAAACATTGTCGTGACGCCCCGGGGGACGGCATGCGCACGAAGCCGGGCTACCAGTTCCTCCGTCCGAAGCTGGCGGCTCGGCTCGACGCCGACCCGGTTGCAGCGGTCCGGCGAGAATCCCGAACGGGCGAACAACGCCACCCCCGCGGGCCAGCTGAGCACGTCGTAACTCGCAATGTGACCCACCACGTCGCGCACGGACCACCTGGGGCACAGCGACGGTTACTCCCACGCTTAGACTGTGCTGCTGATCCTTGTCGCATCCGCCTTCGCTCTCAGGCTGGCAGTGCTGCTAGTCCGTCGATACAACCGGTGGATCCTGCGCAGCAGGTTGCGAGCATGGAACAGGTCTGGCGACGCCTCGCACCCACGGGATGATCTGATCCGAGCGGCGTCGGATGACATCATGGGGCTGTGCCCGACGACATTCATGAGCTCGCTGCCGCCCTCGACCAGTCTGCCCGCATCCGCGGAGAGTTCACCCTCCGAAGCGGCCTCACCACGAACGAGTACTTCGACAAGTACCGCTTTGAGGCGGATCCCCTCCTGCTGCGGCAAGTGGCGGAGCACATGGTTGCGCTGCTGCCCGCGGACACGGAGATCCTCGGGGGCCTCGAACTGGGTGGGGTGCCGATCGCCACGCTGGTCAGCTCGCTGACCGGACTGCCGGCGCTGTTCGTCCGCAAGGAGGCCAAGAAGTACGGCACCTGCAAACTGGCCGAGGGCGGCGACTTCGCCGGGCGAACCATCACCTTGATCGAGGACATCGTCACCACGGGTGGGGCCGTGCGCAACGCCGCACTCGCGCTGCGAGGGCTCGACGCCACGGTGCACACGGTCGTGTGCGCGATCGATCGCTCGGAGCCGGGAGCGAACACGCTGCACGAGATCGATCTGACGACCGTTGCCGTCCTGACCAAGAAGGACCTGGACACCAGCACAACCCGCGCGAGCGGTAGCGTTTGAGCCTCCACATCAAGGGGGATGCTCATGGGGCTCTTCAAGATGCCGGTCTATACCGCGACGGCGCGGGCGTCGCGGTCACGTGCACCCATTGTCGGGACCTGCTGTTCTGGCGCCGCCGCGTCAAGCTCAATTCGTCCCGCGCCGAGCTTCTCGGCCTGGGCTGGGCCAGCGAGGAGTCGGAGACGCTGACGTGCAGCAACTGCGGCTTCATGATGGAGTTCATGCCCAAGGGCCTGACCTTGACCAAGGACAAGGGCTGACCCGTACTGAGAGTCGGCGAGTGCTTGCTCGCGGAATACTCTCCGTAGCCCGCACGCTGTCATCGCCATGAAGGCAATCACGTACTCGCGCTTTGGCAATCCCGAGGTCCTTGAACTACGCGAGGTGAGCGAGCCCAAGGTCGGACCGGGCGAGATCCAGATCCGCGTGCACTCCACCTCGGTCAACCCGGTGGACTGGAAGATCGTGGCCGGTGGCCTGGACCCGCTGATGAACGTGGACCTGCCGGCCGTCCCCGGCTGGGATGTGGCAGGGGTCGTCGAGCGGGTCGGCCTGGACACCACCGAGTTCGCCGTGGGTGACCAGGTCATCGCCTACGCACGCAAGGACTGGGTCCAGGGCGGCACGTATGCCGAGCTGGTCACCGCACCCGCGCGCACGGCAGCCCACAAGCCGGCCGCCTTGGACTGGGCGCAGGCCGGCGCACTCCCGTTGGCCGGCCTCACCGCCTACCAGACCCTCACCCGGCTGGGCACCCGCGAGGGCGAGACGGTTCTGGTCCACGCGGCGGCCGGTGGTGTCGGATGCCTCGCGGTGCAGATTGCTTGCAGTCTCGGCGCCCGCGTCATCGGCACGGCATCGGAGCGAAACCACGACTTCCTGCGTGAGCTCGGCGCTGAGCCGGTGACGTACGGCGACGGCCTCGCCGGGCGGGTACGCGAGCATGCCCCCGACGGCGTCGACGTGGTGGTCGACTATGTCGGAGGCGTCCTGGAAGACACGCTCGCGGTGCTCGCAGAGGGCGGCCGCCACGCCTCGATCGCCGACGGCTCGGTGACCGAGCGCGGCGGACACTACATGTGGGTGCGCCCGGACACGGCCGACCTGCAGGCGCTGGCCGAACTGGCCGACAAGGGTCGGCTGACGGTGCCGATCGACCAGACCTTCGAGCTCGAGCAGGCGGCTGACGCCTTCCGCGCCAGCATGGAGGGGCACATCCGCGGCAAGATCGCGATCCACGTGGCTGACTGATCGGTGTGTAGCCCGGGCTCTGACGTTGCGATAATCGCCGACATGCCCACTCTTCGCACACCCGATGACCGATTCGCCAACCTGCCCGACTTCGACTACGAGCCGCGCTACGCCTCCGTCCCTTCCCCGGACGGCGAGTTGCGGATGGCGTATGTCGACGAGGGGCCGGCCCACGGACCGGTGGCCCTGCTGCTGCACGGAGAACCGAGCTGGTCGTTCCTCTACCGGCACGTGATCCGGGTCCTGACAGGACGTGGAATCCGTTGTGTTGCACCGGACCTGGTGGGATTTGGCCGCTCGGACAAGCCGTCCGAAACCGCCGCCCACACGTATGCCGGGCACGTCGAGTGGATGCGCAGCCTGGCCTTCGACACGCTGGACCTGACCGACGTGACGCTGGTCGGGCAGGACTGGGGCGGCCTGATCGGGCTCCGCCTCGCCGGCGAGCACCCGGGCCGGTTCGCCCGGATCGTCGCGGCCAACACCGGCCTACCGACCGGCGACACCGACATGCCGAAGGTGTGGTGGCAGTTTCGCCGGGCCGTGGAGGCCGCCGAGACACTGGACATCGGACGTTTTGTGCAGTCCGGCTGCCGCACCCCGATGACCGACCAGGTGCGCGCGGCCTACGACGCACCCTTCCCGGACGAGTCGTTCAAGGCGGGCCCACGGGCGATGCCGGCGCTGGTCCCAACTCGCACCGACGACCCGGCGACCGATGCCAACCGCGCCGCATGGGCGCGTCTGACCCACAGTGAGACGCCGTTTCTGGTGGCATTCAGCGACGGCGACCCGATCACCGCGGCGATGGCGCCGATCCTCCGGCGGAGTATGCCGGGCGCTCAGGGACAGCCGCACACCGTCATTGCGAACGCCGGTCACTTCCTGCAGGAGGACGCCGGCGAGCGCCTCGGCGAGGTCGTGGCCGACTTCGTCCACGGGTGATCCGGGCAGCCACCGGCATCATCACGCAGGGCCGGGCAGGGCGACACGCGCCGCCCTGCCTGGCGGGTATCTGGGCGACATTCCGCTAGGTTGCCAGGGAACTACACCACACTAGACGCTCGTGCAACATGCGTCACAGGAGGCACACCCCCACATGGCACCCATGGCGCAGGCACCCCCACCGGCCGTCGTTCATGCCGAGCACGGCAAGAAGTCAGCGCAGTCGGCCACGCGCCACTGGAAGATCTACACGGTGCGCCGCGGTGACACCCTGAGCGCGCTCGCCGCACGCTATGGCACCACCGTGACCGCCCTCCGAGACCGGAACCACTCGTCGGACATCAAGGCCGGTCAGCACATCGCAGTGCCGGCCTCGAGTCCCACTCGCTCCAAGGCACCGGCCACCAAGCCGGTCCCGCAACGACACCGGGCCGCGAAGACACCGACCCGTCGCACCAGCGGCTACACCGTGCGCTCCGGCGACACCCTCACCTCGATCGCTCTGACCCATCACACGACGGTCGGCGCAGTGATGAAGGCCAACCACCTCAGCGATGCCAACCTCGTGCGCCTCGGCCAGGAGTTGCGGGTCCCCACCAGCGCCAAGGTCACCTCCACCAAACCCGCACGGTCCGCCGTGAGACACGCGGCCAAGCCGGCGGCCCACCACACGTCCTACACCGTGCGAGCGGGCGACACCCTCAGCTCGATCGCCCTGGCGCACCACACCAGTCTGGCCGCGCTGCTCAAGGCCAATCACCTCAGCAACGCCAACCTGGTGCGCACCGGCCAGCGGTTGCAGGTCGCGGGGAGGGCGACGCCGAAGAAGGCGACGAAGAAGGCACCGAAGCACCTCACCAAGAAGGAACGCACCTTCGCCGGCTGGACCTACCCCGAGAAGGTGGTGGAGTCCGCGATCTCGACCCGCAGCTACCTGGCGAAGCGGCCCGCGCCCTCGCGTGCCGCGGTCAAGTCACTGATCGTCAGCACCGCACACCGCTATGGCATCGACCCGAGGCTGGCCCTCGGCATTGCCTGGCAGGAGTCCGGATGGAACCAGCGGGCCGTGTCGGTGTGCAACGCCATCGGAGTCATGCAGGTGATGCCGGGCACCGGCACCTGGGCGGCCGGCCTGGCACGGCACCGGCTCAACCTGCTGGATGCCCGTGACAACGTCACCGCAGGTGTGGTCGTCCTGCGCTACCTCACGACTCACGCCGGCAACCTCGACGAGGCCATCGGCGGCTACTACCAGGGCCTGGGCGGCATCCAGGCGCACGGGATGCTGCCGGACACCAAGGCGTACGTGCGCGCGGTGCACGCACACATGGCGCGCTTCTAGCGGCCGCGCCTGACCGGGACAACCGCTCGGAGTTCGTACAATTTGGTCGTGTCAACCTCCATACCCATGTCACTCGTCGGCCGGACGGTCGACGGGCGATACACCGTGCAGAGCCATGTGGCCGATGGTGGGATGGGGTCGGTGTACATCGCGATGGACCGTCGTCTCGACCGGGATGTTGCCCTCAAGATCATGCGACCGGACCTGGCGCGAGACGAGGCCTTCGTCGCCCGCTTCCGGCGGGAGGCCAAGTCGGCCGCCCGGCTCGCGCATCCGCACGTCGTCTCGGTGACCGACCAGGGCGCGGACGGTGACTACGTCTTCCTCGCGATGGAGTTGGTCCGCGGCGGGACGCTGCGGACCGTCATCCGCGAGGAGGCGCCGCTGCCACCGGGTCAGGCGCTGGACATCGCCGACGCCATCCTGCAAGCACTTTCGGCCGCCCACCGGGCGGGCCTGGTGCATCGCGACGTCAAACCGGAGAACGTCCTCATCGGCGAGGACGGCGCCGTCAAGGTGGCCGACTTCGGCCTGGCCCGTGCCGTGACGACCGAGACGCTGACCGCAGACAGCGACGTGCTGCTCGGAACCGCCGCATACCTGTCCCCCGAGCAGGTCGAGCACGGCACCGCCGACGAGCGCACCGACGTGTATGCCGCCGCGCTGCTCCTCTTCGAGATGCTCACCGGGCGCAAAGCCTTCCCGGGCGACTCCCCCATTCACGTGGCCTACCAGCACGTGCACGGGCAGATGCCCGTCGCGTCGGACCTGGTGCCGACGGTGCCGGTCGACCTGGACGACCTCCTTGCCCTCGGCACCGCGAAGGACCCGGATGACCGGCCCGCCGACGCCACCGCCTACCTGGCGGCTCTGCGCGCCACCCGACGCGGGCTGAGCGAGTCCGATCTCGAGCATCTCCCGGAACCGGCGGACTCCCCCGTCGTCGGCCACCCGGCCGGGGCGCCGGACAGTTCACCCGACGGGCACACTCGTGCCATCAGCACCAACTCGACCGACCCGTTGCGGCCCATCGACGAGCGGCCGGACAAGAGGCCTCGGTTCCGCCGCAGGTCGTGGCTGGCCGCGCTGCTGGTAGTCCTGCTGGTCGCCGGGGTCTGGGTGTTCACGCTGGGTCCGCTCGGGCAGACGACCGTGCCGTCGCTTCGCGGCCGAACCCAAGGGGTCGCGGTCGCCGCCGTGCAGCGTGCGGATCTGCAGGCGCGAGTCACCCAGGACTTCAGCGAGTCGGTCGCCAAGGGCACCGTCATCTCGGCCACCCCGGCGTCCGGCGACCGGGTCCGCAAGCACGGCTCGGTGACACTCCATGTCTCCAAGGGGCCCGAGCGGTACGACGTGCCGACGCTGACGGGCCAGACCCTCACGGCGGCCACCAGCGCGCTCCGGGCGGGGCACCTCACCCTCGGCACCGTGACCAACGACTACAGCCCGAGCGTGCCATCGGGCCAGATCATCAGCGTCTCGCCGGTGGCAGGCACCCCGTCCAAGAAGGGGACCGCGATCGACCTGGTGGTCAGCAAGGGCCTGCAGCCCGTGGACATCCCGGACGTGACGGGACAGCCGAAACCCGCCGCGACGAGCGCCCTGACCGACCTCGGGCTGAAGGTCACCTTCGGCGACGACGCCTACAGCAGCACGGTCGGCAAGGGCGACGTCATCACTCAGACCCCGACCACCGGCCCGGGCCACAAGGGCGACACGGTGAATCTGGTGGTCTCCAAGGGGCCGCAGATGGTCACGGTGCCCGACGTCAGGAACGACACGACCGCGCAGGCCACCACGGCGCTCCAGAAGGCCGGGCTGAAGGTGCAGGTGAACCGCTACTTCGGCGGCATCTTCGACAACGTCCGGGGCCAGACGCCGAGTGCGCACCAGAGCGTCCCGATCGGGACGACGGTCACGATCTCGGTCGTGTGACCCGGCTGCGCAACATCTCGGCCACCAGGAACGCCAGCTCCAGGCTCTGCTGGTGGTTCAGCCGTGGGTCGCAGGCCGTCTCGTAGTGCTTCTCCAGGTCGGCATCCAGGATCTTCTCCGAGCCCCCGAGACATTCGGTCACGTCGTTGCCGGTGAGCTCGACGTGGATACCGCCGGGCACCGTCCCGAGCGCCTCATGCACCTCGAAGAACCCGCGCACCTCGTCGATGATGTCGTCGAACTCACGCGTCTTGTAGCCGGTTGTCGACTCGAACGTGTTGCCGTGCATCGGGTCGCAGACCCATACGACCTTCGCGCCGCTGCGATCGACGCGCTCCACCAGGGCCGGTAGCTTCTCGCGAACCCGCGGTGCGCCCATCCGGGCAATGAACGTCAGCCGCCCGGGGCGCCGCTCGGGATCGAGCCGGTCGATCAGTCGCAGCACCTCATCCGGATCCGCGGTCGGGCCCAGCTTGACGCCGATCGGGTTCTGGATCCGAGAGACGAAGTCGACGTGCGCGCCGTCGAGCTGCCGGGTGCGTTCGCCGACCCACACGAAGTGGCCCGACACGGCATACGGCAGACCGGTGCGTGAGTCGATGCGAGTGAGGGGCTTCTCGTAGTCGAGCAGCAGCGCCTCGTGACTGGCGAAGAACTCGACCGTGCGCAGGGCGTCGAAGTCGACACCGCAGGCCGCCATGAACTTCATGGCGCGGTCGATGTCCTGGGCGGTCGACTCGTAGCGTGCGTAGGCGCCGTTGGCGATGAACCCACGGTTCCACTCGTGCACGTGCCGCAGGTCGGCGAAACCGCCGGTCGTGAAGGCGCGCACGAGGTTCAAGGTGGCGGCGCTGGTGTGGTAGGCCCGCACCAGCCGCTGCGGGTCGGGTCGACGTGACTCCTCGGTGAAGGCGAAGTCGTTGACCATGTCACCCCGGTAGGCGGGGAGCGTAACGTCCCCGCGAACTTCGAGGTCCTTGCTGCGCGGCTTGGCGTACTGACCGGCGATGCGCCCCAGCTTGATCACCGGGGTGCTCGCGCCGTAGGTCAGGACCGCGGCCATCTGCAGGATGGTCTTGACCCGATCTCGAATGTTGTCCGCGGTCGCCGCGGAGAACATCTCCGCGCAGTCCCCACCCTGTAGCAAGAAGGCCTCGCCCTGCGCCGCGGCCGCCAGGTTCTGGCGCAGCACGTCACACTCGCCGGCAAACACGAGCGGCGGTGATGCGGCAAGCTCCGCGCGCGCCCGCTCCAGGGCGACCGCATCCGGCCAGTTCGGTTGCTGGGCAGCCGGCAGGTCCGGCCAGCTCAGGGCACCCGAGGATGGCGTGTTGACGGCCGGGAGATCGAGGCGACTGGTGGTGCTCACCGGTTCAGGGTACGTCGACGTTCTCGTCGGCCGACCGCCCGCCCACGACGCGGACATCGCTCAGGTGTGGCTCGCTGCGGCATCCGGGTCGGGTTCGGCGGCGCCCTCGTCCCCGTGGTGCCGGCGCTGCTGGACCTGCTGCTGCACCTGACTGGCGATGGCTGCCGCGCCACCACCGATCTCCTTGGCCATGGCCGCGATGCGGTCCTTGGCGGTGGACGCATAGACGTCGACGTACTCCTGGCCGCCCAGCAGCATCAGCTCGTACATGATCTCGTCGGTGATGGACCTCAGGACGAACCGGTCGTTCTCCATCCCCTCGTACCTGGAGAAGTCCATCGGCTTGCCGAACCGCACTCGCGGTCGTACCAGCCGGCCGAACACCTTGCCGGGTGGGGCCACCTCGTCGGTCCCGATCACGGCAACGGGGATCAGTGGCACCTTCGCCTCGAGCACCATGCGCGCAACGCCGGTCTTGCCCTTGTAGAGCCTGCCGTCGGGCGAGCGAGTGCCTTCCGGATAGATGCCAAAGAGCTCGCCGCCGGCCAGAATGCGCAGGCCGGTCGAGATCGCGCCGGCCGCCGCGCTGCCGCTGCTGCGATCGATGGGCACCTGACCGGCACCCGAGAAGAAGGCCTTCTGCAAGAAGCCTTTCACCCCCGTGCCGGTGAAGTACTCCGCCTTCGCAGCGAACGTCACGCGTCGCTGGATCACCAGCGGCATGAACAACCAGTCTGCGTATGACAAGTGGTTGCTTGCCAGGATCGCGGGCCCAGCCTCGGGCACATTGTCAGCACCTTCCGACGTGGGCCGAAAGATGAACTTGAGCAATGGACCCAGCAGGACCCACTTGAGCAGCCAGTAGAACACCGTGCCTCCTGTTCCTTCCGCGGTGAACCTTACGACGGCGCCGCACGGCTTCTTGGTCTGGTGCAAAGATATCTGTATGGCGATCCTTGTCGGCGCAGAGTCGCGGGGCCACGTCGCCGAGATGTTGCCCGACGACAGCTCTCCGGTCACCAGGCTCGACAATGGGGCCGCACTCATCGAGGATGAGGCTGTGGCCCTCCATTACCGCACCCACCTGCCATGACCGCAGAGAGGCACGACGACTCCGATCGGCAGGCCGATTTCGACAGCCGGTTCGCTGAGATCGTCTCGCAGTTCGGCTCCGAGGAGGACGACCGTCCCGGGTCGGGCCCAGGTGACCCCGACGAGGACACCCAGGACACCGAGGTCACCAAGAGCGACCGGCCACCCGATGTGCCCGGCGCTCACCCGGGCGCCTCGACCAACCCCACCACCTCCTGGCGGAAGTTCGAGAACCAGTATCACGACCCGAAGCCGCAGCCCCCTGATCCGCTTGCGGGACTTCCTTCGCAGTGGCGGGTGCCGGACGGGGACGGCCTCTCCTACCTCGACGACGAAGAGGACTTCGTCCCGCCGCCGCCCGCTCCGCTACCCAAGGACGACCTCCACTTCTGGGCGATCCTGGCCACTTTGATCGGCGGACCGATGTGGGTGTTCTACCTGGCGATCTTCGATCGCTACGCCCGATCGCTGTGGTGGGTTCTCGCGGTCGGCACCTGTGTGGCAGGGGTGGTCCTGCTGGTGCTGCGCCAGCCCAAGAACCACGACGACCCGGACGACGACCTGCTGTAGGCGCAGACGCGAGCGCTCACTCGGCCGGGCCGTCGCTCGCGGGCAGCAGGATGTCGACGACCACGGGCAGATGGTCGGACGCGGCCGCGAGATCTCGCTCGTCCAGCGCCAGTTCCGGATCACGCGTCAGGAGACCGACGGAGACCAGAATGGTGTCGATCCGGCGGACCGGTTCCGACGCCGAGACGGTCGGCGTGCGCGGCCCGACATCCCGCAGTGCCGTGGCCAGCGCGGACCAGGCGGGCCCGTCATCGGTCTCGTTGAGGTCGCCCGCGACTACCACCGGCACGTCACCGGCGACCGCATCGAGCACACCACGAGCATGCAGCGGCCGTTCCTCCGCGCGCAGGCTCAGGTGCACGCTGGCCACCCGAAGCGCGGCCTGCCCGGGCAGCCGCACGGTCGCGACGGCATACCCGCGTGGTTCGTCGAACCGGCGCACAGGCAGGTTGCGGTGTGCGCTGGAGAGCACGTCCACCCGCAGCCCGGTCAGGAGCGTCGTGCTCATCCGGCCGCGATGCCCGCCGCTCCACGTCAGGCCCAGGTCGGTGGCGAGCGCCGCGACCCGATGCCCGGAGAAGGGGTGCCGTGGAGCCTCTTGCAGGCACAGGACATCCGGATCGATCGACCGGACAACACGGATCAGTGCGTCCCGGTCGTCCTTGAGGGCGCGCACGTTGTAGGTCGCGACGCGGAGAATTGCGGACGTCCTGCTCACACCTGCACGGCTTCCTTGCGCGCCAGGTCGGCCGCGCCGATCAGCCCCGCCTCATTGCCCAGCCGGGCGTGCACGATGCGCGCCTCGGGCCGGAAGCCGCGCCCCGCCAGATGCCTGCGGAAGGAGTCCCGGGCTGCGTCCAGCAGTAGGCCACCCGCGGCGCTGACACCACCACCGATGACGAATGCCCCCGGGTCGAACGCGTCGGCCAGGTTGGCCAGGCCGGTGCCCAGCCAGGTGCCGATCTCGGCGAGCAGCTCGGCGGCCATCGGGTCACCCGAGCGTGCCGCCTCGGTGATCATCGGGCCGGTCAACGCCGTCATGTCTCCATCCGCCAGCGTCGCGAGGTCCGCGGCGAGCGGTGAGCCTGCGAGCACCAGCGAGCGGGCCTCCCGCACCAGGGCATTGCCGCTGGCATACTGCTCCCAGCACCCGCGGTTCCCGCATTCGCACCGGTGCCCACCGGGCATCACCTGCATGTGACCGAACTCGCCGGCGATCCCGAATCGGCCCCGCTGGATCTGCCCATCGGTGAGGATCGCCCCGCCGATCCCGGTGCCCAGCGTCACCATGACCAGATGGCTCTCCCCCTGCACGCTGCCGAAGCGCCACTCCGCCCAGCACGCGGCGTTCGCGTCGTTGTCGACGCAGACCGGGACGCTCACCCGCCGAGACAGCCGGTCTCGCAGCGGCTCGTGTCGCCACGACAGGTGCGGCGCAAAGACCACAGTGGCCCGGTCGGCCGCCACGAAACCGGCCGCGCCGACGCCCACCGCCTGCACCTGCCCATCGGCGAACTCCATCAGCTCGTCGACGACACTGACGATCGTGTCCTCGACGACCCGGGCGTTCGTGGACCGGTGCGGTGTGTCTCGGCGGGTCCGCCGCACGACGGCGCCGGTCTCGTCGACCAGCCCGCCGGCGACCTTCGTGCCGCCGATGTCGATGCCGATCGCCAGCTGTGCAGCGGTCTTGCGGTTCACGGTGCTCCACCCTCGTCGTCGGTGTCTCCACTGACCGGTATGTCGGTGTGCTCGGGCTTCGCCGGCGACGACGGGGTCGGATTCCTGGCGCCGGCCCGGCGGTCCTCGGCGACCGCATTCAGACTTCCCGCGAACATCGCGAGGACGTCGGCGACCCGCTCGAGCGCCTCGGGCTGGATCGCCTGAACGACGGTGGCCACCCGGCAGATCGGGCAGACGCGGCATACCGAGTCCACTGCGCCCGACTCGTGGCAGCCGCAGCTGCGACCGGCCGTCCGTTCTGCCGACGGCGGGTCGGTGTCCCGGGACGTCTCGGCGTCCGGCCGAGCGTCGCCCGGGTTCGGGTGCGTCGAGCGGGCCCAGTCGGACACCGCCTCGGCCAGGCGCAGGGCCTCCTGAGCGACCGCGCCGCCGGGATCGGTGCCGTCGGTTCCGTCCGTACCTGATGTCACGTGGCCTGCTCCTGCTGCGTTGGTCTGAATCTCACCTCAAGGATGCCGTGCCGCAGCAGCGCACCCGCAGGGCGGCACCGACGCAGCGCGGTCGGAAGTCCCACGAGCCGCCGGTGGCCGTGCGCCTCCAGCACCAGGTCGTCACCTTCCTGGGTGAGGCGGAGGTTCTGCGAATCTATCAATGGCAGTGCCATCCGCCATAGCATGTCCTGCCCGTCGGCCCGGATGTCTCGTGCCCGGTCGGGGGGTGCTGTCAGGTCGGGCAGCCCGCTGACGCCGCACTGAACGGTGTCGTCCGCGGTGGCCGGCAGGTCCCACACCGGCACGTCGGGGAGCACGGGCGACACTCCGAACGTCGACCCCTGGCGCCGCGCAACCACCCGCGGATACGCGTCGTGAAGGGATAGCCCGCGCGCCAGCCAGCGCGTCTTTGCACGTGCGCTCGCGTCGTCCCCCATCACCAGCACCGTGGCGGTCGTCCCACCGAGCAACCGGTCACGAGCGCGCACCGTCGCTTCGTAGACGGCCCGAAGTGCATCCGCGGTGTCCGGACCCGGCCAGCGTCGGCCCACGGCCGCCGCCAGCAGTGGCCGGGTGGCCGTCAACCAGCCGCGCTGCGCGGGTAGCACCCCCTGCACGAACCACGGCAGCATCCCGGCCAGCTGCACCAGGTCGACAACTCGAGCGCCCGCGTCGATCACCACGAGGTCGTGCTCGGGTGCGTCTGCCAGGGCCCAAAGGACGCCCACCAGCTCGCGGCCGGGCAACCCGCCGAGCTCGTCGATGAGCCGCGGGTCAAGGCCGGCCAGGTCCATCGCACCGCGCGCGGCGCTCAGGTCCGGGCGGGGCGCGCCGGCACCCAGGCGCGACACCGTTGCCTCGCTGACCAGGTCGCCCGCGCCGGCACAGCCGTCGAGGGTGGCGAGGGAGACCCGCCGACCGTCCGCCGCGTATGCCGCGGCGATGCCCGCCGCGCAGGTGGATGCCCCCGCACCACCCGCCCCGCCGACGAGGACGAGCCGTGGCAGCATCAGGACTCGGCGCGCTTCTTCAGGCCTTTGAGCGCGGAGTCGATGATCATCTTCTCCGCCTTCCGGCGCAGCATCCCGATGACGGGAATGCTCACGTCGACACTGAGCTGGTAGGTCACGTTGGTTCCCGCCGCGGACTCTTCGAGGCGGTAGGAGCCGTCCAACGACTTGAGCATGGTCGACTTCACCAGGTTCCAGCTGACCGTGCCGACACCGGTCTCATCGATATCCCAGTCGTAGGCCAGCGTGTAGGTGTCCTTGATGACCCCGGCGTCGAGCACGAACTCGACCTGCTCGGCCCAGCCATCGTTGTCCTCGGCCAAGACCGTCGCACTCTTGACCTGCCCTGCCCACGACGGATACTCGTTGAAGTCGGCAATCACATCCAGAGCGTGGGCGGGAGGTGCGGCGATCTCGATTGTGGACCTGGTGCTGTCAGCCATGGGGTGAGGGTACCTGCGCAGGCCGGCACGGCGGCACTTCGACGCAAGACCGTCACCCGGCCGGCGCGCCCGACCCGTTCGATCTGCCGCAACAGCAAGGAGATCACGTCCTCGCCCTGGTCGCCCAGCTCAGACCGTTGGTGAGCCGGGAGGAGCCGGCGGGTACTTGTGGCATCCCGTGAGCGTGTCGCGCAGCCAGAGTCCGGCGAGTGCTGTTGCCGCGCCGGTGGCGGCGATTGCAGCTCCGGGGCCGAGCGCGGCGGCGAAGCCGCCTGCGGCGGCGGGCCCGAGGCCTTGGCCGCCCATCAGCCCGGTCGTCCGCAGCCCGAAGGCTTGGTCTTGGAGGCGTGTGGCGAGGGTGTCCAGGAAGCGTTGCTGGTAGCCGAAGCCGGTGCCGGTGGTCGCGAGCAGTGCCGCGCCCACCGGTATCGGGATCTGGAGAGCGAACGCGATCAGCGGTAGGCCCATCAAGGCAGCCATCGGGAAGCAGAGCCGTTCGCGGGCGGGTGGGCTGCAGAGTCTGCCGACGGCGATCTCGCCGGCCAGCATGCCTACGGGCATCGCGATCAGGAGGATGCCGGCGGTGCTCGCTGGTCGCCCGCTCGCGCCGATGTAGGCGACGATCAGCGATTCCCCGCAAGTGACGCAGAGCACTCCCCGGGGTCGGAGCCGATCCGCCGGCGAGGTGAGCAGTGCCCCGCCGACCAGCTGGGGCAAGAAGCCGATGCCGTAGGCAATCGCGGACAAGAAGGCGGAACCGGTTCGTGCGTAGACGAGGACCGAGAGTCCGAGGATCTCGGCGGTGGCCGCCAGCGCCCGGAGGGCCGTGCCGGTGAACAGTACCCGGAACTCTCTGACGGCGAGAACCTCGCGGTAGGTAGTGCGACGCTGCGCGGCTGCGGTGCTGATCGTCATGTCCGCAGCATGCGGCTCCCGGATCGCCAACGGTAGAGTTTCGATGTGAGTCGAAAGGTTGCCCGGATCGCGGTGGGCCGCGAGGAGGTGGTTCGCAGAGCGCCCTCGCCGACGTGCACCCCGATCTTTCGCTGGCGAGACGGGTGTATCGAGGTCGCGCATCGCCCGCAGCAGCCCGATGGCGATCTGGCCGGCCGGGGCCTGCTGTTCATCCCCTCGGTATTCATCGGCTCCGGCCTGGCACTCGGACTCGAACCTCCCTGGCCCCCGGCGCTGGACTACCCAGCCCGTGGGGTCGCCGCACTCTGGTCCACCAGTCCCCCGCCAACTACCCGCGCGCTCGCCGAGCTGCTCGGCCGCACTCCGGCCCTCGTTCTCATGGCAGTAGAAGAACCCGCAAGCACCACACAGCTCGCAGCCACTCACGGTCTGGCCCTGGGCAGCGTCGGCCACCACCTGGCGGCGCTGCGCCGTGCCGGACTCATCAGCGGTTCAAGGGTCGGACGATCCGTGCTGTATCGCCGTACGCCCGTCGGCGACGCCCTCGTCGCCATCGCCGGCAGCAACGACACCTGAGTGGGGCACGTCGCCGTGTGCCGATCGTCAACCGGTCCGGATCAGTCGCCGAAGTCGACGACGGCCCCGCACGCGATGAGGACGTCGGCACCCAGGTGTCCGTCGAGCGCACCGTCGGTGGGGCGCTCGGCACCCATGTAGGCGTACAGGTCGTACACCTGCGCCGGGGTTGGCGGAAGCGGACCGCCGCCGGACTGGAGCACGACGGGCTCAACCGTCCGGTGGAGCGGGATGACTGCACCTGTCGGTCCATGCTCCTCGCCGACCGGGCCGGCGAGCTGTGCCCCGCTCGCCCGGGCGAAGGCGAGATCGAGCGTTAGGCCCGCGACTGTGCTGAGGACGAATCTGCCCGCGACGCCACCGATCTCAACCCGTGCGACATAACGCGCGGCAACCGCGTCCCACTGCAAGGGCAACGCTCGGCCGACGAGCGGCAACAGCATCGCGTCGCGCTGCGCCGCGTCCTCGGGGACGATCAGCCGGTTCGTGCCGAAGTCGATCACCGCGCCAACTCTGCGCAGCCAGCCGACCCCGAGCAGACCTTCACACTGATCCGTCGGAAGGTCGAAGACCTCCACCTCGAGATCGGTTAGAGCGACTCCGGCGACCACGAGCGAATCGACTCGGGTACGCCCGCGGCCGGCGGTACTGAGGCTGAGGTCGTCCGCGAGCCCGAACTCCTGCTCCTTCACCACGCTGCGCCCGGTGAGCCTGCGAACTGCATCGTGGGTGAGCATCGCGTCGAAGCCCGCATTCGAGTGAACTTGCATCGACACCTCGAGGCCGCCGACGTGGGCGGTGACTATCGGACGGGTACCGGAGTCGGCCACGAGCCGCATGACGGACGAGACGCCCACCGGGGTCCGGCGGGCGGAGGTCGGCTTCGGTAGATAGAGCATTGCCACGCTAGGAGACCGTCGTCCGCAGCCAGGTCCGGTAGGTGTCCGCGAGGCCCGCCGGGGTGGTGTGGAACTGGTCCCGGAATGCGGTCTCCGTGGCTCCGCGGTCGGCCTGCTTGACGAACCTCTTGAACGCTGGGAGTCCGAACTTCTGGCCGAGGAAGCGGCACCAGGTGTAGGCCTGCTGGTAGGAGATCTGCAGGTCGTCGCTGCTGCCGGAGAATGCCTCATCAGTGGGCGGCCCGGCGGGCGAGCGGCCGGAGCGCACCAGGACGGCGACCTGCGGCGCCGCCCTGGCCACCGACAGTCCGGTCGGCCGGTAGGCAGTCAGCTCGGCAGATCCCTCGATCACCCACCGCCGGGTGTGTGTGAGCCCTGCCTGGTGCAGGGCGACATGGGTCAGCTCATGCGCCAGCACGACGACCTGCCCCTCGGGTGTGACTTCGGTGGACAGCTCCGGGCTGAGCACCACCGCACCGGCCACGGTCGTCGTCGCGGACACCTGGTCCCCCTCGCTCGAGCCGCCTCCCAGCGCCAGGAACTCCGGCATGCTGCGCGGCGCATACACGACGACGCGCGCCCGACCGCGCCAGACGTCACCCCAGGTCTGGGTCACCCACCTGGCGGCCTGGTCAGCGGCCTGCACCGTGTGCCGCAACCGGGACTCGGATGCATCCCCTGTCACCACGACATAGGTGCCCCGGACGTTCTCGGCGTCAGGCATGACCCTGGCAACCGTCCCGCTGGGGGTCGCAGCGGCGGTCGGGCTGGATGGGGCCGCGGCGGCACCACCGCATCCGGCCAGCATGACAGCGCCGACGACGACTCCGCAGCCCCACCGTGTCCGACCCATGGAGTCAGACTACGGATCAATCCCGGGCGGCCGGCTCACCCACTCGAGCGCAGGTCGACCACCGGCTCGCACCATGCGCGCGCACCGACCGCCTCGGACGCGGCGACCAGCCCGACCGAGGCGAACAGGTCAACCGCACGTCGCTCCTCGCGGTCCAGCAGGTCATAGTGGCCGACGGACAGGTCCACCGGCCACGGCTCCACCGCAGGAGCCGCCAACTCAAGCATGGCAGTGACCATGCAGTCCGCGCAGTGTTGTTCCCTCACCGGGCAGGTCTCGCACTCGATACGCATGTTGCCTCCTCACATCGTTGACTCGACGCTAGGACAGGGGTCTGACATCCACCTCCTCACAAGTGGCCGCGAATGGCGTCGATGCGGGCGAGCAGACCCTCCAGTGCGCGCCGGGAGCGCTGCGGTTCACCAAAAGCCAGAAGATTCTGCATCCCCGGGTCACCGGCCGCCGCGGCGGCCGGAATGCCGCGCAGGACCAACCGGACCCGGTCGGGCACGGCATCGAGGATCTGCGCCGCCGAGACGTCCCCGTAGGCCTGCGCCACCAGGGTGAGTCGGGCTGCCTGTTCGCGCACCCCGATAGCCCGTCGAAGTGGCACGCTGTTCCAGGCCAGGAAGGCGAGCTCCATCAGGGGCGTGCTCGGACCGGCCAGGTCCCAGTCGAAGACCCCGACCAGATCGTCCCCGTCGAAGCACACGTTGTACGGGCCGAGATCGTTGTGTCCGATCATCGTCCAATGGTCGACCGGGTAGAAGCGCCATGGACCCCCGGAGCGGAAATCGCTGACCGCACAGTGCATCTCACGCGTCCACCGGGTCAGTGACCAGAGCTGGGCATCCGTGAGCAACTCGGTGTCCTCGTCGACGATGCGCCCGGGCAGGTAGGTCAGGACCTCTCGCCCGCGCCCGTCCAGCCCCTCGACCTCCGGCACATGCTCCAGCCGACCGACCAGGTGCCGAAGCAGGGCGTGCACGGCGGGCGTCCACGGCCCCGTGCTCCTTCGCACGGTTCCGCCGACCCGCCACGCACCCGTGACGTTGCCGCCCGGTAGCCGCTCACCGAGGTCGTCGCGCACGTCTCCTCCTGTCGCGGCCGTCCGATCTGCCGTACCCCACCGTAGAAGCACCGGCCGCGCGATGGGACGTTGCGGATCATCGCACCACGGCGTGGTGCCGGGTCGTTGTCACACCTGGCGCCTACTGTCCGTTCCATGGCAGCAACGCACGCCATTCAGGCCACCTTCGACGATCTCGGCACCCCCCTTGCCGAGGTCACGTTCGTCGTCGTCGACCTCGAGACGACCGGCGGCAGCGCGAAGGCGTGCGAGATCACCGAGATCGGCGCGGTGAAGGTGCGCGGTGGGGAGATCCTCGGCGAGTTCCAGACGCTGGTGCGGCCGGGCTCCCCCATACCCGCCTTCATCAGCGTCCTGACCGGCATCACGAACTCCATGGTCGCCGCCGCTCCGACGATCCAGACCGTGCTCCCGTCCTTCCTCGATTTCTCCCGCGGGAGTGTCCTGGTCGCCCACAACGCACCCTTCGACATCGGCTTCCTCAAGGCCGCCTGTGCCGGCCTGCAGCTTCCGTGGCCCGGCAACCGCGTGCTCGACACCGTCCACCTGGCTCGCCAGCTCGTGCCGCGCGACGAGGTCCCGAACCACAAGCTCGCCACGCTCGCCGCCTTGTTCGGTGCGACGACAAGTCCGGACCATCGCGCACTACACGACGCCCGCGCCACGGTCGACGTCCTCCATGCCCTCCTGGGGCGGGTGGGCAGCCTCGGGGTGCACACCGTCGAGGAGCTCGCGTCCTACTCCAGCAGGGTCAGTCCGAAGCAGCGCCGCAAGCGCTACCTCGCGTCGCGGCTTCCGAGCGCGCCAGGGGTCTACGTCTTCAAGGACGACCAGGACCGCACGTTGTACGTCGGTACCTCGGTCAACATCAAGAAGCGCGTCTCCAGCTACTTCACCGCCAGCGAGCAGCGCAGCCGAATGGCCGAGATGGTCGGTCTGGCCACCTCGGTGACCCCGATCGTCTGCGAGACGGCCCTGGAGGCGCAAGTGCGCGAGCTACGCCTCATCGCCGAGCACAAGCCACGCTTCAACCGCCGCTCGCGCCACCCGGAGCGAGCGCTGTGGCTCAAGCTCACCGTCGAGCCGTTTCCCCGACTGTCGATCGTGCGCGAGGTGCGCGACGACGGTGCGCAGTATGCCGGGCCGTTCGGTTCGCGCGGACGTGCCGAGCTGGCGGTGGCTGCCATCCATGAGGTGATACCGCTGCGCCAGTGCACCAAGCGACTGTCCGCACGCACGACCTCGACCGCCTGCGCGCTCGCCGAGATGGGTCGCTGCGGCGCACCGTGCACCGGCGCACAGGGCGTTGACGACTACGCAACGGTGGTTGCCGATGTCGCGGCCGCGCTGAGCGGAGATGCCCGTCACGTGGTCGACGCGCTCAATGAGCGAATGCGGGGTCTCAGCGAGCAGGAGCGCTTCGAGGAGGCCAGCACGGTTCGCGACCGGATGCTCGAGTTGGTCCGTGCCGGCGCACGTGCGCAACGGCTGCGGCCACTGGCCACCAGCGCCGAAATGGTCGCCGCCCGACGGGGGCCGGCCGGTGGCTGGGAGATCATCTGCGTGCGTTACGGCCGTCTCGCGGGCGTGACGGTGAGCCCGCCCGGCGCCGACCCACAGCCGTACATCGATGCGCTCCGCGATACCGCGGAGGTCGTCTCGGCACCGGCGGCGCCGGTCCCCGCCGCTCATCCGGAGGAGACGGAAAAGGTGCTGCACTGGCTGGAGCAGCCAGGAGTACGCATGGTGCACGTCGACGGCCAGTGGACCTGCCCATTGCACGGAGCGGGCGCGGCGCGGGACCGGCTGGAGCCACTGGTGCGCGCCCGCACCGATGCTCCGGGGTTCGGTGATGCCGTCGAGCGGATCCGGCCTACCCGTGGCGCAGCCGGCAGCACTAGGCTGGCAGGGTGATTTCCGCCATCGTGATGATCAAGGCCGACGTCGAACGCATCCCCGAGGTTGCGCAGGCCATCAGTGAGATCGACGGCATAGCGGAGGTGTACTCCGTGACCGGCGACGTCGACCTCATCGCTGTGGCCAGGGTCAGTAGGCACGAGGACTTCGCCGACGTCATTGCCGATCAGCTCAACAAGGTCCGTGGGGTGCGCGACTCTCAGACGCATATCGCGTTCCGGACCTACTCCACCAAGGATCTCGGCGCGGCGTTCGCCATCGGTCTCGAAGACTAGGGCGACTTTGTCGCCGCCACCCACCGCTTGACCACCGACGCGGCCGAGCCGCTGTCGATCGAGGTGGCGGCCCGCTCGAGACCGACGCCGAGCGCATCCTCGAAGTCCGCGGCATTCCCGAACCGTCCCGGCCCGGACTCGATGCCCACGACGGCCAGCGCGATACCCGCGTTGAGCACGACGGCATCTCGAGCGGCACCGGTTCGCCCGTCCAGAACCTCCCGCACCACCTGCGCGTTGTGCGCGGCATCGCCGCCGCGCAGCGCCTCGATGGGCGATGACGCGATGCCGAACTTGCTCGGATCGACCTGGTGCCGGCTGATCTGGCCGTCCTGCACCCACCAGACCGTCGACGTCGTCGTGACGGTCAGCTCGTCCAGACCGTCGTCACCACGGAATACTGCCGCGCTTCGGTCCCGGTCGGCGAACACGCCCGCCATCAGCGGGGCCACCTGCGCACTCGCGGCGCCGACGGCCGAGTATCGCGGCCTGGCGGGGTTGGTGAGCGGCCCCATCACGTTGAAGACGGTCGGCACGCCGAGCTCGCTGCGGGTGGCGCCCGCGTGCCGCATCGACGGGTGGAAGGTCTGGGCGAAGCAGAAGGTGATCCCGGCGTCGAGCGCGACCCGTGCGACGTCGCTGGGCTCGAGGTCGAGACTGATTCCCAGCGCCTCCAGCACATCTGCCGCACCCGACTTCGACGACGCCGCACGATTGCCGTGCTTGACGACCCGCGCGCCCGCTCCGGCCGCCACGATCGCCGACATGGTGGAGATATTGACCGTGTGCGCCCCGTCGCCACCGGTTCCCACGATGTCCAGCGTCGCCCCGGGGACCTGAATCGGCACGGCATGGCGCACCATCATGTCGGCCAGACCGCGCAGCTCGTCCACGGTCTCGCCCTTGGCGCGCAAGGCAATGAGGAAGCCGGCGATCTGCACCGGGGACGCCGCACCGGACATCATCTGGTCCATGGCCCACGCGGTGTCTGCCGCCTGCAGGTCGGTGCCGGCGAGAAGCTTGCTCAGCAGCCGCGGCCAGGTCTGCGTCGAGTCACCCATCAGCCGACCCGTCTCGAGCGGCTAGCGGGACGACGTGCGGCGCGCGACATCGGCGATCGTGCTGGTGAGCACCAACGGGTCGATGGGGTGCGGCACCGCGGCGTCCGCCTCCGACCACGACGCCAGCCAGCCATCGGCCGCACGACCGGTCAGCACGATCACCGGGGGGCACTGAAAGATCTCATTCTTGAGCTGGCGGGTCAGGCCGAGTCCGCCGACCTTCGCGGCCTCACCGTCCAGGATCAGCAGGTCGAACTTCTGCGTCTCCACGGCGTCGACGACCGCCTGCGCCGTGGCGCACTCGAACCAGGAGTCGATCTCGACGTCGCGGGCCGGCCGACGGCCCGCGCCGACCCGCACCACGTCGCGGGTGGCGATGTCGTCGCTGTACAGCAGAACGGTCAGACTGTGCATCGTCGAGCTCGTGGGCGCCGATACGGCAGAAGACGTAGGACTCATAGCCTTGATGCTACTCACGAGCACCGGGAACTCTGCACCGGCTTCGACTCGTTGCAGCGATGTTCGAGCACGTCTTGCACGACATCTGTCGTGAAACCGGGGATCCCTGTGCCCAAAGTGCTCTCGGACGGGGGGTCGCTCGCACATGGCGGGTCCGATTGGGCCATAATGTCGGACGTGGCGACAGCAACGACCGCTCCAATGAGCGCACATGGCACACCTGCCGGACACGGTCCGGTGACCCGACCGAATATGACGGCCGTCGGCACCATCGTGTGGCTGGCCAGCGAGCTGATGTTCTTCGCGGGGCTTTTCGCGATGTACTTCACGATTCGCTCCGTCGCCGGCGACCTATGGACCAGCCGCACCAGTCACCTGGAGGTGGGTTACGCCTTCGGCAACACGCTGATCCTGGTGATCTCTTCCATCTGGTGTCAGCTCGGTGTGTTCAAGGCGGAGGCCGGGATCGCCTCTCGCACCGGCAAGTTCTACGAGCTGGCCAAGTGGGGCATGCGCGAGTGGTACGTCTTGGCCTACCTCTTCGGTGCCACGTTCGTGTCCGGGCAGATCCTGGAGTACTCGAACATGTTCGGTGATGGCATCTCCCTCAACTCGGACGCCTACGGTTCGATGTTCTATCTGACCACCGGTTTCCACGCCCTGCACGTCACGGGCGGCTTGATCGCCTTCCTGATGATCATCGGGCGAACATTCACGAGCAAGAAGTTCACCCATCACCAGGCCACCGGCGCGATCGTGGTCTCCTACTACTGGCACTTTGTCGATGTGGTGTGGATCGCGCTGTTCGCGACGATCTACCTGCTGCAGTAAAGGGGCGAATCGGCCATGACAGCTTTCCCCCATTCCCGCGACGACAGGACGTCATTGTGAGTTCCCTTGCTGCCCGCCGCCGGCATCCGGCCGCACTGGTCATCGTGCTCCTCTTCGGGCTCATCGTGACCGGTGGCCTGTATGCCGCGCTGGCACCCAAGAACGCCGATGCCGCAACCAGCTCCTCAAGCGACATCGCGGCCGGGAAGCAGCTGTTCTTGTCGAACTGCGCCACCTGCCACGGGGTCAACGCGACCGGCGGCAACGAGGCACCGGACCTGGTCGGTGTCGGCGCCGCAGCCGTCGACTTCCAGGTCGGCACCGGCCGTATGCCACTGGCAGCACCGGGCATCCAGGCCGAGGCCGACACCAATGGGCCGCAGTTCGACAACAAGCAGATCTCCCAGCTGGCGGCCTACGTCGCATCCCTCGGTCCGGGCCCCGGCATCCCGGCCAGCGACCTGACGAGCGGCGGCGGCGACATCGCCAAGGGGGGCGAGCTGTTCCGGGTGAACTGCGCAATGTGCCACAACTTCGCCGGGTCCGGCGGCGCGCTGACCCGCGGAAAGTTCGCGCCGAGCCTGATGGACGTCAGCGGTAAGCACATGTACGAGGCAATGGAGACCGGCCCGCAGTCCATGCCGGTGTTCAACAACACCAACATGAGCCCGACGGACAAGAAGGACATCATCAGCTTTCTGCAGAACACCAAGGACGAGCCGAACCAAGGTGGGGCCAACCTCGGCAACTTGGGCCCGGTCCCGGAAGGTCTGTTCGTCTGGACCATCG
The DNA here is from genome assembly GCF_007845645.1 of Leekyejoonella antrihumi. Classification (GTDB taxonomy): domain Bacteria; phylum Actinomycetota; class Actinomycetes; order Actinomycetales; family Dermatophilaceae; genus Leekyejoonella; species Leekyejoonella antrihumi. The sequence continues at coordinate 92,124 of NZ_VCQV01000008.1, forward strand.
GTATCGGTCTGCTGATCGGCGCGGCAGTCTGGCTCGGCCGGAAGGCAGCGTGATGACCACTCCCTCCAACCCGTCGGACAAGGAATCCTCCGTGACACACGACTCCACCTCGGAGGCCGGTGACGACCGCGCGCTGGTAAGCCTTGAGCACAGGGAAGGCTCGGACAACCTGCCGGAGCGCTTCCAGGACCCGGGCCTGCCCGCGCACATCCACCGCGCCGGCGATTCCGACGAGGCTGCTGCTCGACGCTACGAGCGGCAGGTTGCCGCACTCTTCGCAATCTCGATGTTCGCGACCGTGCTGTTCGTCGTGTCCTACTTCGCCGTCGGCAACGACACCGTCGTCAGCCTGCCGATCATCGGCCGCACGATGGCGCTGCACGTCAGTCTCGGTGTCACTCTGGGTATGTCGCTGCTGTGCATCGGCCTGGGGGCCATTCACTGGGCGAAGACCCTCATGCCCGACACCGAGGTGGTCGAGGAGCGCCACGAGCTGCGCTCCCCCGACGAGGCCCGTGAGGGTGCGGTCAAGATCCTCGCGGACGGACTCGAGGGCTCACAGCTCAAGCGTCGCCCACTGATCAAGTACACGCTCGGCGGCGCTCTCGGCCTGTTCGCGATACCGCTCGGGCTGCAGCTGGTCGGCTCGCTCGGCCCACTTCCGCACACCGACCTGGAAACCACCCTGTGGGACTCCAAGCTGCCCGGCGGCAAACCCCGTCGGCTGATGCGCGACCCGGACGGCACCGCCATCCGGTTGTCCGACGTCACCTTGGGTTCGGTCTTCCACGTGCTTCCGGAGGGCATCGACGCCACCCCGGACCCGAACAACGAGAAGCTCAAGGCCGCCGTCATCCTGATCAGCCTGCAGGAGAACCTCATCAAGAGCGCCCGAGAGCGCAAGTGGGGTGTGGACGGCGTCGTCGCCTACTCCAAGATCTGCACTCACGTCGGATGTCCCGTCGGGCTCTACGAGCAGACGACTCATCACCTGCTGTGCCCGTGCCACCAGTCGACGTTCGACCTGACCGAGGACTGCAAGGTCATCTTCGGCCCGGCGAAACGAGCCCTTCCACAGCTGAAGATCTCAGTGGACGACGAGGGATATCTGGTGGCAGACCACGGCTTTGACCAGCCCGTCGGACCAAGCTTCTGGGAGCGCGCATGACCACGCTGAACGAAGACACGTCAGGCCGAAGCGCCGACGCGCTCCGCGCAGACGACACGACCGAGGCACCCACCGGAAATGGTGGCGCCATCGGCGGCGTCGCCAACTGGGTTGACGAGCGCACCGGAGCCGCCAAGGGCGTCCGGTTCCTGATGAAGAAGGTCTTCCCGGACCACTGGTCGTTCATGCTGGGCGAGATCGCGATGTACTCGCTGATCATCGTGCTGATCACCGGTACGTTCCTGACCTTCTGGTTCGTGCCGAGCATGAGCGAGAGCGTCTACAACGGCCCCTACGTGCCGTTGCGGGGCATCACGATGAGTGACGCCTTCAAGTCCACGGTGGACATCTCGTTGGATGTCCGCGGCGGTCTGCTGATCCGCCAGATCCACCACTGGTCGGCGCTGATCTTCATCGTGGCGATCATGTTGCACATGTTCCGGGTGTTCTTCACCGGTGCATTCCGCAAGCCTCGCGAGATCAACTGGATCATCGGTCTGGTGCTCTCGATGCTCGTCCTGGTCGAGGGTTTCATCGGCTACTCGCTTCCCGATGACGTCCTCTCCGGCACCGGCGTCCGGGCCGCGCAGGGCTTCATGCTCTCCATCCCGATCGTGGGCTCCTACATCGCCTACTTCCTCTTCGGCGGTGGTTTCCCGGGTACCGCGATCATTCCGAGGTTTTTCACCATTCACGTGCTGTTGCTGCCCGCGATCATCGTGGGTCTGTTCACCGCGCACATCATCCTGGTGATGGTGCACAAGCACACCCAGTACCCCGGGCCCGGTAAGACCGACAAGAACGTCGTCGGATTCCCCCTCATGCCGGTGTACACCGCGAAGGCAGGCGGCTTCTTCTTCGTCGTGTTCGGTGTGACCGCGCTGATTGCCGGACTGGTCACGATCGACCCGATCTGGATGTACGGCCCGTATGAGCCGACCATGATCACTGCCGGCTCGCAGCCCGACTGGTTCATGGGGTTCGCAGATGGTGCCTTGCGGCTGCTACCGGGCTTCTTGGAGTTCACCCTCCTGGGGCATACGTGGAGCTTCAACGTCATGCTCGGCGCCATCCTGCTGATTCCGATCCTGTGGACGCTCATGGGGGTATACCCGTTCGTGGAGTCCTGGGTCACCGGTGACAAGCGCGAGCACCATGTGCTTGACCGCCCGCGCAACGTGCCGACCCGCACGGGCCTCGGCATGGCCGCCATCGCGTTCTACGCGGTGCTGTTCGGGGCAGCCGGCAACGACATCATCGCGATCAAGTTGCACCTGTCGATCGACGACATCACCAATACTCTGCGCATCATGCTGGTGGCGGCCCCCGTCATCGTCTTCTGGGTGACCAAGCGGGTCTGCCTGAGCCTGCAGCGCAAGGACCGCGACCTGGTTCTGCACGGCAAGGAAACCGGTCGCATCGTCCGTACGGCGGAGGGACGCTTCTTCGAGGCACACGAGCCGCTGGACGAGTACGAGCGCTGGCGCCTGGTCTCCTTCGAGGCACACCGTCCGATCGCGGCACCCGCCGAGACCGATGAGAACGGTGTTCGCTCGAAGACCGCGTCCGCCGATCGCACGCGCGCACGGCTCTCGCAGTTCTTCTTCAACGACCGCATCGAGCCGGTGACGCCGCTCGAGCTGGCCGCGGCGCACCATGACGGACAGGCCGATGAGGCCCTCGCACCGCTGGAGGCGGCCGCCCTCGAGGACGCTCACCCTGGTGAGTTCGGGGGTCACCTGCACGGTGGCGCAGAGGAGATCGAGGAGCACAACGCCTACGCCCACCAGCAGGGCAGCGACGACGACGCCTAACCTCTCCAGTCGCCCAGGCGCATCGAACGGGCCGCGACCGCTGCACACCAGCAGCAGTCTCGGCCCGTTTGCTCTACCCCTGGCCGCTCATGGCAGGCTTGACAGCATGGTCGTGCACATGTCGGACGCGCAGTTCGAGCAGGCGGTCGATGATGCGCTCGCACGCATCCCGGACGACCTCTTGAACCGGATGGAGAACGTGGCCATCCTGGTCGAGGACGAGCCGGACACCAGCAACCTTCCCGACGGTCAGACCCTGCTGGGGCTGTATGTGGGCACTCCCCTGCCCGAGCGCCTGGACGCCTGGGGGTATGGGTCGCTCCCTGACCGTATCTTCATCTTCAAGGGTCCGCTGACGCGTCTGGCACGCAGCCGCGAGCAGCTACTCCGCGAGATCGAGGTGACCGTCCGGCACGAGATCGGCCATCACTTCGGGATCAGCGACGACCGCCTGCACGAGCTCGGCTGGGGATAACTCCGCTCGGGGTAGGCAGGCAGCAGAGACCGGGATCGGGTGGCACTATGCGGTGCCACCCGATCCCGGTCTCTGCTCTCCATCTGCTCAGATTGCGTCGTCGCCACGGAAGTATTCGAAGACCCATCCCACCGAGGCCAGGGCCACCAACGGAACCGCAAGGATGACGAGCCACCAGCCGACGGCCAGGCCGATGAACATCAGCGCAGCCGCACCGCCGAGGTAGAGCGGCCACCAGGAGTACGGGCTGAAGAACCCGTAGTCGCCCTCGATCTCATCGATCTCGCCCTCGGGATTGTCATCGGGTCGAAGATCGGTCTTGCGCCCGGTCCACCAGCAGAAGAAAGAGATCATGAAGCACAGGGCAGCACCAAGTGCGAATCCGACGGTGCCCACTGGCTCGTCCCAGTAGCTCCAGAAGCCATAGATCAGGCACATCATTGCGAAGAACGACCCGATGACTCCGAAGAGCGCACTTTCAACCTTCATTGGTTGTCACCTTCCGAACCATGCTCCGCGGAGCCCGAACCAGCAGAACCCACGGTCGCACCAACGGGCTCAGGTGGCGCAATGACTGCGCCGGCCGCGGCCTCGGGGTGGTGCAGGTCGAAGGCGGGGCGCTCGGAGCGGATGCGTGGGATGGAGTCGAAGTTGTGTCGCGGCGGGGGGCAGGAGGTGGCCCACTCCAGCGAGGCGCCGTAGCCCCACGGGTCGTCGACGGTCACCATCGGTGCGCTCCGCCAGCTCTTCCATACGTTGTAGATGAACGGGATCATCGAGACGCCGAGGATCAGGGCACCGACACTGGAGACGTCGTTCATCCACTGGAAGCCGTCCTGCGGCAGGTAGTCCGCATACCGGCGCGGCATGCCCTTGACGCCCAACCAGTGCTGGATCAAGAACGTGGTGTGGAAGCCGATGAACAGCAGCCAGAAGTGCAGCTTGCCCAGCTTCTCGTCCAGCATCCGCCCGGTCAGCTTCGGCCACCAGAAGTACCACCCGGCGAACATCGCGAAGACGACCGTGCCGAACACCACGTAGTGGAAGTGGGCGACCACGAAGTAGGAGTCGGTCAGCGAGAAGTCCAGGGCCGGACTGGCCAGGATGACCCCGGTCAGACCACCGAACAAGAAGGTCACCAGGAACCCGATCGACCAGAGCATCGGCGTCTCGAAGGTGATCGACCCGCCCCACATGGTGCCGACCCAGTTGAAGAACTTCACACCGGTGGGGACCGCGATCAGCATCGTCATGATCGCGAAGAACGGCAGCAGCACCTGGCCGGTGGCGTACATGTGGTGCGCCCACACGCTGACCGACAGGGCCGCGATCGAGATGGTGGCGAAGACCAGTGTCTTGTAGCCGAAGATCGGCTTGCGGCTGAACACCGGGATGATCTCGGAGATGATGCCGAAGAACGGCAGCGCGATGATGTAGACCTCCGGGTGCCCGAAGAACCAGAACATGTGCTCCCACAGCATCGCACCGGCGGTCTGCGGGTCGAAGACGTGCGCGCCCATCACCCGGTCCGCGCCGAGCCCGAACAGGGCCGCGGCCAGCACCGGGAAGACCAGCAGCACCAGGATCGAGGTGATCAGGATGCCCCAGGTGAAGATCGGCATCCGGAACATCGTCATCCCCGGCGCGCGCATGCTGATGATCGTGGTGACGAAGTTGACCGAGCCCAAGATGGTCCCGAAGCCGGCCAGCGCCAGCCCGAACACCCACAGGTTGCCGCCCAGGCCCGGACTGTAGGTCGCGTTGCTCAGCGGGGCGTAGGCGAACCAGCCGAACGCCGCCGCACCCTGCGGGGTCAAGAACCCGGCCGAGGCAATCAACCCACCGAACAGATACAACCAGTAGGCGAACATGTTCAGCCGGGGGAACGCCACGTCCGGGGCGCCGATCTGCAACGGCATGATCGCATTGGCGAAACCGGCGAACAACGGGGTGGCAAAGAGCAGCAGCATGATCGTGCCGTGCATCGTGAACAGCTGATTGAACTGCTCCGGGTTGTCCACGACCTGCAGGCCCGGCTCCACCAGCTCGGCGCGGATCATCAGCGCCAGCACACCACCGACCAGGAAGAAGCTGAAGGAGGTGAAAAAGTAGAGGTTGCCGATGATCTTGTGGTCCGTCGTGGTGATCCACTTGACCACCGTTCGACCAGGATGGCGGGTGTAGGCAGCGGCCGATCGTTGGACGTCATCGGTGTCACTGCTACGCGGCATGACAACACTAGCCATTACTTGCCCTCCACGATCTCAGACTTCTGGATGTTCGGTGGCAGGTACTGCTGCTGATCTGGCTCCAGCGACGACCTGCTCAGCGCATTGCTGAGGAATCCGATGTCTCCGCGCTGGCGCAGCGACTGGATGTGCTTCTCGTAGTTCGCCTTGCTGACGACCTTGACCTCGAAGAGCATCTGGGAGTGATAGGCGCCACACAGCTCGGCACACTTGCCCTGGAACGTGCCGATCTCCGTCGGCGTGACCGCGAACTTGTTGACCTTGCCCGGGATCATGTCCATCTTCTGCAGGAAGGGGATCACCCAGAATGAGTGGATGACGTCGCGTGAGGTCAAGATGAACTCGACTCGCTCGTTCACCGGCAGGTAGAGCGTGGGCAGGCTCCCCTCCAGCACTCCGGTGTCCCTGCTCACCTCGGCCTGTGCACCGGCGTCGTAGACCTCCTCGTGCACGTAGTTGAAGTCCCACGACCACTGCTTGCCGACCACGTTGACGACAACCTGGTTCTTCTGCGACGTCGTGTCGAGCATCTTGTTCTCCAACTGCACCGTCTTGCCGAAGAGCACGGCGACCATGATCACCGGCACGACCGTGTAGAGGATCTCGATCGGCACGTTGTAGGCCAGCTGCGGCGGCAGACCGGTATCGGTCTTCTTCCGCCGGTAGCGCACCATGCAGTAGATGATCAGGCCCCAGACAAGCACACCCATCCCCAGGGCCCAGAGCCACGTCGTCTTCCAGAAGCTGGTGATCTCGGGAGAGAGCGAGGTCACACCCTTCGGCAGGTAGCCGCGCTCCTCGACCGGCGAGCAGCCGGACAGCAGCAGCGCGAAGGCGACGACCAGGCCGGCGAACGCCAGTCTGCGACGCCCGTGACGGGCAGGGGTCTCGTGAGGGCGGCGCGTCATGGCCGCCTTCCAATTCTGGGATCCGGGCACAGGCACAAGAGTAGCCCAGCCCACCTCCAACCGAGGGAGGGGGGACGACTGTTAACACAACTGTTTTCCCCACCTGCGAAGTTCCCCGGTCCGGCTGCACTTCAAGATGTATGCAGCGAGCTCACCGGCCGGGGTCACGACCGCTTTCGCACCGCCTCCTCGCACCTGCGCAACACCATCGCCCTGAGCATCCGGCCCAGTACTCTGATGATGTGGCGGGTGCCGTCGGTGCCGCCGCGGGTATGCGTGTGAGGGTGCGGCAGATGGACCGCGCGGTCTATCTGGATGACACCCGGTTCGAACCCGGCAGTGGTCGGCTGGTCCGATCTGGCGAGGCGATACTCCTACGCCCGAAGACGGCTGCGCCGCGTCGCCCGTTCGTCGGCCGAGAGACCGACCTGGCCGCCCTCGCCCGGTTGTGGGCGCAGGCACTCGGCGGTCGGCGCGGTGTCGGCTTCGTCGGCGGGCAGGCCGGCGTCGGCAAGACGGCACTCGTCGACCAGTTCGTCCAGCGACTCCCCAGGAATGCTCGGCCGCTGGTCGGCCAGGGGCGAGTGTGCACAGCAGACGGGGCCCGGTGAGCCGTACCTGCCGGTCCTTCAGGCGCTGGGCGGTCTGTGTCGCGGTCCCGGTGGGACCGAGGTGTATGCCGTGCTGCGCCGATGTGCTCCGACCTGGCTCGTCCAGCTGCCGGGGCTGCTCGAGCCGCCATGCGGGCCGTCGTGACGCAGCTCGACACCTTGGCCGCACGCGGCGACGACGCCGCGCGGCTCGTCGGCCTGGCGCTGTGGCATCCCGGGTGCCCCGACCGGACCCGACAGCACGCGGATCAGGCACTGGCAGACGCCTGGGCCTAGTGCATCCCCGCAGGCCTGGCGCGGGCATTGTGGTTTGCCGCGGTGATCCACCTGCACTGCGGTGACGCCGGCCGGGTGCGGTCGCTCGCCACCGAGCTGGAGGCCCGTGCGGTGGAGCACGACCTGCCGCTCTGGGGAGCGGGCGGGCTCATTCTCGACGGCTGGGCGACCGCGACGCTCGGTGACCGCCCCACCGGACTCGCCCGGCTGCGCCGGGGTGCCGCGGACTGGGACGCGCTCGCGAGCATCGGTGACACGTTCCATAACCGGCTGGATACCGAGATCTGCCTGTCCGCCGGGGGTTTCGCGGCCGGGCCCACCGCAGTCCGGTCAGAGCTGGATGCGATGGGGCGCACCGGATACCGCAGCAGCGAGTCCGAGCTGCACCGGCTGCACGGCGAGCTGCTGCTGCACAGCCACTGTGCGCCTGCGCGCGACGCGCTGGCCGAGCTCGTCACGGCATACCGGATGGCGGCGGCACGGGATGACCGGTCCTTCCAGCTGCGTGCAGCGACGAGCCTGGCCCGGCTGTTTGTCTCGCGGGGCCATGGCTGGTGTGCGGAGGACTTGCTAAGCGCCGTCTTCGGCACCTTCACCGAGGGGCTGGACACCCCGGATCTGGTGGCGGCAAACGCCTTGCTCGGCACGCTGACGGGTCTGTCGAACGGCAGGCTCGCGGGTGGCGCCGGTCGCAAACCCGTAGAACTTCCGTAGGACTTCGCGGCCACCGGTCCCTAGCGTCAGGAGAAGGCCCACCCTGCTGGGTGCCCGCGATCCTGACGAAAGGCCCTGCCATGTCCACCAGCTCATCCCCCACCCGCTCACGCGCTCACGCTCGAGCCGGACTGGCGCTGGCCTCGGGCGGCCTGCTCGCCCTGGCCATGGCCGCACCCATCAGCCACGCCGACGCCGCGACCTTGCCGAGCGGATGCACCCAGACTGGGCAAACCGTCACCTGCACCTACAAATACACCGGCGGCGAGCAGACCTTCACCGTACCCACCGGCATCACCACGATCGACTCCACCGCCATCGGTGCCACCGGAGCACCGGCGTTCTTCACTCCGAGCGGTGCCGGGAAGGGCGCCAAGGTCACCGGCAACCTTACCGTCGCCCCTGGCCAGTCGCTTTACCTGGAGGTCGGTGGGGCTCCAACCACTGGTACCGGCTGCTACCCGGGTGACGCATGCCAGGGCGGGTTCAACGGCGGCGGCAGCAGCCGCTACGGCGGCGGGGGCGGCGGAGCCACCGATCTGCGCACCGTGTCCTCTGCCGGGACAGACAGCCTCGACTCGCGGGTCCTGGTCGCCGGCGGTGGCGGAGGCGGTGGCACCTCCGAACGCTGTCAAACCAGCGACTCCACTGCGGCCGGGGGTAGCGGCGGAGACGCCGGCACGGATGGTACCGGCGGGCAGAACTGCCCAGGGTTTGCACCCACCAGCACCGGCGGCGGCGCAGGCACCCCCACGTCTGGCGGGGCCGGGGGCGTCTCCACATATGAAGGCCAGACCAGCACCGGGAGCTCCGGTAGCCTCGGCACCGGTGGCAATGGCCCAACCTTCATCGATACCGCAGGTGGCGGCGGCGGGGGGCTGTACGGCGGAGGGGGCGGCGCGGGGTCCTTGGCCTCGGGGCAGGCACCGCACCCCACCGTCGTCGGTGCATCCGGAGGTGGCGGCGGGTCGTCGCTGGTTCCTGCCGGCGGCAGCCAGACCGTGACCACCGACCCGGCAAGCATCACGATCAGCTACACCGTGCCAGCACCGAAGCTGCGGTTCGACGCGCACGCCTACGGCATCAATCTCGCGCTCGGCCGGTACTACCGCTACGGGCCGACCGCACCCGCCGACCTGACCTGCACCACCACCCCAGGCAGCATCACCGGATCCGCCCGCCACCAGATCACCACCGCCACCGGCACCCGTGGGGCCGACGGCACCCAGGACGCCCACGCGACCAGCACCCTGACCGCCGGACAACCTGGCCTCACCCTGTCCGGCACCATCAAGACCGTCGCGGACGCCACCACCACCGGCAACGGAACCACAGTCACCGCAACCGGATCCACCACCTACACCGCCGCCAAAGTCGACGGAACCAAGATCCCCTACAAGCCAGCCCCGAACACGGTCATCCCCATCCACGGAGGCACCCTCACCCTCAACGAACAAACCCCCATCAAAGACACCGCCGGCAACACCATCGGCATCCAGGTCACCGCCCTCGACCTGCACGACGGCGCCCTACACATCACCCTCGGCCACACCACCGCCGACCTCACCACAGCCGGCACCACCTGCCCCAGCAGCTGACCAGAAGACCGATCGGGGCGGGCAGCATTCGAACCCCTCACGCAACTGAGAGAACACCCGGTGCACATCCGATCGGCGCGAGCCGAGACGAGTGTCACCGCTAGAAGGAGAACAAGTCATGCGACGCATTCGCACAAGCCGCAAGCTCATGGTGGTCGGCGCAGCAGTAGTCCTCGGCGGAGCCATGCTCGAGGTCGGCACCGCCAACGCCTCGACGCCACCACAGCAGTTCACCGGCTGCCTCAACCAGGCGGCCGGGCAGATCTTCAACGTCGAGATCGGCACCTCGCCCCGCAAACACTGTGTCGGGCACCAGGTGCAGATCACGTGGAGCCAGACCGGCCCCACGGGACCACAGGGGCCTGTCGGACCACGTGGGGCCACTGGCGCGACCGGTGCGACTGGCGCACGGGGCGCAACCGGAGCTACCGGCGCGAAGGGCGACACCGGTGCAACCGGAGCGCGTGGTGCCGTCGGAGCGACCGGCCCAGCCGGACCCACCGGACCGAAGGGTGAGACCGGTGCAACCGGACCCGCGGGACCGGCCGGTCCACAGGGACCAGCAGGAGTGAACGCCTCGGCGGGAACCTCCTGCCCGAGCGGCGACTACGTCAGCGGGTTCGACACGGCCGGCAAGCTGCTCTGCACCGCGCTGCCCGTGGCCGCCTGTCCGGCGAATTCGGTGCTGACGTTCAGCGCCACCAGCGCCCCGACCGACACCTTTGAGTTCTGGACCGGCGGCGAGCAGACAGTGACCCTCGCCGGCCACCCGGGGTGCTCGGTCACCGTCGCCAGGCCCCTCGGCATCATCAACAACGTGCCCGCGGGCACGGGCTGGGCGATCGTCTCCAAGACCGGCTTCACCTCGGCAGGCTCGACCGTGAAGAACCCCAACTGCGGCGGGGCCCTCTCATCCGCAAGCGTGAGCGGCACCTACCCGGTCTGCTCCAACGCTTCAACCGCGTTGGAGAGCGGTCACTCGTCAGACGAGTTCGTGGTGACTGCCTCCTAGAGCGCGCCCGACCCCTGTTGCAGATCAAGCCGTATGCAGTGTGGCCGGCTCCGGTGCGGCCAGCGCCTCTGGCAGGCGCCGCAGGTAGGTGGCGCGCGGGATCTCCCGCACGCCCTGCCGCTGGAGGTGCGGCGTCTGCCACTGCACGTCGATCATGCGGCGCGTGTCGCAGTCGGCGAAGACGATCTCCACCAGCGCCCACAACGCCACCTTGCTGGCGTCCGTGGCGTGATGAAACATGGACTCACCGGCGAACAACCCGCCGATACACAGGCCGTAGAGACCGCCGGCGAGCGCGTCCCGGTCGTCCCACACTTCGATCGAGTGCGCCCAGCCGAGCTCATGCAGCCGGGTGTAGGCCCGGGTCACCTCGGTCGTGATCCACCGCCCCTCGCGTGCCGGGTCGGCGCAGGCGGCGATCACTGCGGCGAAGTCATGGTCCACCGAGACGGTGAATCGGCGGCGAGCGCGTCGCAGGGACCGCTGCACGTGATGGTCGCCGGGCAACAGCACTCCCCGCCGCTGGGGACACCACCAGCCCATTGGCGGGTGACCGCCCGGGCCCGTGCCCATCGGAAACAGACCGTGCCGATAGGCCGACAGCAGCGTGCCCGGCTCCAGGTCGGCGCCCACGCCCAACAGGTCCTGAGGTTGCGCGAGATCGGCGCCACCCAGGTCCCACGATGTGGGTGATGGCTCTATGGGCATGGTGACGGGCGCGGCCTACGGCCGGGCGCAGGACAGGTGCGGCTCGACCGTCTTGGCGACCGGGTCGCCGTACGCGGCGGCGAGGCGGGTGAGGAAGTCCTCCTGGCGCAGGACGTACTCCTGCGTGCCGACGGTCTCGATGACGTAGGTCGCCAGCATCGAACCGAGCTGCGCACAGGTCTCGAGCTCCAGCCCCCAGGACAGTCCGCACAGGAAACCGGCCCGGAAGGCGTCCCCGACGCCGGTCGGGTCGGCGCGCACGACCTCACCGGCGACCGGGACCTCGACCGGGCTCGCACCCTTGCGCAGCACGACGGCGCCCTCCTTGCCCTTCGTGATCACTCGGGTCCCCACGATGTCGAGGATGTCGTCGGCGCTCCACCCGGTCTTCTGCTCGGTCAGGTGGGCTTCGTACTCGTTGGTGAACAAGAAGGTGGCGCCCTTGATGAGGTCACGGATGAACGGCCCGTCGGCGAACGCCAGCTGCTGGCTCGGATCGGCGATAAACGGTATGCCGCGGGTGCGGCACTCCGTGGTGTGGCGTCGCATTCCCTCCGGGTCGTTGGCCCCGACCAGCACCAGGTCTAGACCACCCACCCGGTCGACGATCGGGCCCAGCTCGATCTCGCGAGCCTCGCTCATCGCGCCGGCGTAGAACGTGGCGATCTGGGCCATGTCGTCGTCCGTGGTGCACACAAAACGTGCCGTGTGCTTCGTGTCGGACATGTGGACGGACCCGCAGTCGACCCCGTTGCGTTCCAGCCAGGAGCGATAGTCCAGGAAGTCCTGTCCGACCGCGCCGACCAGCACCGGGCGCTCCCCCAGCACGGCCATCCCGAAGGCAATGTTCGCGGCAACTCCGCCCCGGCGGATCTGCAGGTCGTCCGCGAGGAAGGACAGGGAGATCTTGTCCAGCTGCTCGACGACCAGCGAGTCGGCGAAGCGCCCCTTGAAGGTCATCAGGTGGTCGGTGGCGATGGATCCGGTCACGGCGATATTCATAGGACGAACCTACAAGTCGGCCCGCACACGCAAAAGGCCGGTGCGCCGCGCCCCCGCAGGGGCGCGCCACACCGGCCTGTTGTCGGTTGCCGCGTGCTCAGCTGAACGAGTCACCGCAGGCGCAACTGCTGCCCGCGTTGGGGTTGTCGATGGTGAAACCCTGCTTCTCGATCGTGTCGGCGAAGTCGATCTTGGCCCCGTCCAGGTAGGGAGCGCTCATCCGGTCGATGACAACCTCGACGCCGTCGAAGTCACGCACCAGATCGCCGTCGAGCGTCCGCTCGTCGAAGTAGAGCTGGTAGACGAGACCCGAGCAGCCACCGGGCTGCACGCCGACACGCAGACGCAGGTCGTCGCGGCCCTCCTGTTCCAGGAGGCTCTTGACCTTGCCGGCGGCAAGGTCGCTGAGGTCGACGTTGTGGGTCGCGACCGAGGTGTCCGTGGTGGTATTGCTGTCGACGCTCATGGTCTTCCTTCACTTGGCCGGTTGCGTATGGAAAGTGGGTTCAACGACGTTTAACCATCGATGTGACGAACTTGTTCCCGTGTACGACGAACTTGTTCCCGTGTACGACGAACTTGTTCCCGTGCACCTTCAGGGTACGTCCCGACGACCCGGTGGTGTCCAGGTGCCCGCCACTCGGCGCGCCAGCGCACGCAGGCCTTCCCCGAGATCGCCACTGTCATCGGCCGTGCGCCGACCGGGGGTCACCAGCGCGTAAGCACCAGAAACGCCGAGTGACATCGTCTCCCGCCGACCGACCTGCACCTCCTGGGCCAGCACGACAACCGGCCGCGCCACCGCCGTGGCGGCGGCGGCGACCTCCTGAAGGACAGAGTGCTCGAGGACCCGCCAGTCGAAGACCTGGGTGGCCGTCACGACCAGGTCGGCGCCGGCCACCGCACCGGCCAGATCCACGGTGGCGGCCACGAGGGCCGGCCCCGCGGTCAGCTGGGCAGCCAGCAGGGCGAGCCCATAACCCAGACCACCACCGGCGCCCGCGCCGGGCTGCCGGTCCACCCGCTGGCTCTTGCCAGTGAGCAGGTCCGTCCGCTCGGGCACGATGCGGCGTGCGAGGTCGACGTACTCCCCCATCTCCTGCTCGCGTTCCTGCGCCTGCGCCCGGGTCAGGCGCAGCTCGTCGACGGCGCCGGCGCACGCTCCCTGCATCCCCAGGAGCACCGGGTCCGTGCTCACCGCCGCCGTCAGGCCGACCGTGCCCAGCCGGGCCCTGGCGGCGGGCAGGTCGGCGGCAGGGTCGGGCGTCTCTCCTGCGGCCCGTCCGGCCAGCGCGGCCACGGCACCTCGCCCACCGTCGAGCGCTGCCAGACCCCCGACGCCGATCACGATCCGGGTCGCCGCAAGGTCCAGGGCCGACGCGATCAGCTCTCCCACGCCGTAGGTGCCGAGGGGAGCCGGTAGCTCACGCCTCCCTCGCACGGAGCCGCCGGCCACCTGCGCAGACTCGAGATAGACCACCCGTTCTCTGCCGCGCTCGACAAGCAGCAGCGTGCAGGGAGCCGCGCACCCCCAGGCATCCGTGGCCGTCACCGGTTCGAGGCGACCAGGAAGACTCGCCGCCAGGGCCGAGACGAATCCCCGGTCTCCCGCCGCCAGGGGCAGAGCCTGGACCTCAACCTCAGGGTTGCGCTCGGACCACCCCTGCGACACCAGCCGGGCCACCTCGACGGAAGGCAGGTCATCGCATCGGTCCGGCACCACCAGCACTCGCATGTCCGTCATTGTGTCCGCCCTGACCGGCCCGCAGCGCGCCACCCCCATCAGCGCAGAAACAAAAGCCTGGCACCCACCACGAGGCAGCCGACGTCGACGGCGAGCATCAGCGCCGCCCAGACGCCACCGCCCGGCCAGGTCATCCGGGCGAGTTGGTCGGGGTCCGAAGTGCGCCCTCGCCCTCTGTTTCGGCTGCGCTGCAGGTCGACCACCGACCATGGCCCGGCGAGCAGCAGGAACCACGCCACGACATACGCGAAGCCGCTCTGCCAGCTCGCCGGGAGCCAGCCGGTGACAGCGACGAGGATGGCGGCGCTGACCATCACGACCCACAGGCCGTAGAGGTTGCGGATTTGCAGGAGCAGCAGACCGAGCAGCACGAGCAGCCCCCAGAGCATGCCGATGGCGTGACCGGTGCCCAGCACCCAGGCGGCCAGCAGCCCGAGCAGCCCCGGCCCGACATACCCGGCGAAGAGGGTCGCCACCATGCCGAATCCGTGCGGCTTGCCGCGGGACACCGTCAGCCCCGAGCTGTCCGAGTGCAGCCGTATTCCGGACAGGGACCGGCCCGCGAGCAGTGCCACGAGGCCGTGGGACCCCTCGTGAACCACGGTGACCACATGCCGCGCGAAGCGCCAGGTCGTCGACCACGCGATGACCAGCACGGCCACCAGACCGGCAGCGAGCACGATCCGGTGGTCCGCCGGAGGGGTCACCTCCACCACGCGCCGCCACCAGTCGTCCATGCTCGATCGAACGGGCCCGGACTCTCGCATGTTCCCCCGCGCCCCTCCGCCGAGTGGAGTGTCTGCTCTGCCGCTGCGGTAGCGTCGGAGGCGTCCGCCCGATGACCGAAGGGAAGCGATGCAGCGTGGTTGATGCGATCGGCGACCAGCGCGCCAAGCGGGATCACGAGGCCGCGTCGCCTCCGAACATCGTGGTCCTTCAGGCCGATCAGCTGGCGGCCGACGCACTCGGGGCGTACGGCAACCAGGTGGTGTCCGCCCCGCACATCGACCAACTCGCCCAGTCGGGCGCGGTGTTCGACCGTGCCTACTGCAACTCGCCGTTGTGCGCTCCGTCCCGCGCTTCGATGATGACGGGGCTGCTGCCGTCACAGAACGGCTGCTACGACAACGGCGCGGACTTCCCTTCCTCCGTACCGACCTTCGCCCATCACCTGCGCGCACTGGGCTACCACACCGCTCTGGTCGGCAGGATGCACTTCATCGGCCCCGACCAGCATCACGGGTTCGAAGAGCGACTCACCACGGACGTCTACCCCGCCGATCTCGACATGGTGCCGGACTGGAACCTGGACTCGTCACAGCGACTTCCGTGGTACCACGAGGCGGACAGTGTGTTCGCTGCCGGCGCCTGCAAGGCCACGGTGCAGCAGGATTTCGACGACGAGGTGGGCTTTCTCGCACTGCGACACCTCAATGACCGCGCACGGGTGGACCGAGCTCTCGGACGGCGCAACCCGTTCCTCATGGTCGCCAGCTTCATCCACCCGCACGACCCGTACGAGCCGCCGCCCGAGCACTGGGACCGATACGACAACGTCGAGATCGACGGACCCACGCACCCGGACCCTCCCACCGCTGACAGCGATCCGCATACGCATCGGCTGCGGGCGATGAGCGGCTTCGACGCCCGACAGCCGAACGCCGCGCAGATCCTCAGGGCGCGTCGGGCGTACTACGCAGCCGTCGCATACATCGACGACCACGTAGGGCGAATCCGCGCCAGGCTCCACGAGCTCGGGATGGCTGAGAACACCGTCGTCATCCTCACCAGCGACCACGGGGACATGCGCGGCGAGAAGGGCCTCTGGTACAAGATGTCGCCCTACGAGCAGTCTGCGCGGGTGCCGCTGATCGTCGTCGGCCCGGAGGATCGGGTTCCGCGCGGCCGCTTTGCCACACCGGTGTCGCTACTCGACCTGGCGCCCACGCTGGTGAAGCTGGCCGGCGGTGATGATCCGGGACCCTCGCTGCTGGACATCGCCCGGCGCGAGGGGGCCGGCACGTCGGCGGCAGACCGTGACATCGTGATCGAGTACCTGGCCGAAGGCACGGTCGCACCACACGTGACCGTGGTCCGTGGGCAGTACAAGTTCGTCCGGTGTCCCGGGGACCCGGACCAGCTCTTCGACCTCGACACCGATCCGGATGAGCTGGTGAACGTTGCCGGACACCCGGAGCACACGAGGCGGGTGGCGTTGCTGCGCAAGGATCTGGACGACCGCTACGACTTCGCGGCTCTCGAGGAGCAGGTGC
This sequence comes from Leekyejoonella antrihumi, assembly GCF_007845645.1. Taxonomy (GTDB): domain Bacteria; phylum Actinomycetota; class Actinomycetes; order Actinomycetales; family Dermatophilaceae; genus Leekyejoonella; species Leekyejoonella antrihumi. Next base: position 108,676 of record NZ_VCQV01000008.1, read on the forward strand.
GCGTCAGCCAGCGGCGCCGTCAGCTGGTGAGCCGGGCTCTCGCGACGGGCAGCGTTCGTCACTGGGACTTCGACCCCGCTCCCGAGCAGCGTTACGTGCGTGGAGACTTCTGGAGCTCGTTGGAGCGTGGCAGGATCCCGGACCTCGGCAGCTGATCGGCCGGTTGCCGGCACGTGCATGCCATAGATCCACCGGGCGGCACAGGATGGCGCGCTAGGCCCGACGCTGGGCTTGACCCTCACGCTGCGTCAGGGTTGCACACTCTCCTCATGACCACCGAAACAGCTATCGAAGTCGTCGGACTCACCAAGTCCTACAGCGACAACGCGGTGCTTCGAGGCGTCGATCTCAGCGTCCCGGCCGGCTCGATCTTCGCCCTGCTCGGGTCCAACGGCGCGGGCAAGACCACCATCGTGCGGATCTTGTCGACCCTGCTGAAGGCCGACGATGGCACCGCCACGGTAAACGGGTGCGATGTCGCCACCAACTCGGCAGAAGTGCGCCGGTCCATCAGTCTCACCGGGCAGTTCGCTGCGGTAGACGAGATCCTGACCGGCCGGGAGAACCTCGCCCTCATCGCTCGGTTGCGCCGGCTGAAGGACCGCGAAGCCATCGCCGACGACTTGCTGGCGCAGTTCGACCTGACCGACGCGGCGAGTCGGCGGGTCGCGACGTACTCCGGCGGGATGCGCCGACGCCTCGATATCGCGATGAGCCTGATCGGAAACCCACCGGTACTCTTCCTCGACGAGCCGACCACGGGCCTCGACCCGCAGGCGCGGCTCGAGGTCTGGGCAACCGTCCGGGAGCTCGCCGGCCACGGCACCACGGTGCTGCTCACCACGCAGTACCTCGACGAGGCCGAGCAACTCGCCGACCGGATCGCCATTCTGCACCAGGGCCGGATCATCGCTGACGGCACACTCGCTGAGCTGGGGAAGCTGCTTCCGCCCGCGAAGGTCGAGTATGTCGAGAAGCAGCCGACCCTCGAAGAGATCTTCCTCATGATCGTCGGGCACGACGACCGCAGAGCCGTCGGGAGCAAATCATGAGAACCGATGTCGCCAGCAACACCATCGCCCTGCTTGGCCGGTCACTGCGGCACATCCTGCGCAGCCCAGACACCATCATCACCACCGCCCTCACGCCGATCGCCATGCTGTCGCTGTTCGTGTACGTCCTGGGTGGCGCAATCCGCACCGGCAGTGGGAGGTACGTCGACTACCTGCTGCCCGGGATCCTGCTGATCACCATCGCCTCCGGCATCGCCTACACCGCACTGCGCCTGTTCACCGATGTGTCGACCGGCATCTTCGAACGGCTCCAGTCGATGCCCATCGCCCGATCGGCCCTGCTTTGGGGCCATGTGCTGACCTCGCTGGTCGCGAACCTGATCTCGCTGGTGCTCGTCGTGCTCGTCGCCCTCCTGATGGGTTTCCGCTCCGGCGCCGGCCTCCTGGCCTGGCTCGCGGTCCTCGGGATCCTCGTCCTGTTCACCCTGGCGCTGACCTGGTTGGCCGTGATCCCCGGGCTGACGGCGAAGTCGGTCGACGGGGCCGGCGCGTTCTCCTATCCGCTGGTATTCCTGCCGTTCATCAGTTCGGCCTTCGTGCCCACCTCGGGCATGCCGGGCCCGGTGCGCTGGTTCGCCGAGCACCAGCCAGTTACCTCCATCGTCAACACGATCCGAGACCTGTATGCCGAACAACCGGTCGGCAACAACGGGTGGATCGCCATCGCCTGGTGCGCCGGCACGCTGCTGGTCGCCTACACACTCGCGATGCACACCTACCACCGCAAGATCTCCTGACACGAGACTCGGACAATAGAGTCATGCTGACCATCGGCCAACTCGCCGCGTATGCCGGCGTCACGGTGCGCGCGGTCCGGCACTACCACGCCACGGGACTGCTTCCCGAGCCGGAGCGCGACCACTCCGGGTATCGCCGGTATGACGCCACCGCGGTCGCCGATCTCATCAAGATCCGCACCCTGGCCGAAGCCGGTGTCCCGCTGTCCCGGGTCCGCGAGCTCCTTGCCGTAGACGGTGTGGAGTTCGCGGCCGCGGTCGACGACATCGACCGCCAGTTGCGGGCCGAGATCCGCCAGCGGCAACGCCATCGAGAACGCATCGTCCGTCTCGTGGCCGGCGACAGTCTCGCACTTCCCGCCGAGGCGGTCGCCTATCTGGGCCGGCTGCGCGAGCTGGGCTTCACGGACCGATTCATCGGTGGGGAACGCGATGCGTGGATCCTGGTGGCTGCCCAGCTCCCCGAACGGATGCCGCTGTACATGACGATGAAACAACAGCAACTCGACGACCCCGAGAGCCTGGCGCTGTACCGCGATCTCGCCGAGACCATCGACTGGGAGCCGACCGATCCTCGACTGCCGGCGATCGGTGACCGACTCGTCGCCCAACTCGAGGCCGCCTACCCAGCACGCTCGCAGGAGAAGTCCGACCCAACGAAAGACATGCCCGACGACCTCGCGCGGCTGCTCGACGAACTCTTCCTCGAACTGGTGCCCGCCGCGCCCCGCTTCCTGGAACTCCTCCGGGAACGCGGTTGGACCGGGTGGACCAACTTCAAGCGCTCCGCCCGAACCCCCTGACTGCTGCTCGATCAAGGTGGGATGGGGTCAGTGACCCCGCACCGTATCCAGCCAGAGGCGGGTGTAACGAGGGCCGTCCACGTCGAGCGCGACCCGCACGATGCTCTCCGATCGGCCATGCGGGTCGTGGGCATGGTCGCCCGACCAGTCACGCCGGTCCACGATGGTGCGGCCGCGCGACCAGGCGCCGGCGAGCTCTACCCGCATCGGTAGGTCGCTGCAGGTCACCCCCTCCGGGTCGATGACGGCGCAGACCGCGCCCGCATCGCCGATCGTCGCCGACGCCCGCTCGAACCGGTCGCACTGGAACGCGATCAGGCGCCCGGCAAGCTCTCCACTGCCGTGCCCGCCCTCGGCGATCAGTGCCTCCGCCTGCTGCCGAGTCACGACGGGGTCATAGAAGACGTCGAGCCCGTACATCGTGACGGGTATGCCGAGCTCCGCCGCGGCGGCGAGCGTGATCGCCGTGGCCTCCGGATCGTGAAAGACGTTGAACTCCGCAGACGCCGTGGCATTGCCCGTGTCCGCCGCCCCGCCCATGAAGACGATCTGCGAGATCCCCTTGGCAACATCGGGGTAGGTGCGCAGAAGCAGCGCGATATTAGTCATCGGCGCGGTGGGTGCAATGGTCACGCGCTCGCCACGTGACATCGCGTCGCGGAGCACGTCGCGCATCAGTTCGACCGAATGGCGAGAGTCCGGCGTCCGGGCCGACTGCGGCCAGTCCAGGTCACCCATACCGTCCTCACCGTGGACATGCCGTGCGTCCACTGGCGCCTCGAGCAGCGGGCGCCCGGCTCCGCGGCCAACCGGGATGTCCAGTCGTCCGACGGCGTCCAGCACGGTGAGCGTGTTGCTGACAACGCTGTCCACGTCCGTGTTGCCACCGACACACGACACCGCGCGAAGGTCGAGCGCGGGATGCCGAGCCGCCAGCAGGAGGGCACAGGCGTCATCGACGCCGGTGTCGACGTCCATGATGAGCGGGGTGCTCATGCTCGAACCATCCCGTTCGCGTCGATCGCCGGGTTGTGTGCAGGGCTGACCCGCTCGCCCTCGCTGGGCGGCCCGGGTGGCGTGCCCTCACCGAACGGGCTGCCGCCGAGCTCCTCACGACTGTGTGGCCTGGTCCACCCGGACAGGTCCGGTCCCCGTGGCACGATGCCGGTAGGGTTCACGTCCTTGTGCACGACGTAGTAGTGCCGCTTGATGTGCGCAAAGTCGGTGGTATCGCCAAACCCCGGTGTCTGGAACAGGTCTCGCGCGTAGGCCCAGAGAACCGGCAGCTCCGAGAGCTTCTGGCGGTTGCACTTGAAGTGGCCGTGGTAGACCGCGTCGAACCGGGCCAGCGTGGTGAAGAGTCGCACGTCCGCCTCGGTGATGTGTTCGCCCACCAGGTAGCGCCGGCCGGCCAACCGCTCCTCCAACCAGTCGAGCGCGACGAACAACCTGTCATACGAAGCCTCGTAGGCGTCCTGCGTGCCCGCGAACCCACATCGATAGACGCCGTTGTTCACCTCGGTGTAGATGCGGTGCATCACCTCGTCCATCTCGTCCCGCAACTGCGCCGGGTAGAGGTCCGGCGCGCCGTCGCGGTGGTAGTCGGTCCACTGGGTGCTGAGATCGAGGGTGATCTGGGCGAAGTCGTTGGTGACCACTTTGCCGCTCGGCACGTCCACGATTGCCGGCACCGTGATGCCCAGCGGGTAGCCGAGCTCGCGCGCCTCATAGGCGTCCTTGATGCGGGGAATGCGCAGCACCGGATCGACACCACCGGGGTCGAGGTCGAACGTCCAGCTGTTCGCATCGTGGGTCGGGCCGCAGATGCCCATCGAGAGGGCAGCTTCGAGGCCGAGCAGTCTGCGCACAATGATCGCGCGGTTCGCCCAGGGGCAGGCCCGGGCGACGACCAGTCGGTATCGCCCGGGCTCGACGGGCCACCCCTCGTCGCCGTCACGGGTGATGCGCGAGGTGAGGTAGCGGGTGTCGCGCTCGTAGCTCGACGCGACGTAATCGCTTTCCCTATCCGTAAGGTGCTCGTCACTCATCTCGGGGCCCCCGCAAAGTATCGGAGCGAGCCTGCGAGTGGAGAACTTTCCGGGGTTTCATCCTTCCGAGCCGTTCCAGCAGCAGCGCCTCTGCCAGGCAGACTCGCTCGAACTCGCCGAGGTGCAAGCTCTCGTTCGCACCGTGCGCCCGCGTGTCGGGGTCCTCGACCCCCGTGACGAAGATCGCCGCCTGCGGGAACTGCTCGGCGAAGGCTGCAACGAACGGAATCGACCCGCCGACACCGATGTCGACCGGCTTGGTCCCCTCCCAGGCGTCCTCGAACGCAGCCCGCACCTCGTCATACATCGGTCCCTGCGCATCGGCCTGGAACCCCGCGCCCTCGTCGTCCAGATGGACGTCGATCTTCGCGCCCCAGGGCGTGTGCCGGGACAGATGGTTCAACAGCGCCTGGTAGGCCGTGTGCGGATCCTCGTCGGGAGCGATCCGCATCGACACCTTGGCCCGGGCGGACGGGACCAGGGTGTTCGAAGCAGTGTCGACACTCGGCGCGTCGATGCCGATGGTGGTGATGCTCGGCCGGGTCCACTGCCGCGACAGCAGCGAGCCGGTCCCGATGGTCTGCACTCCGTCGAGCAGCCCGGACTCCTGCCGCAGCCGCTCCTGCGAGTAGTCCAGCTCCGCTGCCTCACCGCCGCGCAGGCCCTGCACCGCAACGCCGCCGTCATCGTCGTGCAGCGAGGCGAGCAGTCGCACCAGAGCCATCAGCGCATCCGGCACCGGGCCGCCGAACATTCCGGAGTGCACGCTGTGATCAAGGGTGCTGACGGTCACGACCACCCGGATCATGCCGCGCAGGGTGGTGGTGAGGGCCGGTGTGCCGATGTCCCAGTTCGTGGAGTCCGCGAGCACGATGGCATCGGCGCGCAGCTTGTGTCCGTGTCGCTCCAAGATGGTGGCCAGAGAGTCCGAGCCGATCTCTTCCTCCCCCTCGACGAAGATGTTGACACCGGTCGGCGGGCGACCATCATGCGCGCGCAGGGCAGCCACGTGGGCCATCACGCCGGCCTTGTCGTCGGCGGCGCCCCGCCCGTACAGGCGACCGTCCCGCTCGGTCGGCTCGAACGGGGCGGACTCCCAGCCCAAGCCATCACCCGGAGGCTGCACGTCGTGGTGGGCGTAGAGAGTGATCGTCGGAGCTCCGTCGGGCGCGGCCAGCCGACCGATCACCGCAGGTCGTCCACCTTCTCGCACCACCTCGACGTCCAGGCCCTCGGCGCGCAGCAGGTCCGCGACGGCGTCGGCGCTGCGATCCACCTGGGTCTGGTCGAAGGAGTCGAGCGACACGCTGGGGATGCGGGTAAGGGCCTCCAGGTCGCGCCGCACCTCGGGCATCAGCTCACCAACCCGTCGGGTCAGAGCGGCACGTCGGTCGGCAGGGAGTTTGGTAGTCACAATGCTCACGGTAGCCACTGCTGCGAGCTCGTGGACAGTCGAATGGCGTCTCGCAGCGCCCGATGGCCGACACGATGTCACGCGCCCGTCGCCCAGGACGTACAGTATCGAGCGTGTTTGGCCGCAAAGACTCCGACGCGCACAAGGCGTCCAACCCTGAGCCCGAGACCAGGTCCACCCAAGGTGCGCCTGGCAGGAAGGGCCACCCGACGCCGAAGCGCAAGGAGCAGGAGGCCGCCCGACGCCGTCCGCTCGTGCCGGAGGATCGCAAGCAGGCCAAGAAGGGCGCCCGCGACGAGGCCCGGCAGGCTCGCATGAAGCAGCGTGAGGCCTTCAACCGCGGTGACGAGAGTGCCCTGCCCGCCCGCGACCGCGGACCGGTCAAGAGGTATATCCGCAACGCCGTCGACTCGCGCTGGAACGTCGGCGAGTTCCTGCTGCCGCTGATGCTCATCGTGCTGCTGTTCACCCTGATGCCGACCGCCGGGCTGCAGCGCCTCGGGCTCTACTTCGTCTGGGTGATCGTGCTGGTCGGCGTCGTCGACTCGTTCCTGCTGTGGCGCCGGCTCAAGAAGCAGATCCGCGAGCGCTTCCATGAGGACCCACCGCGCAGGTGCGCAACCTACGCGATCATGCGGTCCTTCCAGATGCGCATGTCACGGGTGCCGAAGCCTCAGGTCAAGCGCGGCGCAAAAATATAGGCACTCCCACCAAGTCGACTACGAACCGTCCGACAGGCTCATCGGGCCGTACACAACGGCGCCTGCCTCGTGCAGAGTCACCGCCGCCACTCCGGCGCCCGTCAGCTCGCGCCACTGCTCGCCCAGCCAGGACTCGGCGTCCCCCTGGGTCGGAAACTGTGACGACACCGTGGCGGCACCCCGCACCGGCTTGCCGGTGGCGTCCTCATACGTCCAGGTCCATGCATCGCTCATGACTGCAGCCTAAGGCGTCCCGCCGGTCAGCTCGCGAAGCGCTCCTGGATAGCGACCAGGTTCTCGTCGACCACGATCTGTGCGGCCGCTCGTGGCGACGACTGCTGGGCGTCTGCCTGCTCGAGCATCTGCGAGACCACCCGGTCCATCGCCGTGCGCACGTGGTCCTGTGCCACTGTGGCATCGGCCGTGATGTCACCAAAAAGGGTCCACCACCACCAGGCATTGGTCGCCGAGTTCGCCACGAAGTCGGGGATCACCTCCACCCCGCGATCCCGCAGCTGCGTCTCCGCCTCGGGCAGCGTCGGCATGTTGGCGGCCTCCACGACATGGCCCGCCCGGATCCGACCCTGGTTGGCCGGGGTGATGCAGTAGGACGTCGCGGCCGGCACCAGGACGTCACAGTCGAGGTCGAGCCAGTCCTCGACTCCCAGCTGCCGATCGGCCGGGTCCAGCAGGTCGCGGTCGATCCCGCCCAACGGGTCGCGGCCGCGCAAGAGGCGCTCCACGTCGAGACCGCGCGGGTTCGACACCGTGCCGCGCACGTCGGCGAGCCCGACGACGGTCACTCCTGCCGCGGCCAGGTAGCGGGCGGTCGCACCGCCCATGGACCCGAAACCCTGGATCACCGCGCGTGACTCCCCCGGGACGACACCCCGGTGCTCCATCGCCGTCAGGGCGGACTGGGCGACACCGAGGCCACCCACCAGCTCGGGCAGGCTGACTTCGTCGACCGTCACCTCGAACGCGTCGGCCAGTCTGCGCCGCGCCCGCGCCGGATTGTCCAGCAGCGGGTAGATCGCCTGAACCGAACTGGTCAGGCCGATCTCCGTGATGGCCTCGTCGATGGTGTCCTGTCGCAGACCGAGGTCCTCGCCCGTGGTCCAGTGCCGTTCGATGATCGCTCGGACCGCGTCCAGGTATCTCACCAGCATCGCTCGCGCCCCCGGGTCCTCCGGGGCGCAGTCGATGCCGCCCTTGGCACCGCCGAGCGGCACGTATTTGCCGCGCGGGTCGTAGTGCAGGGCCTCCTTGCGAGTCATGCCCGCGGCCAGCCCCTGCACCTCCGCGAGCGTGCAGCCACTCCTCATCCGCAGCCCGCCGCTGGACACACCGCGCACGAGCCGGTCGATCACGACAAAGCCCTGCCGTCCGGTGACCGGATCGGTCCAGATGACCTGCAGATGCGGCGCCGCCGCGGCGCGCTGCTCACCGGTGTCGGTGCTGGAATCGGTCATGGGGCCTCCTCGAATTCTTTACTGAACAACGATGCAGTACTGGCATCGCTCCTGTCAAGGAGTGCCCGGCGAGAGCAGCGACGCGTCCAGCCCGAGCTCGGCGGCGACGGCCTGCATCGACCAGGCGGTCAGCTGCTCCCGGCCGACGACACCACGATGGACGATCGCCTGCACCGCGAGGCCATCGAGCAGCGCGGTGATCCGCCACGCGGCGCCGCGGGCATCGGCGGTCACGAAGTCACCCTCGGCGACGCCGGCCTGGATGATCTCGGTCAGCGACTCCTTCCACACCAGGTCGAGCTCGCGCCCCACCTGCCGCAGGGCCGGCTCACGCAACCCGGCGGCCCAGTTCTCGATCCAGAGTCGCCAACCGCGTTCGCTGCCGGTCGGCGCATACCAGGCGAGGGCGGCGAAGAGCCGGTCACGAGACGAGCCCTCGCCTCCGGTCGCAAGCGCGAGGCGGTCGAGATCCTGTTGCGCCGCCCATGTCAGCGCCTCCGCGATCAACGCGTCCTTGGTCTGGAAGTGGTAGACCACCAGGGCCGGGCTCACGTCCAGCTCCACGGCGACATCGGCCACCCGCAGCAGCGCAATGCCGTGCTCCTCGATCAGGTGCGCCGTCGCGCGCAGGATCTCCTCACGTCGCACTCCTGCGTCTTTCCGCCGTCTCGCCACAGCTTGAGCGTAGGCGACCTGGGCGCCGTGCAGCGCGCACCCTTGACATCCCTGCACCCAGGATCGACCATGAACCAGTAACTGACTGATCAGTCAGTTATTCACCCCGGCACCCCCAGGAGCCTCCCGTGCCATCCAGCGGACTGCCCCCGTCGCTCGACCTGCACGCCTTCACCGCGCCGTCCTCCGTGGCCGTCGTCGGCGCCTCGAACAACCCGGCCAAGTGGGGCTACTGGCTGGCGGCCGGCGCACTCGACGGCGACGATCAGCGCACCGTTCACCTGGTGAATCGATCCGGTGGCACGGTGCTCGGCAGGCGATGCTTCGCCGACCTGGCGAGCCTGCCGGAGCCCCCCGAACTGGTCGCACTGTGCGTTCCCGCCCAGCAGGTTCGCGCGGTCGTCGAGGACGGGCTGGCGCGAGGTGTCCGCGGATTCCTGGGGGTCACTGCGGGCATTCCGGACGAGCAGAATCTGGCGGATCGCATCCGCGACGGCGGGGCCCGCCTCCTCGGCGCGAACAGCCTCGGACTGTATGACGCCGACAGCAATCTCCGCCTGGCGTGGGGGACGTTCACCCCAGGACCGCTGGCAATCGTCACGCAAAGTGGCCAGCTTGGATCGGAGCTGGCGATTCTGTGTGAGCGCAGCGGCGTCGGCATCTCCAGGTTCTTCTCGGTGGGCAATCAGAGCGATGTGCGCGCGATCGAGCTGCTCGAGGGTCTCGTCGCCCACCCGTCCACTCGAGCGGTTGCCCTCTACCTCGAGGGCTTCCCCGATGGAGAGGCCCTCTTCGAGGTATTACGGCGGCTGCGCGCCGCGGGAAAGCCGACCCTGCTGCTGACCGTGGGCGCAAGCGGCGCGAGCGTCCGTCTCGCTCGGTCGCACACCGGATCACTGACGTCACCCCTCGACCTGGTGGATGCCGCCTGCCGGGCGGCGGGCGTGCTGCGTGTGCAGACCCCGCGAGAACTGGTGAGCGTTGCCCGCGGCTTCCTCGCCGTCCGGACACGGACGGGGCGTCGCGTCGCCATCGTCGGGGACAGCGGTGGCCAGTGCGGGATCGCCGCAGACCTCGCAAGCACCGAAGGACTACTGGTGCCCGAGCTCGATGAACGCACCTCGGCTCGTCTGCAGTCCGCACTTCCACGAGGAGCAGCTCGCCACAATCCGGTCGACCTCGCGGGCGCCGGAGAGGCGGATCTCACCGCCTACGCACGCGTCATCGACCACGTCCTGAACGACCCCGGCATCGACGCGACCGTCGTCACCGGCTATTTCGGCCGCTACGGCGAGGACACCCCCGCCCGCCTGGACGACGAGCTCCAGGTGGCGAAGCGCATGGCCACCATCGCGCGTACCCATGACAAGACCGTCGTCGTCCACTCGATGTCCGCTCGCAGCTCGGTGGTGAATTCCCTTTGGTGTCAAGGCGTTCCGACAGTTGACAGCATTCAGGATGCTGTCAACCTGGTTCGCGGGCTCGCATCCCTCAGCTTGGAGCCCCCGCCGGCGCACCATGCGCAGACATTGCCCGGTGCCGGCCGATTACAGCCTGGATACTGGGCGGCTCGTGCGCTGCTCCGCGCGGCAGGCGTGACACTTCCTGCTGCGCACCGCGTTCGAAGCGCCGACGACGCGCGGGAGGCCGCGCGCGTGCTCACCGCACCCTTTGTCCTCAAGGCCGGCTGGATCGACCACAAGAGCGAGGTCGAGGCAGTTCAGCTCGATCTGGCCGATGGGCAGTCGTTGGCTGCCGCGTTCGAGAGGATGCGGGCCCGCCTGGGCGACGGAGACTACGTCGTGGAGGAACAGGACACCAGACCGGGATGCGTCGAGATGCTCGTCGGCGCCCGGCGAGATCCGGACCTCGGATCGGTCGTGGTGGTGGGCCGCGGTGGCACCGAGAGCGAACTGTGGCACGACGTCGCCATCGAGCGCGCCCCGGTGTCCGGCCGCACCGCGGCGACCATGATCGGACGCCTGGAGTGCGCTCCCCTGCTGGCTGGCTGGCGCCATCGCCCATCCCTGGACGGCGCAGCCCTTGCCGACCTTGTCGTCGCCATCTCCCAGCTGGTTGTTGCACATCCGCGTATCGCCGAGGTCGAGCTCAATCCGGTCCGCGTCGGAGTTCGTGGCGCGGTCGCCGTTGATGCACTCGTCATTCCGACACGGGATCCGCCGGACGCCGAAGCGTGCGACACCGTAGATCACACCCATCACATCGTGCCGAGACCGAAGGAGACCACGAGATGAGCTGCACAGCGTGGCCATTGACCGATGAGCAGATGGAGGTCGTGAAGCTCTGCAAGACGTTTGCCGAGAACGAGATCCGGCCCCGCGGGCGAGAGGTCGATGAGGCCGACATCGTCATCCCGGTCGACATCTTCGCCAAGGCCGCGGCGGTCGGCATCACGGACTTCATGATCCCCGAGACCTACGGCGGCGGCGGGTTCACCGATGTCTTCACCCAGTGTCTGGTCCAGGAAGAGCTGTGCTGGGGCGACCCCGGCATCGGCAACCTGATCTGCTCGGGCGGATTCTTCGCCGACCCGATCATGGTCCTCGGAACCGAGGCCCAAAAGAGGCGCTGGCTGACTCCCCTCACGGGACCGGACGCGCCGCTGACCGCGCTGGCGACCACCGAGCCCGGCGCAGGCTCGGATGCCGCCTCCATCGTCACCACGGCCACCCGTGTGGACGGCGGGTACCATCTGGACGGCCAGAAGTCGTGGATCTCGAATGCCGGTGCCGCCGAGCTCTACGTCATCTTCGCCAAGACGGACAAGACCAAGCGTTCGGCGGGCGTCACCGCGTTCGTGGTCAAGAACGGCACCCCTGGGATGTCCTTCGGTGAACCGATGCGCAAGATGGGCCAGCGCGCCATCGTGTGCCGTGAGATCTTCCTGGATCACGTGTTCGTGCCGGACGCCGATCGGCTCGGCGAGGAGGGCGAGGGTTTCTACGGCCTGATGGGCACGTTCGACATCTCCCGCGTGGTCCTCGGTGCGGCCGCGCTCGGTGCCGCGCGCGCGGCCTACGAGTATGCACTCGACTACGCCAGGACCCGCACGCAGTTCGGCGTCCGGATCATCGAGCACCAGGCTGTCGCGTTTCGGCTTGCCGACATGGCGACCCGGATCGAGTCCGCGCGGCTGCTGGTGCATCGCGCGGCGCGGGTGATCGACGAGGGGGGCAGCGCAACGGGCCTCGCCGCCATGGCCAAGCTCACTGCATCGGAGACCGCTGCCTTCGTGACCCACGCCGCGGTGCAGACCCTTGGCGGCTGGGGCTACTCGCGTGAATACCCGGTCGAGCAGTGGATGCGGGACGTGACGCTGGAGGAGATCGAGGAAGGCACCTCCGACATCATGCGCCTGGTGATCGCCCGCCACCTGACCTAGCCCACAGCCCCTGGCAATCCACCTCTGGAGGACTTTGATGCCATCACTCACCGGCGGAGCCACACTCGTCGCCGCGCTCGAAGCTCACGGCGTGCACACCGTCTTCGGGATACCCGGCACGCACAACCTGTCCGTGTTCTCCGCGCTCGCGGCCTCGCCGATCCACCTGGTGCTCACCCGGCACGAACAGGGCGCGGGCTACGCCGCCGACGGATACGCCCGGGTCTCCGGCCAACCGGGCGTCTGCCTCACCACCACCGGCCCGGCCATCCTCAATGCCCTGGCGGCCGCAGCACAGGCGTGGTCTGACTCGGTGCCGGTGCTGTTCATCTCCCCGGGCATGCCGCTCACCCACCCCGGACGCGGCAACGGCTACCTGCACGAGGTCAAGGACCAGCACGCGGCCCTCGACGCGGTGGTTGCGTACAGTCATCGCGTCACCAGCGTCGAGGAGATCCCGGCGGCGGTCGCCTACGCCTTCGCCGCGATGCGCACCGGGCGACCGCGACCGGTGCATCTCGAAGTTCCGCTCGACCTGCTGGAGGCCACGGCGGCGGTGCGTCATGTGACCCCCGTTGAGCCCGCCGCCTCCGCAGCACGCGACGACGCCGTGGAGGCTGCCACTGACCGCCTGCGATCGGCGCGCCGTCCGGTGATGATCGTCGGCGGTGGCGCCCGAACTGCCGTCCAGCAGATCCGGGGGGTTGCCGAGCGGCTGAATGCACCGGTCCTCACGACGGCCAATGGCAAAGGCACGCTCGACGAAAGTCATGCGCTGTGTGTCGGCGCCGGCCTGCATCACCCGTCGGCTCGCGCCCTGCTCGACGACGCTGACACGGTGCTGGCAATTGGGACCGAGCTTGCACCATCGGACCTGTGGAATGGACCGATCCACCTGGACGACAGGCTTATTCGCATCGATGTCGACTGCACCTCGATGATCACGAATGCCGATCCGGCAGTCCGTCTCGTCGGGGATGCCCCGATCGTGCTCGGCCAGCTGCTGCACGCTCTCGGCGGGCGCGAAGGTGCCGCCGGTGACTCCCTCGTGCGAGCGGAGGCGGCACGGCAGGGACTCGCCGCCGATGCTGCCGCCGAGGGTGCGCCGTGGGAGGCACTGGTCGATGCGCTGTCACCGGTCGTCGACGAAGGCACCGTGGTCGCGGGTGACAGCACCATGGCCTGCTACTACGGGGCACTGACCGGCGTACGCGTCCACCGGCCGGCGGGCTTCCTCTACCCGACGGGCGGAGGGACGCTCGGCTATGGCCTACCGGCGGCGATCGGAGCGTCACTGGCGCCGAAGCGGCCGCGGGTCATCGCGCTGCTCGGCGACGGCGGCGCGATGTTCACGTTGCCCGAGCTGGCCACCGCCGCCGCACTCGGACTCTCGCTGCCCGTCGTGGTGGTGGACAACGGCGGATACGGCGAGATCCGCAATGAGATGGCCGACCGCCACGACCCGGTCCACTCAGTTCGACTGGGCGGCATCGACTTCCCGGCGGCGGCGCGTGCCATGGGATGCCGGGGTCGCTCACTCGAATCGCCCACCGAGCTCACCGCGGCCGTCCAGGAAGCATTCACCGCGGACCGCCCGACGCTGCTACATCTGCGAGAAGACAGCCGCGCAACACAGGGTTGAATTTCCGCGACGGACGGAGCAGACGTCTCAACGCCCGCAGATCACCGTCGGCATAACGGTTTGTCGGTCAATACCGCCGAACTCAACACGCGTGCGACTCGTGGCCAATATCCTTGACTCCACCCACGAACCAAGCCACTGTTCTCCCAAGCCGCTTGGCTTTTCCGCTGCCGGAAGGAATTCCACGTCATGGCATTCAAACGTACCCTCAGCATCGCCAGTGCGGTCGCAGTTGCTGCCTCGCTCGCCGCATGCAGTTCGGGTTCAAGCCCCAGTTCCAGCTCCGGCTCCGCGTCTTCGGGTGGGTCCGGCGCCGGTCACTACGGCAACTGCAAGGTCACCAGCAAGGCCAACTCCATCAAGATCAAGCCGGCCTCCTCCGGCACGCTGACGGTGGAGACGACGCTGCCTGCGCCAGGGTGGTGGAACGGCACCACCGCGAGCTCCATCAACAGCGGATACGAGTACTGCATGGCCGCCAACCTGGCCAACATGGCCGGACTGAAGTCGGTGACGGTCAAGAACGTGTCGTTCGCCCAACTGGTCGCCGGTCACACCAATACTTTCGACATCGCCCTGGCGGAGATCTCCATCACCGCGGAGCGCGCCAAGGTGGTGGACTTCTCGACGCCCTACTTCGACTCCAACATCGGGGTGCTGACCAAGAAGGGCGCCGGGGTCACCGCCGCCAACATCAAGACCAAGAGCTGCGCGGCCTACGCAGGCACCACGTCCCAGCCGTTCATCCAGGACAAGCTCAAGTGCAAGTCGACGAAAATCTACCCGAACTCGCAGACCCTCTACCAGGGCGTGCTGTCCGGACAGGTGGACGCCGCATTCCTGGACACGGCAATTGTGCTGGCCGAGGCGAAGAACACCGGCGGGAGGCTCGAGGTGGCCGGCCAGTACAAGACCGGGGAGCACTACGGCGCGATCTACCCGAAGGGCTCCGCCAACGAGAAGGCACTCGACCAGGGAATCAAGACCCTCTCCAGCGACGGCACCCTGAACACCCTGTCGAAGACCTACCTCGGCCCGGCATTTGGTGGCGACCCCTCGGCGGTCCCGGTCTGGCAGCTGCAGTGAGCCCCAGGCGCCCCGCACGAAGTAGGGGCCCACGATGAGCTCCTCGAGCCTGATCAGAAGCGACGTTCAGCCCAGCCCCGCACCGAGCCCGCCGCAGCCCGTCCTGCCCTTGACGGTGGCCGCCGTGGTGGCGTCCGTCATCGGCATAGCACTGATGGTCCTGGCTGCAGTGGAGCTGCGGAACTTCAACCACCACGGTGTTGTCTCGACAATCATCGGGGTCGTGCTGGTGCTGCTCACCCTCTACCCACTCTGGCCGACGTTGCGCTCGATTGGAGCCGGGCGGGAGCGAGCTCGGCTGCTCCAAGACGGAAAGCTGGTGGCCGCCCGGCGGTCTGCTGCCCGTGGCCGTGAGGATGCACAGATCGGCATGGGCTATGCGGTCGCGTCTGTGGTCGTCGCTCTCCTCCTGCTGATGGTGCTGGCCAACTCCGCTCACGGCAACGGGATCGCCCACACGTTCTTCAGCTCGAGCGCCTGGCGTCAGTCGTTCAGCCAGATGCTCCCGGCCTTCTGGATCAATATCTGGGTGGCCTTGATCGCGCAGGTGCTCGTGCTGATCTTCGGGCTGCTGCTGGCGGTCATGCGGATGCTTCCCGGCCGGGCCGGTGCACCACTACGCAGGATCGCGATCGTCTACTGCGACGTCTTCCGGGCCGTGCCCGCGATCGTCGTGATCTATCTGATCGTCTTCGGCGTGCCGCTTGCGGCGCCGGGCCTGACCAAGATCTCCCCGACCTTGCTCGGCGTTCTGGCACTGACCCTGACCTACTCCGCCTATGTCGCCGAGGTCTACCGCGCCGGACTGCAGTCGATCCACCCGAGCCAAACCGCAGCGGCACGATCCCTTGGTCTGAGCTACTTCCAGACGCTACGAACGGTCCTCGTGCCACAGGCCGTCCGGCGGGTCATCCCGCCGTTGCTCAATGACTTCATCAGCCTGCAGAAGGACACGGCGTTGCTGTCGATCGCCGCCATCGGCGAGGCGCTTCTCACAGCGACCATCTGGCAGGCCAAGCTGTTCAACCTGTCACCCGTGACCTTGGCCGCATTCTTCTTCATCATCATCACCATCCCGCAGGCCCGCTTCGTCGACTACCTGATCAACCGGGATGCGTCGAAACGGGCGGGAGGCTAGAGCAATGTCATTCCTGGAAATCAGCGACGTACACAAGTCGTTCGGTCACAACGAAGTGCTGAAGGGCGTCTCCCTCACCGTGGAACGTCACGAGGTGGTCTGCCTCATCGGCGCGTCGGGCTCAGGCAAATCCACCCTGCTGCGCTGTGTCAACCAGCTCGAACAGGTCAATTCCGGTGAGATCCACATCGATGGCGACACGGTCACCGGAGCCGGCGTCGATCTCAACAGGCTCCGACGCGACGTCGGCATCGTATTCCAGTCCTACAACCTGTTCCCGCACATGTCAGTAATGGACAACGTCACGCTGGCCCCGATCAGGGTGGGCGGCGTGAGCAAGAGGGAGGCGCAGGAAAAGGCGATGGTCCTGCTGGAGTCGGTGGGGATGGGGATCAAAGCCAAGGCCTTCCCCGACAGCCTCTCCGGCGGGCAGCAGCAGCGGGTCGCGATCGTGCGAGCACTCGCCATGGAACCGCGGGTGATGCTCCTCGACGAGATCACTGCCGCTCTCGACCCCGAGCTCGTCGGCGATGTCCTGGAGATCGTGCGCGAGCTCGCGCACGAAGGACTCACCATGATGCTCGCCACCCACGAGATGGGCTTTGCGAAGGAAGTGTCCAGTCAGGTCTGCTTCCTGGACCAGGGCGCCATCTGCGAGCACGGCTCTGCACAGCAGATCTTCGAGGAGCCGCGCGAAGAGCGCACCCAGCAGTTCCTCAGCCGAGTGGTCAAATCAGGTCGTCTGTAACCGGCACGTCGGGTGGTCGCCTCTAACCGGCGCCCCTGCAGTCCGTGATCAGTCGGCCCGCAGCACCGAGAGGTCGCCCTCGGCATAGCGCTGCCGCAACCGCTTCTTGTCGAACTTGCCGACGCTGGTCTTCGGCACCTCGTCGATGAAGGCCCACTGCTCGGGGATCTGCCAGCGGGCGACCTTGTCTGCCAAAAACTCCCGCAGGTCTCCGGCAGTGGGCGACGCTCCCGCGCGCAGGACGACCGTTGCCAGTGGCCGCTCGTCCCACTTCGGATCGGGTATGCCGACGACCGACGCCTCGAGCACGTCGGGGTGGCCCATGATGGCATTCTCCAGATCGACCGAGCTGATCCACTCGCCGCCGGACTTGATCACGTCTTTTGCGCGGTCGGTCAGGTGCAGGAAGCCGTCCTCAGTGAGCGATCCGACATCCCCGGTCCGCAACCATCCATCATCGAACTTCTCTGCCATGGCAGAGATCTCGGCCTCAGACTCTTCACCGTTGGAGTAGTACGAGGCGGTGATCCACGGGCCACGCACCTCGATCTCACCAACGCGCTGCCCGTCGCGAGGTTGCTCAGTGCCGTCCGGTCCGATCACCCTGCCCTCGACACCGCACACCAGGCGGCCCTGCGACGTGCGATACGACCAGTAGTCGTCGGATCCCGGCTCCGCGGCCGCCGGGGCGAACGCCAGGCTGCCGATGGGTGAGGTCTCGGTCATGCCCCAGCCCTGAATGATCTCGATGCCGTACCGCTCCTGGTATGCACGCATCATCGACGGGGCCGGAGCGGACCCACCGACCATGAGCATCCGGCAGGAAGACACATCATGCGGGTTCTGGTCCAGATACTGCAACAAGCCGTTCCAGATCGTCGGCACGCCGGCGCCGCCGGTCACCTTCTCGGTCTCGATCATCGTTGCGAGCGGCTCCGGCTGCAGGAACCGATCAGGCATGACCAGCGTGGAACCGGACACCATGGCGGCGTAGGGGTAGCCCCAGGCGTTCGCGTGAAACATCGGCACGACGACGAGCAGCCGGTCGGCCTGGGTGGACCCCAACGTCGCGACCGCCGCCATCGCATGCAGATAGTTGCTCCGGTGCGAGTAGGCGACACCCTTCGGGTTGCCGGTCGTGCCCGAGGTGTAGCACATCGAGGCCGCATCGTTGTCGTCGAGATCGTCCACCCAGTCGAACGTGGTTGGGCGCCCCTTCAGCAGCTGGGCGTAGTCGTGGACCTGCCGTACGTGAGCGGGGCGCCGCAGCGCCTCGAGCACCGCAGCCTCAACCGGCCCATTGACAATGACCTGGCGCACCGCGGGCAGCTGCTCCAGGAGCTGGGAGAACGGCTCGGCCAGCGTGTTGTCGACGATCACGACCTCGCTGCCCCCGTGTCGCGTGACATAGACCAGCTGTTCGGGGAACAACCTGATGTTGAGGGCGTGCAGGACGGCACCCATCGACGGCACGGCGAGATAGGTCGCGAGGTGCTCGGCGTTGTTCCACATGAAGGTGCCCACCCGCTGATCCCCGGTGATCCCGAGGTCCCGCAGGGCGTGGGCGAGCTGCGCGGCCTGCTCCCCCACCTGCGCGTACGTGGTCCGGCGCGCCCCGTCGGCGGTCCACGTCACGACCTCGCTCCGACCGTGGGCCGTGGTGCCATACCGAAGCAGTGTGGAGATCAGCAGCGGCGTCGGCTGCATTGTGCTCAACATGCAGCCAGCCTGCCACCCGAACTGCTGGGGTGGGCACACTTTGACAGATAGATCTCGGGAGTGGGATCTTTAGGCGTTATCTGACCCATTTCCAGGGGAAGCCGGTGCAACTCCGGCGCTGACCCGCAACCGTGACGAGCACCGCTCGAAGCCGGAGCACCTGAACTGTGGTCGAGGCTTCCTCATTCCGTCGTGGCTCGCGGACTGGAGCCGTGCGAGCGTCTTGTCCGTGCTGGCCCGGTCCCGGTTCGCCAGGAAAGGCACATATGCAGCGCACGTTCAGCCCCCACTCCGGCCGACTGACCGGCGTCGGTCTCGTCCT
Organism: Leekyejoonella antrihumi; assembly: GCF_007845645.1. Taxonomy (GTDB): domain Bacteria; phylum Actinomycetota; class Actinomycetes; order Actinomycetales; family Dermatophilaceae; genus Leekyejoonella; species Leekyejoonella antrihumi. The sequence continues at coordinate 127,657 of NZ_VCQV01000008.1, forward strand.
GGCCCTGCTCATGATCGTCTTGCCCATGTCGTCCGCGCACGCTGCGACCTATCAGTACTGGGGCTACTGGTCCCTGAAGGGCAGCACCTGGACCTTCTCGCAGAAGGGCCCCGCAGACACCCACCCGGCTGACGGTTCCATCGAGGGCTGGCGCTGGTCGATCTCCGGCACCTCCGCTCGGCACCCCCGTGGCGTCGTGACCTTCGCGAAGGTCTGCGCCGGTACCCCGGCCAAGTCCGGTGACAAGAGGGTCGCCGTGGTGATCGACTACGGGCGCGCCGCAGACGCGAGCACCGGCACCCCCCCGTCACCCATCGCGAAGTGCGCGCAGGTGCCCACCGCGGCGACCGGCGCCGACGTGCTCGCCGACGTGACGTCGGTGCGCAACGCCAAGGGTTTGGTCTGCGGTATCAGCAACTGGCCGGCGTCCGGATGTGGTGGTGAGATCAAGAAGGTCACCGCTGCCCAGCAGGCACCCGACACCGCGGTGGCGATCAAGGTGGCCGCTGCCGCCTCGGCCAGCCCGAGGGCGACGGCGTCCACCAGCCCGGCCGCCTCGAGCAGCAGCGGGGCTGTGACCGGCTGGGTCGTCGCAATCGTCGTCATCATCCTCATCGTTCTTGTGCTCCTGCTCGTGCTTCGCAGGCGCCGCGCGGCGCTGGAGGACTGACCCCCGCGTGACCACAGCAGCAGATCTCCTGTCTCGCCCGCGCCTCCTGCACCCGGTGGCATGGTGGATCTGGGGTCTGCTGCTCGCGGCGAGCGCCACCCGCATGACCAACCCGTTCCTGCTGCTGCTGATCTGCGCGATTGTCGGCTGTGTCGTGTTGCAGCGCAAGGAAGTCGGGACCAGAAACGCGCTCGGTCTGTTCATCGGCATCGCGCTGCTGGCCGTGGTGGTGCGTGTCGCCATGATGGTCCTGCTCGGGTCCTCCGTCGGTGGACGCATCACTCTGGTGACCCTGCCAGAGGTGCCCCTGCCGCACTGGATGGCCGGCGTGCAGCTCGGTGGTCCGGTGATGCTCGCCGGACTGCTCGACGCCCTCTACACGGGTCTGCAGCTGGCCGCCGTGCTGCTGTGCGTCGGCGGCTGCAATGCGCTGGCTGATCCGCGCCGGCTGCTGCGCTATGTGCCCGCGACCCTGTATGACGCCGGGACGGCAATCGTGGTCGCCATGACCTATGTGCCGCAGCTCGCCGAGGACGCCGCATCGGTGCGCCGCGCCCGGCGGCTGCGCGGCCACAGCGGCCGAGGCCTGCGGGAGCTGGCAGCACTGGTCGTCCCGGTGCTGGAGAACTCGCTGGAGCGCTCCATCTCGCTGGCCGCATCGATGGAATCGCGCGGCTACGGCCGCGTTACCCTCGACCGTTCCGCACGCCGCCGAGCCACCGCCCTGACCATCATCGGGCTTGCGGGTGTGCTCGTGGGTCTCTTCGGCCTGCTCGGTGGACCCACCCCGGCATCGCTGGGGCTACCCGTCCTGGTCGGCGGTCTGGTGATTGCCGCCATGGCCCTCATGACCGGTGCCCGTCGTGACCAGCGCACGCCTTACCGACGCGATCCCTGGGGCCTGCCTGAGACGCTCGTCGTACTCTCCGGTGTTGTGCCCCTGGCCGTGGTCTCGGTGGGTCTGCGCCGGGGATGGTCGGGGATCGTGCCCGCCCAGGTGCCTGCGACACTCCCCCATGTCTCGGTCGCCATCGCCCTTGCCCTTCTGGTCGCCGCGGTCCCCGCTGTGCTGGCGCCGCGGACTCCCCGTCGAGCCGAGCGCGAAGACCGACGCCGGCTGCGGCCACCGACCGACCCGGAGCAAGGGCCACCGATCTCGTCGCTGCGCCGGGATCCCGAACTGTCACGGTCCAAAGCATGATTCACCTCACGGCACTGTCGATCACGTATGCCGGTGCAAGCCGGCCGGCGATCAGCTGCCCAGACCTGACCATCGACGAGGGCGAACTGGTGCTGCTGGTCGGCCCGACCGGCAGCGGCAAGACGACGCTGCTGCGCTGCCTGAACGGGCTCGTCCCCCACTTCAGTGGGGGCACGCTCGCCGGACGGGTGCTGATCGACGGGCGCGACACCCGCGACCACCGGCCGCGGGACCTCGCCGAGCTCGTGGGCTTCGTCGGCCAGGATCCGCTGTCGGGTTTCGTCACCGAGAGCGTCGAGGAGGAAATCGCCTACGGCATGGAGACTCTTGCGGTCGGTCAGACCGCCATGCGCCGACGGGTCGAAGAGGTGCTCGACCTGATGGGGTTGGCCGATCTGCGAACCCGACCGCTACGAGAGCTGAGTGGCGGCCAGCAGCAGCGGGTGGCGGTCGCCGCGGTGCTGGCCTCCGGACCCCGCACTCTCGTGCTGGATGAGCCGACCTCGGCGCTGGACCCGGTGTCGGCAGAGGACGTACTGGCGTCTCTCGACCGCCTGGTGCACGATCTCGGCGTCACCGTGGTGCTGGCCGAGCACCGGCTCGAGCGCACCATCCATCACGCGGACAGCGTGATCCTGGTCGAGGCCGGCCGCGCCACCGAACCGCTGGCGCCCTCCGATGCGATGCAACGGGCGCTCAGCGTGCCACCCGTGGTGGAGCTGGGCCGGGAGCTCGGCTGGTCGCCGCTGCCCCTGTCCATCCGTGACGCGCGCCGACACGCGACGGATCTGCGACGCACCCTGCCGGACCGTCCGCAGCCGCCGGTTCCAGGCGGCGAGGCGACGATTCGGGTGAAGCGGCTGTATGTGCGCCGCAGCGCGCGTCCCGTGCTGCACGAGATCGATCTCGCGGTGGCCGGCGGCCGGGTGACGGCGCTGATGGGACGCAACGGATCGGGCAAGTCGACTCTGCTCGGCGTGCTCTGCGGCCTCGTCCGCTCGCACTCCGGATCGGTCGACGTGTGCGGACTGGATCCTCGGACCAGCCGCCCACGGGATCTGATCGGCGTTGTGGGCATGGTGCCGCAGGACGCCGGGAGTCTGCTCTACAGCGACTCGGTGGAGGCCGAGTGCCGCAGCGCAGACCGCGACTTCGACGCCACCCCCGGCACCGCGGCGGGCATCCTCTCCTCGCTCGCCGCCCTGGACCCGACCCGGCACCCCCGCGACCTGTCCGAGGGTCAACGCATGCTGCTCGCGCTGTCGGTCATCCTTGCCGGAGACCCGAAGGTGCTGCTGCTCGACGAGCCGACCCGGGGACTGGACTACGGCGCGAAACGGCGGCTGGCGGACCTGCTGCGCGCGCGTGCCGCACGCGGGGTGACGGTGCTCATGGCCACACACGACGTCGAGATCGCCGCGGAAGTTGCCGACGATGTGCTGCTGCTCGCGGACGGTGACGTCATCGGCGCAGGTCCGGCACGCGAGATCCTCTGCGACTCACCGTCGTTCGCGCCGCAGGTGGCAAAGGTGATGCACCCACGCAGCTACCTCACTGTGCACGACGTGCTCGCTGCACGGGATGCACGATGAGCCCTCGCCGCAGGGACGAGCTGCTCGTCTGGCGGTGGTCGTCGACCGTCACGATGACCCTGATGACCATCGTCGGGTTCCTCAGCTTCACCTGGCCGTTCTTTGTGTCGTCCGAGTCGACGCTCGCCACCTCGAACGACGCCCCGTGGCTCTTTCCGGTGCTGGTCGGTCTGCTGTGCCTGGTGCTGGTGGCACAGCTGTCCGGCGGCACGATGGACGCAAAGTCGGTTGCCGTGCTCGGGGTGCTCGCGGCCATGGGTGGCGCGTTGCGCGTGCTGTCGGCAGGAACTGCCGGCCTCGAGCCATTGTTCTTTCTCCTCGTCCTTGGTGGGCGGGTCCTCGGCCGCGCCGGTGGCTTCCTGCTCGGCGCCTTCGCCATCACCACCGGAGCCTTCCTGACCAGCGGAGTCGGACCGTGGTTGCCGTTCCAGATGTTCGCCGCGGGGTGGGTGGGTATGGGTGCGGCGATGCTGCCCGCGGTCCGGCCCCGACTCGAGCGCTGGATGCTCACCGCCTACGGACTGGTCGCCGGACTCGCCTATGGCGCCATCATGAACCTGTGGTTCTGGCCCTTTCTCGGCTCCTCGGCGCCATCCGGAGCAGGCTTTGCGGCGACAGCCTCGCTGGCGACACAGCTGCAGCACTACGCGGTGTTCTACGGCCTGACCTCACTGGGTTGGGACCTGCCACGCGGCGTGCTCACCGCCGTCCTGGTGCTGCTGGCCTGCCACCCGGTCCTGGCGGCCCTGCGCCGTGCTCTGCGACGCGCAGCCTTCGACGCGGCGCCGACCTTCGACGTCCGTACCAGTCGAGGCACGAGCGAGGACTTCGTGGGGTGACAGTCGGGGTCCCCGCGCAGTACCGAGCGAGGCACGAGCGAGGACTTCGTGGGGTGAGAGTCGGGGTCCCCGCGCAGTACCGAGCGAGGCACGAGCGAGGACTTCGTGGGGTGACAGTCGGGGTCCCCGCGCAGTACCGAGCGAGGCACGAGCGAGGACTTCGTGGGGTGACACTAGGCTGTGCTCGGGTGCGACGACGACGGAGGAGACGGTGAACACACAATGACGACGACGTTGGTGCTCGGGGGTGTGCGCAGCGGCAAGAGTCGCCACGCGACTCGGCTGCTGCCGCAGGATCAGTCGGTCACGGTCATCACGCCGGGCGGCAAGCCGACCGACGACGATCCGGCATGGGCGAGTCGAGTGGCCGCACACCGCGCCGCCCGCCCGAACGGGTGGACGACCGCTGAGTCGAGCGACGTGACGCGGGGCATCCTGCGCGCCCGCACCCCGGTCCTCGTCGACTGCCTCGGCACCTGGGTCACGGCGATCATCGACGCCGCGGGCGCCTGGGACGACCGCGAAAAGGCCACCGAGCTGGTGACGACGGCGACGCAGGAGCTCGTCGCGATCTGGGCCAACGCCCCCTTCGACTGTGTCGCCGTCAGCAATGAGGTCGGGATGTCCCTCGTGGCTCAGACCGCCTCCGGCAGGCTGTTCCAGGATCTGCTCGGCCAGGTCAACGCCCAGGTGAGCGCGGTGAGCCACCGCACGCACCTCGTCGTCGCCGGGCGGGTCCTCGACCTGTCCGATGCGCCACTCGTCGGCTGACGTTGCTCCTGGACGCCGGCCGGCTGGCGGTCGGCACCCTGACCGCTCTGCCGGTCCCTGCGCCGAACACGATCGACCGACGCCGGGCGGGCCTGGCCATGGTGCTCGCTCCCCTCGTCGCGGTGCTGCTGCTGGTGCCGCCGGCCGTGCTGGTCACCATCGCGCACCTGGCCGGCCTTCCACCGCTGGTCCAGGCCACCGTCTGCATCATCGCGCTCGCGCTGTGCACCCGCGGGCTGCACCTGGACGGGCTGGCCGACACCGCCGATGGTCTGTCGGCGAGCTATGACCGGGATCGCGCACTCGCGGTCATGCGCACCGGAGATGTCGGACCGTCCGGGGTCGCGGCGGTCACGCTCACCCTCATCCTTCAGATTGCCTGCGGCACTGTGCTGCTCGGTTCTCATCGGGGTATGGCGCTCGCCGGCGTGGCCGTCCTGGTCAGTCGTGCGGCGCTGACCTGGGCCTGTACGCGAGGGGTGCCCGCCGCGCGACCGGGCGGGCTGGGAGCCACCGTCGCACAGAGCGTCCACCCGGCCGTCGCTGCGGGCGCGACCGTGCTGCTGGCGGGCGTCAGCGTTGCGGCGACTGCGCTGACCGGATCACCGTGGTGGTGCGGGCTCGTCGTTGTCGCCGGCGGTTTCGTGGCCGCGGCGGGCGTGGTCGGTCGGTGTGTGTCGCGGATAGGCGGCATCAGTGGCGACGTGCTCGGTGCGAGTGTCGAGACCACCCTCGCCGTCGGGCTGCTGGTCGCAGCGGCCTGCAGCTAGCGAGCCCTCGGCGGCTAGCCGCGCGACGCGAACTCCGGACGCTTGCGGCACCGCGAGCCGGCCTCGTCGCGGTCCGGGGCGGGCTCAAACGCGCGGTGACCGCTCAGCAGCCGCTGGATGCCGAAGGCCAGCGCAGTCACGGCCGCGCCCGCGATGCAGTCCAGCACGAAGTGGTTGGCCGTCCCGAGCACCACCAGGAAGGTCGTCGCCGGGTAGGCGACGGCGAGCACCCGGACCCACACCCTTGACGACAGCGCGTAGATGCACACCCCGCACCAGAAGGCCCAGGCACAGTGCAGGCTCGGCATGGCCGCGAACTGGTTGGAGTGGTCCACCACGGTCGGGGTGCTCCACGACATGGCGCTGTGGAAGAGGACCGCGGTGTCGATGAAACCGCTGTGCGGCAGCAGCCGTGGCGGCGCCATCGGCATGATGTAGAACCAGGTCAGGGCAATGGCGGTCAACACGACCAGGGCCGTGCGCGCCGCGCGATAGACCCGCGCGTGAAAGGCGAAGAGCCAGATGAGCACTGCGGCGGTGACTGTCAGGTGAAAGAACGAATAGTCGAACTCGGCGAGTCGACCGATCGTCGGGTGGGCCGCGAGCCAGTGGTTCAGCGTCAGTTCGATGTCGACATGCCACCGCACCGTCAGCTCGAACAGGTCCTGGCTACGGTCGATGGCCGCGTGTTCCTGGGTCGGGACCAGGTTGTGGAGGCGCTCGTAGATCACATCGAGCACGATCAGGATGAGCACCTCATGCCACCAGCGCAGCGGCCGATGGACACGCAGTCCTTCGGGCAACAGTGCGACACGGCGGGATTTCTGTCGCTGGAGCACCATCCCAGCCTAAGTGATGGCAGGGCGCACCGCCGCGCAGCCCGCCGTACCGGGCGTGGCTCCTCAGTCGGTCGCCACCTGCACGAAGGGTGGCTTGACGACCTTCATCGGCAGCTCTCGACCACGGACGTCGACGACGACCTCGTCATCGACGGCGGCACCACGATCCAGCAGCGCCAGTGCGACGCCCTGTTTGAGGGTCGGCGACATCGTCCCCGAGGTGATCACGCCGATCACTTTCCCGTCGGCGTCCCGCACCTCACAGCCCTGTCGCGGAATCCCCCGGCCGGTGGCCAGTAGCCCCCAGGCAAGCCGGCAACTCTTCTCCGCACGCTGAGCGACCAGCACGTCCTTGCCCCAGAACGTGTCCTTCTTCCAGCCGACCGCCCAACCGGCCCGAGCCATGTTGGGCGTGATGTCCATCGTCAGCTCGTGCCCGTGCAACGCATAACCCATCTCGGTGCGCAGGGTGTCCCGCGCACCCAGCCCGCAGGGCAGACCCGCATACGGCTCCATCGCCTCGACCAGCGCATCCCACAGGGCCGGCGTGTCCTCCCATCGTGGGACGAGCTCGTACCCCTTCTCGCCCGTGTATCCCGAACGGAGCACGATGACCTCGCGGCCCTGCCAGTCCGAGGTCGTGAACGACATGTAGTCGTGGTCGGTCGGCAGCCCGAGCGCCTGGAGAACCTCCGCGGACTTCGGTCCCTGCACGGCGATGATGCCGTAGGCCCGGTGCAGGTTGGTCACCTCGACGCCGTCCGGCGCCTGCGCCCGCAGGCGCCGGACCACCTCGGCGGTATTGGCGGCGTTGGGCACCAAGAACAGCTCGTCCTCGCTGCGGAAATACTGAATGAGGTCATCGACAACGCCACCGGTCCGCTCGTCGCAGCACATGGTGTACTGCGCCTTCGGCGGCTCCACCTTGCGCAGTTCGTTCGTGAAGCAGCCGTTGACGAAGTCGGCCGCGCCGGCCCCCTTCACCAGGGCCTTCCCCAGGTGGCTGACGTCGAAGATCCCGACCCGCTCCCGCACGGCGGTGTGCTCGGCCAGCACTCCCCCGCCCGGATACTGGACGGGCATGTCCCATCCGCCGAAGTCGGCCATCTTGGCGCCGAGCGCCATGTGCCGCTCGTGCAGCGGGGAGGTCAGTGGTCCGTCGTTCGAGGTGGCGTCAGTCATACGGCGCACCGTACCGCCCGCACGCACGCGTATCCTCGCGGGAGGCTCACAAGTCGTCACCCCGAGAGGAATCATCCGTTGACAACGTTGTCCATGACTGATCGTCCCACTGCCAAGACCAGGGCCCAGGCGCTCGCACTGCTGTCAGTCAAGGACGGCGAGGGTGCTCGCATCGCCGCGGTCGACGGCCTTGCTGCGGCCGCCCGTGACCATCTCAACTCCGCACTCGCGACCGTCGGCGCCACCGCCGGCGAGGATGAGGTGCTCCGCTTCTCCGGCATCCCCGGCGACGACCGCCTGGTGCTCGTCTCCGGCTGTGGACTGGCGCAGGACCCGACCGACGACGACGCCGAGGCCATCCGACGCGCCGCGGGAGCAGCCGCTCGCGCGCTGGCCGGCAAGGCGGACAAGGCGTCCTTCCTCTTCCCCGCCTCGACCCCTGCGCTGGCCACCGCGGTTGCCGAAGGTGCCCTCTTCGGCGCGTATGCCTTCAACGCCTACCGCAGCAAGCCCACCAAGCCGCTCGGCGGTATCACGGTGCACACACCGGTCGCGACCAAGGTGCGCGCCGCCGCCAAACGTGCGCAGATCGTGGCGACCCACCAGGCCTGGGCCCGCGATCTCATCAACACCCCGCCGCTGGACCTCTTCCCCGGATCCTTCGCCGACCGGGCGAAGGAGTACTTCGCGGACTCGAAGGTGCGAGTGCAGGTGCTCGACGAGGTGGCCCTCGCCAAGCAGGGCTGCGGCGGTTTGATCGGGGTAGGCCGTGGCTCGGCGCGACCGCCGCGCCTGGTCAAGCTGACCTACCAGCCGGCCAGGGCCAAGTCGCACCTTGCGCTCGTCGGCAAGGGCATCACCTTCGACTCCGGTGGCCTGTGCCTCAAGCCGGCCACCGGCATGATCACGATGAAGGACGACATGTCCGGCGCGGCCGTGGTCGCTGCGGCCACCGCCGCGATCGCCGAGCTAGGTCTGCCGATCGCTGTCACCACTTACCTGTGCCTTGCCGAGAACATGACCGGTGCGGATGCGCAGCGTCCGGGCGATGTGGTGACCATGCACAACGGCAAGAGCGTTGAGATCATCAACACCGACGCCGAGGGCCGCCTGGTGATGGCCGACGGTCTGTCGTTCGCCTCGGAGGTGAAGCCGGACCTGGTGATCGATGTGGCGACACTGACCGGCGCCGCCGTCCTCGCGCTCGGTCCGCGCACCACCGCCGTGCTGACCAACAACGACGCGGTCAGCGACGAGGTGCTGCACGCGGCACAGGCCGTCGGCGAGTCGATGTGGCCGATTCCGCTGCTGCACCACCTGAAGGCCGACATGTCGTCGAACGTCGCCGACGTCAAGCACACCGGTCGCCGGGAGGGCGGGATGATCACCGCAGCTCTCTTCCTCGAGGAGTTCGTCGGCACCGGCGCCGACGGCGAGGCGCTGCCCTGGGCCCACCTGGACATCGCCGGCCCGGCCTACAACGACGGCACCGCGTACGGCTACACGCCCGTCGGAGCCACCGGGCACGCCGTGCGCACCCTCGTCGCGCTCGCCGAAGGCCGCGCCTGACCGACGGTGACACAGAACTGCCCGAGCACTCACGATGAGTGCTCGGGCAGTTCCGTATCCATCAGGACTTCGTAGGGTGAAGTCTTGCGGCCCTCGCGAAGTACTGAGCGACGAAGGAGCGAAGACTTCGTGGGGCGACCTAGCCTGACTTGCGGCGGAACATCTGCTGCGCGCCGCTCGTCTCGGGGCCGTGCGCGCCGTGCGCCTTCGAACGGCCGCTGCGATCGGAGACGTCCTTGCCTCCGTGTGCCTGCTTCTTGTCGAGAGCCTCTCGGAACTTCTGTTTGCTCTCCTCGGAGGGACCGTTGTGCTGTGCGTCATGGGTCATGGCGTTCTCCTCGTGGTCCGGGTACAGCCACTGTCGCACGTGGACGCGCTCGAGGCCAGGGAATTGCGCCACGTCCCGGTTCCACGACATGGACAGTGCACCGGGCGGGTGCACGTGAGCGCCGTCTCAGTGACAAGATGGGCCGGGTAAATCTTGGAGCCAGCGCAAGGGAGCGTTCGCACATGGCGGCTGACGCCGGTCAGACCTACGACATCGTCGTCCTGGGTGGAGGCAGTGGGGGGTATGCCTGCGCACTGCGCGCGGCAGAGCTGGGGGCGTCGGTGGCGCTTGTCGAGAAGGGCAAGCTGGGCGGCACCTGCCTGCACCAGGGCTGCATCCCCACCAAGGCTCTGCTGCACGCGGCAGAGATCGCGGACAGCGCTCGCGACGGCGCGAAGTTCGGGGTGAAAACCACCTTCGAGTCCGTCGACATGGGTGGCGTCCACTCCTACAAGGACGGCGTCGTCTCGCGCCTGCACAAGGGTCTGCAGGGCCTGGTGAAGGCAGCGTCGATCGACTACATCGAGGGCGCGGGCGTCCTCACCGCGCCGGACACCGTGACCGTCGGTGGTCGCGCCGTGAAGGGTCGCAACGTCGTGCTGGCCACCGGGTCCACCGCGAAGTCACTGCCCGGCCTGGAGATCGGCGGCCGGATCATGACCAGCGACCAGGCCCTGTCCATCGACTTCGTCCCCGCGCGGGTAGTGGTGCTCGGTGGCGGAGTCATCGGCGTCGAATTCGCCTCTGTCTTCAAGTCGTTCGGTGCCGAGGTGACCATTGTTGAAGCCCTCCCACGGCTCGTCGCCGCCGAGGACGAGGCAATCTCCAAGCAGCTCGAACGCTCCTTCCGCAAGCGCAAGATTGCCGCGAAGACCGGCGCCAAGCTCACGAACGCGACTCAGCAGGGCGACGTCGTGACCGTCTCACTCGAGTCGGGCGAGACGCTCGAGGCGGACCTGCTGCTCGTTGCTGTGGGCCGAGGGCCGGTCACTGCGGGACTGTGCTACGAGGAGCGGGGCATCGCCATGGACCGCGGATTCGTGACCACCGACGAGCGCCTGCGCACGAACGTCCCCGGCGTGTATGCCGTGGGCGACATCGTCCCGGGCCTGCAACTGGCACATCGCGGCTTCGCTCAGGGCATCTTCGTCGCGGAGGAGATCGCCGGGAAGAACCCGGCTCCGATCGAGGAGAGCGGCATCCCCCGGGTGACCTACTGCGATCCGGAGATCGCCTCCGTCGGGCTCACCGAGGCGCAGGCGAGGAAGAAGCACGGCGAGGTCGCCACCTACGAGTACAACCTCGGTGGCAATGGCCGCAGCCAGATCCTGCAGACGCAGGGGTTCGTGAAGGTCGTCCGCGCCGCGAACGGCCCGGTGGTCGGCGTGCACATGATCGGCGCCCGGATGGGTGAGCAGGTCGGTGAGGCGCAGCTGATCGTCGGCTGGGAGGCCCTGCCCGATGATGTCGCCACCATGATCCATGCCCATCCAACCCAGAACGAGGCACTCGGCGAGGCCCATCTCGCCCTTGCCGGTAAGCCCCTGCACGCGCATGCGTGAGATGAACCTGCACATTCGCTCGGCGATCTAGGAGACTGTGACCCATGTCTGAACACGTGACCATGCCCGCTCTTGGCGAGTCAGTGACCGAAGGCACCGTGACCCGGTGGCTCAAGCAGGTCGGCGAGGAGGTCGCCGTCGACGAACCGCTGCTCGAGGTCTCCACCGACAAGGTGGACACCGAGATCCCGTCACCGATCGCCGGAACCGTCCAGGAGATCCTGGTGCAGGAGGACGAGACGGTGCCGGTCGGCTCCGACCTCGTGGTGATCGGGGACGGCGCCCCGTCCTCGGCCGACTCCGGCGGCTCCGACTCTGCGAAGTCGGCGGCACCCGAGACGTCGTCGCAGGATGCCTCCGGCGACCAGAGCGACTCGCAGAGCAACGACGAGAAGCCGGCATCCTCCGATGACTCGGACTCCCCCGCACAGTCCTCCGGTGGCGGCGCCGTGAGCGGCGGGGAGAAGATCACCATGCCGGCCCTCGGCGAGTCCGTGACGGAGGGCACGATCACCCGCTGGCTGAAGTCGGAGGGTGACGATGTCGAGATGGACGAACCTCTTCTCGAGGTCTCCACCGACAAGGTCGACACCGAGGTGCCGTCCCCGGTCGCAGGCAAGCTGACCAAGATCCTGGTGCAGGAGGACGAGACGGTGCCGGTCGGCGCCGACCTCGCAGTGATCGGTGGCGAGGTCTCCGGCGGTGCATCCGCCCCTGCTCCGCAGGAGAAGAAGGAAGAGCCCAAGCAGGAGGAGCCGAAGCAAGAGGCCCCCAAGCAGGAAGAGCCCAAGCAGGAGGCTCCCAAGCAAGAGACCCCCAAGCAGGAGGCCCCCAAGCAGGAGGCCGCCCAGAGTGACGCCGCGGCCTACGTCACCCCGCTGGTGCGTAAGCTCGCCAGCGACAACGGAGTCGACCTTGCCGCCCTGACCGGCACCGGCGTGGGCGGGCGCATCCGCAAGCAGGATGTGCTCGACGCCGCCGCGAAGGCCAAGGAGCCCGAGCCGGCGCAGCCGGCGCCCGCGGCGACGAGCAGCAGCGCCGCTCCGGCCACCGTCCCGCAGGTCTCCGCGAAGCGTGGCACGACCGAGAAGATGACCCGGATGCGCAGGCTCATCGCCACGCGCATGGTCGAGTCCCTGCAGATCTCGGCTCAGCTGACCACGGTGGTCGAGGTCGACGTGACCAAGATCGCGCGGCTGAGGACCAGAGCGAAGGCCGGTTTCGAGCAGCGCGAAGGAGTCAAGCTCAGCTTCCTGCCGTTCTTCGCACTGGCCACCGTTGAGGCGCTCAAGGCGCATCCGATGGTCAACGCCAGCGTGGAGGGCGACTCGATCGTCTACCACGCGTCGGAGAACCTCGGTATCGCGGTCGACACGGAGAAGGGCCTGTTCGTGCCGGTCGTTCAGAACGCCGGCGACCTCAACATCGCCGGCCTGGCGCGCAAGATCGCCGACCTGGCAGCCCGCACGCGCGACAACAAGGTGACCCCGGACGAGCTCGGCGGCGGCACCTTCACGCTGACCAACACCGGCAGTCGCGGAGCGCTCTTCGACACTCCGATCATCAACCAGCCGCAGGTCGGCATCCTCGGTACGGGCACCGTCGTGAAACGCCCCGTCGTGGTCATCGGTCCGGATGGTGACGAGACGATTGCCGTGCGCTCGATGTGCTACCTCGCGCTGTCCTACGACCACCGGATCGTCGACGGTGCGGACGCCGCCAGGTTCCTCGGCACGATGAAGGCGCGGCTCGAAGAGGGCGCCTTCGAGGTATAGGGAAGACACCCACATGCCACAGCGCGTCGCCATTACCGGGTCCTCGGGGCTCATCGGCGGCGCGCTGTCGGCATATCTGAGCGAGCGCGGAGACCAAGTCGTCGCCCTGGTGCGTCGGCCGGTGCGCTCGCCCGCGGAGGTCCGCTGGTCCCCCGGCGAGGGCCGGCTCGACCCGCGAGGTCTCGACGGGGTGTCGGCCGTGGTGAACCTGGCCGGTGCCGGCATCGGGGACCGCCGGTGGACCGCGTCGTACAAGCGCGAGCTCGCGGAGTCGAGGACCAACTCCACCTCCACCATCGTGCGTGCGCTGCACAGTATCGACCACCCCGTGCGCCTGCTGAACGGCTCCGCGATCGGCTACTACGGTGACCGCGGCGACGAGGTCCTCGACGAGTCCAGTGCGTCGGGCACCGGCTTTCTGGCGCAGCTCGTCACCGACTGGGAATCCGCGACCGCCGCCGCGACCGCCGAGGGCCACCCCACTGCCTTCGCCCGCACCGGTCTGGTCCTCGCGCCGCACGGTGGTTCCATGGGGCGGGTGCTCCCCCTGGCGCGTCTGGGGCTCGCCGGACCGCTGGGGAACGGTCGCCAGTGGTGGTCGTGGATCAGCCTGGTCGACGAGGTCCGCGCGCTCGCCCACCTGATCGACCACCCGGAGATCACCGGTGCGGTCAACCTCGTCGGACCCTCCCCGGTGCGACAGGCCGAGGCGATGCGCGCTCTCGGTCGCATCATGCACCGCCCGGCGTTCCTTCCCGCGCCGGCACCCGCGCTGCGCCTGGTCCTGGGCGAGTTCGCCGGTGACGTACTCGGCGGCCAGCGTGTGCGACCCGACGTGCTGGAGGCGAGCGGGTTCACCTGGCAGCATGACGCCGTCGCGGACGCCTTGCGATGGGTTGTGACCGCCCACGCCACGTGAGTGGCTACGTCAGGGCGTCTCGGCGCCACTTGTCGGTGAATTCTGACGTCGGTCTCAGCGTCCATCGGCAGCCGCGCCACCGTGTTGTCTCTAACTATGCAGCAGGCTGGTCCTGTGCCGCAGTATGCCGCTATGCAGTTTCGTTGCTTTACTGCTTAGCGACGAACACTGGGTTCATGACCTCACCGACGAAGCACCGCTACCTCGGCATCCCGGGCCGTGGCACGATCGCGCTGCCCGCCGACGTCCGTCGGCGGCGGCACCTCGACCAGCCGGGTGCCCAGCTGGAGATGACAGAGCGCCCACCTCCACGCCGCCGGTCCGGTGGCGGAGAACGGTCGCGCCGAGCGAGACCAGTCGTTTGGTTTCGTTGGCGAGGTCAGCGGTGACCAGGTCGAAGCGCTGCCGGTTCCTGCCGCTCTTGGGTTGCAGTGGTGGGCCGCCCCACGAGATCTTCCTGCCGCCAAGCGGCGACTACCGCGGTCTCTTCGTCTTCCCAGACCAGCGGCCAACCCAGCGCGTCCCGCCAGGACAGGCCCACGCTCCGGGTCCCGTCACACGTCACTTCGCCGAGGTAGCCGGTGCCCGCAAGGAAGTGGTTACCGATCGGAGCCCAACCTGGGTCTCGTCACCCGGGACCAGTTCACCACCGGGCTCAGCATGACGACCTCGATTCAGCAGCCCGGCCCAGAACGAGGCGTCCGCAGGAACATCGACCACGTCGAAGGTCACCGCTTCCAGTCGCAAGACCATCTCCGCACCCTACGACAGGCTCGAGACCGGAGCGACCAGGTATCCAACGGCCGCAACCATACCCGGCCTGCGCGTGACCGATGCTCGCACGAGATCGCACCATCTTGCCCGAATTGCGAAAACGGGGCCGGATAATGCGATCTCGATGAGGGGTACCCGATGATGTTCACCGACATAGCCACGTGAGCACAGCCGTTATTCAGATGTCAGCGCCAGGACCCGAGGCTAGTCTCGGACGTATGCCGTACGAGTACCCGAGCGTGACTGCTGCTCCCCAATCACCCGGCGTGCCGGCAGCCACCGACTCGATGGTGCACGCACGCGGGCTGCGCAAGACCTTCGGATCGTTCGAGGCGGTCCGTGGGATCGATGTGGATGTGCACCGTGGTGAGGCGTTCGGTTTCCTCGGGCCGAACGGTGCTGGCAAGTCCTCCACGATGCGGATGATCGCGGCGGTCTCCCCCGTCACAGCGGGCACGCTGCGCGTGCTCGGCATGGATCCACAGACCGACGGGCCGTTGATCCGAGCACGGCTGGGCGTATGCCCTCAGGAGGACTCCCTGGACCCGGACCTGCGGGTGCGGGAGAACCTGCTGGTCTACGGACGGTACTTCGGCCTGTCCCGTCGAGCGGTGCGCGCGCGGGCGGACGAGCTGCTGGAGTTCGCCCAGCTGACCGACAAGGCCAAGGCCAAGGTCGACGACCTGTCGGGCGGGATGAAGCGGCGCCTGACGATCGCCCGTGCCCTGATCAACGACCCGGAGATCCTGCTCCTCGACGAACCGACCACAGGCCTCGACCCGCAGGCACGACACAGCCTGTGGGACAAGCTCTTCCGGCTCAAGGAGCAGGGCGTGACCATCGTCCTCACCACCCACTACATGGATGAGGCGGAGCAGCTCTGCGACCGGCTGGTCGTGATGGACAAGGGGGCGATCGCGGCCGAAGGCTCTCCCTTGGAGCTCATCCGGGAGCACTCGACGAGGGAGGTCGCCGAGCTACGTTTCGGCGTCGGCCAGCACGAGGCGCTCGCCGCACGAGTCGCGGACCTGGCGGACCGGGTTGAGGTGCTGCCGGACCGGCTGATGCTCTACACCGAGCACGGCGAGGAGACCCTTGCCCAGGTGCATGGCCGCGGACTGCGCCCGCTGGCCGTGCTGGTGCGCCGCTCCACCCTGGAGGACGTTTTCCTCAAGCTCACCGGCCGCAGCCTGGTCGACTGATGGCCGTCACCACGCTTCCGAGCGGACCGTTCGGGTGGCTGTCGATCACCTGGCGGCTGCTGGACTACTGGATCACGGTGTACCGGCGCACCTGGCGCGGCTCGGTGTTCACGTCGTTCTTGACCCCGTTGCTCTACGTCGTCGCAATGGGGGTGCTGCTCGGCGGTTTCATCAAGACGCCCGCCGCCGACCTGGACGGCGCCTCGAGCTACCTGCTCTTCGTAGCCCCCGGCCTGCTCGCCGCACAGACCATGCAGCTCGTATTCGGCGAGACCACCTATCCGGTCCTGGGTCTGATCAAGTGGCACAAGGTCTATGCCTCGATGGTCGCCACCCCGCTGACCGTGAGCAAGGTCGTCATCGCTCAGCTGGGCTTCATCGCCTTCCGCATCATGTCCGCCAGCGTCGTCTTCATCCTGGTGATGACGCCGTTCGGGGTGTTCAGCTCGGTCGGCGGTGCGCTGGGGGCCTTCTTCGTGCAGCTGTTGCTCGGAATGGCCTTTGCCACACCAATCTTCGCCTACTCGGCGGCGCTGCAGAGCGAGGAGGGGTTCACGGTGATCTTCCGGCTGCTGATGATCCCCATGTTCCTGTTCTCCGGTGCATTCTTCCCGCTGCGCAATCTGTCACCGGTCCTTGAACAGATCGCCCGGATAACCCCGTTGTGGCAGGGAGTCGACCTGACCCGGATGCTCGCGCTCGGAACCTGGGACACCCCGTCGGCCCTGGTCCACCTCGCCTACCTGGTCGTCCTGTCCGTCGCCGGCGGCTGGCTGGCCATCCGCAGCCTTGCGCGGAGGCTCGCGAAGTGAGGGCCGCCGAATGAGCATCGCAGGGGCGGCGCTGGTCGACGCCGCCGGGCGCCGCATGGGCGTCACCCGCTCCACGGGAGTTTTGCTCGGCCGCCACCTGACCGTATTCAGCCGGAACTGGACGTTCTTCGTCACCGGGTTCGCCGAGCCGGTGCTCTACCTGCTCTCGATCGGCGTCGGTGTCGGCAAGCTGATTCCGAGTTTCGACGTCGGCGGGCACACCATTGCGTATGCCGCGTTCGTAGCCCCCGGCATGCTCGCTGCCTCGGCCATGAACGGCGCGGTGATGGACGCGACCTTCAACGTGTTCTTCCGGCTGAAGTATCAAAAGCTCTACGACCAGATCCTCGCGACGCCGCTCACCACGGGGGACGTTGCGCGCAGCGAGATCACCTGGGCCCTGTTGCGCGGCGGGGTGTACTCAGCGGGCTTCCTGGTCGTGATGTCACTGTTCGGACTGATCCACAGCTGGTGGGCGCTGCTTGCGCTGCCCGCCGCGCTGCTGATCGGATTCGCTTTCGGCGCAGTCGGAATGGCGCTCACAACCTTCATGAAGTCCTGGCAGGACTTTGAATACATCACCCTGAGCACTGTGCCGATGTTCCTGTTCTCGGCGACCTTCTTCCCGGCAAGCACCTTCCCGACCTGGTTGCAGTGGGTCATCGACGTGACACCGCTCTACCGCGGAGTCGTCCTGTGCCGCGAGCTCACCACGGGGCAGGTCACCTGGGGGTCCGGCATCTCGCTGGTCTATCTGATCGTCCTCGGCTGCCTCGGGATGGTCCTAGTCGGCAAGCGACTCGAGCGGCTGCTGCTCACGTGATCGATGACCAGTCGACGATGCGCCACCCGGCAGTCGTCCATTGCAGCTGCAGGTCGATCCGCTCCCCCGGATCCGCGACGAGGTGCTTCGTGCCGGTGGTCGTCACGAGGTCGTAGGCCGAGCGGTCGATGGTGGCGCGCACCTGCACGCTGTCCTGGCCGCCGGGCTGCAAGGTCGCCGAACGGACCCGGAAGGTCAGTCCCCGGTAGTGGGCTCCTCGACCGGCAGCCGTTCGCAGACTGGACCGATCCCTGGAGTAGGCCGCCGAGTGGGCCGCCATCGACGCACCGAGCGCGTGCTCGTCGCCGGTGGTCCAGGCGTGCGCACGCGCTGTGACCAGTCGCTGCACCACCTCCGTGGCGTGGTCGGGCAAGGCCGCCGGACCGGCCGCCGCGCTCGATACCCCGGATGCCGATGGCGAAGGCGTAGGCGAAGCCCGTCCGTGCCCCGTCGAAGTCGTAGGCGTCCGGGTCGCGGTGCGCGCCGCATCGGGCGCGGGCGCTGCTGCCTGGTCATGGCGGTGGACCCAGGCAAGGGCGGGTGGGCCGGCAGCCGCCGCACCTGCGCAGACGACCCCCACCGCTGCGCCGAGCGCCGCCACCCGCCGCGTGACGCGACCCCGCCACCAGGGCAGGGTCGGTTCTGCCGATGCGTGACGGGCTTCCGTCCGGGTCTCGACCTGAGCCTGCGCCCGCATCCGGCGAGTCAGTTCGAACGATGGGTCGCCATCCTCCTGTGTGCTGGCCACTCGGGCGCCGGGCGAGCCCTGCACGGGAGCCGGCTCCGCGGTGGCGCAGTCCCAGAGCATCAGGGCGAGGTCTCCCGCCGAAGGTCGCGTCGAGGGGGTATGAGCCAGACAGGACATCACCACGTCGCGCAGCTCCCGCGACAGCTCGGGTGCCAGGTCGGCAAGATCTGGGCGCAGGACCGCCGGTTCCGGCGGAGCTCCGGTCAGAGCCGCCCACGCCACCGCACCGAGCGAATACACATCCGATGCCGGCGACGGGGTGGACCCTGCGAGAACCTCCGGTGCGGCCCACAGCTCAGTCGCCCACACCTCATCGCCCTCGACACCCGCGATCCGGGACACGCCGAGATCGGCGATAAGGGGCTTGCCATCGGCGGTGAGCAGGATGTTGCCCGGGCTGAGGTCGGCATGCACCAGGCCAATTCCGTGCAGGTCGTGCAGCGCCCGGGCAATCGGACACAACACCGTGACCAGCTCCCCTGGAGTGAACCGCTCGCGCGCCCGGATGCTCTGCGCGAGTGATCCGCCCTCCGCGAGCTCGGTGATCAGGACGGCTCGCGGGTCCCCGTCGTCGCCGACCTCCAGGGCGTCGACGATCCGAAGGAGGTGCGGGTGCTCGACGGCTCGAAGCAGCTCCACCTCGTGGTCGAGCTCGTCCACGCCGCCGTCGACAACCTTGGCTGCGAACCGCACTCCGTCCCCGCGTCGCACCGCCCACACCGTGCCACTACCGCCGCGCCCCAGCAGGTGCAGCACCTCATAGCCGGGCAGAGCGGGCGGCGAAGCGTGCGCAGGGTGCGACGTGCCGGTCAGATCATCCATGTCCCTACCGTGGCACCACACACCGACTCGCCGACGAAGTTATCCACAGGACCGGTCTCGCCTACCGTGGGGCCATGAGCCCGACGGCCAGGAAATCGAGCGGGAACGACCTGATCGGCAGCAAGCAGGCGGCCGATCTGCTCGGCGTCCGCGTGCAGACGATCTATGCGTATGTCAGCCGCGGTCTGCTCGAGCGGGTGGGCAACACCAGCCGGCACACGGGATCCGAGTTCCGCCTCGCCGACGTGCAGGCGCTGGCTCAGCGTCATCGGCGGCAGCGCACCGGCACGTTCGAGCTCTCGATCGACACGAGCATCACCTACCTGGACCCGTCGGGCGCCCTGCTGTTTCGTGGCCACGACGCCGTCGACCTTGCAGCACACTCCACCTTCGAGGAGACCGCAGAACTGCTCTGGCAGGTGCCACCCGGAGACTGGTCCGCCGGCCCTGCAGCGCGAAGCATCGCCGCACGCGTGGCGGGCGCAAGCACGTCCCGCACGCGCCCCTCGACACGAGTTCGCCTGGCGTGTGAGATCGCGTCTGACACAGAAAGCCTCCTTGCACTGGCCGGCGACGACGAGAGTCGGATACCCCGCGCCCTGGTCGTCGCGTCGGTGCAGTCCCTGCTGCCCGCAGAGCCCTCACCGCCGGATGGCGCGGCCGGCGTCGCCGACCGGCTTTGGTGTGCGATCGCTGCCCGACGCCCACGCGCCGGCGAGATCGAGGCGCTGCAGGCGGCGCTGGTGCTGCTTGCGGACCACGAGCTGGCGACGTCCTCGATCGCTGCCCGTGCCGCGGCCAGCACCGGTGCCTCGGTCATCGACGCGGTGTCCGCGGGCCTGGCCACCATGGCCGGGCCACGGCACGGGCGCGCGTCCTGGGCCGGCGAGCACCTGTTGGATCGGTCGACGCGCATAGGCGTGGCCGCAACACTCGACGAGCTTGACGGCGCTCCAGCCGGATTCGGACACGTCGTGTATCGCGAGGTCGACCCGAGAGCGGAGCACCTGCTCGACCGGCTGAGCACCTTTAGCGGCTCGTCGGTGCCCATCCTCGACGACCTCGCGCTGGAGGTCTACCGCCGGTGGCAGCTAGTGCCGAACGTCGACATCGCACTCGCGGCGATGGTCCACGATCTCGGGCTTCCCTCCGGTTCAGGCGAGCTCATCTTCATGGTCGCGCGAATGGCCGGTCTGGCCGCCCACGCACTCGAGGAGCGGGGACACCCGATGCGGTTCCGGCCACGCGCGATCTACACCGGCCAGCAGCCCTGATGGGCCACTCCGCCTAGGTCGTGTTACGAAAGTCGTTTGAGCCGGTGCTCGATGATCGTGGCGCGGACGGTGGCGGTGTATCTGAGGGCGAGCTTGTCGTGGCGGGTGGCGAGTGCTCGGTGGTGCTTGAGGATGTTGCTGCCGCACCCGACGGCGTGCCGGTCTTTGTACCGCTCGGTGTGGTCTACGACAAACACGCCCGCACCTTCCTCGGCGGCACGCTCTTGGCAACAACCGTCAGCTACCTCAACTCACGAGGAGGCGTACTCATTAGACCTCATCCGGCACCGGCACGGGGGCCGCCGGTCCGGTGTATCGGGAGCTCGGCCGGAAGATCTTGCGGCCACGGCTCTGCTCCAGGATGTGCGCTGTCCAGCCGATGACCCGGCTCGCGGCGAACGTCGCGGTGAACATCTCGGCAGGGACACCGCAGGCCTGCATGACGACTCCCGCGTAGTACTCCACGTTGGCGCGCAGCGGTCGATCCGGCTTCGCCTCGTCCAGCACCTTCACCACCTCCGACTCCACCTCGACGGCGAGCCGCGCCAGCGGCGTGTCGAGCTCGATCGCGGTCTCCTTCAACAGCTCCGACCGCGGGTCGAGGCCGCGATACACCGCGTGCCCGAAGCCCATCAGCCGCTCACCACGGGCCAGCCGGTGGCAGGCCCACTCCTGCGCCCGGTCGGCTGTCCCGATCTCGTCGAGCGCCGCAAGTGCACGACTCGGCGCCCCACCGTGCAGCGGCCCGGAGAGCGCACCGATCGCGCCGACGACGCACGCCGGCAGATCCGCGCCGGTGGAGGCGATCACGCGGGCCGTGAACGTCGACGCGTTCAGCCCGTGATCGATGGTCAGGCACAGATAGCGGCTGAGCGCCGCGACGTGCTCCGAGGCCGGCTCAGCGCCATTCAGCATCCACAGGTAGCTGCCGACGAAGCCCAGGTCGGGTCGTGGATCTCTCGGCGTCCCACCATGGCTCAACGTGTGTGCCGCAGTGACGAGCCACGGCACGACGGCCGCGGTCTGCAGTGCGGCACACTGCTTGTCCGCGTCATTGCTGTCCCACAGCGGCGCCGCACCGATGAGTTCGCCGAAGGCCGAGACCGCCGTCCGCAGCGTGCCGAGCGGAATGGTCGAGTGCCCGCAGCGCACGACTTCGACCAACCGCCGGCGCAGGTCTGGGGAAAGATCCGCCGCACTCGCGAGCTCGACTCGCCAGCGACTCGACTCCTCTGAATCGGGCAGCGAGCCACGAATCAGCAGGTGCCACACGTCCTCGATGCTTCTCCGACGCGCGAGCTCGGTCGCGTCGAACTGCCGGTAGTGAAAGAACCCCTCGCCACCTCGCACGTCACCGATCTCGGTGTCGACGACGGAGACTCCGGCCAGCCCGGCCGGCGCGATGAGTGGTGCGGTGGGTGTGGTGTTGTCGGTGTCCATACCTGGAGCGTGCGAGTCCCCGTGCCACCGGTCAATGTTGATTGAGTCAACGTCGCACCCGGCCGAGGGAGTTCTCCACAGCGCGGGCGCGAAACTGACTCTGGCGGAGCACAATGGCGGACCGCTATCCTGCGTTTGAAGGGATTTGTTCCGGTCGTCACCGGCGCGGCCTGGACAGCAATAGAAGGCAGGCAGGAAGAGCGGCCCGCTCCGGGGAAAAACTGAGGCAGAACACGCCGCCCGTGCCCTGCGGATCGCAGAGGAGATTGCCATGCCACACCTGCCAACTCGCCGATCAATGGCGGACTTGGACCACGGCGGACGGACTCGAGCCGCCTCAGCTCACGGAACCATCAGGGGGTGGCTCACTCGGTTGGTCGTGCTACTCGCGGCCGTCGCCCTGATCGAGGCCACGTCCGCGGCGCCGGCGCTCGCCAGCCAGCCCCGTCATCCCGCCCAGTACTACCTCTCGCTCGGCGACTCGCTGGCTTTCGGGTACCAGCCGAACCAGGTCGACACCAACCCGGCCAACTTCCGCAGCTACGCGGAGGACTACGCCGCCTTCACTCCGCGGCTGCGACTGGTCAACTACGGGTGTCCCAGTGAGACGACCGGCACCTTCATCAATGGCGGCTGCCCGTGGACCGCGACGGACCATCTTCCGCTGCACAACTCCTACGGCACGGCCACCTCACAGCTGGGCGCCACGGAGGCGTTCCTGACGGCACACCGCGGTCAGGTGTCGCTGGTCAGCCTCGACCTCGGCAACAACGACCTGCTCGCCCTGGTCTACGGCTGCGAGGCCGGCGAGCCCAGCAACCTGCTGACGTGCATCGAAACCGGACTGCCGGGGACCCTCTCCACCATGGCGACCAACCTCGGCAGGATCCTCGCCACCGTGCACCAACTGGCGCCGAACGCGCAGATCGCGCTGTTCAACCTCTACAACCCCCTGGCCCTTGCACTGCCCGGCAGCGACGCACTGATTGCGGTCGTCAACCAGCAGCTCGCGAAGCTGGCGACGGCGTATGACGCTCGGCTCGTCAACGCCTTCGGCGCCATCAACATCAAGGCAGGGTCATTCGCCGAGAAGATATCGGTCTGCGTGCTGACCTGGGAGTGCACAAGCAAACCGAACATTCACCCGACCACCTTGGGCTACTTCGCCCTCACCGGAGCGCTGGCCAGGGCCGTCCGCTGAGACCCGGTCGTTCGTGCGGCGTAGCCTTCGTCCATGCGCATCGAGCATCTCGGATTCGACCCGGACTTCGTCGACTACCAGCAGGCGTGGGAGTCCCAGCGCGAGCTGCACGCCCGCGTCGTGGCCGGTGAGACACCCGACACCACGCTGCTGCTCGAGCACGCAAAGGTCTACACGGCAGGCAAGCGCACGGCGCCGCACGAACGCCCCTTCGACGGCACCCCTGTCATCGATGTCGACCGCGGGGGCAAGATCACCTGGCACGGCCCGGGCCAGCTGGTCGGCTACCCGATCCTGCATCTGCCCGACCCGATCGACGTCGTTGCCTACGTGCGACGACTGGAACAGATGATGATCGAGGTATGCGGTGACCTGGGTGTCGCGACCGGGCGGGTCAAGGGTCGCAGCGGGGTGTGGCTGGAGGCGACCGGCACCCGGCCGGAGCGCAAGATCGGCCAGATCGGCATACGGGTGAGCCAGGGGGTGACGATGCACGGTTTTGCCCTCAACTGCGACTGTGACCTGTCGTGGGCCCAGGTCATCGTGCCGTGCGGCATCCCCGACGCCGGTGTGACCAGCCTCAGCGAGGAGACCGGACGCGACGTGACCGTCGCCGAGGTGCTGCCCTACCTCGAGAAGCGTCTGCCCGAGATCGTCACCGTCTGACTGAGCCGCCGGGCCGTCGACGGATCCGGTCGGCGTACCCTGAATACCGGTTCCTGACCAAAAGTCCGTGTGATCCCGCCACAAAGGAGTCAACTGTGACCGTCGCCCCCGAGGGCCGCCGCATGCTTCGCGTCGAGGCGCGCAACTCTGAGACTCCCATCGAGCGCAAGCCGAGCTGGATTCGCACGACCGCGAAGATGGGCCCGGCCTACACCTCGTTGCACTCCATGGTGAAGTCCAAGGGGCTCCACACGGTGTGCCAGGAGGCCGGCTGCCCCAACATCTTCGAGTGCTGGGAGGACCGCGAGGCGACCTTCCTCATCGGCGGCGACGTGTGCACCCGTCGCTGCGACTTCTGCGACATCGCCACCGGTCGGCCGACCGAGCTGGACCTGGACGAGCCGCGTCGCGTCGCGGAGTCGATTCGGGAGATGGACCTGCGCTACTGCACGGTGACCGGCGTCGCCCGTGATGACCAGCCGGACGGCGCGGCCGGGTTGTATGCCGAGACGATCCGACAGATCCACGCGCTCAACCCGAACACCGGCGTGGAGATCCTGCCGCCGGACTTCGGAGCCAAGCCCGAGCTCGTGGGGCAGCTCTTCGAGGCCGGCCCGGAGGTCTTCGCGCACAACCTCGAGACGGTGCCGCGCATCTTCAAGCGCATCCGACCCGCATTCACCTACGAGAAGTCACTGCGGGTGCTCACGATGGCCAAGGAGGCGGGGCAGATCACCAAGTCCAACCTGATCCTCGGCATGGGCGAGGAGGACCACGAGATCGAGGAGGCGCTGCACGACCTGCACGACGCGGGCTGCGACCTGCTCACGATCACGCAGTACCTGCGTCCCTCTCCGCTGCACCATCCGATCGACCGCTGGGTGAAGCCGCAGGAGTTCGTACACTGGTCGGATCTGGCCGAGGAGATCGGTTTCAAGGGCGTCATGAGCGGCCCGCTGGTCCGTTCGTCCTACCGGGCCGGGCGCCTCTACGCACAGGCCATGCGGCGATCCGGGCGTGAGCTGCCAGAGAACCTGACGCATCTCGCCGCCGCCGCGAGCTCACCCGCTCGACAGGAGGCGGCGTCGCTCGTGGAATCGCGGCTGTCCGAAGTATCCTAGAAGTTATGGCCCGTTCGAAGGACTCATCCAAGACGAAGAAGTCGCCCAAGCCCCCGCGTCAGCGCGGGAAGTTTGCCGAGCGCATCGACCAGTTCAAGACGCTCTACCAGAATGCGCGCAAGCAGAACCCGCGGGTTCCGTGGTACCTGCTGGGGACCTTCCTGGTCGGCCTGGTCGTCTTCATCGTCATCGGCCTGGTGTGGGGTCACCCGATCTACTTCACGATCCTCGGCGTCTTCTTCGGCGCCCTGCTCGCCCTGGTTGTCTTCGGACGGCTGGCCGAGCGCTCGGCCTACGCCTCGCTCGAGGGGCAGCCGGGGGCGACAAGTGCCGCGATGGGCGCGCTGCGCAAGGGCTGGCGCTATGAGCAGGAGCCGGTCGCTGCCGACGGCGGTCGCGCCCGCAGCATGAGCGAGATCAATCAGGCCGCGATGGTATTCCGGGCGGTGGGCAAACCGGGTGTGGTCCTCATCGGTGAGGGTCCGAAGGGCGCCACGACGCGACTGCTGAACTCCGAGAGCAAGCGCATCGCTCGCGTCGCCGGGCCCGAGGTGCCGGTGCACACGCTGCGGGTCGGCGAGGGCGAGGACACCGTGCGAGTCGCCAAGCTGGTCAAGACGATGAACAAGCTCGACAAGAAGCTCACCGATGCCGAGGTCACCGCCGTCACCAAGCGACTGCGCGCGCTCGGCGCGGCCAAGCCGCCGATCCCCAAGGGCTACGACCCGCGGAACGCCCCGCGAATGGACCGGAAGGCGATGCGCGGGCGCTGAGCCGCGCCAGCCCCTCAGCGGGTGCGGGTGATGATGGTGCCCGCCAGGCGGTCGTGCAGCCCGCGCTGGTCGCCGTCCCACACGGCCGCGGGGATGACCAGGCACAGCAGCAGGCTGCGCGCGGCGATGAATAGCGGGTTCGACATGGTGCCGTCGAGCCGGGTCACGCGTAGGCCCATGATGCGATGGCCCATCGTCGTGCCGAGGGTGCCGACCAGCAGCAGGTTCTCGACGAAGAAGACCAGCAGCGGCTCGAATCCGGTGAGGCCGGACTGCCCGTTGTGGTACCCGAGGAGTGCGTAGGAGATCAGCAGGCACAAGGCCCAGTCGATGATCAGGGCCAGCAGGCGGCGGCCGATCGACGCAACCGCGCCGCGCCCCGACTCGGGACGACCGAGGCGTTGGCCGGGCCAGTCCTGGTCGCTGGAGGTCGGAGGGCCCTCGAGCCAGGAGCCCAGTTCATCGCGATTGACCACGGCGTCAGGCTAGACGCCGTGGCTGAGCGCCCCTCACCTACCCACCGGTCCACCGGTGACGCACCGGTCCAGCACCTGGCCGCCTGCCCGTTGCCACCCGACTGACGCGTAACATTCGTGAAACATTTCAGTCACGGCCGGGTAATGGACACCCGGTAGATTCGAATGGACACGTGGTCCGCCGATGTGAGCACGTGGTACCCGATCCATGGAGGATTGATTCATGTTCAACACCGCTGACGAGGTTCTGAAGTTCATCAAGGACGAACAAGTGGAGTTCGTCGATGTCCGCTTCTGCGACCTTCCAGGTGTGATGCAGCACTTCAATGTGCTGGCGTCGTCGTTCGACCAGGACGCGTTCGATGAGGGCCAGATGTTCGACGGCTCCTCGATCCGCGGGTTCCAGGCGATCCACGAGTCCGACATGAAGCTGATCCCCGACCCGCAGTCCGCCTACATCGACCCGTTCCGCAAGCACAAGACGCTGATCATGAACTTCTCGATCGTGGATCCGTTCACGGGGGAGCCCTACAGCCGCGACCCGCGCAACATCGCCGCGAAGGCGCAGACCTACCTGAAGTCCACCGGCATCGCGGACACCGCCTACTTCGGCGCCGAAGCGGAGTTCTACATCTTCGACGACGTCCGCTTCCAGACCTCGGCGCAGTCCAGCTTCTACCACATCGACTCGGTCGAAGCCGCCTGGAACACCGGCCGTGAGGAGGAAGGCGGGAACCTGGGCTACAAGACCCGGTTCAAGGGTGGTTACTTCCCGGTGCCGCCGAACGACCACTTTGCCGACCTGCGTGACGAGATGGCGCTGTTCATGCAGCAGGTGGGCCTGACCGTGGAGCGCGCGCACCACGAGGTGGGCACCGCCGGCCAGCAGGAGATCAACTACAAGTTCTCCGAGCTGCTGGCCTCCGGCGACGACCTGATGAAGTTCAAGTACGTCATCAAGAACGCCGCGTTCGCGGCCGGCAAGAGCGCCACCTTCATGCCGAAGCCGCTCTTCGGTGACAACGGCTCGGGTATGCACACCCACCAGTCCCTGTGGAAGGACGGCGAGGCCCTCTTCTACGACGAGAAGGGCTACGGCGGCCTGTCCGACATCGCCCGCTGGTATGTCGGTGGGCTGCTGCAGCACGCACCCTCGCTGCTGGCGTTCACCAACCCGACCGTGAACTCCTACCACCGCCTGGTTCCCGGGTATGAGGCGCCGGTCAACCTGGTCTACTCGGCCCGCAACCGATCGGCGTGCATCCGCATCCCGATCGCAGGCACGTCGCCGAAGGCCAAGCGCATCGAGTTCCGGATCCCGGACCCGTCGGCCAACCCGTACCTGTGCTTCTCGGCGCAGCTGATGGCCGGTCTCGACGGCATCAAGAACCGCATCGAGCCGCCGGAGCCGGTGGACAAGGACCTCTACGAACTGCCGCCGGAGGAGCACGCCAACATCGCGCAGGTGCCGGACTCCCTGCCGGCAGTGCTGGATGCGCTGGAGGCCGATCACGACTACCTCACCGAGGGTGATGTCTTCACCGAGGACCTGATCGACACGTGGATCGAGTACAAGCGCATGAACGAGATCGACCCCATCCGCTTCCGTCCGCACCCGCACGAGTTCGAGATGTACTACGACCTGTAGGCATAACCGCAGGTCAGAGGCCTACGGTGCCGTGTTTGGCCGCAAATTGGCCGGGCGGATTCCAGCGAACGTCGCAACACCAGACCAGTTTTGGAGGTTGCGATGGGCCAGGGTCGGCATAGGCGTCCAAGTAGGGCGATGGCAGAGAAGCAGGAGCAGTTCACTCGGTTGATCGCCCAGGGCGTCAGTAACGCGCAGGCCTGCCGGACGGTGGGGATCAACCGGCGGACGGGGACGCGCTGGCGGTTCGGGCGCACGGTCCGCAATGTGGCGGGCGAACCGGTGCACTATCCACCTGTGTGCACCTCGAGCTTGTCCAAGCCACGCCACCCCAGGTTGATCATCCTCGACGGCGGGAACAGCGTCGCAGAGGAGCGCTGATCCCGCCGAATGCCGCAAGAGACATGGCGATCTCGTCGTCCGGGCTTCCGCAGGTGGCAGGCACACGATTAAGCAAGAGACTTGTGACCTGCGTAAGTCCGGTCAGGCGAGGTGGGCCAGGGTGGACTGGAGTGCACCTATGAAGGTTGGTATGAGGTCTTCGGTGAACGCTAAGGGCGGTCGTATTTTCAATACGTTTCCGGCAGGTCCAGTCGTGCCGACTAGGACGCCGCGGGCGCGAAGCCCGTTCTTGATTTGATTCGCTGTCTCGGGGTCGGGCAGTTTGTTTGCCCTGCCATGCACGATCTCAACTGCGTTCGCCAGTCCCATGCCGCGGATGTCGCCGATCCTGTCATCGCCTGTCATTGCGCCTTTCAAGGTTCGGCGAAGCTCGCTTCCTGCATGCTGGACTCGAGCAAGTACGCGCTCGTCGTCCAGTACGTCGAGCACTGCGCCCGCAGCGGCCATCGAGACCTGGTTGCCAGCAAATGTCGAGAAAAATACCGTGTCATTGGAGAATGTCCGTGTGATCTCCCGTCGGGTAATCAGCGCGCCAACGGGCTGTCCGTTACCCATGGCCTTTCCCAAGGTCACCATGTCGGGCTCAATCCCGAACCGCTCGAAGGACCACATTGCATCGCCGGTGCGCCCGTGGCCTCCCTGTACCTCGTCCGCGATCCACAGGCCACCCGCCTCGTGTGTCAGTCGGAGTAGTTCTTGGACGTAGGCCGGCTTGAGGTCATACACGCCGTCACTTTGCAGCACCCCGTCCAGGATGGTCATCGCCGGCGAAAGGCCGCGCCGGTCCAAGCGCTCCAGGGCGGCGGTGAACTCCGTGGCGTCGGTGTGCAGGCCGCGATACGTGTCGGTCGGTGCCCACCGCTCCACGTGCCCACGGTTCGACGCTTGCGGAAGGGTTTCGGGCGAGAACGGAGCCATCGCGTCGGTGATGCCGTGATAAGCGAAGGACGTGCACAGGCCAGCGGTATTGCCGGTGTGATGGGCTGCGAGACGCCAGGCAAGGTCGTTGGCCTCCGAACCGGAGTTCACGAACAAGACAGTGTCAAGGGATGAGGGGCAGGTAGCGAGCAACCGCTCCGCTAGGTCGATCGCTAGTGGGTGTAGGTAGCGCAAGTTTGTGTTGAGTGTTTGCCACTGCCGCGCAACGGCCGAGGTGACTCGTGGGTGACTGTGGCCAACGCAGGGGACGTTGTTGTACATGTCGAGGTAGCGTCGACCTGAGACGTCCGTCATCCACACTCCGTGCGCGCTTGCGATCTCAAGTGGCTTGACGTAGCTCAGTGGTTCCATGGCTGGACCGAACGCTGCGTCGCGTCGGTCGCCGAGCTCGCCGTTTGCGTGTAATGCCACGGGTGCGCCAAGCATCTCGCCGGCTCGGTCCCACCCTGTCGTGCGGATCTGATCGATCATGGCAAGTGCGGTGTCGTTGTACCGCTCAGCAAACGTGGCCTCTTCTAGCCCGTGGGAAGCGCGCCAAGACCCGATTGCGACAGTGATCGCCGACCGAGTCGCCCACAGCTCCGCGAGTATCGAGAGCTCATGAGCCTCCAAGGGGGTGACTTGCTGGTAGCCGTCCAGGACGAGGCGCGCGACCCGGAACATCTCCATGCCACTTCGCCCTGTGCAGAGGGAGTCGAGCACAGAAGCTAGGTCGGCCATCAGCGCGGTATGGCTCATGTCGCCGAAGTCAACGATGGCGGTAACCAACCCGCGATCGTCCATCAGGACGTTGTCGATCGTGAAGTCGCCGTGCACCACTTGCGCACGAAGCGATGACCACCGGGGGGCAACCGCAGAGTCGAATCGATCAAGTACCGCGGTGACGACGGCTCGCGTTGTTGCGTCTCCGATATCCGCCACCATCGACCGGCAACTCGCGGCGTGCTGCACATCCCACTGCAAGGTACGTATTGCTCGAGGGTGGATGAAACCACGCAGCGCTCGCCCCAACCGGGCCGCAGTCTGGCCGAATGCAATCAGCGCACGATCGTCGAGATTTCGCGGATCCGATCGTGCAGTGCCAGGCAGTACGTCGTACATCCGCACCCACTGCCTTGTGCCGTCGTGGTCCCACTGAACGCGGTGCTCGTACACCCCGCTCCCACGCTCGACGGCCGACCTTGGCTGGGCTATCCGAAGTTCTGGATCCGCCTGAGCGGCATGGCGGGCACCTTCCGCTTCCATGTCCAGACTCGTCGGGTCCTCAGCTGGATTCGAAACCTTCATCACGGCTACGCCTGTGCCCGACGCGTCACGGAGAAGGAGAGTCTGGTCCCGCTCACTACCCAGATCACACGCATCCGCGGCAACGATCCCAAAGGTGCGCTCCGCGACGTCACAGGCCTGCGCGGTCGGCATCCGCACTGGCGGCACGAGCAGCACCGCTTCCACGGGGGATCCATCTTTTCGCTTATCACTCATGTCGTCACCATTACCATCATGAATACCCGTCTTGGATCGATTCCGGTGGACAGAGATTCACCCCTCCACCCAGCCGATAGTGCGTAAGCACCTTGCCGTTCAAGTCTGACTTATGTGTCGAGACCTTGCGCCCGGCCCAATCGTCGGAGCCAATTTGAATCGGGAGGACTGAGTGGACAACGTCGCGCCCGATCGTGCCGTGTCATCTTGGTTGATTCCTTACGTCGCACAGGAGCAGGACCGATCCCAGTTGGCGGGGGTCCCGCGAGGTCTCCAACGCTGCCACCGCGGCGAGGATCCGGTGAACCCACATCACGCACGACCTCATCCGGCACCGAGCCACTCGGCCCAGTGGAGAACGCGATCAAGCAAGCAGTTTGACGACGGCTACCAGGCCGACGATCACGATGATTCCGCGCAGTACTGACGGGGATAGTCGGCGGCCGATTCGAGCGCCGAGTAGCCCTCCGATGATGGATCCGAGAGCGATGGTGCCGGCGACTGGCCAGTCGATGTGAGCGGTGGCTATGAAGACGATGGTCGCGACTAGTTTGGACACTCCGGAGAGCAGGTTTTTCATGGCGTTGTGGTGCTGTACGG
This sequence comes from Leekyejoonella antrihumi, assembly GCF_007845645.1. Taxonomy (GTDB): domain Bacteria; phylum Actinomycetota; class Actinomycetes; order Actinomycetales; family Dermatophilaceae; genus Leekyejoonella; species Leekyejoonella antrihumi. The sequence goes on from NZ_VCQV01000008.1 coordinate 158,877, forward strand.
ATCCGCTCATCAGTAATCCGAACGTGCCCATCATCAGGACGCCTTGCGCGGCTCCGAAGTAGCCGCCGTATACGCCGATCAGTAGGGTGGCGGTCCACAGTGCTGGTGTCACTGCCTTGCTGGGTGTGTGGCCGCGATGGGCGAGCCAGGTGTTCAGTTGTTTGCCGAACAGGACCAGCAGCAGCGAGATGGTGATCAGTACTGGTGCAATGGTTTGGAATGCCGAGGTGGGCAGGACCAGCAGCAGCGTCGCACCGCCCACGGCTCCGAGGATCGACCCGCTGGCGAGCCGGATCGTTCGGCCACGCCAGCCGCGGAGTTCCTCCCGGTACCCCCAAGCCCCGGCGAGCGAGCCCGGGAACAGGCCGACGGCGTTGGAGACATTGGCTGTCACCGGTGGTATGCCGAGGGCGACCAGGGTGGGAAAGGTGATCAGGGTCCCCGAGCCGACGACGGTGTTGATTCCCCCTGCCGCGATCCCGGCAAAAAAGACCAGCACCCATTGCCAGAGGCTCACCGAGGTGCCGTCGTAGTGGCTTGATCCATACTGGCGACACGCTGCGAGCTGGTGGGCAGGGTTTCGGCGCGCATCTTATGCACCGTCGGTGAGGAGGCGGAGGAACGAACGGGTTCGGTCGTGCTGTGGCGCGGTGATCAGCCGCTCGGGTGGGCCTTGTTCGACGATGTGGCCGCTGTCGAACATGACGAGCCGATCGGCGACGGATCGGGCGAAGCTCATCTCGTGGCTGACGACGATCATGGTCATGCCCTCCGTGGCTAGCTCCTTCATGACGGCGAGGACCTCGCCGACCATTTCTGGGTCGAGTGCACTGGTTGGTTCGTCGAAGAGCATCAGCTCGGGTCGCATCGCGAGGGCCCTGGCGATGGCTACCCGCTGTTTCTCCCCACCGGAGAGCGTGGAGGGGCGTGCGTCTGCCTTGTCCGCGAGTCCGACGCGCTTGAGCAGGTCGCGCGCTCGTTCTTGCGCCTCGTTCTTTGGTAGCCCGAGGACCTTGATGGGTGCTGCGGTGATGTTGTCTAACGCGCTGAGGTGGGCGAAGAGGTTGAAGTGCTGGAAGACGAACCCGATGTTGCGTCGTGCCACGGCAATTTTGGAGGGTGATTCCTCGACGGGTTGGTCGGTTTCTTCGCGGTATCCGACGCGCCTGCCGTTCACGAGGACTTCACCGCTGTCGATCGACTCGAGATGGTTCAGGCAACGCAGGAAGGTCGTCTTGCCGGATCCGGAACGGCCGATCATCACGACGACTTCTTGGCGGTGAACGTCCAAGGATACGCCATCGAGAACGGTCAGGGCACCGAAGCGCTTGACAACATTTCGGGCCGACAGGACTGTTCCAGGGTCGTGCGTGATATCCGCCTCTCGGTTTGTGTGGTGCGCCATCAATGTTCCACCCTCACCGTCGAACGAGAACCTATGCCAGTCAGTCTGGTCAGTGCGGACTGTCGTGGCACTCGCATGGACGGATCACCGAGCTTGCGCTCGATGCCCCGCTGGACAAATCCCCAGACGGTTGTGAGGAAAAGGTAGTAGCAGCCCGCCACGGCGAATATCTCGAACGTTTTGAAGGTGGTCGAGTTGATGTCCTGTGCGGTCAGGAACATTTCTTGGAGCCCGATCACGGACAGGAGCGTGGTGTTCTTCATCATCAGGTTGAACTCGTTGCCCAGTGGCGGGATCACGATGCGTACCGCTTGGGGTATGTGAATGATCCGCATCGTCAATGACGGTGTCATGCCAAGCGCGGCGGCGGCCTCGATCTGCCCGTGGTCGACGGCGTCGAGCGATGCCCGGATGATCTCCGACATGTAGGCGCCCTCATGTACGGCGAGCGTGAGGATCGCGGCCTGAACCACTCCCAGGACGGTGACGTCGCCGACGGTGATGTCGGAGAACTTGTATATTCCGGTGGCTGCCAGCCCGTTGTAGACCAGTACGAGCTGAACCAGTAGCGGAGTGCCGCGCACGACCCAGACGTAAAAACTTCCCACCGCGCGCAGCGGAGCGAGTCGGGAGCGCCGAACAATCGTGATCAGGAACCCGAGCACAACGCCGAGTGCCTGGGAGATGACGGAGATGTAGATCGTGCGCCACAGACCGGTAAGCCACGCGCTCGACGGCTCAAGGATGTGACCCCAAAAGAATGACCAGTCGAACGTCACCCCGGTGCCGGCGTCGAGGATCATCAAGGTGTGTTATCCCCTCAGCTGAGCGGGAGGATGTCGGAGGTCAGCCCCCACTTGGTCATGACTTTTTGGTATTGCCCGTCCCTGTGGATGGCCGAAAGTGCCTTGGTCAGGGCGTCGTGCAAGGCGGTGTTGTTCTTCGTCGTGGCGGCACCCACCTTGATCCGGTTGAACGGCTTGCCTGCCATGACGAACTGGCCAGCGTTCTGTTTGATGTCGTACGCGGCGGTCTCGACGGTGGTGCCGTACGCGTCGACCAGGCCAATCTTGAGCTGCTGAAGAGCGGCCGGGTCCGTGCTGAACTGGCGAATGTCAATCGCTGCCTTTCCAGCCTTCTGGCAGGCCGCTGACTGCGTCGTCAAGAAGCCGACGACCGTTGTGCCGGTCTCTGCCGCGGCCTTCTTCCTGCACAGGTCGGACGGTTTCGTCAGTGTCAGGCCACCCGTCTTCTTCACAATGAACGTGCTGCCGGAGTACATGTAGGGGACGAAGTCAACGACCTTCTCCCGGGCGGGCTTGATGTAGAGCTGGCTCATGATCACGTCACAACGCTTAGCCTGCAGGGCCGGGATGATCCCGTTGAAGGCCGTGTTCGCCCACACCGCGGTCAGGCCCATCTTGGCAGCCATCGCATCGCCGAGGTCCACGTCGGACCCGGTCGGCACGTTCGATGAGGTGTAGAACTCCAGGGGCGGAGAGGAGATGTCCGAACAGACCGTCAACTTCCCTGGCGTGATCAAGGCACTTGAGGGAACAGAGATCGCAGAGGACGAGGAACCGTCCGGTGCGCTGGAGGCTGATGGGGTATCACTGCCGGTGCTCCCACTGCTGCTGGAACCACCACAGCCGGCGAGCGACCCCGCAAGGGTAGTCGCTGCCGCTGCTGCGACCAGGATCTGACGGTGTCGAAGATGACGAAGCATACGCGCTCCTCAAGTAAGCCCATGGGCTAGAAGGCAGGACGATTGTCACGCCTACGCGATAGCCGATTATCTAGCCGATGGCATTGACTATAGGGTTTAGTGTGTATCTATGCCTGAGCAGTGTCAAGGGTTTTGGCTCAGCCAGGAGCCGGGCAAGCAGATGAGGAAGCGGGTCAAAGATGAGTGTGCATACCATCGCGCAGACTGGTACCGGGTGGGCGGTCAGCACGCCACACTCGGCAGCAACTGATGCTGCGGCCAGCACGTTCGCCAGTGCCGGCAACGCGGTTGATGCGGCGCTAGCAGCGGCCGCGATGCTCGCAGTGGTGTATCCCAACCAGTGCTCGGTCGGCGGGGACCTCATTGCCCTGGTCGGCACAGCGGATGGCGAGGTTCATACGGTCAATGCCAGCGGGCGCGCTCCGCGTGGAGTCGACGTGGACGAGGTGGCGGCAAGCCACCGCTTCATGCCCTTGACGGGCGCGCTTCCGGTGACCGTTCCCGGCGTGGTCAGTGGATGGGAAGTGCTCAGCCGGCGCTGGGGAACCAAGCCACTGTCAGACGCACTCGCCGTAGCGGAGGCGGCAGCGCGTGACGGCGTCGAGGTGTCAGCGGGTCTGGCCCGTGGTATCGGCCGGGAACCCGACAAGATTACGGCGGACCCAGGCCTACGCAACATGTTCCAAAGGGGTGGAGAGTTCCTCCGCGAGGGTGCCACACTTCGTCAACCCCAGTTGGCCAACTCCCTGGCCATGCTGAAGGTCGACGGGGCAGCGGCGATGTACCACGGCGAACTGGGGGAACACATCGTGGCCGAGCTACGCGCACGTGGCTCGGCAATGTCCATGGACGACTTCAGCCGCCACCACGTCGACTTCGATCACGGAATCGGCGTGAGGTTCGCTGATCGTGAATACGTATCCACCGGCGGTAACTCCCAGGGCGTGTTCTTCTTAGCCGCAGTGCGCGCTCTGGAACTGCTCCGTGCGGATGGCGACGACCTCGATCCCTTAGGCGAGTCCGCCGGGCGGGTTGCTGCCGTCCTGAGTCGCGCCGCCATGGACCGCGATCAGTTCCTCGGCGATGCTGACGTGGCAGAGTGGGTACTCTCCGATGACCATGTACGATCCATGACGAAGCCTCAAGAACCCCCGCGCATAACCGGCTTCCCCGCCGCACACGGGGACACGGTCGGAGTCACCACTGCAGACTCTGACGGACTGTGGGTGTCCTTGCTCCAGAGCGTCTTCCACGGCTTCGGGTCGGGAATCCTCGAGCCTCGGTCCGGGATCGTGCTGCACAACCGAGGGGCATCGTTCACGCTACGAGACGGATCGTCGAGCCGGCTTGCGGGTGGCAAGCGACCACCACACACGCTGATGCCGGTTCTCGTTCGGCAGGATGGGCTGATCGTTGGCAGTCAGGCAGCGATGGGCGGTCGCGCCCAACCACAGATTCAGGCGCACCTTGTGCTGGCTCTCGCGGCCGGGGCCAGCGCGGAAGCAGCGGTGTCCCAACCGCGCTGGGTACTAGATGCGGCGGAGTGGGATGCCCCGATCGAGAAAACATCCACCGTGCTAGTGGAGCAAGGCGTCCCCGACCGGGCAGCTCACTCGGTCGCCGCGGCCGGCTTCACGGTTCAACGCCTCGGGCAGCAGGATGACGAAGTCGGGCATGCGCACGTGATCCAAGCTAGCCGCGACGGGTCCGGTGACGTGGTCTTCGAGGCGGCGACCGATCCGCGCGCCGATGGATCCGCGCTGGTAGGAAGGCCCGTGTTAACGTGAGCCAACGATGACCACGCACACGAACAAGAGGCTGCCGCGTGGCACGTTGAGCCAAGAACTCATCGTCGCGGCCGCGTTGCACGTAGCCGACGCGTCGGGCGTTGAGAAGTTGACTTTCCAGGCTCTAGGCCGTGAGTTGTCGGCACACCCGACGTCGGTCTACCGGCACTTCCAGAACAAGGATGCACTGATCCTGGCGCTGGTCGATGCGCTGCACGCGGAAGCCCTCGCGCAGATGCCGCCTCGGTCGGATGACTGGGCCGAAGACCTGATGCAGATCGCCCTGCACACCCATGCGGCGTTCATGAGACACCCGCGCGTCGGAGCCATCGCCGCGCCACGGACCGCACGCCGCGAGCACGAGTTCCAGTCCGTCGAATGGAAGATCGACTGCATGCGACGCGCCGGACTCGAGGAACACGACGCCGCACGCTACTACCGCGTGTTCGGCGACCTCGTCCTCTCGTACAGCGCCATGGATGCTGCGCGGACACTGCTGGATCCTACGATCCTTGCCGGGGACGATCTCTCATGGCATGTCGACTACCAAACCCAGCCACGAGATCGATTCCCCAACATCGCATTCCTGTCCCCGTACTTCTGCGACGTCACCGACCCGGAGAACTTCCGCGTCGCGGTCCAGTGCGTCATCGACGCCATCAGATATCGGGCCACTTCGACACACGAAGAAGCCGCTCGAAGAAAGTAGACGCCAGCCGTCGACGAACTGGCAGACCTCGTCGAAATCGGCCTCACGCGGCCCAGATGAGAGATCAAAGGGGATAAGAAAGCCGCGCGTATCGCGATCTCCGAAACCAGTGCCTACTGAGGCAAATACCCCCCACTCCGTCACCACGCCGAGCATCCCGCCACTACGACCTGACTCGTGCCACTTTTGGTGATTTTCGTTGATCGGCTCGCGTTTGTGCTGGTCAGCGAGTTGCGAGTGGGTGTGCTGACACACTAATTGCCTGGGTAGGGTCAGGCTCATGGTGTTCGTGCGGAAGGTCAAGACCGCCTCGGGCGCCACCGCGGTCCAGCTCGCCGAGCGAACCGGCGGAC
>NZ_VCQV01000080.1 GCF_007845645.1 Leekyejoonella antrihumi
ACCGGAAGTTCGCACCACAACACCCTTCAGTATTCGTGAACTTCCGGGGTTCCGAGGATGGAGGGACATGAAAGGCGCCCTCGGGCTACGCCCAGTCTACCACTATCGAGAGGACCGGATCCGTGCACACATCCAGCTGTGCTGGCTCGCGCTACTACTGATCCGCGTGGTCGAGAACGCCACCGGTGACACCTGGCGCAACCTGCACGACGAGCTGGACCGGATGCACCTGATCACCCTCGCCACCAGCGACGGGCGCGTGGCACAGCGTTCCGCCACCACGGCAGGACAGCAGGCAATCTTCGCCGCGCTCAGCCTGCCCGAGCCGCCCCGCTTCTTCGACTTCACCACCCACACCGACTGACCACAGGCCCAACGGATCGATCCTGTAGTAACACGACCCCGAACCGCTCCACGCGCGTTTCCGCAGGTCACACCCTGTTTTCGGCGATTCGTGTGCCTCACATCTTCGGAAGTCCGGCCTGGGTGGCGCATCCGCAGGTCCGCAATCGTGGAACGATCGGGGGAGCAGTGGCCCAGAGCGACTTAGCAGCCGAGTTCCCGGCGGCGCCGCGGTCTACGTCGAGCGCGGTCGCGACTGGATCTGTCGCGCGGTTCGCGCGGGTCTGCCCTCGGCAGGGCCAGCCCCATGCTTGGCGTCGGGGTTGGCTGAGGTGATGATTGGCCGCGAGGTCGATGCTGCCTTGATCGACACCGCCGTCCGAGCAGCATTGGGGCAACTTACCCCAGGACAATGTGCATGGCACATCAAGGTACCGGCGGGACGTTATCGCAGAGATGATGCTGCGTCGCGCCCTCGCGTCGGCGTTCCAGTTGGGAGAGACTGCATGAAGACACACGTCATCGTCAACGGAGAGGCACACGATCGGGACGTCGGGCCCCGCCTGCTCCTGTCCGACTTCATTCGGCAGGCTTTGGGACTCACCGGCACCAACGTCGGGTGCGAATACGGCGTGTGCGGGAGTTGTACGGTGCTCCTTGACGGGGAGCCGGTGCGGTCCTGCATCACACTCGCTGTGCAGGTCGACGGCCGGCGGCTCACCACGGTCGAAGGGTTGACCAATGGCGAGGACTTGCACGCGCTCCAGCGTGCCTTCACGGCTTGTCATGGACTGCAGTGCGGCTTCTGTACGCCGGGCTTTCTCATGACACTCCTTCCTGTATACAACCGGGCTAAGCATCTGGAAGCGGACGAGATCCGTGAGGTTATCTCGGGAAACCTTTGCCGGTGCACCGGCTATCAGCAGATCGTCGAGGCGGTGCGGCTCGCGCTCAATGGGGCGGCAGCACTAGCAGAGTCGCCCACCGATGATGGTTGAGGACCGATATCTTCGGAATCCGAGAAGGCAACCAAACCTGTTTCCGGGACATGGCTGTAGCACAGTCCTAGTAAGTGGGGACCATGTGCAGGTGACTGCTAACCCTGACCATGGCTCGACCGTCGTGACTGTCTGTGCGCTCGGTACGAGTTGCTGCAGCCTCCTTGCCCCTGCGCCGCTCGCCGTGGGTTCCGTGCGAATTTACTCTCCGCGCGCGTCCATTGGACATGATATGTCGTGCACGCGCCGGTCCCTGGGGGATCTCAGCACCTCGACGGAGGTGGTGCATGCGATGCCATAATCGGGGCACCAGGCTGTGACGGACGATGATAGGGAACCGTCTGCCGGGCCGTTCAACGGTGGTGGCGTTCTCCTGACCAAAATCCCTCTCATAGATCCTCGTGGCGTCAGTGGCGTCTGTTCCTTGCAGGACACGATGAGTTCAGCGAGGCAAGGGGCGGCCGGGCCGCACCCTCAACACGGCTGACAACCGGAATCACTCCGAGGACGCGCGTGGGTGGCTCGTGCCTGGTACGGCATTTGCAAGGTGCACTACGTCGCGGCCGAGACGGACCCAGACCAGTCCTCCATCACGTCGCTCTGTCTGGAGTACCGAACTAAGCCACCGAGAGGTGGATCAACACCGGCCGAGGTGGGCACACCGCCCATCCGGGTTCCAGGAATCCTAAGGAGACAAAAGATGACCAGTTCCGTTGGCGTGATGCGCGCCGAGGAAGAGATGTTGAATTGGGGGCGCCTGTTGATGGACGGCGTTCCCTACTCTGATCTTGCTGCCGCTCATGAACGGGGCGACAACGTATCGTGGTTCGAGCATTGGATGGAGACGGCCGCACAGTACGAGGAGGCAGCGCAGCGCGCGGGCGACACTGGGCATCGACATACTGCGGGTGAGCTGTTCGTGACTGCGGCGCTGTGCGCACAATACGCACAGTTTCTCTGGTTTGGCGAGGACCGGGCAGCAGGCCAGCAGCGCAAGGTCGAGCTGTATACCAAGGCGGCTTCGTACCTGGAACCACCGGCAGAGCGGTTCGATCTGCCCATCGATGACGTGACGATCCCCGGGTACCTGCGCGTTCCAGCGGGCAAGGGTCCGTGGCCGTGCGCCGTTCTGATCGGTGGGTTGGAGTCCACCAAGGAAGAGAGCTACCGATTCGAGGAGCTGCTGCTCGCCCGGGGTGTCGCCACTGCGACCTTCGACGGCCCAGGACAGGGTGAGATGTTGGCGGGCACCCCAGCGAGAGGCGACTTTGAGCGCTACACATCGCGGGTGGTGGACTTTCTCGTCGATGATCCCCGGCTGAATGCGAAACGGCTGGCAGTGGTCGGTCGGAGCGCTGGGGGGCACTACGCCTTGCGTAGCGCGAGCCTGGACTCGCGCTTCGTCGCCTGTGTCTCCTGGGGAGGGTATGTGAACTTCGGCAATTGGGAAGGCCGAGGGCCCCTAGCTAAGGAGTCGTGGCGTTACGTTAGCAAGTCTGCCGATATGGAGGAGGCGCGCTTGTTTGTTGAGAAGTGCTTGGACACTCGCCCGGTGTTGAATGAACTCCGGGTGCCAACTTATTTCCTCCACGGTGCGCTGGACTTTGTCCCAGTGTCTCAGGCGGAGGTACTCAAAGAGTACGCCGTCAATGCGGACCTCACGGTGGTGGTCGAGCCTGCGGGTGACCATTGCTGCCACAATCTCGGCCCGAGGCCGAGGCTGACGATGGCCGACTGGGTCGCCGACCAGTTGGGTGCCGGAGGCGTAGCGAAGTGACCCGAATCGAGGAGGACGCTCCGGTGGTTGCGATGGATGCGAGAGACTGGGCGGATATCCGGGAGCGCCAGGCGCTCGTATACCCGGGCGGCGTCGGGCGCTCAAGCGGCTACCTCGGTCGGCCCGCTCCAACACTGGTCAGAGGCAAGGGATACTACGTATGGGACGCCGAAGGCTCACAAAAGGTCGACCTCAGCAACAACTTCACGACCTTGGTGCACGGCCATGCTCACCGCGAGGTGACCGCCGCTGCCGTTCGGGCCCTCGAGAACGGTGCCTGCTTCGGCTTGCCCAACTCAGACGAGGTGCGGCACGCCGAAGTCTTACTGGAGCGGGTACCTTGGTGCGATTACGTTCGCTACACCAGCACCGGTACCGAAGCAACGATGACCGCCGTGCGAATGGCTCGAGCGATCTCCGGGCGTGACAAGATTCTCGGCCTTTCGCCGAGCTACCATGGGATGGGCGATGCGCTGCTGTCCATGATCGGCATGACTGCTGGTGTACCGCGGGGTGTTTCGGACGACGTTCTACTCGTTGCCCCGGACGATCGGCATGCCCTCGTCGAGGCCTTCGCCCAGCACGGCGACACGATCGCGGCCGTCGTATTGGATTTGATGCCGATGTCTGCTGGCGGCCGACCCTTGAGCCCGGCATTCGTCGCCTCGGTGGCGTCACTTGCCCAGCAGCACGGAGCGCTCCTGGTCGTTGACGAAGTGATCTCGTTCCGGCTGGCCGTCCAAGGCTTCGCCAACGCCGTCTACGGCCTCCTCCCGGATCTCCTGGTGACCGGCAAAGCCATCGGAGGTGGCCTCCCGATAGGCGCCATCCTGGGGCGCCGCGACGTCATGGGAATACTCGACTCATCCAAGCCGCGCTCGATCTTCCATGGTGGCACATTCACCGGGAATCCCGTCACGATGTCTGCCGGCTACGCGGCGATGAAGCTCTTCCAGGTCGATGAGGTCGGCCGGCTCAATGCGCTCGGTGAGCGACTGCGAAACGGTCTGAGTAAGACAGGCGAGCCGTTTGGCTGGACCGCTAACGGCTACGGATCAGTGGTGCGGCTCGAACCCCGCAGTCAAGAACCGGATGAGCGACTGAGGCAGCTGTTCTGGATCGCCTTCGAGGAAGGCGTTGCACTGGCACCCAGCGGTACGCTCTGCGTGTCGACCCCCATGGACGATACGGTCATTGATTCGCTGGTCGAACGCATGTCGCGGTGCTTCCACAGACTTGGAAGTAGCCCTGAATCCACCGATGGGTTGGGAGAGTGAGCGTCGTCGAGCGAGGTGCCGTTGCGTATTGGGAGGGTTCGACTGCTTCAACCCGTTTTCCGCACTCCTGGATCAGCTTTCGGCCCCACGCTTCGGCGTCCTCGAGCGCACCGAAGGCCAGTGTCTCGAGCTCGTGGACAAGGTGGTGTAGCCGGGCGGCGTTGTCGAGGCAGGGCTGGTAACGGTCGAGCTGTGCTCGGCTGAGGGTTCGGGTTGTGGCCTTGCCGTTGATCTTTCGGGTCCAGTGCAGGTAGGGCTCGTGGAGCTGTGGCGGGTCGGCGCGGCACCGGCAGCGGGGGTTGCCGCAGTGCATCATGCGAGAGGTAACGCTGCCGGGTAGGGCGAAGTCGATCTGGGCGAGCTCGGCCCGCGAGGCATTGCTGCGCGCGCGACATCGCGGCAATGCTGGCTGGTCGGGGTGTGGCCATTGGGAGTCCGGTACAGTCGGCGTGTAGCTGCCGTAGGCTCTCTTTCCGTAGACCGAAGTTACGTGGCGCGTGAGTAGGGGTTTGCTGGGTTGACCTGCAGGAATGCCTGTTTCGAAGGCCTCCGGCGTAGACAGAATGCATGCGTGTTCATCAGACATGCGGAGCGTGAACGCGACTAATGTGGCTCTTCAGAATCCAGGGTGTAGGCGGGGTCTGAATCCTCCGGACTCGAGCAGGGATCGGGCTACGTAGTGGGTCAGGTTGCGGAAGCCGAGGGCGGAGCCACGTAGGTGCTCGAGCCGGCCGTTGATGGCCTCCGTAGGTCCATTCGATGTTCCGGGCCGGTCGAAGTACGCCAGGATGTCCGCGGCGCGGCGTTTGAGGGTGCGCCCCAGGGTTCTCAACTCGGTCAGTTCGGCAGGGACGCCGGCGCTGATCGAGTCGATCAGCGTCTTCAAGGCTGCTCGCCCCTTGGTCCGGTTAGGGTCGCGGTAGGCGGCGATCATTCCTTGGTACACGCCCCAGGTGGCCTCGACCTCGACGTGCTCCTCGACGGCGAATACGGCATCGAGGCGGGCCTGCTGCTTGTTGGTGAGCAGATCGCTGCCGGTGTGCAGGGTTCGCCGCACCCCGTACAGCGGGTCGTCCTTGCGGCCGCGGTGCCCACGTGTGGCCTGCTGAACGCGCTGTCGGCATCGGTCCAATGCGTCACCACCAAGTTGCACTGCATGGAACGGGTCGAGGACGGGAGTCGTGCCCGGGATCTGTTCGACGGCAGCGGTTTTGAAGCCGGTGAACCCGTCCATCGCGACGACCTCGATGCGGTCGCGCCACTCGCCGGGTCGGTCTTGCAGCCACTGGGCGAACACCTGCTTGGAGCGCCCCTCGACCATGTCCAGCAACCGTGCTGGACCCTTCCGGTCGCGGATCGGGGTCAGGTCGATGATCACCGTGACGTACTTGTCACCCTTGCGGGTGTGCCGCCAGTTGGGTCGGCCCGGGGCGCGGTATCCGGATTGCTCCGGGCCCGTTTCCCCGGACCGCCCGCCGAACCCGGCGTGCGATTCTCACCGCACCGGGCTCTCCACGAGAGCATTGTTGTTGG
>NZ_VCQV01000081.1 GCF_007845645.1 Leekyejoonella antrihumi
GATTCGCTTATTCTGCGGCTTGCGGTTGAGCTGGAGGGTGCCCAGCAGGCCACGGTGGGAGTACCGCCGGGTTGGGAGTGATGGCATCAGACAGAAGGATGGTCTTGAGGTTGCGTTCCATATGTGTGTCTAGTGATGCAACGCACAGGCGGGGGTTTAGCGTTCAGTTCAACATCGGCCCCGGTTCGAGGGGTCGGGGTGCTACTAGGGCGAGGCTGTTTCTGGCGGTGCGGTGGTGGTCCGTGGGGCCGATCGATTGTTCATTGGAGAAGTGCATGCGTCGATTAACGAATAAGTCCTCCAGGGGCCGCCGCTCTATGGGCGTGGTGCTGGCCGTGGGTATGGTGGTATCGCTTGCTGCGTGTGGTAAGGCGGGAAGCGCTGGCTCGACCGGCACCGGCGCAGCGGCGGCAGGGGCTGGTGCAGCGGCGGCAGAGCCTGGGACGCCGCGGGCTCGAAAGGTGGTGCTTGAGTCCTCGGTGAGTAACTCAAAGCCGGTCAAGCTCGCTTGGTTCGTGCCTTCCGTTCAGAACGACTTCCAGGCAGCTAACGGTAAAGGTATTCGTGTCGCGGCCAAGGCTCGAAATGCGACGGTGACCACGTTCGACGCCAACAACGATAGCCAGAAGCAGTACGGACAGATCCAGGATGCGGTCGCATCCGGCCAGTACAACGCCTTTCTTGTCACCGCGGTGGACGCCACGGGCGTCGTCCCTGCTATCGAGGAGGCTGCTAAGGCAGGTATCAAGGTTGTCTGTGGCGGCGGATATCCGTGCGGTAGCGACTTTGCAAGCAAGGTCTCGAATGCGAAGGGTGTCGTGGCCCAGACGGTAATTCCCGAGGTGTCTATTGGCCGGGCGCAGGCCCGCGTGATCGTGAGTGCGTGCGCTGGTAAGGATCCGTGCGAGGTGGCACAGATGCCGGGAGCCTTGATTCCTGCGGAGAAGGCGCTCTTCGGCGGCATGAAGCAGGCTCTTGCGTCCCACCCTGAGATCAAGATAGTGACACGAGCGGTAGGCGGTTACCAGGCTGCGCCGGCTGAGACAGCCGCGCAGAACATCTTGCAGGCGAATCCAGGGGTTGACGTCATTGTTACCTCGGGCGACCAGATGGACACCGGAGTCGTGTTGGCCGTGAAGGCGGCAGGAGACCAGAAGAAGGTCAAGATCATAGGCCTCGCTGGGGGACAGCGCGGCTTTGCGGCGGTCCGCAATGGGACCGTTTTCGGCACGGTGATGATGTACCCCTTCGACGCTGGCCTGTACATGGTGGACCAGGCCGTCAGGGCAGTTCGATCGCAACCGTTCAAGGCCGGCATCAACCCGGCGGAGATGGCGTCGTTGCCCAGGGCGTTGACTGCTAAGAACAGTGCGAAGTTTGCCGGGTTCACTCCGCAGTGGCCTGGCTGAGATGGCGTCGTTGCCCAGGGCGTTGACTGCTAAGAACAGTGCGAAGTTTGCCGGGTTCACTCCGCAGTGGCCCGGCTGAGACTGCAACCTTTAGACATTGTGTTAGAGCCGGGAGATCGGCTTGGAGAGAGAGTACTGATGAGATTTGCGGTCGATACGGGTGGAACCTTCACCGACCTCGTGATTGAGGATGACGACGGCACGCTGCAGGTCTACAAGTCGCCCACCACTCCGGACGACCCGGTGGAGGGAGTGCTGAATGTTCTCTCCGTTGCCGCTGAGGCTGGCGGGGTTGAGCGGTCGGAGCTTCTTGCTGGTGAGGGGCTGTTCATCCATGGGACGACGCGGGCGATTAATGCCATCCTGACTGGTGGTACTGCTAAGACCGCGTTTCTTGCCAGCGAGGGCCACCCGGACATCCTGCTCTTTCGAGAGGGCGGACGGACGGATCCGTTCAATTACACCAGGCCCTACCCTGAGCCGTACATCCCGCGGTCGCTGACCTACGAGGTCCCCGGCCGTATCGGCTCGGCAGGTGAGGTCGTGCGCGAGCTCGACGAGGCTGCAGTCGTTGCGCACATCGGCACGCTCAAGTCGGCGCAGGTCGAGGCGGTGGCAGTGTGCCTGCTGTGGTCGACGCTTAACCCCGCACACGAGTTGCGGGTTGGTGAGTTGCTTGAGGAGCATCTGCCAGGTGTTCCGTACACGTTGTCGCACCAGCTGAACCCGATTCTTCGTGAGTACCGGCGCGCTTCGTCCACGGCGATTGATGCCTCACTCAAACCGCTGATGCAGGAGTACCTGGGGAGCCTTGAGGAGCGGCTTCGCGAAGCGGGCTTCAATGGGCGGATCCTGATCCTCACGTCGAATGCGGGTGTGTTGGATGCGTCGTTCGTTGCCGACCAGCCGATTCACTCGATCAACTCCGGGCCATCAATGGCTCCGGTGGCGGGTTCTCACTATGCGTTGATCGACGCAGACACTGACACCGCAGTCGTGGCGGACACCGGCGGTACGACGTACGACGTCAGTCTGGTCCGCAAGGGGCGGATCCCCACCACCAAGGAGACGTGGATCGGTGACCCGTTCTTCGGGCACATGACCGGGTTCCCCAGTGTTGATGTGAAGAGCGTGGGTGCCGGCGGTGGCAGCATCGCGTGGGTGGACGAGGGCGGGCTCCTCCGCGTTGGGCCCCAGAGCGCGGGGGCGGAGCCAGGTCCTGTCGCATATGGCCGCGGGGGTGTTCAGCCCACCGTCACCGACGCGAGCCTTGTCCTGGGCTACATCGATCCGGCTTACTTCCTGGGTGGGAAGATGAAGCTTGATGTTGATGCGGCTCGAGCGGCGATCGAGGAACAGGTCGCATCCCCTTTGGGGTTGACCGTCGAGGACGCCGCTTCGGCCATCATGACACTGGTCACCGAGGGGATGGTCACGGCCATTGAGGAGATCACCCTGAACCAGGGAGTCGATCCGGCGAAGGCAGTGCTGATCGGTGGAGGTGGTGGCGCGGGGCTGAACTCGGTGGCTATCGCGGAGCGGCTCGGCAGCAAGCGCGTGATCATCCCTGAGACAGGCGCGACGCTGAGCGCGGCCGGCGCACTGATGAGTGACCTGAAGGCCGAGTACGCCACGACCCTGATCACCGGCACCGGGGCCTTCGACTTCGAAGGCGCCAACACGGCTCTCGCCCAGCTCGAGGACCGGTGCCGACAGTTCGCTAGCACAGTGGGAGCGACCGATGAGTCGGTCCGCATTGAGTTCGCACTAGAGGCCAACTATCCTAAGCAGGTTTGGGAGCTACAGGTTCCTCTTTCGGGTGATCGCATCGAGACCGAGGCGGATCTCCAGTCGTTCCGCGACGATTTCCATGCCCTTCATCTCGACGTCTTCTCGGTCAACCAAGAGGATGCCGAGGTCGAGGTGATCGGTGTCCGCGCGGTGGTGCACTGTCGTCTCCGTAATGACACCGTCGGTCGTGTCCCGGCGGGTTCGGGTAACGGAAGGGCCGGGGTTCGTCGCCTCATGTACTTCCCCGCGACAGGTTACGTCGAGACCGAGGTGCATCGTCTCGAGTCGATGCCGGTCGATGAGGTGTTCAGCGGGCCGGCGATCGTAGAGTCCCCGTTCACGACCGTCGTGGTCGATCCCGGCGCGACGGTGACCCGAGGGGACTCAGGCAGCCTGGTGCTGACTCCTCCCCACCAGATCGTCGATCAAGGTGAGCGCAAAAAGGTTTCGATCGCTGCAGACCCAGCGCAGCTCGCTGTCCTCACCAACCGGATGCAGGCCGTGGTGAGATCGATGCAGAACACGCTTTTCAGGACGGCACGGTCGGGGCTGATCAACACCGGCCGCGACTTCTCTTGCTGCCTGGTCACTGGAGATGACGAGCTCCTCGCCGCGGCCGAGAGCCTCCCCATCCATGTGATGGCAGGACCCGACCTGAGCGCGAAGCGGATGAAGGAATTGCACCCTGAGCTTCACGCTGGCGATGTCTTCCTCCACAACTCACCTTATGCCGGGAACTCGCATGCGGCCGACCACTCGCTTTTGGCCCCGGTCATTGACGCGGACGGCGTCCATCGGTTCACCGTCGTCGTTAAGGCTCACCTGGCCGACTGTGGGAACGCCGTCCCCACCAGCCAGAACCCGGTTGCGCGTGATGTCTACAACGAGGGGGCTTTGATCTTCGACTGTGTGAAGGTCGAGGACCGGTACGTCCGCGTGGATGACGTGCTGAGGATGTGCAGGCTGCGACTGCGGGCCCCTGAGATGTGGTGGGGCGACTACCTCGCCATGCTGGGTGCGGTGCGGACGGCCGAGCGTGAGCTGCTCGGGATCGGCGAGGAATATGGCTGGGACGTCCTGCACGAATACGTCGACGCCTGGTTCGACTACAGCGAAGACAAGATGGACCGTGCGATCCGGGCGCTGCCCTCGGGGAGCGCGAGCGGGAGCACCACACACGATCCGCTGCCGGTGACCGGGCTGGAGTCCGGTGTGCCCATCAACGCCAAGGTCGAGGTGAGATCAGACGAGGGGCTCGTCGCGGTCGACCTCACCGAGAATCCCGACTGTGTCCCCGCCGGGATCAACACCACCGAGGCCACAGCGCTCACCGGCGCGATGATGGGTATTTTCAATAGTCTCGGTCCGGGGGTCCCAACGAATGGTGGCAGCTTCCGGCGACTACGCATCACCCTGCGTGAGAACTGCGTCGCCGGGATCCCAAGGCACCCGGTTAGCTGTTCATCAGCGACCACCGGCGTGCCGGAACGGATCACGAGCGCCGTCCAGCAGGCGATCGCCAAGCTCGGCGACGGTTCCGGTATGGCCGCTTCTGGGGCGTGCCTGTCCCCGTCGAATGCCATCGTCTCGGGAACCGATCCACGATACGGGACTCCGTTCGTGGATATGCCCTGCATCGGTGCAACCGGTGGTCCCGGGAATCCATGGAGCGATGGTTGGCTCTCCTATGCCGGAGGCTGTGCGGGCATGAACGCCTGGGAGAACACAGAGATGGCGGAAATCCTCCGACCGATGCGCATCGAGACCTCACGGGTGCTGCCGGACACCGAGGGTGCCGGAAAGTTCCGGGGAAGTCCCTCGGTGCTCGTGGAGTTCACACCTGTCGGTACTTCGATAGACGCCGCGGTGACCACCGACAACACCATGTTCCCGGCAGAGGGTGTTCGTGGTGGGCTACCGGGCGCCGCCGGTTGGGCGGGTGTCCTCGGCCTGGATGGTCAGGAGCAGCAGGTCAGCGGCTACGCACGGTTGAACCTGGCGCCAGGCGAGCGACTCATCTCGCGGTCCAGCGCGGGCGGGGGCTACGGCTCGCCGCACGAACGCGACCCCGAGCGAGTTCGTCACGACGTACTCGAGGGCTATATCACGCGTGCCAGGGCCGAAAGCATCTACGGCGTCATCGTCAGGCCCGACGGCACCATTGACACGGCCCCCCGAACGCCTCACACGACAACCCAACTGTAGAAGCAGGC
>NZ_VCQV01000082.1:0-5131 GCF_007845645.1 Leekyejoonella antrihumi
ACTGATTCATGTACTCATTATCCCAGGTTCAAGGCATCAAAGCGCGGGACACGCGCAGGGAAATCCCCTACATCACAATGGAATCCGACCCAGCCGAGACGCTACGTGTCCAGACCCCTGGGGTCAGGGGGAAGCCAATGACGACGGCACGCAACTCCACGACCGGTCCGACGACACCCCCCGTGATGAGGACCGCTGGTCGCGAGGTCGTGCACGCGGCAGCATCGCTCGAGTGCCGACGTGCCCGAATCATGGGCTCGACGCGTCTCCCAGCCGTCGCGTGCGTCGCATGAGACATACACGACGGCTGTCAAGGACGACGCTCGGCCTGCTTCTCGTTCTTCTCCTGCTTCTTCTGGCCCTCGGGTTTCCTGCGACCCCGCGGGCGGAGGCCTACTCGTGCGAATCCAGTCCGGTTCGGCACAGAGCCGGCACTATCGCTTACCAGAGTATTACGGTTGCTACGGGTGCACGAGCGACCATTTACGTTCCTCCCGAAAATTACATCAAGGGTTTGAGCATCCATTCCGGCTACTATCCGTTTTCCGCCGGTGATGTGTACATGGAAACCCCGGGCGGAGGAGAGGGATACGTTCAAGCCGGTTGGTACCTAGGAAAGGCATCCCAAGAAACCTATGTGACCACTCCGCACTTTTTTTGGGGAGAGAATGCGCCCTCGAACTATCAGAACGACGAATGGTTGCGGACCGGCCCGCAACTCTCCTGGGACACTCTTTACACCGTGACAATCTGGAAGAACGCGGACGACACCTGGAATGTGTCGTTGCAGGGCATCCTCCAGGGAACGAGCGCGTTCGCGCATGACCTCGGCACTCCTGGCTTCAACGGTGAGACGCCCTTCCAGTGCATCACGATGGACGCACTCGCCCAGCACGGATCCGCGCCGTATGCGTCACTTCAATACGATGACGGCGGCTGGAAATACTGGTCCGGGACGCTCTTCGATGATATAGCGTACGGGCCGTTCTACTCGACTCAACCCGAGGGCACGGCGACGGACTGGGCACAGGGTGGCGGCCCGTGAGGGAGCACACCGGAGTTGCGTCCACATGCCGCCCGGGGGTGATCGCGCCGGCGGGAGAAAGTCGTGTTCCTGTGCAACCATCGGTGACCCGATCGGACTCTAATAAGGTATGAGCGGGATGCGGCGCGACCAGCAGTTGCCGGTGCCAACCGGCCCCGAGGCGTTCGTGCTGGCCGAGGGCGACCGGCTGCTGCGGGCCGCCCGGCTGCTCACCGGGAACTGGGACTCGGGCGCGGACCTCACCCAGGAGACGCTGGTACGCGTCTGGCGGGCCTGGGGACGAATCCGAGACCCCCACGCAGCCCGCGCATACGCGCACACCACGATGGTCCGCCTCTGGTACCGCGGCAGCAAGGCCCGACGCCGCGAGGTCCTCGTCGCGCAACCACCCGAGCCCGCCGATGGCCCCACAGGAACACCCTTGACCCAGGCTGTACTGGACGCACTCGGTGCCATCCCTGCCGGACAACGAACGGCGCTGGTCCTGCGGTACTACCTCGACCTGAGCGTGGATGAGGTCGCCGCGGTCATGCGCTGCAGCCAAGGAAACGTGAAGAGCCAGACCTCACGCGGCATCGAGGCGCTGCGCCGGGAGATTCAGGCTCGCGAACAATCAAACAAGCTAAGGGAGTGACCGACCGTGATGTCTGATGACGATATCCGCGAGCTCATGCATCAGGCCGGAGCGCACGAAACCGCGCCGGAAATCTCGCTCACGAACATCACGGCGAAAGTCAAGAGCCGCCGGCGCCGCCGATCGATTTTCTCCGGCGGTGCGGCACTCATCGCCGTGGTGGGTCTCGCCGTCGCTGGCGCCTTGCCCGGCGGATATCTCCGAGGGGGTGCACCCGCTCCAACGCAGGCCACCAGATCACCCATCGCGGTAGGTGGACAACCCGGGTGTCCCCCAGACCCCGGAACCGCGAAACCTATGGAGACCTCCCCAACGAGAGGTCGCTTCGGGCCGACCGTCGCACTGCCTGCCGCGGCTCAGGGCATCAGCTTTGATCTCAACGTGCCGCCAAGCAAGATCCCCAACCGGCACATCACAGCAGCCCACCTGATCATGGTTACCGCCAAGGTCGCGGAGTCGCGTACCCCCCCACGCATTTTCCTGGCCGACCCCGCCAACCGGGTAGCCAAAGTCGCTGCCACCCGGCCGGTCGGGGATCAGCGCCTCACCCTCCCACTGCCGCTGAACCTGCCATCCGGAACATACGCGATCTACTACCAGGCGCTGTTTCCTGAACCCTCCGTCTGTGGCCAAAACCCCGATCCGCCGACCGGGACGGGCGAAATGCTCCAAGCCATCGCCACCGTGACGGCTCCCTGAGAACCCATCTTCCCCTCCGTGCTGCGAATGGGGATCACCTTTCCACCAGGCCAGCAATCGCTTCCAAGATCGTCCCGTGTGCCGAAACCGGGTTCGAGCGGTCGTCGCAACACCCGGGCGGCGGTGTAACGCCGGGGTAGGGCAGTCGGCCCTGCCGCCGCTTCCTGCCCTCAGGGCCGCAGAGCCCCGCGGGTCACTCCGCATCGGGCGCCGGCTCGTTGGGCTTGTCCCACTCGCCGTCCGGGTACTTCGCGGCCAGTTCCTCGTCGGTTAGTCACCATCGCCTCTCGCGGGGCGGCCCGTTTCGGGCTGAAAATTGGGGGTCGGTCGCCTGCTGACGTCGTGCTTCCTTGGTTCCTTCAGGCCGTCGGTTAGTCGGATGCTGGGAGCTGCGCTTGTGGGCCCTTCCGTGTTGCTTCGAGCACGAGGATTAGCTTCGCTTTTTCCCTGGCAGCTCCTGCGGGTGACCGGCGTCAATGCCGGCCCGGCCGGTGGGAAGGAGAGTCAAGATGTTGAAGCCAACCCAAGATGAGCAGGAGATCATCGAACGGATCGCAGCGCGTACCTCACGTTGCCTGCGACGCGACACGGGCGCCGTGGCGCTCTGGAACCCTCAACCATGCTCCGTGTGCCGATCGTTCACCGGTCAGGGCTCGCGCTGGCGCCAAGCCCGGCCAAACCACGCGGGACCGGGGCCGTCCCGCAGGGATCGCCGATCCAATCTGGGCAGTCATCCGGTACCGGTGGACGCTCGGAAGTCGAGTTGCTCACTCAGTGTCCGAAGCGCTTCTGTGCAGCCTGTTTCGTCACGCCCAGAGCTATGCCGATACTCAGCCAGGAATCCCCGGCGTCGCGCGCCGCGCGGACGGCGTCGTGCAGTTCACGATCGGCACGGATCACACCGTCCTGGGCCGCCAGGATCCGCCGAAAATGCACCGCGTCGTGTGCTGTGACCATCGCGGGGTCGAGGTCGTCGAGCATTCGCTCGACGTCGTTGATGTTCGTCGTTGCCATATCGGATCACCTCACTTCAGGAACTCGTAGAACTTCGGTCGTAGTCGGTCAGCGTGAATGATGCGATCGGCAGATTCTGCCGGCATCGCTACCAGCTCGAGCCAGTTGCCTGACCGGTCAGGACCGATGACGATAAGCCGCTCCTCGCCGTACTGTTTCGATCTCCACCAAACGGACCGCGTTTTGGAAAGCATGCAGGATGTCAGCCTCAGAGATCCCATGCCGGAAGGCCGACTCCGTTACCCGCACATGTCAACTCTACGTTGACCTCGAATCCTCGTCAACTATGAGTTGACTGACATTCTGAGTTTGCCCGAACCGCCGTCCCGATACCCGATCGTCAGTTGGCGAATTCACCGGAGGCTTCGTCGCGCATACCGGACATTGGCGCCGGTGTGGGAGTCGGACGACGAGGTTCGCGGACACCATCGGTCGGAGGTAGGGGTTGCGAGTCGCCAGGTACGAGCACGCTCCAGCCTCCGTGCCACCACATCCACTCGTAGGCGTATCGGTCGATGAACGGGATCCGGTACCAGAGGCGGGCCCAGCGTGGTATCGCATGCAGGTTCGGCATTGCCCCGTATTCAGGTAGCCACTGCCAGCCTGGCCGCTGCCCAGCTGGCACCACCCAGTCGCCCGGCGACGGCTCTCCGAACAACGCCCCCGCGATGGGGCCGGGCCCTCGCAGCGGCGCCTGGCGCCACGGTCCCATGCCACACCACACTTCGGTGAGCCAGGTCGAGACCGGATTGATCGCCCGCCGTACGCTTCGTCTGAGCGGACCCATGTGGCACACCTCCGATCCGTGCATCGCTTACCACCGTACGACGATCGGCATGCGGAGCGTGCCACAAGGCCGATCGTCTTGCGATGACGCTACCCGTCGCTCCTCGTGGCACGCCTTGACGCCCGGCGCTTCGGGCGGCGGCCCGCTACGGTCGTGCATGTGAGTGCCGAGCCCGACGTGTTGCCACCTCTGCATGCGATCACCGCCGACCACGAGCTGTACACCATCGTGCGTGACTGGACACGCGACAGCATCCGCCCGGTTCCCGTCCCGGCCAACTGGAAGGGCGCCGGCGCGACGCTCATGGTGAAGACACCTGGCCCCTGGGCATCCGTCGTCGCGTTTGGCGTCCGGAACGAGCATGAGCTGAGCCCGCTGCTGGTCCTCAAGAACGCCATCGCCTTGTGGGCGGTGCACCGCGATCTGCCCGACGGCATCATCGACTCCGCTGACTGGACATGGCTTCGCCACCTTTGCTTGCTGCACAACCCCGGGCTCGACGGCGCTCTCACCGTCATTGGCCAAGCCGTCCGATAGCGAGCTGCCCCATCCCGAACCACGATCTGCTTGCGGCGCGTCCAGCGCTACTGACCTACCCTGGTGACATGCCCAAGCATGCGCACGCCGTGCGGCGAGGGGCCGACTCCCTACGCTGCTCCTTCTGCGGGAAGGACAAGAGTGCCGTGGACAAGCTGATCGCGGGACCGAAGGGCGTCTTCATCTGCAACGAGTGCGTACGCCTGTGCGACGAAATCCTCGAAGAGGAGCTGCTCGACGAGTAACCCTCGTCCCGTACGTCGATCGTCACGCGGTGCGTGACCGTACACCGATCGTCACGCGGTGCGTGACCGTACACCGATCGTCACGCGGTGCGTGACCGTACACCGATCGTCACGCGGTGCGTGACCGTACACCGATCGTCACGCGGTGCGTGACCGTACACCGATCGTCA
>NZ_VCQV01000082.1:5229-5373 GCF_007845645.1 Leekyejoonella antrihumi
CACGCGGTGCGTGACCGTACACCGATCGCCTTGTGGCATGCTCCGCATGCCGATCGCCTTGTGGCATGCTCCGCATGCCGATCGCCTTGTGGCATGCTCCGCATGCCGATCGCCTTGTGGCATGCTCCGCATGCCGATCGCCTT
>NZ_VCQV01000083.1 GCF_007845645.1 Leekyejoonella antrihumi
GTGTCAGCAGCTGACCGACACCGAGACGACCTATCCTGGCACGAACCTCAAGATCGTCTACACCGTCAAAGACCAGCCTGACAACTCATGAACGATCCCACCATGTCCAGACCCCTGGGCCCCTACGGCAAGCTGTGCGTGCCGGTCCCACCGGAGAACCGCCTGGACGTTGACCTCGCACCGTTTCTGGCCGCTGCCCACGTCTCGTTACGCCGTCGGAGTGGCTCGCCAGCGGCCGCCCTGCTCGCGAAGGACGCCGAGACTGTCGAGGTCGGTATCGGGGATACATTTGCAGTTGGTCGTCACGATCCGACTGCGTTCCTCATACTCGCGGCTCTCTTCTATCGCCTACCGAAGGCGTGCCGGCGACGGGCGGTCTTTGCGCTTGCTATGACTACCTCTCACCCGGACGTGTTTTGGACCAAGCAGAACTGGATTCCTTCGCAAGTGAGCGCGACAGTTCGGAAGCGGCTGCGGTGGACCGAAAGCGACATAGCCGCGCTCCTTGGCGAGATAGACGAGAACGGCATCGATCGGGGCAGTATTGGCCAGGCCGTCTTTCACGTACTTGACCTAGATCAGGACCTCCGGAGAAAACTATCCAGGGCCGCACTCGATCCATCCCTTCCGGACCCCGCGCGATTCTGGGCTGCTGCGATCCTTCTTTATCTGGCAAGGGGAAGCGCCCCGGAAGTCCTCGACAACCTCATCGAGGCAGACCGAAAAAGTGGCAACGAGGACGTGCTCTTTTCTGTTGCGCATCATCTGGAGGAAGTCGAACACTTCGACTATCTGATCCAGTCAACTGCGGATTTTGGCTACGTGTCACTCTTCTAAAGCACCACTGTCCGCGAGTGACGCCGCCACCTTCCCAAGGGCTGTTGGCTCTCTGCCTGCGCAGAAGTCCACGAACGCGCGACACGCGCGCCGCTTGTGGTCACATCGGCGCGCGCCGCACCGCCTGGGCGACCGGTGCCTATACGCTCGTGAATGTTTCACGGCGGCGGCTTCGGGTACCGCGTGAAGAAGATCGCCTGGGATGTCCGGCTCGGCATGGCACTGAGGGGGTTGCCAGTGGGAGGACCAATGGGAAATGTGCGAAGGCCGTGGCCGGCCCGGCGGCCCCGCGCGGGCCAGCACCACGCTTGCCGAGACGCGCCCGCAGCCGATGGCCTGGCGGCGCTCCTGGTGGCCAGTGCCCGCGATGACGTGGAGGCCTTCGCCCAGTTCTATGACGCGACCGCGTGCCAGGTCTTCGGGCTGATGTCATCGATGATCGCCGATCGGGCGCACGCCGAGGAACTGACCGTACGAACCTACCGGCACGCACGACGCACTTGCCACCAGTTCGATGCGACCACCGACGATGCGATGGCATGGATCATGCGTCTTGCGCACCGACAGGCCATGTCGTGGATCCTGGCCGCCGAGCCGGGCGATCGCCGCATCCGGCATGCTTCTGCTCGCCGACGCCTTCGGACGGCTTACGCCGAACGACTCGCACGGCGGCGCCTGCGCCAGGCCGTGCCGCACTGGACCCGGGCCCAGCGGGCCGCGTTCGTGGCCTTCTACTTCGGGCGCTACACCTCGACCCAGATGGCCACACTGAGGTCGGTGACACCGACTGCGTGTCATCGATGACACGTGTGAGAGTGGACTCACGGCGGCCCCGCCCGGCCACCGGGCGCTAGGTCACGGCAGCGGTGCCGTCAGCTCAATGTTGATGTTGTCCGGGTCCTGAAACGACAAGATCGCCAGCCCGGCGTCGGCAAGATCAGTTACCTGCCCGTGCTCGATCCCGGCTTCGGACAGGGCCGTGGCGGCGGCCGCTAAGTCATCTCGCGAGGTCACGGTGAAGCTGAGGTGGTCCAACCCGGTGCGGTCCGCGTCAAATGCTTCGCGGCCGACCGGGCGTAAGCCGAACAAGGTGCCCTGCGGAGTTTGATACACCGTGCCGCCGTAAAACTTCTCCTGGGAGGTCCTCACTCCCGGCTCATCGATCTGATCGGAGGCGTCGATCGCGACCGGCCATCCGAACACCCGGTCGTAGAACTCCTTGGAACGGCGAATGTCAGTCACCGTCAACCGCACATGAGCGAAGCCGACACTAGAGATAAGAGGCATACCACCGACCGTACGGCGCGAGCATCAAAGACACCAGGGCCGACCACGCGGGTCAGTCTTTGATAGCGCACCCGCCTGCAGGGTCGATCCCTGGGCCATCAGCACCCAGAACCGGGCCTGCACCTCGATCATTTCCTTCTTCGAACGCATTTCGCACACCTCTCAAACTGAAGGGGTGTTGCGACGACCGATTGAACTCGCCATCGGCTTGCGGTGTGCCGTCATCGTCGTGGCCGTCCCGTATAGAACACCTCTGCGGAACGTCGGCCGGTGTGCTCGATGATCCGCCCGGTCCGGCTGACAATCGTCATATTCGTCGCCGATGATGGTTCCTCCTACGGGGTTCGTGGCGGCACGTTCGAGACCGCTCGTCCCCTGCCCTTTGGACCGACTCGGGGGCATCAGCGCCGACCCCACCCTGAGGCTCGCCCAATCATCACGGCCACGACCATGCGAGGGGCAATCGCGACAAGAATGAGCACACCATCAACTACGTAGCCGAGTGGCTGCCCGAAGAGGTCTTTGCCGAAGATTGCTGAAAACACCAGCAGGAGGATGATCCAACTCATCCACAGCCTGGTCCGCCGGACCAGTCGGCTAAATCTGCGGACTTGCCCCTCGTTGAAAGTCGAAGGGAGCAATGGTTCCGACGACCTGGCCATCGGGTGAGTGTACAAACTCACTCCTGCCGAGAACCGCCGAAACCTTCACCAGTCTCGGTTCACTTTTCTGGCGACGACCATCCGGGACAGAACCCGCAAGAACAGCTCCCGGTCGCCGGATCCCAGCAGCTGGGCCGCGACCTGGTAGCGGATCAGGAGTGACCGCCGGACCCAGCATGGCGAGCCTCAACTCGACCCCGCACCGTCGGTCAGGTCGAACGAAGCGGCCGCACGCTGGTAGTTTCGGGCAAACCTGCGGTACAGCCAGACCATCAGAGCGAGCGTGACGGCTTCCAGCCCGGCCAGGGCCAGCATCGCCCACCGCACGATCCCTGTATGCAGCACGGCGTTAACGACCTCTCCGGCCACCAGGAGGACCGCGACCCACACAATCCAGGGCCGCACCTGCAGCGTCCGCACGATGGCTGCCGCGACCGGCAGATCCTCTCGGGCGATCGGGCGGCCCGTCCGCAGCGCCTTGGAGACACGCGTTCGGCGCCGCATCGGGTAGGCCAGCGGCGCGCTGAACTTCGCCGACCGCAGCCGCCACGAGAACAGTGTCAACATGACCGCCAGCACTACGACCAGGATCCCGGCCGTGACCACGACCGCGTGCACATTGACCTGGCCCCGCCGGTGCCCGTGCGCTGGCCCGAACACCACGGCAATGACCACCCCCGCGGCAGCGCTGATGACCAGGACCGCAGCGATGAACACCAGTAGTAGGCGCCGACGACGCGTCACCGCGTGTTCCTTTTCTATGACCTCAGGCTCGTCAGCCACCGGCCCCACCTCCCCGTTTCGTCGTCATTGACCCAACCACGGATCTACGCCACCTGCCGAGAAATTCGACAACTGCCCTGTGCCGACGTCAAACCGGTCACCGGACCTCGCACCACGATCCGGGCGCACGCGCGCATGCGCGGACGCCGGACAAAGGTCCCACGCGCAGCAACTGTCCTCGCCCGGACTCACCGCTGGCATGCACTTCGCGCCGTGTGTGGATTCTGCAGAAGCCGTTCGCCGCCCCCTCTGGAACGGCGTAACGTCAGGTCTGTGGCGGCCCTCGATGTTCTGACGCTTGCGTTCAGCGCCTTCGGGATAGTCGCGGCCGTCTTCGCCTTTTGGACTCTGCTCCGCCGGCAGGACCCACTGCGGTCCAGGCGGCGCGGAGGCGATCGCAGGTCATCATGATCGATCGCCGGGCGTCTGCGTCGTCGTTCCATGACCATAAGTCGTCGGCATACGAGCGCCCTCGCGGTGAGTGCTGTCCCGCACCCCTCCGGGACACATTGGCTAGAAGCCCGAGACCGTTCGCCGTCACCGTAAGCCGATCGTCCTACGGACACAGTTCGGGAGGCAGATGTCCCGTGTGGAAGACCCCTGCGGGACGGATCGCTTCGTCCGCTGCTCGGCTTGGCAGATCCTCGGGTCGTCGCCGGTGATGGTTCCCCCTACAGTGAAGGATGATGACGGAACGCCAAGTGGAGCAACGAATGGAGACGGAAGCCGTGGTGACGAACTTGATCCAGCTCTTCGACAGGTGGGAGCGAGTTTGGCACGAAGGAGAGCTCGATCTTGTGGCCGACTGCGTCGGCCCTACCTATTGTCGACACGACGAAGGCGGCGACCGCATAGTGAGTCGTGACGCATACGTTGCCGAGATCGCCGCGGCTCAGAAGGCTCGCCCGAACACACGTTTCGTGATCTATGACCACGCCTTCACTGGCGATCGCGCCTGGTTCCGGATGACCCTGACGTGGACAGACCTCGAGTCCGCCGAGCCTCGAACGCGGGCAGGCTTTCAGTCATACCGGATCAATGACGGCAAACTCGCCGAAACGTGGCTCATGCTTCACGCCATCGGCACGGACTGGAACGATGAGGTCGCGCAAGATCACTGGACAAGTGTGCCGCCCCGAACCGGCCATTAGCAGCACAACGCCGGCCAGCAACGTGCGCGCTCCGCGCAAGGATCGTCTTGCGGTGCGCCGTCATCGTCGTGGGCGTCCCGTATAGAACACCTCTGCGGAACGTGGACCGGTGTGCTCGATGATCCGCCCCGTCCGGCTGACGATCGCCATATTCGTCGCCGGTGACCGTTCGACAAGTGGGACAGCTGGAAGGGCGAATCCTCGGTCCACCGTGGGCACCACATACTGGCGTCCATGTCGCTGTCCGCCGTGTCGCTGAATAACGCTGCCGTCGTCGTGTCTTGTGTCGTTCGAGGCGCCCATCGAAACCGTCTGGTCGGGACTGATCGATCCGGTCGTGCAGGCACGATGGCTGGGCACTGCCGTCGAGTCAGACATTAGGCCCGGCGGGAGACTGGTTGGTCGTCGACCACGGTGAAGGCTATCTGTGCCGCAGCGACGTGACCCCAGGGGTCTGGACATGGTGGGATCGTTCATGAGTTGTCAGGCTGGTCTTTGACGGTGTAGACGATCTTGAGGTTCGTGCCAGGATAGGTCGTCTCGGTGTCGGTCAGCTGCTGACACAGTC
>NZ_VCQV01000084.1 GCF_007845645.1 Leekyejoonella antrihumi
TTTTAATGTTAGTCCGGCAGTGTCCTACTCTCCCACACCCTGTCGAGTGCAGTACCATCGGCGCTGAAGGGCTTAGCTTCCGGGTTCGGAATGTGACCGGGCGTTTCCCACTTCGCTATAACCACCGAAACACGGTGAAACACACACACGCTTTGTTTGACACAACCCCTACACCACGAACCCGTGACCAGGGGTTGCGTGCGTGTTGTCTCAGAAGTACACAGTGGACGCGAGTCAATCCATCCCACCCCCGCAAAAGGGGGGGCGAGGTAAGTGGTAACAAGTTATCGGCATATTAGTACCGGTCAGCTCCACACCTTACGGTGCTTCCACGCCCGGCCTATCAACCCAGTCGTCTAGCTGGGAGCCTCTCCAGGGCAAGCCCTGATGGAAACCTCATCTTGAAGCGTGCTTCCCGCTTAGATGCTTTCAGCGGTTATCACTTCCGAACGTAGCTAATCAGCCGTGCCCTTGGCAGAACAACTGACACACCAGAGGTTCGTCCATCCCGGTCCTCTCGTACTAGGGACAGGTCTTCTCAAGTTTCCTACGCGCACAGCGGATAGGGACCGAACTGTCTCACGACGTTCTAAACCCAGCTCGCGTACCGCTTTAATGGGCGAACAGCCCAACCCTTGGGACCTACTCCAGCCCCAGGATGCGACGAGCCGACATCGAGGTGCCAAACCATGCCGTCGATATGAGCTCTTGGGCAAGATCAGCCTGTTATCCCCGGGGTACCTTTTATCCGTTGAGCGACGGCGCTTCCACAAGCCACCGTCGGGTCACTAGTCCCGACTTTCGTCTCTGCTCGACATGTCCGTCTCACAGTCAAGCTCCCTTGTGCACTTACACTCAAAACCTGATTGCCAACCAGGCTGAGGGAACCTTTGGGCGCCTCCGTTACCCTTTAGGAGGCAACCGCCCCAGTTAAACTACCCACCAGGCACTGTCCCTGATCCGGATCACGGACCGAGGTTAGGAATCCAGAACGACCAGAGTGGTATTTCAACGATGACTCCACACTAGCTGGCGCTAGCACTTCACAGTCTCCCACCTATCCTACACAAGCCGTACCGAACACCAATACCAAGCTGTAGTAAAGGTCCCGGGGTCTTTCCGTCCTGCTGCGCGTAACGAGCATCTTTACTCGTAATGCAATTTCGCCGAGTTCGTGGTTGAGACAGTGGAGAAGTCGTTACGCCATTCGTGCAGGTCGGAACTTACCCGACAAGGAATTTCGCTACCTTAGGATGGTTATAGTTACCACCGCCGTTTACTGGCGCTTAAGTTCTCAGCTTCGCCCCGAAAGACTAACCGGTCCCCTTAACGTTCCAGCACCGGGCAGGCGTCAGTCCGTATACATCGAATTACTTCTTCGCACGGACCTGTGTTTTTAGTAAACAGTCGCTTCTCCCTGGTCTCTGCGACCCATCACCCTAGCCAGAAAAGGCTTCAAGATCAGGGCCCCCCTTCTCCCGAAGTTACGGGGGCATTTTGCCGAATTCCTTAACCACGATTCACTCGATCGCCTTAGTATTCTCTACCTAACCACCTGAGTCGGTTTAGGGTACGGGCGGCTCGAACCTCGCTAGAAGTTTTTCTCGGCAGCATAGGATCACCCTACTTCCCACATTACGTGGTCACTATCAAGTCTCAGCCTGTACGACACCCGGATTTACCTAGATGCCGGCCTACACTCTTAGACGTGGACAACCATCGCCACGCGGAGGCTACCTTCCTGCGTCACTCCATCGCTTACCTACTACAAGATCGGGTCCCACGCTCCCCCGCACCCACCACACCCGAAGGTGCGACATGGTACGAGTTCAGGTGGTTAGCATCCCCTGATTCGATATGGGCGGTCCTTCGCCGGTTCCGGAATATCAACCGGATATCCATCGACTACGCCTGTCGGCCTCGCCTTAGGTCCCGACTTACCCAGGGAAGATTAGCTTGACCCTGGAACCCTTGGTTATTCGGCGGACGGGTTTCTCACCCGTCATTCGCTACTCATGCCTGCATTCTCACTCGTGTAGCATCCACACCTGGGTCACCCCGGCGCTTCACTCGCTACACGACGCTCCCCTACCCAGCCACACTCCTGAACCCACCCCCGCAGGGACAAATTAGGAACACGCATGACTGCCACAGCTTCGGTGGTGTGCTTGAGCCCCGCTACATTGTCGGCGCGGAATCACTTGACCAGTGAGCTATTACGCACTCTTTAAAGGGTGGCTGCTTCTAAGCCAACCTCCTGGTTGTCACAGCAACTCCACATCCTTTTCCACTTAGCACACGCTTAGGGACCTTAGCTGGTGATCTGGGCTGTTTCCCTCTCGACGACGAAGCTTATCCCCCGCCGTCTCACTGCCACGCTCTCACTTACCGGCATTCGGAGTTTGGCTGACGTCAGTAACCTGGTGAGGCCCATTAGCCATCCAGTAGCTCTACCTCCGGTAAGAAACACGTGACGCTGCACCTAAATGCATTTCGGGGAGAACCAGCTATCACGGAGTTTGATTGGCCTTTCACCCCTACCCACAGCTCATCCCCTCAGTTTTCAACCTAAGTGGGTTCGGTCCTCCACGACGTCTTACCGTCGCTTCAACCTGGCCATGGGTAGATCACTCCGCTTCGGGTCTAGACCCAGCGACTCACACGCCCTATTCGGACTCGCTTTCGCTACGGCTACCCCACACGGGTTAACCTCGCCACTGAGCACTAACTCGCAGGCTCATTCTTCAAAAGGCACGCCATCACCCCACACAGAGGCTCTGACGGATTGTAAGCACACGGTTTCAGGTACTATTTCACTCCCCTCCCGGGGTACTTTTCACCTTTCCCTCACGGTACTAGTCCGCTATCGGTCACCAGGGAATATTTAGGCTTAGCAGGTGGTCCTGCCAGATTCACACGAGATTTCACGGGCCCCGTGCTACTTGGGAGACAACCCTAGGAGTCACACATGTTTCGTCTACGGGAGTCTCACCCTCTACGCCGCGCCCTTCCAAACGCTTCGACTACACGCGCGATTTCTTACTCCACACTCCTATGTCAGTAGGAGACGGGCCGATCCCACGACCCCCCAGCTGCAACCCCTGACAGGTATCACACAACTGAGGTTTAGCCTCATCCGCTTTCGCTCGCCACTACTCACGGAATCACATATTGTTTTCTCTTCCTGTGGGTACTGAGATGTTTCACTTCCCCACGTTCCCTCCACACACCCTATGCGTTCAGATGCGGGTGACTGGACATACCTCCAGCCGGGTTTCCCCATTCGGAAACCCTCGGATCACAGCCTGGTTATCGGCTCCCCGAGGCTTATCGCAGATTCCTACGTCCTTCATCGGTTCCTGGTGCCAAGGCATCCACCGTGCGCCCTTAAAAACTTGGCCACAAAGATGCTCGCGTCCACTGTGTAATTCTCAAACAACACACAGCACCCACCACCAACCAGGCTCACACCCAGCCGACCAGCAGGCCTGCCAACCACCACAAGACAACCACCCACCCCCACCAACAGGGCAGATCGCTCCCTCAAAACCCAACAACGTGCCGACACCCACCCCAACCAGAACACCCACCCTTTCCACACCAGCACCACCCACAACAGGCAACACCAGCAGTACTCACGCACGCACCCCAACCAGACCAGGCACCATGATTGATGTTCCACCCTCGAGCACACCCCCACCACACATCCGGCGATGAAAGGGCTTAACAGCTCCTTAGAAAGGAGGTGATCCAGCCGCACCTTCCGGTACGGCTACCTTGTTACGACTTAGTCCCAATCGCCAATCCCACCTTCGACCACTCCCTCCGGAAAACCGGTTAGGCCGTGAGCTTCGGGTGTTACCAACTTTCGTGACTTGACGGGCGGTGTGTACAAGGCCCGGGAACGTATTCACCGCAGCGCTGCTGATCTGCGATTACTAGCGACTCCGACTTCATGGGGTCGAGTTGCAGACCCCAATCCGAACTGAGACCAGTTTTAAGGGATTCGCTCCACCTCACGGTATCGCAACCCTCTGTACCAGCCATTGTAGCATGCGTGAAGCCCAAGACATAAGGGGC
This sequence comes from Leekyejoonella antrihumi, assembly GCF_007845645.1. Taxonomy (GTDB): domain Bacteria; phylum Actinomycetota; class Actinomycetes; order Actinomycetales; family Dermatophilaceae; genus Leekyejoonella; species Leekyejoonella antrihumi. Next base: position 4,081 of record NZ_VCQV01000084.1, read on the forward strand.
ATGATGATTTGACGTCATCCCCACCTTCCTCCGAGTTGACCCCGGCAGTCTCCCATGAGTCCCCACCATTACGTGCTGGCAACATGGAACGAGGGTTGCGCTCGTTGCGGGACTTAACCCAACATCTCACGACACGAGCTGACGACAACCATGCACCACCTGTACACCAGTCCGAAGACTCACACATCTCTGCGCAATTCCGGTGTATGTCAAGCCTTGGTAAGGTTCTTCGCGTTGCATCGAATTAATCCGCATGCTCCGCCGCTTGTGCGGGCCCCCGTCAATTCCTTTGAGTTTTAGCCTTGCGGCCGTACTCCCCAGGCGGGGAACTTAATGCGTTAGCTACGGCACGGACCTCGTGGAATGAGGCCCACACCTAGTTCCCAACGTTTACGGCATGGACTACCAGGGTATCTAATCCTGTTTGCTCCCCATGCTTTCGCTTCTCAGCGTCAGTAATGGCCCAGAGACCTGCCTTCGCCATCGGTGTTCCTCCTGATATCTGCGCATTTCACCGCTACACCAGGAATTCCAGTCTCCCCTACCACACTCTAGTCTGCCCGTACCCACTGCAGACCCGGAGTTAAGCCCCGGGCTTTCACAGCAGACGCGACAAACCGCCTACAAGCTCTTTACGCCCAATAATTCCGGACAACGCTCGCACCCTACGTATTACCGCGGCTGCTGGCACGTAGTTAGCCGGTGCTTCTTCTCCCACTACCGTCACCCAAAGGCTTCGTCATGAGCGAAAGAGGTTTACAACCCGAAGGCCGTCATCCCTCACGCGGCGTCGCTGCATCAGGCTTGCGCCCATTGTGCAATATTCCCCACTGCTGCCTCCCGTAGGAGTCTGGGCCGTGTCTCAGTCCCAGTGTGGCCGGTCGCCCTCTCAGGCCGGCTACCCGTCACCGCCTTGGTAGGCCATTACCCCACCAACAAGCTGATAGGCCGCGAGCCCATCCTCCACCAATAAATCTTTCAACCAACCACCATGAAACAGTCAGTCATATCCGGTATTAGACCCCGTTTCCAAGGCTTATCCCAGAGTGAAGGGCAGGTTACTCACGTGTTACTCACCCGTTCGCCACTAATCCCCCAAAGCAAGCTTTGAGATCATCGTTCGACTTGCATGTGTTAAGCACGCCGCCAGCGTTCGTCCTGAGCCAGGATCAAACTCTCCAAAAAAAA
>NZ_VCQV01000085.1 GCF_007845645.1 Leekyejoonella antrihumi
GCCACCGGACAAGGTACTCGCATTCCTCGAGAGCCTGTAACTATGCCGAGGACACCGACCGCGACAACGCGTGATTGCACCGGCAAAACCTCAAGCCTCGGCATAGTCGCGGTGTCGGCATAGATCGACCTATGGCGATATCGCCATAGGTCGATGAGGTCGGCTACCTGCCCTTCGAGCAGGACGCGGCGAACTTGTTCTTCCAACTCGTGTCCAGCCGCTACGAACACGCCTCGCTGATCCTCACCTCGAACCTGCCCTTCAGCGGCTGGGGCGGTGTCTTCGGCGACCAGGCCGTCGCCGCAGCGATGATCGACCGCGTCGTTCACCACGCCGATGTCCTCACCCTCAAGGGCGCCAGCTACCGGCTCCGCAACCGCGGGATCGACACACTGCCCAGCATCAAAACCCAAGACACGGCAGACTAGAAGGCACGAACCGGTGGCCTCATTTTCGAGCGTCGGATCGGCCTCATTTTCGAGCGTTGCCGACACGCGCGATCCCCGCGCGAGCGGGGGTGATTCCAAGCCGTCCCTCTGCCCGGATTGTGCCATCGCGCGATCCCCGCGCGAGCGGGGGTGATTCCTGGCCAGCGATGGGGACGGTATGACAACCCTGGCGATCCCCGCGCGAGCGGGGGTGATTCCAGGCCGTAGGCGTCGATACCGTACAGGCCATAGCGATCCCCGCGCGAGCGGGGGTGATTCCACCGGGCGAGTTCCTCGCAGATTGGTGCGTGCGCGATCCCCGCGCGAGCGGGGGTGATTCCTTTGGCGGCGGTGTTGCGCCGGATGCCGTATGGCGATCCCCGCGCGAGCGGGGGTGATTCCGAAGAACGCAACCCGTTGGGTGTGGCTGACGTGCGATCCCCGCGCGAGCGGGGGTGATTCCGAAGCCGAGCTCCTCCAGCACGTCCTTGTCGAGCGATCCCCGCGCGAGCGGGGGTGATTCCGAAGACCTATGTGCACACCTTCCCTTCCGGCTGCGATCCCCGCGCGAGCGGGGGTGATTCCTTCGTGGTGCACAACTCCGGAGGAGAGACCTAGCGATCCCCGCGCGAGCGGGGGTGATTCCAACACGCAGACCTACTCTTTCACGGGTTCGGCGCGATCCCCGCGCGAGCGGGGGTGATTCCTGGTTCGCCGACCAGATCGAGGAGCAGACCCGGCGATCCCCGCGCGAGCGGGGGTGATTCCTGCGGGAGTGGATTACCCTTCGCCGTTGTTCGGCGATCCCGGCGCGAGCGGGGGTGATTCCCCCTGGACGGTGCGGAACGCGTGCCCGGCCCGCGATCCCCGCGCGAGCGGGGGTGATTCCAGCACCCACCCCCACGAGATCGGGCGGACCATGCGATCCCCGCGCGAGCGGGGGTGATTCCTCGCAGTACGTGCGCGTCGAACTGTCCCAAGAGCGATCCCCGCGCGAGCGGGGGTGATTCCCCTGGAGCCGTAACCATGACCCTGAACCTGCCGCGATCCCCGCGCGAGCGGGGGTGATTCCGCCGAGGGCGGTCAGGGCGACGGGCAGAAAGTGCAAGCCCCGCGCGAGCGGGGGTGATTCCCGGAAGGCCTCCATCTTCTGGACCGGCTTCGGGCTGCTCACCGTCGGCAATAACACAACCCTCACCCCCCCCCAGCACACCCAAGACCTGATCTCTCCTACGCCCGCGTCGCCCCCTAGTATCCCAAGATCGCTACTCCAACCAAGGATTCGCCATGACCACCACCGCTTCCCCCTCTGCGGGCCGCCCGCGGGCGCGCGACCTCGGCATACCGTTCGAGGGCATACCGGGCCCACTAAACGCGATCACCGATGTATCTGGCGTTGAGGTAGGAACCGTCACGCTCATTGACGGTGATGGACCACGGCCCCCGCCATGGACCCGTTCCAGGTCATGGCCGATGACCATGTCCAAGTCACCGCCGTCCTGGTCCCCCACGGGCCGGTATTCCCCTCCTTCGCGTTCCGCTTCGACACCGACCACGGGTCGATCACGTTCTCCGGTGACACCACCAGATCCAACAACCTGATCCGGCTCGCCCGCGGGACAGACATTCTGGTCCACGAGGCCATCGGCCTGGAAGGATCCAACCTGCCACCGGACGACCTGAAGCACATGCTCCAGTCTCACGTGAACGTCACCGACGTCGGCACCATCGCCGAGTGCGCGAACGTGAGCACCCTGGTCCTCTCCCACATCACAGATCTGGGACACGAGCAGATCGACGTCGAGCGGTGGACCAAGCTCGCGGCGACCGGTTTCCACGGCACCACCATCATTGGCACAGACCTGCAACGTCTCACGCTGGCCTAGTGTCCTTCGCCGGGAGTGTCCGAAATTCGGTCGGGTGGCCCGGGGGAATTGCACCCCCGGGCTCCCACAGATCCGTACGTGACAGTCTCCCGTCATACGGCTCTTGTCGTCCTGGTCATCTGACCGCCGGTTTCACCCAGGCCCAGTGCGCGAAGTACCGCGGCCGCTTTGCGGCAGCTTCCGTGAGCACTCGGATGGCTTTCTTCCAGGTGTGCCACTTCTTGTACTTGTTCATGATCCACCGTGGAGTTTCGCACTTTTTGCTGATGTGACCTCGGCGATGCAGGCGGCTTCGTCCCGCTGAGTAGCGACCCGCCGAGGTTGGTCCTCACCATGCATGGCATCCTGCGAGATCATGGTCACATGCACGCGGGGCACGTGCATGTGAAAGGCTGGTGGCGCGATGTCCAAGAGCACGAGGGTCGAGTTCCCGCGGATGATCCGCGGTTCGGTGGTGGTGCAGCGCCGCCGCTGCGGCACCCCGACGTGTCGGTGTGCCGATGGCGAGCAGCTGCACGAGAGCACGGTGTTGAGCTACTCGCAGGACGGCCGCAATCGGACGGTGATGCTGGCACCCGAGGAGATCGCCAAGGTCCGCGCAGCGGTCCAGCGGTACCGCGCAGCTCAGTCCAGGCTGGAGGACCAGGGCAATGCCGGGCTGGCTGCGTTGCTGACTCGTCGGGCGGCCGCCCGCCGGGCACGGTGACCGGGTTCCTCGCGCTGCTTGGCCTGACCCGCGCGGGGTTCACCGCGCCGAGCTTCGCGATGTTCACCCACCTGGTCACCGGGTGGGTCTGCGCGCCGGGGCGGCGCACCGTCACCGCGATGATCACCGCCGGCGACCCGGCCGGCCGGCGTGCGCACGACGCGTACCACCGGTTCGTGCGCGACGGCGCCTGGTCCATGCACCGGCTCTGGCAGGTGCTGACCCGCCACCTGGTCACCCGGTTCTGCCCCGACGGGGCCATCGAGCTCGCCTGCGATGCTCCCCCGCAAGCGGGAGGTGCCCCCTCGCTGTTCCACCACGAAGGCCGCAAGGTCGCCGGTGCCGGGGTGTTCCGTGACGCGGTCCGCTCCACCCTCAAGAAGGTCGTCTACGCCCGCGGGCTGAACCTGGTCGTCATCACGTTGACCGTCCACCCACCGTGGGGTGGGTGGACGATCGCCCTGCCCGACGGCGTGCGGGTGCACCGCAAGCACGATGCGACCACCACCGTCGCAAACGCCGAGACGATGCTCGACCAGATCGCCTCTTGGCTGCCCGGACAGCGGGTGCACGTGGTGACCGACGGCGCCTACGCCACCCTCGCCGGAGCCGACCTGGCCCGGGTGGACGTCACCTCCCGGATGCGCCGCGACGCCGCTCTCTACAAGCCGGCCCCGCCGCGCACCGGTAGGCGAGGCCGACCCCGCCTGCGAGGCGAGCGGCTACCCACCCCCGCCCAGCTATCCGAGCAGACCCTCAATGACCAGTGGACCACCATCCGAGCCGACCAGCGCGGCACGACGATCACCAGGATGGTCCACACCCGAGATGTGTTGCGGTACAAGGTGAACAGGCATGCCCTGGTCCGGCTGGTCATCGTGCGTGACCCGGCCGGTGTGCAACCCGACGACTACATCGTCACCACCGACCGGCACGCCAGCGCCGCTGACGTCGTCTCCCGGTACGGCGATCGGTGGTCGGTCGAAGTGTGCTTCCGCGATGTGAAGCAGTTCCTCGGTGGCGACCAGCCCCAGTCCTGGACACGCCGCGGACCCGAGCGAGCCGCGGCGCTGGCCCTTTGGCTGCACGCCACGACCTGGTGCTGGTACCTGACCAGTCACCCCGACGGGCAAACCTGGACACCACGCCCCTGGTACCCACGCAAGAAGACGCCCAGCTTCCTGGATGCCCTCGCCACGCTCCGCAGAACCCTCTGGGCACAACGAATTACACACATGCCATCCCCAACAGGCGAGGACCAACAAACAACCGCAGTCCTCACCGAAGCGGTGCGAGTGAGATCAGACCTCGCTCGCTAGTGTAAATAGAGCGTCCCCGAGATCTACCAATGGTGGACGTCGTAAGATGGTGACAATTCCATCGCGTGGCGCCGCTACTGGGCGAGCAGGCTCATTAAGCTCCTCAAAGGGATAGATCCAGCCGACCCTTTCACCGGATGAGAGGTGGTCGCCAAGGCGGCACTCGGGCTCAAACAGACCACGAACTGGCGTATATATTGTCGAGTCCTCGTCGAACCGTATCCACTGTGTGCCTCCTAGATCCGGCGGCCCGAACTCAGCCTTCAAGACTCCCCAGCCCACCAAAAGTCGAGATAATCCCTGCGAGAGCCTGTCGATCAAGGCCGACGTGAGCATACCTCCACCCGCAAGCTCAGTCGCAATCATACATACTCCAGCATTGTCAGCGGCCGCAGAGAAAGTAGATGGCCCTTGTCGCGGTACTACCTGAATCGACCACGGTAGTCCCAATAACTCTGCCGCGGCCTTCTTGCGCCGAAACATATCGGGGTTCGGGCCTTGATACACGTACGCAGATGGCAGATAGAAACTAGCCGACCCTCCTGAGTGTAGGTCCAGTGCGTAGTCAGCAGATGGTAGGAGACGCTCGGTGACCGCGTACGCGATCTGCTGCGTGGCATCCCCTCGTAGCGCCCCAGGATATGTGCGATTTAGATTCCGCCCATCAACCGGCGAGACTCTTGTGGCCGCCCGCACTGCGGGAAGATTCAGCGCAGGCAATATAACTAATCTTCCGGTAAGATGCTCCGGCTGAATTGTGCGTATCATCCGCTGAAGGGGCTCTCCGTACCTGAGGTGGGGCACGGCGACACGCCGGGGGTTGGTGATGCGGTGAGGTGAGGGTCGAGGTCCTCAGGATCAGAAGCGACCAAGCTCACTGATCACCAAGGACCTCGACGG
>NZ_VCQV01000086.1 GCF_007845645.1 Leekyejoonella antrihumi
TCCCACCAGAAACATGGACATCAGCAGTCACAGGCCGTGCGGCCAAGACGGCCCAACTGCGAATCTCGAGATTCACCCACCACCATATGAAAGGTTTGTCGCAGACTCACCAAAAATCTCTGAGTAGAAACCGGGATCGGCATAACGGCTGCCATCAAAGTAATACCATGACCCGTACCGGTATTGGAGGGTAGATAGTGGTTCTGTACCATGGGCGGCGAGGGCATGCATTCGGGTACATTGGTAGTCCACTTCCCCATTGAACCCTGGCGCATTCAATGTATGCCCATAGCCAGTGTGCGCTATGATACTTCCCTCAAACCAAATATTGAATACATTCGTGCCGTTGAGAGGATTCGTAATCTGGAAACTGTAGACCGTGTCCCAGCTTAGAGTCGATCCAGCATGCAGCGCTTCGCCACCGGGAGTGTTTTCGCCCCAGAATGCGCGCGGTTGGGTTGCCGTCGGTAAACCACTTGCACTGCCGAGGTACCAGCCGACCTGTACGAATGCCGAGCTGTCCGTGTACCACATGTAGATATCGCCAGCCGTTGGACGCCCGGAACCGTAGTTGTAAACGTCGCCTGGAGAGGGCGTGATGATGGTAGCCCTCTCGCCGGTAGCGACGGTGACGTTGAGTGCCTTAGTTCCGGCTCTCCACGTGTCCGCCGTGCATGGGTACGCCGGTTTCACCATCGATGCCGCGTAAGCCGAACCACCAGCACCAGACAGCGCACCAGCGACAAGTAGTGCAACAACTGCGGCAGTCACCTTCGACCACATGTCAGGCAACCTACAGCCGCTGGACCCGCGATGCCTAGACCTGCTACGAGTTTTCTTTACAGAAGCTACAGTCAGCGCCTCAGCCACACGAAGGTGGTCGAACACCTATGCTTCATCGCACAGTGGGCAACCCTCAATGAGGGAAATTGGTGGTCGCGGCCCCGCCGGGGTTCCACTCATCCCGATCAGTCGACGTACAGGCGACTGGTGCCCGACCCCTGTGTTGGTCACCGCGGCTGTCGACTTTGTGGCGGCGGCCGACCGGTCATTGGAACAATGAGTCCACGCGGACGATGACGGATGTCGCTCCCACGGGACGGGTGTCGGCGGTCCGAGGATGTCACCCGTGGGATTGGTATCCGTTGGCGTGGAACCTCCGAGGCCGGTTGGACACCTAGAGAGTGTGAAGGCATTGACTGGCTCAGGCCGCGAGCTTGGCTCGGATCAGGCGCAGGCTGCCTTTGAGCGGCTCTATCGCGACTCCTACGGGGGGCTGATGGCCATCGCGATGGCAACGGTACGAGAGCGCACCCTCGCCGAGGACATGGTCCACGACGCCTATGCCCAGCTGTGGCGGCACTGGGCATCGGTGACGTACCCACTGGCCTGGGTACGTCGAGCGGTCGTCACCAACTGCCTCGACACGCTGCGTACCCAGCGGCGCAGGGACGCCATCCTGCGGCGCCAGCCGAGGCCGACGGAATCGGTCACCGACTCGTCCGATAGCGCGTTCCTTGACCTGTTGGTCGGCCTTAATGACCGTCAACGGGTGGCGCTCACGCTGAAGTACGTCGAAGACCTGTCCGAGGCCGATATCGCTGCAGCGCTGGGCTGCAGGCCAGGAACGGTGAAGTCCACCCTGCACCGCGCAATCGCGGCACTGCGCACCAATCTGGAAGGCGAACGATCATGAATCATGTCGAGGACCGCACCCGTGCCGCCATGCGCGCATACGCGAAGTCTGTGCAACCACCGCCGGTTGAGGTGATCTTCGCCCGCGCGGACCGGACTCAGGCAGCCGCCACGTCCTCCCGCCCGGCCCGGCGCCGCCGGTTGCGACGCGGCGTCCTGGCTCTTGCTGTCTCGGCGGTAACGATTGGGCTCGCGGGGGGCACACTGGCTGTCATGGACCCGTTCGGGAACCGCGCCGCCCCCGGTGCCAACGCGACGCATTCGGCTGCGACGGGGGGCCAGGTGGGGATGGCGCCAGGGTGCCCGCCGGGACTAGCGGTCCTGAATGGGGTGAGCATGAGCGATGGGTCGGTGCCGGAGCCGATCGCGGTGACACCCGGGCAGAAGTTGACGCTGGGAGCTCAGATTCCCCCAGCGCGAGCCGACCGGCCACTTAAGACGCTCACCCTGTATCTCGCACGAAGCGATTATCTCGTACAACCAACGTCCGCGAACAGCCTGTCGACAAGTGACGTCGTGGACCTGGCCCCCGGGCAGAAATCCGTGACCATGACCCTGACGATCCCGCCCACCCTTTCGGCCGGCACGTATGACGTGGTGGAAGTCGGCACCTGGCCAGGACCCTCGCTGTGTGGCAACAACACGAACACCGACCCTCCGACAATGGTCGGACACAGTTATGACAGTCTCGTGTCCGTGGTCGTCGATTAAATTAGAATGGGGTTTCCATCTTGATGCCGTAGAGTCGTCAGATGTCACCGTCGGCTGGTCAGGACTACCCGCGCTCGTACGCTCAGCTGCGTGGGTGGTTCGACGAGGACTGGAAGTGCTTGGACTACCTGGACTGGTTGCGGTGGCCGACCGGGTTCGTGTGCCCTCACTGCGGCAGCGATCACGGGTGGCGGGCGTCGGATCGGCGATGGCGTTGCGCCGGCTGTGACCGGCGCGTCTCAGTGACCGCGGGCACCATCTTCGACAAGACGCGCACGCCGCTGTCGGTGTGGTTTGCTACGGCGTGGCTGCTGGTCAATGGCAAGACGGGCGTGTCGGCCACTCACCTTCGGCGCGAGATGGAGCTGGGCTCGGTCCAGACGGCGTGGGCGATGCTGCATCGCTACCGGTCGGTGATGGTGCGTCCGGGTCGGGACCGGCTGCGTGGTGAGGTCGAGGTTGACGAGTCCTTCCTCGGCGGTCCGCAGCCGGGGGTCCCCGGTCGTGGTGCGTTGGGAAAGGTGTTGTTCGCCGGCGCTATTGAGGTAGAGGGCGGGGGCTTCGGGCGGGCTCGGCTCGGCGTCATTCCGGACGCCAGCGCGGACAGTCTGGCCGCGTTCCTGCACGCCAACGTCGAGCCGGGAAGCTGCGTGGTCACCGATGGCTGGACGGCCTACCCGCCGGCCACCAAGGGCGACTACATCCATCAGGGCACCTCGGTCGCCGCCTCGGGTCCACCGGCGCACGAGGTGCTGCTGGGGACGCGCCTGGTCTTCTCACTGGTGAAGCGATGGGTCATGGGCACCCTGCAGGGCTCGGTCAGTCCCGAGCACGTGCAGGCATACTTCGATGAGTGGGTCTTCCGGTTCAACCGGCGGCACTCGGGCAGCCGCGGACTGCTGTTCTACACGCTCCTGCGCCAGGCGGTCGATAGTGAACCAGTCATCTACCGATCGCTGCGGAAGGCCGGACGAACCCGGTCGGCGCCGCCACCACCGCACGGGCCACGCTCAAACCCGCCCAGCCGGGACGTCAAACAACCCCGACACGGAACTCGTGCTGCGCTACGAGATCAAAACGCACCGTTGACATTGCAAAGACTTTGCCGCCATGTCGGGAGTCCTGGGCCCCTCCCTCTGCGGCGTAAAGAACCCCGTTCCGCCGACGATGACGGGCACCATGGACAACGTCTTCGCCACCGTGACGGCCCCCTAAGACCCCATCTTCTTCCTCCGTGATGCGGCTGCCCTACCGGCGCGCCAGTTTCTTGCCATCGTCTCGGAGCTGGCCGGTGGGTGAGACGTGCCGGTAGAGGGTCTGTCGGGTGATGCCGAGCTCCGTACACAGCGCGGCGACGTTCGTGTCGGGGCTGCCCATCGATGCTTGCGCGAGGCGGAGCTTGGCCGGGGTCATCTTGAACGGGCGTCCGCCGATCCGGCCCCGTGCTCTCGCGGAGGCGAGTCCGGCCTTTGTCCGCTCGGAGATCAGCGCCCGCTCGTACTCGGCGAGGGCGGCGAAGATCCCGAACACCAGCTTGCCGGACGCGGTGGTGGTGTCGATCGCGGCACCCTGCCCGGTCAGCACCCGCAGCCCGATGCCCCGCTCGGTCAGGTCGTGCACGATGTTGACCAGGTGCCGCAGGTCCCGGCCGAGCCGATCCAGCTTCCACGAGACGGGCGGTCGGGGCTGCGTGATGGGGTTCGCTCGACGAAGCGAGCGAACCGGGGGCGGCACGGACCGTGTCGCATGGGTTGTCAATGAACTGGCCACCGGCGCCGGCATCTTGATGACGACCTACCGCGGGACCGCAGAAGAGATCATCTCGACCTCCGCACCCACCGACGTCACCGTGACCGGACCCGAACTCGCAGCCGTGCTCGACGACGTATGGCAATCACTCGATCCACACTTGCGAGTCGCGGCCTTTGCGGTAAGCGCCGACAACCCGGCCGATGCCCCGATCATCGTTCCGTAGATCGAACCATGAGCGGCGATGGATTCAGTGCTCTCCGGCGTGGGCGGATCGGTCCTTGGGGGTCCTGACCGACGTTCCGTAGGGGTGTGACCTACGGGACGACGGTCAGTGGTGGATGTCGTTAGGACGCGGCGCTATCGAGGTGGGCTTGCGCTTCGATGCGTTGCCGGTCGATGGCGCGGTAGACGGTGGAGCGGCCGACACCGAAGAGGTCGGCGACTTCGGCGGTGCTGTACTCGCCACTGTGCAGCAGGGAGACCAGGTGGGCTTCTTGGCGGCGGGTCAGCTTGGGATGTTTGCCGTGCAGGTGTCCCTTGGCCTTGGCGACTTTCATGCCCTCGGTGGTCCGCAAGGGTGGTCCGCAAGCGGATGAGGTCTGCTTCGAACTCGGCGACCATGGCCAGCACGTTGAACATCAACCGGCCGACTGCGTCGGTCGGGTCGTAGACCGATGCACCCAGGCTCAGCTTGACCTCTCGGGCGGTCAGTTCGTCGGCAATCGCCCGTGCGTCCGGTAGGGACCTGGCCAGTCGGTCCAGCTTGGTCACCACCAGGGTGTCCCCGGCCCGGCAGGCAGCCAGTGCCTCCCG
>NZ_VCQV01000087.1 GCF_007845645.1 Leekyejoonella antrihumi
CCGGCCACTGCGCGACGTCGAAATCAAGGTCGCCGGGCAGACGATCACGGCCCACCCGCAGATCCCCGCCACTACTCAAACCATGCTCGACAGCCTGACCCACTAAACCTGTGCAACTCGGGTGAGAGTCTCGGGCGGCGCTGGGTCGTGAGTGATCTCGGCAAGCCAGCAGCCATGGTCACACGGAAGCGACTGATCGACCAAGACGCTAAACCCTTTATGTATCAGGCGATTGGCGACTACCAAGTGGAGCAGGCGCGCTCTACCCTCGGCCGAGCGTTCCGGGTTGGCGACCTCGCGCGAGTCGTCCTCGATCTCTATGGTGCATTGCCGCTTCCATCGGAGGCGAACGTCAACGGTAGTCTCGGCCGGTTGCCCAACTCGCGCACGATGGTCTTCGCTGACAGCCCGTCTAAACTGACGACGATTTCGACTCTGCGCCGTGCCCAGGGATACCGTGATACCAAGATGGGCGGTTTCGACAAGGTCGTAGTGCTGGGCTGGAACTTCTCTGCTGGCATTGGCCAAGATATCGCCGCGCTAGATGACGGTAGCCTCGAAGTTCTCGTCATTCCGCCCGATCTGCTTGACCGCCTCAAGAAAAAGGGTGTCGACAAGCTTGCCGGAAGCATCCGATTTGCGAGCCTGCAATACCTTGAGGCTAGTGTCGCGGCCCGCGAAAAGGTATCAGACGGTGAGGAGCTTGCTGTCGACCTGAGCAATTATGTGCTCCTGTCACCTGAGGCGATCAATCTCGACGACAAGAATCGTGCGTCTCTGCATCAGGTGATGAACAAGGAGCCCCTTGCGCTGATTGAGTACTGGGCAGTCGACCCGGACTACGACGGTGAAGTGTTCCGATCTGTATGGCAGGACTACCGGGAAAACACCGGAAATGACGCTGACCCGCTCCGGGTTGTCACCACGGCTCACCTGCAGCTCCCTAGGAAGGAGGGGCCCCGGCGGATCTGTGTGCGTGCCGTTGATGTGTTCGGATTCGAGTCCGAAGTCGTTATCGATGGAGTGGGAGTGGACAGATGACCGCCCAAGACGTCCGATTCCCGCTGGCCGCTGGAATAGCTGACCTCGTCAACCCTCAGATCTCCGCGCTCGTAGCCGGCCAGGAGCCGGAACTGCTCCAGCAGGTCACGCCAACGACGGCCGAACTGCTCCGGTTCTGGTTCCAGCAGGACTTTTGCGACGTACGTACCCTGAACTTTCACGAGGGACAGCGTTCCGCCATCCTCCATGTGATCTATGCCCATGAGGTACTCGGAGCCCGGACGCTCAGCGAGCTCTACGAAGCGGTGGCACCGGAGGCGTTGCTCGACGGAGGGGCCCTTGGGGAAGTCACTCGAGCTCGGCACCAGCACCCGAAGTACGCGGCGAAAATGGCCACGGGTACCGGCAAGACATGGGTCTTAAACGCGTTGATGACGTGGCAGTACCTCAACAAGCAGGTTGCGCCCGATGATGATCGATTCACGAGAAACTTTTTGATAGTCGCTCCCGGTCTGATTGTCTACGACCGGCTCCTGGATTCGTTCCAGGGGAAAGAAGTTGACGGAGAGCGTGATTTTTCGACAAGTGATGTGTACCAGCAGCAAGACCTATTTGTGCCCGACAACTATCGTCAGGCAGTTTTCGGATTCCTGCAGGCATCGGTCGTGACCAAAGCCGACATTGGTCGGAAGGTAACCGGAGGCGGCTTGGTGGCCATCACCAACTGGCACCTGTTGGCTGGGGTCGAGGATGAGGACTTCATTGAAGGGGACGAGGTCCAAGCGCCGGGGCTGGACATCGACCCAAAGGCTGCTGTCGAGTCTATGTTTCCGCTTACTCCTGGAACGGCCACGGGAAATGCTCTTGGCGTGCTCGACCGCAGGTTCGCCCGCGGCGGGCCGCTCCGGTTCCTGACCGATTTGCCAGACCTCATGGTAATGAACGACGAGGCGCACCACATCCACGAGATGCGTTCTGCCGGTGAGGTCACCGACGTCGAGTGGCAGAAGAGCCTCCTAGAGATCGCCGCGCCAAAGGGCAAGCGGTTCATCCAGATGGACTTCTCGGCGACGCCGTACAACGAGGTGGGCACGGGCAAGAAGAAGGGCCGACAGTACTTCCCGCACATCGTCGTGGATTTCGACCTGACCAGCGCGATGAAGGCCGGCCTGATCAAATCCCTAGCACTGGACAAACGCAAAGAGATCGCAGCCCTGCCTCTGGACTTCCGTGCCGAGCGGGACGACGACGGTAATGTGGTCGCGCTGTCGCAGGGCCAGCGCGTCATGCTCCAAGCGGGGCTGACCAAGCTGCGAATCCTCGAAGAGCAGTTCGCGAAGACAGATCCCGACAAGCACCCCAAGCTGCTCGTGATCTGCGAGGACACCAACGTCACTCCGCTGGTGGAGGACTTCCTCCACGGGACTGGCATGAGCGCCGACGACGTCCTGCGGGTCGACTCAGGTCGAAAAGCAGAACTGTCGCAGAAGAACTGGGAGCCGGTCCGCGAGCGACTCTTCGACGTTGACCGGCACCCGACACCGCGGGCCATCGTGTCAGTGCTCATGCTTCGCGAGGGTTTCGACGTTTCGAACATCTGCGTGATCGTGCCGCTCCGCAGTTCGCAAGCCTCCATTCTGCTGGAACAGACCGTCGGTCGTGGGCTCCGGCTCATGTGGCGTGGAGACGACACCATTGACGAGCTCAAGCGAGAGACCCGCGAACGGATTGCCAAGGGCCAGGAGCCAAACAACTACTTTGACGTGCTCTTCGTGGTGGAGCACCCAGCCTTTGAAGAGTTCTACAAGGATCTGATCGACGAAGGTCTGGCTGGTTCCGTTGGCGACGACGCGGACAAGAAGAACGCGCGCGGCGACTTGGAGAGTGTCGACCTCAAGCCCGGCTATCAGCTGTTCGACTTCGAGATCCCGGTGATCCTGCGTGAGGCTGACGACGAGCTGAAGGCGCCCAGCCTCGACCCACTGACGCTGCCGAGGAGCAAGTACCCCGTCGATTTCCTCATCCGTCAGATCGGCAAGGGTGACCAATTCGCCTCCCACGACCAGCAGGAGGGAACTCAGTACGGTGACTATCGGGTTGAGGGCGGCATCCTGACAGCAACCGGGTACAACGACTACCTGTCGCGGATGACGAACCGGATCACCCACGCACTCGGGGCAAACATCACCAAGAGCGCTGCAAAGTTCAAGTCCGTGAGCCAGTATCCGATCTTGCAGGCACACAAGCCTCTGGTGGTGGGATGGCTGGACACCTACATCCGCCACCGCCTGTTCGACCGGTCATTTGACCCGCACGAGAACGAGAACTGGCGCGTCCTGATGGTCGACGACGTGGCACAGCACATCGCCGGTGTCTTTGCGACGCGGCTCACCGAGTTGCAGCAGACTGTGTCGGCCGCTGAGGCAGAGGTGCGCCACATCTTACTTTCGGAGGTCCGTACGATCCCGGTGCGCTCTACCTCCTGTGTGGAAGTGAGCAAGTGCATCTACCCGAAACTGCCTATCCCAACAAACAAGGGAGGGTTGGAGCGGCGGTTCATCCGATGGGCGGAGAAGGACACCAAGGTGGAAGCATTCTGCAAGATCCACGAGCATCGCCACCAGGTCATGCGGCGACCGTATTTGAAAGCCGACGGGATGCCCGCTCAGTACTCTCCTGACTTCATCGTCCGCACGGAAGACTCGATCTTCGTGGTCGAGACGAAGGCGCAGTCTGCTTTGTCCGATGAGAACGTTCGCCGCAAGCAACGTGCCGCTCTCGGGTGGGTGGAGCAGATCAATGATCTCGAACCACATCTGCGTATGGAAGTGTCCTGGTCGTATGTCCTGCTCGGCGAGGAGTTCGTCAAGAACTGGGAATCGAAGGGCATGCGTGCCTCAGAGGCACTGGAGATGGCTCGGCTGCGTCGACCCGAGCAACCGACCGAGACCGGCCTGTTCTGACCCATGGCAGAGCGCCGCAGTATGCATGGGGGAGCGGACACGGCTGTTCTAATCTGAGGCGAAGGCTGGCGAGAGGACTCCGAGCATGGCTGATGCATTGGCGGACATCGTGTGACTGCGAGCTCAGCTGGATGACGACGCAAGGGAACACGAGCAGATCCTCCGAGATCTCGACGCGGCTGTTGAGCGACTTCGTGGCGATGCGATGCCGCGTACGGACACCGATGGTCCGGGCGGGCGGGGAAACGCTCCTGGAGAAAGTTAGGCGCCATAACTGCCGGCAATGCGGTGACCCTGCACTCTCGCGGTGGTGAGGTCGTCCACGTTGACGCGCACGACCGAGTCTTTTTCCAGCTGGCCGACGAGATGGCCATGAAGGCACGAGAGATTCAAAGCCGTCCGCGGCGACGCATGTCCTGGCTGCGATGAAGTCGACCGAACCGGCGATGCCGGAAGGACGGAGGACGACGAGGAGCGCTGGTCACCGCCCCCACCGTTCGACCCGAGTCATGCCACTTTAGTGTGTTTCGTCTGAGTGCCTGATTGCCTCGAGGATCTGCTCTGCGAGATCGGTGAGGGGGTCGGCCGCGACATGAGTGTGGCCGCCGATGGTGACCTCGATCTGCTGGAGGGGCTGGAGGGTCTTG
>NZ_VCQV01000088.1:0-2732 GCF_007845645.1 Leekyejoonella antrihumi
TTCTTTTGGGGTGGAACGCAAACCTGCTGGTGGCGCGAGGTTTGGTGTGTGCTGGACGTCGTTCACTCTGCTTCTCATGAGGGGCGTCATGCGCGTTGAGTGACATTGTTCGACGTGTCGGCGAGGTTGGGATCGCCGGGGTCGTGGTTGAGTTGGGTCATCATCTCGCGGTTCATCGAGCGTGCCGCGTCGAGCGTGTCGCTCAGCTCGGTGAGATCTGCCTCGAGTCGGGTGACGCGCTGGCGTAGTGCGTGGTTGTCGGCCTCGAGCTCGGCGGCGCGGTCTTCGAGCTGGTCGAGCATTGGTCGGCTGGCGTGGCCGCGGGCCAGGTCAGCGTCGGCGCCGAGCTGGCGTGCCAGTCGTTCGCGGAGCAGTGCTACTTCCTCGGTCAGCTGACGGGCTTGTTCCTTGCTGTTGGCGAGCTCGGTGTGCAGGCTCTGCTCGGTGATCAGCGAGCGGGCCGGCAGCTTCCAGGCTCGATCGTGCCCGGCTTGGCGTTGCCGGGCGCGGGCCTCGGCGATCCGGCCGGCGAGTTCGGAGTCGCTGTAGAGAAGGGAGACGGACACGTCGGCGCGTCGGGCGATGGTCGGGAAGCTGATCGGTTCACCGCTGCTTTCGAGGGCCTCGAGGACTTCCGCGGCGTGACGGCGTTTGGCCGTGCTGTCTTGTCGTCGCGCGCGGCGTAGCGCGGCGCTGTTGTCAACCATGGTCGCCGGGTAGCCGTTGGCCGAACGCGACGGGTACCGCTTGGCGTGCCTTACGCACGGTGGCCGAGGCGTCGTCGATGACCGCGCGTTCGTCCTCGGGTAGTGAGTCGAGGAGATGCTCGTGGGTGCGGATGTGCTCGGTGATGACCTCGAGCTGGCGGGTGACGCCTGCGATCACCCAGTCGGCGGCATCGGCGGACAGCATGGCTTCGCGTTCTCGGCGCAGCTGGTCGGCGTGCGCGCGCAGCTCGGGCAGATATGACGGATCGGACTGGAAGTGCGCGCATCCCGCGCATTGGTAGCGGATCGGGCAGGCCTGCCCACCGGCGCGCACGTTGCTCGGTTCGGAGCACTTGCCCATCGGGACGGCTACCCAGGACAGCTGCTCGTTGAGCCGGGCGACCTGTGAGGACTCGCCATGGACTGGGCGGGTGACGCCGCGGTTGTCGATCGTGTGTCGGGCGAGGGCATCCATGGCGGCGCGTTTGCGGCTTTCACCGACCCGGTAGTACCCGAGTGTCGTGGACATGCTCCGGTGATCCATCAGGTCGCGCAGCACCGAGGGCGCGATGCCCTGATCGGCCAACGTTTGCGTGTAGGTGTGGCGCAGCGCGTGCGGGTGGATCGCCGACCGGTTGAAGGGCACCGGGTCACCGTGTGCGTCGTGTGGTCCGGCGTCGATCGTCGGGATGCGCTCGACCCAGGTGCGCATCCAGGTCAGGATCTGGTGACCGGAGAGGTGCTGGCTGCCGTCACTGTTCTTGTGCGGGCGGGGCAGCAGCCACGCCGGGTCCTGCCCGGTATCGCTGAATCGTTCGCGTACCCAGGCCTGTTGGGCGCGGATCGCAGCAACCAGCTGCGAGTCGGTCAGTGGTAGGCGGCGGTTCATCCGGCTGGCCTTGTGGTTGTCGTAGATCAGCACGTCCTTGCCGTATTCGTCGACGTCCAGGCAGTCCAGGTGCAAGCTGGCGACCTCGCCGACGCGGCGGCCGGTTCCTTTCAGTAGCAGGTAGCTGAGCACGGCGACGGCGCCGGCCTGCTCGCCGAGCACGCCGAGGGTGGCTCGCCGGGCCGGGCCGGTGCAGCCGGGCACGTCCTTGAGCAGGTCGAGATGCGCGTCGAGCTGAGTGATGACGTGGGCCGGTAGCGCCCGCCCGGGGCCTTCATCGACCTGACTGCGTCGTGAGTCACCGCGGCGGAACGCGAACGTTGCGCCCAGCGTGGGCAGCAGCCCGAGGCCGCGGGCCTCGCGGATCATCAGGGCGCACTCCTCCACGGCCGCGATCCTGGCCTTCGGGCCGAAGGAACGTGTCGAGGCCGGGTGGAATGTGGGTGAGTGGACCCGGGCGAGGAACCGTTCGACGTCGGCACGGGCGAGGACGGCCGGGTCGGTCCCGCCGCCGGATCCGGTCGCCAGCACCGCGGACAGCACGGTGATCGAGCCGACGCGGTGACGCAGGCTCGACTCGCCGACTCGTCCGGCGGTCATGGCCGTCCAGGCCTTGGTGGCCTCGCGCAGCCAGGGTTGACGAATCCCGGTGAAGTCCAGGGTGCGTTTGCCTGGGAGCCCGAACAGGCGCAGGTCCCAGATATCTTGGTGCCGCTCGGCGTCGGGGTTGGCGTAGGCGAGGGTGATGCGGTCCACGCTGTAACGGGCGAAGCGCACGTGATGGGCGTCGCCGACCTCGTCCAGGATGTGCAGGTCGAAGTCGAGCACCGATCCGGCGCCGGCCGCGCGCAACTGGTCGATCCATGGTCGCATCCCGCCGGTGACCACGCTGACGTGATCTTCGGCCCGGCACCCGATCGCGTAGACCAGCTCCAGGACCACCAGCTCGGGTAGCCCGCGCAGGCTCAGCGCCCGGCTGTTCGTCGGTTGTCTCACCTCGCCGGCCCACCGGTCGAATGCCGGTCCCGACGGGCGGCCGGCCTGGCGCCAGGCTCGGTAGTGGATCTCACACAGTCCGCTGCGGCGGTGCGCGGCACCCAGGTAGCAGCACGTCGCTACGCACCGCCCCAGGTAGG
>NZ_VCQV01000088.1:2826-4601 GCF_007845645.1 Leekyejoonella antrihumi
GGCGGGCAGGGGCCTGGCCTGGGCGAGGAACTGCTCGAAGGTGAGGCCGCTGGCTTGCCGCCGCTTCCACGCGTCCCGGTGGGTGTGGCACACCTGCGATGAGCCCTCGGCCGGGCGCGGGCAGCCCTCGCCCTGGTCGCCGAGGATGGCGCAGGTCTGTTCGCAGCACCAGCGGCGCTGATGGGCGACCGGTTCTTCGCTGCCTGCCCAGGCATGTACGTCTGTGCTCGTCGAGGCCAGGAACTGCCGGCGGTGCAGATGACACAGGGGCTCGGATCCGTACCTGTCGCTTGGGCACGCGGGCACGACGCAACGCAGCACCCGGGTCAGCCGCCCACCCGGACGGGGCGTGATCAGCTGGCGTTCGGCATCCCACTCATCGGCCAGCCAGTCGGGGCCCATCAGCGCGGTCAACCGCTGGACCCGCCAGTCGGGCGGCTGCGGCACGTCTTCCAGCAGTCGGGCAGCAGCACCCGGTGGCCGGGTCACGACACGACTCCGTGGGCGTCTTGGTGCGCGTCGACCGCGGCACGCATGTCGTCCCACCGGGAATGCATGTACACATCCGTCGAGCGCACCGACGCGTGACCGAGTAGCGCCTTGACCAGCGCCGGGTCCTTGCTGCTCAAGGCAACCTCGCTGGCAAAGGAATGCCTCAGCATGTGCGGGCGGGCGTAGAAGCCGACCTTGGCCGAGATGCTGACGAACAGCCGTTCCACCGAGTCCGGGCGCAGCGCCCGCCCGAGCGGTGGCCGCCACAGATTGACCAGCAGGTAGTCACTCTCGGCCGCGGCCGGCACCGCGTCACGAGCGAGCCGGTACGCGTTGTGACAGCGCACCAATCCCGTTGTCACCGGCAAGGTCCGCGGCCACAGCGACTTAGCCAACGCGCCGTTCTCGTTGTCCTCACGACGCACCACGTGCAGGTGCGCGCCGGTGACCTGGCAGCCCAGGTGCGCGGCCGAGGGAAGTAGGTGCAGATCCGCCAAGTGCAACCCGCACAGCTCGGCTACTCGAAGGCCGGTCGCGTAAAGCGCCTCCACGACGAAGCGATCGCGCACGTTCCCGCACGCGTCGACCAATGCTCCGACCTGCTCGCCCGAGAGGGTCGCCGGTGCCCGTTCCACTCGGCGTCGGCGCACCGTCCGGCGTTGGACCACCGGCTGGTCCGTGCGTTCACCGCGGTCCATCGTTAACGGGATGAACCATAGCTCGACTCGTGAGCTCAACCGCTCGGCGACCTGCTGCGTGCACCAACCGCGAGAGGCGCTGAAGCGGACGAATTCCACTACCACCGCGACGATCCCGTCAACTGTTCCCGGCGAGCGAGCGGCCCGTAGCGTGACAACGCTCGCGTCGTCGGCTTGTCGCCGGTTGCGCCCTGGCCGGTGCTTACGCGAGGGCGTGCGTTCGAGCCAGCGAGCGAATGCGGCTACCTGCTCGACACTCGGCGAGCACTCGTCGACCGCGCTGGTGCAAGCCCAGCCCAACCACAACGCGAGCCGGCCCGCGTAGGTCCGGGCCGTTCCGACCGAACCGCCACGATCCACGACCGCGCGTAGGTACTCGCCGGCCCGCTGATGCTCGATGTAGCCGTCGTCGACGATCGTCCAACCCTCACGCCCGTCGACTGGTGAGATTGTGCGCTGTGCCCAGAACTCCATGCCCGCAACGTAGGTGCTGGGTGTGACACTCACTACAAGAGAACTGTTCCAGCACAGCCGATCCGAGGTTCACGCGGCAGTCGCACACGCCCGAGCAGACCCCAATAGAAC
>NZ_VCQV01000089.1 GCF_007845645.1 Leekyejoonella antrihumi
ACCCACCGGCACCTTCGCAGTCGGGCCGGCCTCGGACCCATTCGTCGTCTTCTCATCAGTCATGCTCACAGTGAACTCCTTAAACATCAGCCTCACTGCTTACACAGACCATCTGACACCCTCGGAGGTCCTGATCCGCGGCAAGGGCCATCGAGAAGAACACCTTCCCGTGCCGGCCGATGTCGGCGAGGCAGTCGCCGGCTGGCTACGCCGTGGCCGGCCACGGTGTGACTGCCCGAACGTGTTCACCACGGTGCGAGCCCCACGGGGCCCGCTGACCCCCGCGACAGTGTCGTCCCTGGTAACCAGGGCCGCCAATCGAGCGGGGCTACCAGGTGTCTCCGCTCACCGGCTCCGCTACTTCGCCGCCACCGAACTGCTGCGTGCCGGCGCGGCATTTCCGGAGATCCAGCAGGTCTTGCGGCATGCCAACATGCGACACACCGCGGCCTACGCCAAGG
The DNA here is from genome assembly GCF_007845645.1 of Leekyejoonella antrihumi. Lineage (GTDB taxonomy): Bacteria > Actinomycetota > Actinomycetes > Actinomycetales > Dermatophilaceae > Leekyejoonella > Leekyejoonella antrihumi. Next base: position 462 of record NZ_VCQV01000089.1, read on the forward strand.
TCGACCAGGTCGCCCTGACCATCGTGGCGCGGCCATGGCCGCACGCTGGAGGCGCGCGATGAACACGCTTCGAAGCGCAGCAGCGGACTACCTGCGCGTGCGGCGCGCCCTTGGCTTCAAACTCTACGACGCGGGGCTGCTACTCGGTCAGTTCGTCGATTTCTTGCAGGCCCGTCACACCGACACGATCACCATCGAGTTGGCTGTGCAGTGGGCCATTTCGCCGCCTGGCACGTTGCCGGCTTGGCATGCCCGGAGGCTGACGGTGGTGCGCGACTTCGCCCGCTGGAGGCAGGCGTCAGACCCCCATACGCAGGTCCCTCCGACTGGCCTGTTGCCGGCTCCCACCCAGCGGATGACGCCGTACCTGTACTCCGATGAGCAGGTCGCTGCCCTGATCGAGGCGGCCGGGACACTTCGTTCACCGCTGAAGGCAGCGACGATGCAGACCTTCATCGGTCTGGTGTTCGCCACCGGCATCCGCCGTGGCGAAGCACTCGGGCTGGACCGAGCCGACCTGGACCCAGTAGCCGCAGTGTTGACCATCCGCGCAGCGAAACGCGGCAAGACACGGCGGTTACCGATACACCCCTCGACGGTGGCCGCGCTCACCGACTATCAGCACCTGCGGGACCGGCTGTGGCAGCACCCGCATACCGACGCGTTCTTCCTCTCCACCACCGGTGCCCGGCTATCGCCGACGACGGTGTCGCAGACGTTTCGCGGTTTGCTTCCACAGGCTGGTATCGAACCGCCGCCACACGCCCGCCGGCCACGGATCCATGACGCTCGGCACTCGTTCGCGGTGAGCACCTTGTTGCAGTGGTATCGCGCCGGCGACGACGTGCAGGCAAGACTGCCACTGCTGTCAGCCTACCTCGGTCACACCGGGCCGGCCCACACCTACTGGTACCTCTCGGCCGCACCTGAGCTGCTCACGCTGGCCGCCGATCGGTTGGAAACCTACATCGAAACCGAGGAGGGTGAGTCATGACTGCGCTGGCCCCGACCCTGCAGGCGTTCTTCACGGATCGTCTCGTCCGGCAGAAGAACGCCAGTCCGCACACGATCGCCTCTTACCGCGACACACTGCGGCTGCTGCTCGTCTTCGTGTCCGAACGAGCCGGTATCCCACCGACCAGACTGAGCATTGAGGACCTCGACGCGTCACTGATTGGCGCATTCCTGGATCACCTGGAACACGAGCGAGGCAACAGTGTGCGCAGCCGCAACACCCGACTGGCCGCGTTCCACGCCCTGTTCGGGTACGCCGCGCTACAACATCCCGAGCATGCCGCACTGATCGCCCGTGTGTTGGCCATCCCACCGAAACGCTATGACAAGAAGGTCGTGTGCTTCCTCGACGACGAGCAGATCGACGCGCTCCTGGCAGCACCGGACACCAGCACATGGTGGGGCCGCCGCGATCATGCCCTGATACTGCTCGCGGTCCGGACCGGGCTGCGCGTATCGGAGCTGACCGGCCTCAGATGCAGGGACCTTCACCTCGGGCACGGCCCCTACGTCCAGTGCACCGGCAAGGGGCGCAAACAGCGTTGCACACCGGCCGCATGACGTCGACCCGGGACGCTACCGGCCCCCCGACGAACTACTCGCATTCCTCGAAACGCTCTGACCCCAGCCGCATCGCCGGATTATGCCGAGTTATCCAACCCAACCCACCACGCACGACGGGCATCTGGCCATGCGCTCGGCATAATCCGCTCCTCGGCATTGTGGTCGTTATGGCGAGCTCGCCATAACGACCAGCGGTCGGCGTACCGTTCGACGACGTCGGTGGCGGTGGCGTGCAGGTCGGTGGTGACGAAGTAGTCATCGGGCTGCGCACCGTTGGGGCCACGCACGATGACCAGCCGGACCAGGGCGTGCCTATTCACTTGGTACCACAGCACATCGCGCACGTGGACCAGTCGGGTGATGGTGGTGCCGCGCTGGTCGGCGTAGATCGTGGTCCACTGGTCATCAGGTGTCAGCTCGGACAGCTGGGTCGGGGTGGGCAGCCGCTGGCCTCGCAGGCGGGGGCGGCCCCGCTTGCCGGTGCGCGGTGGCGGTGCCTCGTACAGGGCGGCGTCGCGGCGCATCCGGGAGGTCACGTCCACTCGGGGCAGGTCTGCTCCGACGAGGGTGGCGTAGGCGCCGTCGGCGACCAGGTGGAAGCGCCGGTTCGGCTGCCAATCGGTGAGCTGCTCGAGCATCTCGGTGGCGTGGGCCACGGTGCTGGTCACGTCGTGCTTACGGTGGACTCGGACGTTGACCGGCAGGGCGATCGGGCACCCACCCCACGGCGGGTGGATCGTCAGGGTGATCACGACCAGGTTCAGACCGCGGGCGTAGACGACCTTCTTGAGGGTGGAGCGGACCGCGTCACGGAAGATTCCCGCACCCTCGACACGGCGACCTTCGTGGTGGAATAGCGTGTCGTCACAGGCGACCTCGACGGTCCCATTCGGGCAGAACGTGGCGACCAGGTGGCGGGTCAGCACCCGCCAGAGCCGGTCGGTGGACCAGGCGCCGTCGCGCACGAACCGGTGATACGCGTCGTGCGCACGTCGTCCGGTTGGATCCGCGACGGTGATCATCGCGGTGATGGTGCGTCGTCCCGGGGCGCACACCCATCCGCTCATCAGGTCGGCGAAGATCGCGAAGCTCGGCGCGGTAAAGACTCCGCGGAACAGGTCGAGCAACGCATCAAAGCTGGTCACCTCGCCCGGCGCGCGAGTAGCGCGGCCAGGCCGGCGTTACCTTCGGCCTCCAGGTCCGCTTGTGCGCTCCGGTAGCGCTCAACAGCCACGCGGACCTTCGCGACGTCCTGGGGCGCCAGCATCACTGTGCGGTTACGCCCGCCCTGCGAGTAGCTCAGCACGATGCTCTCGTGCAGCTGCGTGCCGTCGCTGCATCGGCAGGACTGCTTTCCGCAGCGGCGGCGCTGGACCACGACCGAGCCGCGGATCTTGCGCGGGAACCGACTGTCAGGTGTCATCTCGACACCATCCCTTCACTGGTTTATCTGCACGCGTGTCGCGTGCAGATAGACCAGTTTCTCGCGTATGGCATCGGTACTGGGGACGATCTTCGGCGAGTCGTCTACGAGTCGCCGGTCAGCACTCCGCGTCGAGTCCAATCACGTCAGGAAGTGCGAAACTCCACTGGTCAGTTATCTCAGATACGGCGCGGTCTCGTACTGCCGCCGCTCGCTGGTCTTGTCCACGTGAGACGATCTAACCCTGGCTACGTGCACCGCGTCCGTATGGCTTCGCATGCCAATAACATTAGTGGCTCTTCAGCGTTGAGGGTGTAGAACCTGTCGGCGCGTCGTTGCCGGGGTGAGGGTCGAGGTCTTCCGATGATGGGAGTTCTGACGCTCACCATCCGAAAGACCTCGACGTGCCTGACGCTACCTTCACCTGTCCCGATCTGACCACTTTCTGCCGCCTCGACGAGCTTGGCCTCGTCGTGACCGGGCAGCGACTCGAGCGAGACCGTGCAGTCCTGGCCTGCCGCGTCATCGAACAGGACGGCTGGTGCCGACGGTGCGGTTGCGAGGGCAGACCACGCGACACGGTGACCCGGCGCCTCGCGCACGAACCACTCGGCTGGCGCCCGACCACACTGGTGCTCACGATCCGCCGGTACCGGTGCACCGGGAAGGGCACGTGTGGCGACAGGACACCAGCAAGGCCGCCGAACCGCGGGCGAAGCTGTCACGCCGCGGCCTGCGATGGGCGCTGGAGGCCATCGTGTGCCAGCACCTGACCGTCGCCCGGATCGCCGAAGGCCTCGCCGTCACGTGGAATACCGCGAACAACGCGGTCCTGGCCGAAGGGTGCCGTGCCCTGATCGATGACCCGGCTCGGTTCGATGGCGTCGCAGTGATCGGCGTCGACGAGCACGTGGTGCGCCACGAGGCGCTGTTGTTTCGGATGGAGGTGAAAGACCTGCATCGCTTGGCCGTCGCAGCGGTCGGGTGAAGCTGGCGGCAGCCTGACCCAGGGAACGCTGGTGAGGGTGGGAGCAGC
>NZ_VCQV01000009.1 GCF_007845645.1 Leekyejoonella antrihumi
GGTCGCCTCGAGCACTTACGCGGGTCCGCCCTCGGGTTCCGAAACCTGACCCACTATGTCGCGCGATCCCTCCTGGAGTCCGGAGGATTCAGACCCCGACTACACCCTCGTTTCTGAAGAGCCGACATAGTGGGTCAAGTTGCGGAGCTCGCGACCCGTCAACCATTGGCGCGCATAGGCATCGAAGTCGGACGCGGTGCGGCGGATCGGGGACAGGGCGCTGTCGCACTGTGACGCACTTCCGTGCAAGATACGTGCAAGAACGAGTGGGAATTCCTGGCCAGTACTGTCCATCGACCAGTCGACGTAACTGATTGTCAGCCTATTACTTTGGGACAAACGTGCTGGTCAGCCAGGTTGCCAAATTTGCCTGGTGCACAGGTTCAAACCCGGTCAGCCCTCCCGCCGTGGGGCCAGGGAGGCATCGAGCACGCGGGGCCACGTCGAGCGGCCCAACGGCTGACTACCCAGATGACCTATTGCGCCCCAACGGGGTTCGTGGCGGCCAAATATCCGGCGAGCAGTGCTTCAGCGACGGTGGCGATGGTGCGGTCGTCGGGGAGGAATCGGGTGTCGTGCAGGCCGTGGTCGCCGCCGGTTCCGACGAACATCATCAGGGCGGGGTGCTGGTGTCCGTAGTAGGAGAAGTCGTCCGCGCCGAATGAGCGGAAGTTGTCGGTGGTGGTGTGGCCCATCGTGGTGAGCCAGCTGGTGGTCGCACTTGCGAGGGTCGGGTCGTTGGCCAGGACGGGTTCGCCTTCGGTGACGGTGAGCTGTCCGGTGCATTCGTGGGCGGTGGCGGTGTGTTGCACGATCTGACGCATGCGCTCGAGGGTGGGTTCCCGGTCGTCGGGTCGCATGAGTCGTAGGGATCCGGCAGCGCTGGCCCGGTCGGGGATGACGTTGTTGGCAGTGCCGGCGTGGATGCATCCGATCATGCAGACGGCGCCGTGTATGGGGTCGACGCTGCGGGGGACGAGTGCCTGTAGGTTGAGCGCGGTCTGGCACAACGCCGCGATGGGATCGTGCACGGTGTGCGGGTATCCGACGTGCCCACCGGACCCAGTGATGGTGACCTGAAACTCGTCGGTGGAGGCGTTGACCACCCCTGGGGTGACGGTGATCGTGCCGGCAGCGACCTGGGGTTGCACGTGCGCAGCTACGACCGCTCGGGTCCCGATCCGGTGCAGGATGCCGGAGGCGACGACGTCCTGTGCGCCGGATGGCGCCCGCTCCTCGCGCGGTTGAAGCAGCACGGCGACGTTGGCGGTCGGCCCCGAAACGGCGTGGATGGCCCTGGCTACGGCGGTCACTGCTGCCAGGTGCACGTCGTGCCCGCAGGCGTGCATGGCGATGCCTGTCGCCGCCCAGGCCACGCCGGTCTGTTCGGTGAGCGGCAGGGCGTCGAGCTCGGCGCGCAGCACCACGCAAGGCCCCTCTCCGAGCCGGGTGAGGCGCCCGGTGTCGGCCACGGTGACCCAGTCTCCTACGCCGATCGCGTCCGCGACCAACTCCGCGGTGGGGTTCTCCTGGCCGGAGATGTGCGGGTCGGCGTGGATAGCGTGCCGCAGCCTGGTCGCCGCGGGCAGTTCCTCGGCGAGGGCGGCGCGCAGCCGTCGCAGGTCGACGCTCATGGCGGGCCGAGCTGGTAGGCACGGCGGGCGTTCCCTCCACAGATGCCGGTGGCGATCCGGGAGGCGTCGTCGCTGGTCCAGTCCCCGGCGGCCACGCCGGAGTCCAGGTACCCGGTCAGGCAGCGGCGAAACACCTCGGTCGCGATCACGTACAACTCAGGCAGGCCGAACGCGTCCGAGGAGAACAGCACTGCGCCGAACGGTGCGAGCTCGAGCAACTCGGCGAGCACCTGGGGCGCGCGTGGCCCGACGTTGTGCAGGGCCAGGCCGACGTCGACAAACACGTGGTCGAAGACCTGCGCGAGGTAACCGGCGTGGCGATGGAACGGGTAGTTGTGCAGCAGCATCACCGGAACACCGGTCGGCCCGAGCGCGCGCAGCAGTGGAGTCAGCAGGAGAGGGTCACACTCGGCGAGGTCCACATCGGCGTCGCCGTACCCGACGTGGAACTGGATCGGCAGGTGCAGGTCCGCGCCGCTCCAGATCAGGAACCGGGTCAGCACAGGATCGGCCACACGGGCGGTCAAGCCATGGTCGACGTCGCGGAGCATCCCAGCGGCGGCATCCCGGACCTGAGCCTCCGTCGGTCGGGCCGGGTCCAGGCGCAGCCCGACCCGGTAGGCGGCGACTGACTTCACTCCGACCGCGTGGGTGCATCGTCGGGTCAGCTCGGCGCGGACCTGGTCGGCGAAATGTGCAGCATCAGTGCCCTGGGCGACCTGTTCGGCGACCTGCTCAAGCCGCACGATCTCCCGTCCGGAACCCCCCGTCAGGTCTGCAAGCTCCACGGGCGACGTCAGTATGTCGGGTTGGAACCCGGTGTCCACCAGGAACTGTCGGGTCGGCAGGGAGCCGATGAGCCGCCTGTTGACCTCCGCCGCGCCCAGGTCCCGGCGCCGGCGGAGGTAGTCATCGGCCGGTGCATGCGAGGGCAGATCGAGCAGTGGCGCACACCACCGCCGCACCGACAGACCCACGTGGGTGTCGAACAAGGTGCCATGCCAGCGGCCGGGTCCGTCCGCCTCGCACAGCAGAGACTCGAATCCGGCCCGGTCGACGTCGGTGCCGATGATCCCGTGACAGTGATGGTCGACCAGTTCGACGCCGTCCAGCAGGCTCATACGTCGGTCGATCGCGGGGCGACGTTCAGTTCGTCGAGATCGGTCATGAAGCCTTCCTCTGCGGCGAGCCGATCGCCGAGCCGAGCGGCGGTGCCTGGCGCAGCGATCACGGCAATGGCGCAGGCGAGCAGCCAGGCGCCGGCGACGATGGGGAACCAGAACGGGGCCGTGTTCGAGGGCGGGTAGGGCAAGACGTTGCGGTAGAGGGTGTAGACCAGCACGACGATCCCGGCGAGCGGGATGACGATCTCCCAGGTGTGCACAGGCATCTTGCGCTGGATGAACAGCAGTCGGATCGCACCGATGGTGGTCAGGATGTACACGACCAGGATGATGAGCGTGCCGATGGTTCCGGACCAGGCGAACGCGTCCTCGGCCTTTGCTCCGAACGCGAATGCGTCGATGATGATGATCAGGCCCATCAGACATACCACGGTCAGGGCTGCCACGCCTGGTGTCCCGACGCGGGTGACGGTCGCCAGTCCCCGCTCGCCGGCGACATCGCGGGAGATAGCGAACATCAGCCGTGACGCGCCGACGACGCAGGCCAGGCAGCAACCGAAAGCGCTGATTGCCGCGCCAAGGGTGATCACGTCGCCGACCCACCCGGCGACGAACGACCGTCCGAGGTCGCCCACCAGCGATGACGAGGCTGCATACGATTTGACGCCCTTGGCGCCGGCGCCGAAGCCCATCACTTCGATCGCGGTGACGATGGTGAAGTACAAGGTGCCAAAGATTGCGGTGCCGAGGATTGCGCGGGGAATGTTCTTGCGGGGCGCGGCCGTCTCCTCGCCGAGGGTGGAAGATGCCTCGAAGCCGGCGAAGGACAAGAAGCCGAACACGATGCCGAGGAACAGCGTGGACGCGTTCGTATCCGGTTCGATGGCGAACACCTTCAGCGTGAACGTCTGCCCGCCTCCAGCCGGGGCATCACCGGTGATCAACCGAACGAGCACGACGGCGCAGACGATCAGGATCAGCACGATGGTGGCGCCCTCGATCGATAGCAGAGTCGTGGTGCCGCGCTTGGCGGGAATGACAGTCAGCACGAGCGAGCCGGCCAAGGCGACCGCAGCCAGCAGGTATGACGCCCAGCCGGGTGGGTGCGGCCAGATCCCGACCGCGCTGAGGAAGTTGGTGCCAAGGATCCCGAAGGCACAGGAGGTGACCACGCCGAAGAATGTGTACGTGCCAAACAGCGCGGTGCCACTAACGGCCCCGGTGCGCGGGCCGAGCGTTGACCCGACGAACGCATACACCGAACCGGCGTGCTGGTAGTACTGGCACAGCCGCACAAACCCGTAGGCGACCAGCAGGATCGCCACGCCCGCGAACAAGAAGGCCAGGGGTACCGCCCGGCCGACGGTGCTGGCCGTGACCTGCGGGTTGATGTTCGCGGCCATGCTCGGCGCCATCAACGCGACGGACAGTCCGACGGCCTGCCAGATGGACAGATTCCGGCGCAGCCGGGGAGGCTTGGATTCGGCCATGGCGCCCTCCTTCGGGCAGATACTCGCAGTATGCCGCGATGGAACCGAAAACAACAGTCCCCACTGCCATGTAACAAGTCATTCAGTCGGGCTATGATGAACCCCGACACACCGCCAGGAGGCCGTCAGGTGGACCCGGAAGATCGTGCTGGGCACGAGGTGGAGGCCAAGCGCGCGGCCGCGATGTTGGCGGACCGCGACATTGTGGGCGTTGCCACCACGTTCGTCGACAACAGCGGGATCACCCGGACGAAGGCGGTCCCGGTCGAGCGGTTGGTTCATGCCGCAGTGTGGGGTATCGGTATGTCACCGGTGTTCGACGCCTTCTTGTCCGATGACTCGATCGTCGCGGGGCGCTTCGCGGGCAGTCCGATAGGTGACCTGCGCTTGTACCCTGATCTATCTCGTCTGACAGTGCTCGCCGGGCAGCCCGGCTGGGCATGGGCGCCGGCCGACCGGTGCCGGCAGGATGGCACTCCGCACCCGCAGGACCAGCGGACCCTGGCTCGCCGCGTCGTGACCCGACTCGCCGAGGCCGGTTACACCGCCCGCATGGCGTTCGAGATCGAGTGGGCGGCCGGAATCAACGAGGCCGGCAGCGACGACTTCATCCCAGCTGTGCATGGACCTGCGTACGGGTTTACCCGGATGGTCGAGGCGTCCGACTACCTGCGGGATCTGGCTCGCGCACTGGCCGAACAGGGGATTCAGGCGGAGCAGATTCACCCGGAATACGCCGCCGGCCAGTTCGAAGTGTCGGTTGCTGCCGAGGACCCCATCGCCGCTGCGGACACCTTCGTGCTGGCCCGGGAGACGATCCGTGCAGTGAGTCTCCGGCACGGAATGCGAGCCTCGTTCTCCCCGAAGACCGTCGCCGGTGGGGTCGGTAATGGCGGGCACGTGCACCTGTCTTTGTGGGCGAGTGGTCGCAACATCTTCGCGGGCGGTGACGCACGGTACGGCATGACTGAGCCCGCAGAGATGTTCAGCGCCGGGATCCTGCACCACCTGCCCGCGCTCCTCGCGGTGGGCACCTCGTCGGCGGCCAGCTACCTGCGGCTGATTCCTCAGCACTGGGCGGGCGCATTCCAGGCGTGGGGCCTGGAGAACCGGGAGACGGCGCTGCGGTTCGTCACCGGCTCCCCGGGCGACCAGTACCGTGCCGCGAACCTGGAGGTCAAGGCATTCGACGAGTCCGCGAACCCGTACCTTGTCGTGGCCGGCCTGCTGAGTGCGGGACTGGACGGGCTTGCCACCGGTCGGGAACTGCCCGACCCGGTCGAGGTCGACCCTGCGCTGCTGCTGCCTGCGGAACGTGTCGCACATGGCATCACCCAGATGCCGGCATCCTTGGGGGCCGTGGCGGACGCGTTCGAGGCCGATGACGTGCTGAACACGGCATTCGGTGACGAGTTGGCCGCGACCATCGTCGAACTGCGGCGTGCCGAGCACGCGATGTTCGTCGATGCCTCCGAGCAGGACATTGCCGCCGCCGTACGCTGGAAGTACTGACACGATCACGCACACCAAAACCGTCGCCGAGCTCATGCGCAGTCGCCGCCACGAGCTGACCACGGCAGAGCTGCGGATCATGCAGGCGATCCTGCGTGACTACCCCGCCGCGGGCCTCCAGTCGGTCGCCGCGTTCGCGGGAGACGCCGGAGTCAGCCCGCCCACGGTCGTCCGGTTCACCGCCAAGCTCGGCTTCCCCACCCATGCCCAATTCCAGGCCCAGCTGCGCGCAGAGGTGTCTGCGCGGTCTGCCGGCCCCGCACAGCTGTATGCGACCACCGACCACACCAAACCCGGGACAACGGTGCTACACCGGTGCGAACAGCAGATCGGCTGCGCTGTGATCGACACGCTGCACACCGCCGACGACGTGGACTTCGCTCGGGCGGTCAACCTCACTGCGGACCCGTCCCGGCCCGTGCTGATCACCGGCGGGCGTGTTTCGGCCGCACTCGCGTTGTATCTGGCCACGTCCCTGCAGATGCTGCGCCCTGGCGTGCGGTACCTCGAGCCTCAGCAGGGTGCGCGGACAGCTGCACTGCTGGACCTCACGCACAAGTACACCGTGGTCACCTTCGACTACCGGCGCTACGAACGCGACACCGTCCGTTTCGGCACGAAGGCCGCGGGGCAAGGTGGCAAGATCGTCCTGTTCACCGACACCTACCTCAGCCCCCTTGCACGTGATGCGAGCGCCGTCGTCGCCACATCCGTCGACGGCCCGGGGCCTTTGGCGTGCCTGACGCCCGCATTCGCCATGATTGACGCACTTCTCGTTGCTGCCTCGGAGCGCGATACGGGCAAGGGGCAGCGCCGACTGACGCAATACGACGACCTGAGCCACGACACCGTGAACTGAGACGAGGCGGCCACTTGTGTTGCTCTCGCGGCGCGGCCACCCACCGCCAATCCGCTTGACGTCCAACCTGCCCCATTCCGTCTGGCGTGATCGCCGCTCCGCGTCGCGCGCAGTTCTGGTGGCGCCCGGTGGGAAACGGTCCTACTCGGCCTGGCGGCCAGAAGGCGTGCCCGACCGGGTGGGGACAGGTCGAGGCGCTGACCGACACCGGCCGGCCGAGGCCGCCTACTTCCAGGCGAATGCCGGCTGTTCGAAGTGCGCCACGCGGGTGTGACGTCCATGCAGGACGACCTCGCGGAACTGGTGCAGGATCGCAGCCGTTGGCGCGTGGATGGACTGGCCGTGGAAGGGCCACTGGAAGACCGGCGTGTCGGACTCGGGGATCGTGATGAAGCGCGGCTCGACGTCGAGCTCCTCCATGGTGACCTCGTGCAGGATTGCAACCTCGGCGGGATTGCACCGCGGTGGCTGCGCGAGAACACCGACCCACACCACGAACGGTGTGATGACGTATCCGGAGCGGCTGGCGAAGTCGTCGAGCCGCCCCACGATCTGGTCGGGGGAGGCCTCGATACCGATCTCTTCGTGCAGCTCACGAAGGGCAGCATGTTCGGCCGTCTCGCCGGAATCGATCCGGCCACCGGGAAGCGCGTACTGGCCGGCATGGGCACGTAATGTGAGGGAGCGTTCCTCGAGCCACACCACCGGGTCGCCTTCCACGACGGCGACGGGCACGCAGACCGCGGCTGCCCGTAGTCCACCCGCCGGCAGCTCGATGTGATCGAACGCCGCGAGCTTCGAGAAGATCTGCGCCTGGAGGCGCTTCGGGTCAATGGTCATGAGTTGTGCTCCTTTCGCCGCTCTTGCTGGTCGCCCTCAGCCGACTGTCTGCACGAACTCCGGGTAGGTGATCGGTGCGATCTGCTCGAGGGAGCGACCGGCCCAGTCTCCCTCGTGCCAATGCCGCCAGACGCGCTCGCCGGCACACTGGACGCCCCGCGCGGCAGCCTGCAGGTCCGCGCCGAGCACCACTCCATCGGTGACGACCGGTCTGCCGTCCACCAGCACGTCGGACAGATCGGCGGGCTGGGCGTAGTAGACGATATTGCGGATCGGGTCGCGCAGCGGCGCCATGCCGAAGGAGTCTGTGCGCCAAAAGAGCAGGTCTGCCTTCGCGCCGGGTGCGATGCGTCCCAGATCGTCACGACCGAGCAACCGCGCGGCATTGATGGTGGCCGCGTCAAAAACCCGCCGTGCCGTGGACGTGTCGGCCCTGCGGGAGGTGATCTTTCCCGCGATGGCGGTCCAGCGCAGTGACTCGATCATCGACTGTGGTGCCGTGTCCGTGCCGATGCACACGTTGACCCCGGCTGCCACATAGTCCGGGAATGACTCCATCAGAATCCCCCTGCGCGCGAAGCACCAGGCGTTGTAGGACACGGAGGTGTTCGAGGAGGCGAGCAGCTGCAGGTCGTCACCGGCGAAGTTGACCCAGCTGTTGCCTGTGATGAAGATCGCATGTCCCAGCAGCGTGTCCGGGCCGAGGAAGTCGATGTCTCCGAGCCACTCGATGGGCGTGCGCCCATGTCGGCGCGTCATCTCGTTGAACTCCCACACCCCCTGGGCCGCGTGCAGCGAGACCGGCACTGCCAGCTCCCGGGCAGCGACCTTGCTCTCTCGCAGCAGGTCCGCGGTGCAGGTGTCAACCTGCGCAGGTCCGAGAAAGCCCTGCACTCGCCCGTCCGAGCGCGACCGCTGCGTCTGGACGAAGCCCACTGCGGACTCGAGGCCCTTGCGTCCGGCGTTCTCGTCCCACTCGTAGTCCACTCGCTTGCCGTCCGGGGTGAACCATCGGCCCGAGCGGTATGACGGTGCGACATAGCCCCGCAGGCCCATGGCGTCGATGGCGTCGGCCGCATACTCCGCCGCATCGCCCAGGTGCATTACCGTGGTGGTGCCGGACCGGGCGAGCTCAATCAGGGAGTAGTCGACGCACGCGCGCATACCGGTCACATCGAGGCCCGCATCCTCGGCCGGCAGGATCTCGATGAGCCCAGTCAGCCAGAACTGCCGTGGGCCGTAGTCCTCCTGAACCGACTTGTCGACGGGGGAGGAGTGCAGATGTGAGTGAGTGTCGATGAAGCCAGGGGTGATGACCCGGTCGGGAAGGTCCCGACGAAGGTCGACGGGTCCGTCATACGACGTGCCCACATGGATGATCCGGTCGTCTGCAACGACCACGCACCCGTCACGCAGGATGCGATGCTCCCCGTCTTGAAACCCGACGATGTAGGGGGCGCTGAACAATGTCGTTGTCATGGCAATCGATTCCCTTCGGCAGCGGATCGTACAGACACCAATTTCAGCCTTGCGCAGTCATCTTCGCGAGACGTGCGCGTAGCCGGTCGGTGCGGTGTGCATTGCCGTGCAGTCCGATGTAGTGGTCGCGGTTCACGATCAGCAGAGCGTCGTCCAGCCGTCGGACCGCACCGGTCGGACTGCGGTAGGCCATGCGTCGAGCGATGTCCGCGGTGTCGACGGGCCGGATCACCTCCGCCAGCTCGGACAGCGAGGCGATGCCCAGCTCAAGCACAAGCCCCGCCATCCAGGCGTAGTGGTCCGGCCGTGACCAGCTCGCGTCGGCATACTGCCCGGCGAGAAACGCGGCGAGCTCCCGCGGACTGATCCGCGGGTCGTTGTCGCCGCCACTGACCTCAATGTCGGGGGCACCGCCCTGCAGCCGCTCGCGGATGGTCGAGAACTCCCGGTCGGCGAGTTCGAGCAGCCCGGCGGCAAGCGTGAATCGGCGATCGAGATCGGAGCGGTGCTCCTCGGGGACGGTTCCCTTGTAACGGATGTCGTGCTCGAACTCCGCCCACGCGTGCTGCAGCACGGTCCGCACCTGCACCTGGACCTGTCGCGCGCCGACCGCCGGGTGCGTCGCCCGGTCCTCCTTGGCCAACCGGATCTGCAGGTGCCGGCTGACATAGCCGAAGTGGCCTTCCCGGGCGGTCTCCTGACCCATGTCGCGGTCGCTGATCACGACCGCATCCGCATCCAAGAGCTCGACCACGGCTGCCACGTCGCTGTGCACGTAGGTGATGACCCGCAACCCGATGACGTCGCCGATCTCGGCCAGGGGATCGGCATAGAGCGCGTTGCCCTCCGCGGTCCGTCCCGCCTTCTCTGCGAACGAGGCGACGCTCTTGGCGCGCCCCGTCACACTCAGGTAGTTGAGGCCGGCATCGTCCAGCACCCGGGTCACGAACTCGACCGCCTCCTCGGCGGCGAGCACGATCTGAGGATGCTGCTCGGCATACTCCTGGGTCGCCTGACGGACCACGTCGACGTGCCGCGTGATCCGCGGGCGACGCGGCGATGGCTCCAGGTCCCCGGGAAGCGTCGGCGTGACGATGTAGCCGGTCGTGAAGTCGCCATACATCGTCATAGCGTCGGGGAGACGCTCCCGGAGCAGGGCGACATACGCGCACACGACGGCATCGACCTGATCCTCCGCCTGCCGCAGCTCGGATTTGCGAGTCGCACGCTCGACGGCCCCGACCAGTGCTCGCCACCCGTCGTGGGAGACGAGCTGGAGCGCGGGAGCCGCGGACGCGAGTGAGTCGAGCAGCCGCATCAGCGCGAGCAGCTCACCGCGCAGCTGGTCGACCGTCCGGCCCTGCTTGTTCTTGTACTTCAGGGTCCTACCGAGCCGGAAGAGTGCGATCGTGGCGGGGTGGGGATAGACCTCGATCGCCCGCCGCGACGACCTCGACCCCGGATCCATGTCGAGCCGGAGCCTCGCGCAGATCCGCGCGCCTCGGGTGGGCTCACCCAAGGTCGGGTTCGAGGTGTTCGACGGATGGGCACCGGCGTCAAACCGAGCGAAGTCGCGGTTCAGCTGCTTCTCGGCGGGTCGGCTGCCCTTCTCGTTCCTGACGATCAGCGGGGCATCAATGCCGACGAGGCATCCTCCCGGGAGGTATGGCGACAGCGCGGCCACCACCTCGGCGTCGGTCTGCACCGCCGACAGATGCTGCAGCGTACCCAGATCGTCCAGGACGGCCACGCCGGTCGGGCTATTGTTCCCCCATGCGAGGTCGAGGCCGGCGAAGTGCATACCTGCAGCATGCCGCATCCCGGCCGGTCCTTCACGAGACCCGCTCAGAGGCGGGTCTGCTGAGGTGCCCGATATCGACGTGCGACCGCGAGGTTGCGACGCACTGGAATGACCCGAGGAAGAGGCGCACGAATGTCCGAGCCGACGACCCTGACCGCGCTGTTGCGCACCCGTGCACAAGGCCCTGAGCGACCGTTCCTGCTGACCGCCGACGGGCCGGTGACGTATGCCGATCTCGACGCCATGAGCGACCGGTTCGCCACCGCGCTGCATCACCTCGGGCTCCGCAAGGGTGACCGGATCGGCGTCGCAGCACCCAACGGGATCCCGTGGCTGGTGACCTGGTTCGCCGCGTCGAAGATCGGCTGCATCCTCGTCACCCTCAACGTGGTCTACCGCGAGCAGGAGTTTCGGCACATGCTTCGGCAATCCGGTGCGCGGGCCGTGGTGTGCGTCAATGAGTTCGGCGGGTTCGAGTTCGAGCCGTTCCTCGACAGGCTCCTCCCGCAGACGCCTTCGGTGGAGCACGCCATCTTCATCGGCAGGCCCGGCACCGAGGGACGCCTCCGCTTTGAGGAGCTGCTACAGACACCAGCGGATCCGGCGGTGCTGCGACAGACCGCAGAACCTGACGATGCATCGGTCATTCTCTACACGTCCGGCACGACCGGTGAGCCCAAGGGCGCGGTGCTGACCCATGCCAGCATCCTGGCATCCGCCCGTGGCCAGGTCGATCGGCTGGCGCAGGCCGCCGACGACGTGACGATCGGTCATATGCCGCTGACCCATGTCGGTGGGATGACCTGCACGATCGCGAGCACCCTGGAAGCCGGGGGACGGGTCTCTCTCGTTCCGTCATTCAACCCGAAGCAGTCACTGGAGCTGATCGCACGTGACCGCATCACAATCATGGTCGGAGTGCCGACGATGTTCGGGATGATCCTGTCTCTGCTGGAGGCCAACCAGGTCGACACGTCATCGGTCCGAGTCTGCGTGATCGGTGGCTCCAACGTCGAACCCACGATGGCGCAACACCTGAAGCGCGCGTTTCCGGGCGCCCGACTGGCGAACCTCTACGGCCTCTCGGAGTGCTCCGGCGCGAGTGTCATCTCCCGAGCGGAAGACGGCCTGCAGACCATCACGGACACCATCGGGGCGCCCCTCGCGGGCGTCGAGGCCAGGATCGTCGACGGGTCCGGCCAACCGTTGCCACCGGACACAATCGGTGAGCTGCAGATCAGGGGCGACGCTGTCGCACAGGGCTACTGGGACCTACCCGAGACGACGGCACGCACGTTCTCGACGGAGGGTTGGCTGTCGACGGGTGATGTCGCCGTGCTCACCGAGGACGGTCACGTCTCGCTGCGTGGACGGCTCAAGGAGATGTATGTCCGTGGCGGGTACAACGTCTACCCGGCCGAGATAGAGAACCTTCTTGCAGTTCACCCCAGTGTCGCCATGAGTGCCATCGTCGGTGTTCCCGACGCCAAGTGGGGCGAGACCGGCCATGCGTTCGTCGTGGCCCGCGAGGGCGCCGTAGTCGACGTCGAAGCGCTCCGCGAACTGTGCGAGACCCAGCTTGCGGAGTACAAGGTGCCCGACGGTTTCACCGTGGTCGACTCGCTGCCCCTCACACCGGCCGGCAAGATCCGCAAGGTCGAGCTACGCGACCGCGCAGTCGAGTCACCGCACTGATGGGCGCGCGACCAGCGGGCCCACCCCGTCCTGCTCGTAGGCAGCGTCGCGAGAACCGACCTTACGCGCGCCCGTGAGGTGTCCGCCCAGGTAGCCCGCCGCGCTTGCCGCGCAGCTGCCGGCCATCCCGTACGCCACGCCGGTCTGGTGAAGTCCGCGATGTCGGGCTATCCAGGATCCGGCGAACAGCGCGACCGCCGCACCGTTGAGCAGGGCGTGCGCGGTGCCCACTCTGGACTCCGGCCGCGCGAGCTGATGCCATTCGGCCCAGCCGGTCCAGGCCGTGGGTCCGGCTGTGAGGAGGCCGAGACCGAGCAGTCGGGTTGCGGCCGGTCGCGCACTGGGGCCGCCGCACAGGTCCAGCGTCACCGCTGAGGTCCAGAAACCGATCGGCAGGTCGGTCAGCAGGGGATGCACGGCGTGGCCGATGGTTTCCCCGAGGAGTATGCGGTCCAGCGGCGGCCGCGCGAAGGGTGCGGTGACGCGGCGCAGCAAGGGCGCGATCTTGTCGAGGGCCGCGGCACGTTCGACCAACCGCGCCGGTGAACCACCGAGTGGTGTGCTGCCGACCGTGGTCGGCTCGCTGTCCTGGAGGCGGGTGGAGAGCCGGTGCTCACGCCGGCTGGGGGTGTCTGTGGTCATGCCTCTGTCGTACTCCTCTCTTCGCGGTCCGGCCAGGGGGTTTCCTGACAGATCGGTCATCGAGGTGATTGAGTGAGCAGATGATCAGGCATGATGCGGTCGCGCAACACACCGTCGTCGGTGTGCTCCTGGCCGCCGGTGCGGGGCGACGGATGGGCGGGCCGAAGGCGCTGCTGCGCGATCGGGACGGCACGTCGTGGTTGGTCCGCTCACTTCACGCTCTCCAAGACGGCGGCTGCGACGACGTGCTTGTCGTCTTGGGCTGCCGGCACGAGTCCGCGGCAGCGCTGCTCGATGGCGAGTCGGCGACGGTGATCGTGTCGAACGACTGGGCCGAAGGGATGGGTGCGTCATTGCGGTGCGGTCTTCTCCGGGCGACGCAGACCGCGGCGCAGCTGGCACTCGTGTCGCTGGTCGACCTGCCGGACGTCGGACCGGCGGTCGTGCGGCGGGTGCTCGGATCGACGTCCGGCGGTGCCGGGTCACTCTCGCGAGCCGCCTACCAGGGCGTGCCGGGCCATCCGGTGGCCCTGGGCCGTGCCCACTGGGCGGGTGTGCTCGGTGCTGCAGTCGGTGATCGTGGTGCGCGCGACTACCTGGCACAGAACGAGGTCGACCTGGTCGAGTGCGGTGATCTCGCACGCGGTGTGGACATCGATCATCGGCGAAACCTCTCCTAGGCGACCCAGATGAGCAATGATCGGAGTATGGAGCGGTCGTTCGACTCGGCGAAAGAGCTGGCAGAGCTACTCGCCGAGACGGGCTACCTGATGGATGACGCCCTCGCGACGATCGGGTTCCTCGCGCTCCGTCTCGGACGCCCGCTGCTGCTCGAGGGTGAACCAGGCACCGGTAAGACCACCCTGGCGGAGGCCCTCGCCGAGGGTCTGGACATCCCGCTGATCCGGCTGCAGTGCTACGAGGGGATCGACGCGTCGCAGGCGCTCTATGACTGGGACTTCCCTCGTCAGATCCTGCACCTGAGAGCTGTCGAGACCGCCCACAACACGGGTGCGGGTGCCGATGAGGCCACTGACGTGGAGAAGTCCCTCTTCGATGAGCGGTTCCTGATCGCCCGGCCGGTACTGCGCGCGCTCCGCGAGAGTCCGGCAGTGCTCCTGGTCGACGAGATCGACCGAGCAGACGACGAGTTCGAGGCCTTCCTGCTCGAGGTGCTCTCGACCTACCAGGTCACCATCCCCGAGCTCGGCACCATCTGTGCATCGCCGCCGCCGATCGTGGTGCTGACGTCCAACCGCACGCGCGAGCTGCACGACGCGTTGAAGCGACGCTGTCTCTATCACTGGATCGACCATCCGGGGCTGGAGCGTGAGCTCGCCATCGTGCACAGTCGGGCACCCGAGGTTGCCAAGATCCTGGCCGAGCAGGTGGTCTCGCTGATCCAGCAACTGCGAAACGAGGCAGACCTCCTCAAGCCACCAGGCGTTTCGGAGACACTCGATTGGGCCCGGGCGCTCCAGACGCTCGGCACGACAGAGCTCGACGTGGAGACCGCCGCCGCGACGCTGGGCGCCGCCATCAAGTACCGCGAGGACGCGGATCGCGTGCGCGCAAGTCTGGACCGGATGCTGGCGGGTTGACGTGCGGACCGCACCGGACGTGCTCCTGCTCGGCTTCGCCCGAGCGCTGCAGGCTGCCGGCGTGCACGTCACACCCGACCGAGAACGTGGATACCTCGATGCTGTGGCGGTTGTCGGCATCGACGACGGGCGGGCCACCTACTGGGCCGGCCGATCGACCCTGTGCTCGTCACCCGACGACCTGGAACGCTACGACCAGGTCTTTACGGCGTGGTTCTCACGGCACGGTATCGACGTTCGAAAGTCGCGACCGCAGACGATGCAACGCTCGACCTCGGTCGACCTGCTCACCGGCGGCGCCACAGAGGGTGACGAGCAGCGAGACGTCGAGGTCATCCGGAAGGTCGCCAGTGCCACGGAGGTGCTACGTCACCGCGACATCGGGACCATGACACCGGCCGAAAGGGCGTTGATGGCACAGCTCTTCGGCTCACTTCGTCGGCCGGCACCACGTCGCCGGTCTGCACGACACGTCCGAGCACCCCACGGTGCGGTGGACGCGCACCGCACCATGCGTGGCCAGCTCGAGCGACTGGGCGAGCCGGGCGCGATCCAGTGGCGGCGGCGGGACACGAGACCACGGCGCATCGTGCTGCTCATCGACGTCTCCGGATCCATGAGCGGGTATGCCGAGTCGCTACTGCGCCTGGCTCATCACTGGGTGCGTGGTGGCCGGCCCATCGAGACCTTCACGATGGGCACCCGCCTCACCCGCATTACCCGTGCACTGCAGCAGCACGACCCGGACCGGGCGCTGGTCGCGGCCGGCGACGTCGTCCCCGACTGGTCGGGCGGCACCCGGCTGGGAGCCTCCGTCAAGGTCTTCCTCGACCGCTGGGGGCGGCGCGGGATGGCTCGCGGCGCGGTCGTCGTCGTATTCAGCGACGGCTGGGAGCGAGCCGGCGTGGACGTCCTCGACGAGCAGATGCGAAGACTCAGCGCCATGGCGCACCGGGTCGTGTGGGTCAACCCGCACGCCGGCAAGACCGGATACGAGCCGGTGCAGCAAGGAATCCTGGCCGTGCTTCCACACTGCGACGCCCTGGTTGCCGGTCATTCGTTGCAGACCTTCGATGAACTGGCAGAGGTGATTGGCCGTGCGTGAGGTTCTTGACGACCTGATGCGGTGGTGGAACGTCGGTGCCGAGGTCGGCATGGGCACCGTCGTTGCGACGTGGCGGTCGTCCCCACGCCAACCAGGCGCCTCGATGCTCGTCGGCCCCGAAGGGGAGGCTGTCGGGTCGGTGTCCGGTGGCTGCGTGGAAGGAGCCGTCTACGAACTGGCCGGCGAGGTCGTCTCGACGGGCACGCCTGTGCTGCAGCGATATGGCATCAGCGACGAGGATGCCTTTGCGGTAGGCCTGACCTGCGGCGGGATCATGGATGTCTACATCGAGAAGGTCTCGAAAGAAACCTTCCCGCAGCTCGGAGACGTCGCGAAAGACATCGCGGCCGAGCGGCCGGTCGCTGTTGCGACGGTGATCGCGCACCCCGATCCGGATCGCGTCGGTCGCCGCATTGTCGTGCACACGGACCACCACGAGGGCAGCATCGGGAGTCAGCGTGCGGACGGCGCCGTCGTCGACGACGTCCAGGGACTGCTTGCGGCCGGGCACAGCGAGACACTGACCTACGGGCCTGACGGAGAGCGACGCGGCGAAGGTATGCGGGTGTTCGCCTCGGTGCATGCACCGGCTCCCCGGATGCTCGTCTTCGGCGCCATCGACTTCGCCGCGGCCTGCGCTCAGGTGGGCAAGTTCCTCGGCTACAACGTGACGGTCTGTGACGCTCGGCCGGTGTTTGCGACCGCTACCCGGTTCCCGGAGGCGGACGAGGTGATCGTCCAGTGGCCGCATCGTTACCTTGCCGCGGAGGCGGACGCGGGCCGGATCGATGAGCGGACCGTCATCTGTGTGCTGACGCACGACCCGAAGTTCGACGTGCCGCTGCTCCAGGTGGCACTGCGGCTACCCGGCGTCGCGTACATCGGCGCGATGGGCGCTCGGCGCACCCACCACGACCGCCTGGCGCGGCTGCGGGAAGAGGGCATGACCGAGGTGGAGCTGGGTCGGCTCTGCAGTCCGATTGGTCTGGATCTCGGCGCTCGAACCCCGCAAGAGACGGCGGTCAGCATCGCCGCGGAGATCATCGCCCTGAAGTGGGGCGGCCGTGGGCAGCGGCTCAGTAACACCGATGGGCCGATGCATCACTCCGACCGGATGCCGTCGGAGCCCGACCCGGGACCGTAGACCTACCGAGCGCCCTGGGGCGGCAACGGATTTCGAAGATCCCTTGCCTTCCGACGCAGAACCCACCACGATCAATGAATCACACCCGACATAGGAGTCAATGATGACCCGAATCAGTGTCCAGGTTGACGGTGACCACTACACCGATGAGGTGGAGCCGCGAACCCTGCTTGTCCACTATCTGCGCGAACGGATCGGCAAGACCGGCACCGTCGTCGGCTGTGATACGAGCAACTGTGGCGCGTGCACCGTGCTTCTCGACGGCAAGAGCGTGAAGTCGTGCAACATGCTTGCCGTGCAGGCGGATGGGCATGAGGTCACCACCGTGGAGGGTCTGGCCATCGACGGCACGCTGCACCCGATGCAGCAGGCCTTCCATGACAAGCACGCGTTGCAGTGCGGCTACTGCACACCCGGCATGATCATGGCGTCGATCGATCTGCTGAACGACAACCCGCATCCGTCCGAGGACGAGATTCGTGTGGGGCTGGAGGGCAACCTGTGCAGGTGCACCGGCTATCAGAACATCGTCAAGGCCGTGCAGCAGGCGGCAGGAAGTGAGCAGTCATGACCGCCACCGATGAGCGACCTGCCGAGCAAGCGCACGAGATCGGGACGTCTCGCACCCGTAAGGAGGACCAGCACCTGATCACCGGGCACAGCACGTGGGTCGACAACATGGTCCTGCCCGGCATGGTGCACCTGGCCATATTGCGAAGCCCGATGGCACACGCGAAGATCACGTCCATCGACGCGAGCGGCGCTCGCAAGTATCCCGGCGTCGTCGCCGCATTCACCGGCGCGGACTTCGCCGACACGCAGGGGAATCTGCCATGTGCCTGGCCGGTCACGCCGGACATGGTCAACCCCGGCGCCCCGAGTCTCGCCGTCGAGCAGGTCAACTTCGCCGGCGACGCGGTCGCGGTGGTCGCGGCTCGCACCAAGGCTGAGGCGGTCGACGCACTGGAGTCGATCGAGGTCGAGTACGACCCGCTGCCACCGGTGCTGGATCTTGAGGCCGCGCTGGCCGACGGTTCAACCCTGGTGCACCCGAACACCACATCCAACAAGTGCTACACCTGGGTGTTCGACTCCGCGGATGCCGGTAGTGGCGCGTCGATGGACGACGCGCGCCGAGACGCGGAGGTGACCGTCACCCGCCGGTTCATCCAGCAGCGGCTCAGCCCGTCCTACATGGAGCCGCGATCGACCCTCGTGCAGCCCGTCGACCAGGGTGTGACGATCTGGTCTTCTACCCAGATCCCACACATTCTGCGGACCATGCTGGCTCTCACGCTCGGTATCCCCGAGCACAAAGTGCGCGCCATCGCTCCCGACGTCGGTGGCGGCTTCGGCGGCAAGATCACGATCACGCCGGAGGAGGTCATCACGACGCTGGTCGCACGTCGGCTCGGCAAACCGGCGAAGTACACCGAGACGCGGTCCGAGACGCTGGAGGCCGCACACCACGGTCGCGCCCAGATCCAGGACATCACGATCACCGCCAAGCAGGACGGCACGGTCACCGGCCTGGACGTGCACCTCACCGCCGACCTGGGCGCCTACCTACGCCTGATCACTCCGGGCATTCCCCTGCTCGGCGCGTTCATGTATCCCGGCATCTACAAGTTCCCGGCCTATCACCTGTCGTGCGACGGCGTCTTCACCACCAAGGTCCCGACGGACGCCTACCGAGGCGCAGGTCGTCCCGAGGCGACGTTCGCCATCGAGCGAATCATGGACGAGCTCGCCGCCGAGCTCAAGATGGATCCGCTGGCGCTGCGCCGCAAGAACTGGATCGCCCACGAGGAGTTCCCGTTCACCACGGTCGCCGGCCTGACCTATGACACCGGCAACTACGAGGCCGCCACCGACAAGGCGGTCGAGCTCGTCGGCTGGGAGGACCTGCGGGCCGAGCAGGCCAGGCGGCGCGAGGCGAAGGACCCGGTGCAGCTCGGGCTGGGAGTGTCGACGTTCACCGAGATGTGCGGCATTGCGCCGTCTCGAGTGCTCGGCTCGCTGAGCTTCGGCTCCGGCGGTTGGGAGAATGCCTCGATCCGTATGCTGCCCACGGGCAAGGTCGAGGTCGTCACCGGGATCAGCCCGCACGGTCAGGGTCATGAGACCGGCTTCAGCCAGATCGTTGCCGATCGGTTGGGCATCCCGTTCGACGACATCGAGATCATCCACGGCGACACGCAGTCCTCTCCGAAGGGCTTGGACACCTACGGGTCGCGATCGCTGTCCGTTGGTGGAATCGCCGTCGTGAAGGCTGTGGACAAGGTCATAGAGAAGGCCCGTCGCGTTGCGGCACACATGCTGGAGGCGAGTCAGGACGATCTGGAGTTCGAGGCCGGTTCGTTCTCTGTCAAGGGCGCGCCGGGTTCGTCGGTGTCCCTGCCCGAGATCGCGTTCGCCGTGTTCGTCGCGCACGACCTGCCCGACGGGATGGAACCGAGCCTCAACTCCGAGGCCACCTACGACCCGGTCAACTTCTCCTTCCCGCACGGCACACACCTGTGCGCGACCGAGGTGGACACCGAGACCGGGCGGGTCAAGATTCTCAAGTATGCATGCGTGGATGACGTCGGTACGCCGATCAACCCATTGCTCATCGACGGGCAGGTGCACGGCGGCCTGGCACAAGGGATCGCTCAAGCACTCTACGAGGAGGCCGTCTACGACGATGCGGGCAACCTGGTCACCGGCACCTTCGTGGACTACACGCTGCCGGCCGCTCCCGACCTGCCGAACTTCCTGACCGATCGCACGGTCACCCCGTCGACCGACAACCCGCTCGGTGTGAAGGGCGTCGGAGAGGCGGGCACCATCGCATCAACCCCTGCGGTCGTCAACGCGATCGTCGATGCGCTGCGGCCGCTCGGTATCAACAATATTCAGATGCCCTGCACCCCGGAGCGCGTGTGGCGAGCGATTCAGAGCTCGGGCGCGAATGATCAGGGGTCGGCGGCGGCATCCACGCAAGAGCACTTCGACAGCACGGAAGGAGATGCGCAATGATCCCGGCCCCGTTCGACTACCTGGCACCAGAGTCCGTCGAGGAGGTCCTCGCGGCGCTGGCCGAGTCCGGTGATGATGCCAAGGTACTGGCCGGCGGCCAGAGCCTGCTCCCGGTGCTGCGACTCCGCCTGAATGCCCCCGAGAAGATCATCGACATCGGGCGCATCCCGGCCCTGCGCGAGATTCACGAGGACGGCGAGTACCTCGCCATCGGCGCCATGGCCACGCACGACGACGTGCTGCACAACGCCCTGGTCACCGAGCACGCCCTGCTGCTGCACAAGACACTGGTCGAGGTGGCAGACCCGCAGATCCGACACCGCGGGACGGTGGGCGGCGCACTGGTCCACGCCGACCCGGCCGGCGACCTCGGGGCCGCCGCGCTCGCGCTCGACGCAGAGTTGGTCATCGCCGGCCCCGGCGGCGCGACTCGCACCGTGGCAGCGAAGGACTTCTTCGTCGACATCTTCGAGACGGCGGTCCAGGACGGCGAGCTGCTCACCCAGATCCGGATCCCCAAGCACACCGGGTGGAGAGCCCACTACGAGAAGTTCGTCCGTGTGGCACACCAGTGGGCCATCGTCGCGGTCGCCGCAACCGTCCGCATGGACGGCGGCACGATCTCGGAGGCAAGGGTTGCGCTGACCAACATGGGCAGCACCCCGGTTCGCGCCGCGTCGGTCGAGCGGGCTCTGGTGGGCAAGCCGGCCACCGACGACGGGGTGCGCGAGGCGGCCACCCTCGCGGCCGAAGGCACCAGCCCACCGTCGGACCTGAACGGTGACGCCGCCTACCGCAAGCACCTGGCCGGTGTGCTGACCCGTCGCGCAGTGCTCGCGGCAGCCGGGGAGTGAGATCGTGCAACTGGAACACGAGTTCACGGTTCCTGCCCCGATCGGCACGACCTGGGACACCTTCATGGACCTGCAGGGCGTCGCCGAGTGCTTCCCCGGTGCAACGGTCACCAGGGTCGACGGCGACTCGTTCGACGGCTCGTGCAAGGTGAAGCTGGGCCCGATAGCCCTCGTCTACAACGGCACCGGGACCTTCGTCGAACGTGATGAGGTCGCGCACCGCGCAGTCATCGAGGCGAAGGGCAAGGACAAGCGTGGCAACGGGACCGCCGGGGCCACCGCCACGATCGAGCTGTCGGCCCAGGGCGACAGTACGACGGTTCGGGTCGTGACGGACCTGAAGGTGACGGGCAAGCCGGCCCAGTTCGGCCGAGGGGTCATGCAGGATGTCTCGGACAAGCTGCTCGGCCAGTTCGTGGCCTGTCTCGAGCAGCGGCTCGGGCCCGGCTCAACGGCGGCTGCCGCCGCGACTGCCCCCTCGAGTGACACCCCCGGCGCGCCCGAGCAACCGTCGGCCGGCCCGGACACGCCTGCCCCCGGGCCGGCGCAGGGGAGTGGATCGGGACGAGGCCAGGCGTCGGCTTCCGACACCCTCGATCTGGGCAGCGCGGTGCTGCCCAGCATCGCCAAAAGCTACGCGCCGTATGCCGTGGCCGGGGTCGTCGGTCTGCTCATTGGTCTGCTGCTCGGACGCCGTCGCAGATCGGTCGGCTAGATCAGTGGACCGCGGACATCGCGGTCCACTGCTTCCAGCTCAGCGCCCAGTCGTAGAGCTGGGTGCGGCTGTCGGACAGCTTGGTGCGGGTGCCGGTCACCTCCACCGGGTCACCGTAGATCGCCGTCGCAAAGTAGGCCTTCGCGTTGGCGGTGGACAGGTTGATGCAACCGTGTGAGACGTTCGCCTTGCCCTGGAACTGCACGGTCTCGGGGTTGGCGTGGATGAACTCGCCGTTGTCGTTGATCCGGACCGCCCAGTGCTCCATCAGGCTGTAGTGGAACAGCTCGGACTTCATCCTGAT
The DNA here is from genome assembly GCF_007845645.1 of Leekyejoonella antrihumi. GTDB lineage: Bacteria > Actinomycetota > Actinomycetes > Actinomycetales > Dermatophilaceae > Leekyejoonella > Leekyejoonella antrihumi. Next base: position 21,821 of record NZ_VCQV01000009.1, read on the forward strand.
GTTCTGGTACTTGTCGGTGACAATGTTGATGCCCGACCGAGTGTTGCGGTTGAGCTGGCTGTCGAGGCCGTATGACGCCGGATACGTCACGACCTTCGCCCCGTTACGGTAGATCACGATGGCGTGGGTCTTGGCGTTCGCCTCCACGATCTGTGACCTACCGATGTTGAACGTCCAGTCGAGATTCTGGGCACCCGTTGTGCCGTTGCCCCAGTCGAGATCGGCGAGCGGCAGGGCCACGCGCACCTCGCTGTTGGCCGGCCAGTAGACCTTCGTCCGGAAGTGGGCGGTGGAGTTCGGGGCGTTGTCCGGCAGCCAGGCCCACGTGCCCTGGGCCGGCTTCCACGCGCCCGTGGAACCGTCGGGGCGAATCATCACCTTCAGATGGTTTTGTACGCCGGCCTCGTTGATGACCTTCGCGCCGAAGTTGACGATGATCGGCGCCGCCACCCCCACCACTCTGCCGGCGCCGATGTTCGCCGTCGCACGCACCATCTGCGCCGCGGGGGTCGACGTGGTCACACCCTTGATGGACGGGCCCGAGTCGGGGACGGCAATCCAGCTCCAGGCGGTGCCCGCGGGGATCGGATCGGTCGAGACCCACGAGGTGTGGCCACGGGACATCGACCCGGGCACCGCCGCACCGGAACCGTCGGTGACGGTGATCTTGCTCAGACTGCCCTTGTCGACCGAGAGCGTGACCGGTTGCCCGAACGGCACCTGACCGCCCTGGGCGCCGGCCGCGCTCATGACCGGGGTCGCGGCAGTGCTGGTGGCGGCATCGGGCAGGAGCTTGGTCGGGCCGATCGCCTGGTTCTGCCGCGTGGAGCAGCCGGCAACCATGCCGAGCGCCACCACCGAAGCCGTGCATACTCCTGCAACGCGTGTCCCGCGACGAATAGACAAATCCCCGCCTCTTTCCTCATCGTCTCGCGGTCCCCCAGCCGCCAAGCGCACAACGTCGCCAGAACTGGTGCAGAGCCTCACTGTGTCCGCGCCATCATGCTAAGCGCTGAACGTCACGAAACCGCATCACGGCACGCTGAGGTGTCGAAGGATCCCCATCGCGGCCAACCGTGCCACCGGTGGGCTTCCGCAGCACTCCTCGCACAGCCAGGCGCCCAGCCCTCAGCTCAGGTGGTGGACCTCCTGCAGCCCGTAGACGGGGGTCGGGATGCCTTCGTAGCGCGCCTTGAGCTGCAGTCCGAGGTAGAGCGAGTAGTGGCGGGACTGGTGCAGGTTGCCACCGTGGAACCAGAGCGCCTCCGCCTTCGTCGGCTTCCACATGTCGCGCTGCTCGCCCTCCCACGGGCCGGGATCCTTCGCCGTGGCCGACCCAAGACCCCAGACCTTGCCCACCCGGTCGGCGGTCTCCTGGTCGATGAGGTCGGCCACCCAGCCGTTCATCGACCCGTAGCCGGTGGCGTAGACAACCAGGTCCGCCGCCAGCTCGGTGCCGTCCTCGAGCACGACCGTGTGCTCGGTGAGGTGGTCGACCTGGCCGTGTTCCAGCCGGATCTTGCCATCGGCCACCAAGTCCGCGGCTCCGACATCGATGTAGTAGCCCGATCCGCGGCGCAGATACTTCATGAACAGACCCGACCCGTCCTCGCCCCAGTCGTGCCAGAACCCTGCCTTTTCGAGCCGGTCGTAGAAGTCCTTGTCGCGCTCGGCCATGCGCTGATAGAGCGGGATCTGGAATTCGTGCATGATCCGGTAGGGGAGTGAGGCAAAGATCATGTCGGCCTTGTCGGTCGTGACGCCGGACTTCACCGCTCGCTCGGAATAGAGGTCTCCGAGCCCGATATCCATCAAGGTGGCGGACTTGACGATGTGCGTCGAGGAGCGTTGCACCATGGTCACGTCCGCACCGTTCTCCCACAGCGCCCCGCAGATGTCGTGCGCCGAGTTGTTGGAGCCGACGACCACGACCTTCTTCCCGGCGTAGGCCTCGGGGCCGGGGTGCCGGCTGGAGTGCTGCTGCTCGCCGGTGAACACGTCCATCCCGGGGAAGGAAGGCAGGTTGGGTTTCCCGGACATACCGGTGGCGAAGACCAGCTGCTTGGGTCGCAGCTCGATCCGCTCGCCCGCGCGGTCGACCTGCACGCTCCAGGTCTTGGTCTCCTGATCGAACGACGCCGAGACGACAGACGACCTCGACCAGTAGGGGACTTCCATCACTCGCGTGTACATCTCCAGCCAGTCCGCGATCTTGTCCTTCGGCGCGAAGACGGGCCAGTTCTTCGGGAACGGCAGGTAGGGCAGGTGGTCGTACCAGACCGGGTCATGCAGACACAGCGATTTGTATCGGCCGCGCCACTGGTCACCGGGGCGGTCGTGATTGTCCAGCACGAGTGCCGGCACCTGCAGCTGCCGTAGTCTGGCACCGAGGGCGATGCCGCCCTGACCACCGCCGATCACCACCACATACGGCTGTCGGGTGACACCGAGCTCCCGCTCTTCCCGCTCGCGCTCCTCCTTCCACGACAGGCGTCCGGGGTGCAACGTGTGACTGACGCCCCGTGGCCGGTCCTCGCCCTGCGGCTCCTCGAACCCCTTCAGCTCGCGCAGGCTGGTCAGCAGGGTCCACGCGCCCTCGTCCGTCAGGCGCAAGTGACCTTTGGCCCGTCCCACCGCGGTCTCGAAGGCGATCCAGGCCTCGATGACCCCGCCGGCCTCGGTTGGCGTCTCGGTCGTGCAGAATCCGCTCGGGTCGGTCGAGCTCAAACAGCTCTCGAGCAGGTCGGCGACCCCTGCCGGCCCCTCGACGGTCTTGATGTTCCAGGTGAAGGCGACCAGGTCACGCCAAAAGCTGTCGGTGGCGAACATCCCGGCCGCCCGCGGCACATCACGCGCCGAGAGTGCTGATTCGAACTCGTGCAGCCACCGATCCACCCGCTCACCGGGGGTAGCGGTGCCACTGCCTGCATCGATGGTCTGAGTCATGTGCGCGCTCCTTCGTCGTGGGTGACCTACAGCACATCACCTGGGCACCCCGAGCGGAAGCGTTGCATGACGCGGATGCACGACGGACGCAATACCTGCATCGGCGCGGGCCGGCATTGCTGCTCGGCTGCTTCGAGAACGGAACCGGCGTTGCCGGGGTTTTGTAGACGATCCGCGATCGGGCAGTCTGGTGAGGCACGGATCGCGGATACTGGCGGCATGCAGGATTTTGGTAGGAGTGCCGGGGCGGCCGACGGGCGCCGATGGCTCGCGGCTCTGCCGGCGGAGTTGGAGGGGCAACGGGACCTGTTGGCCCGACTGCTCGACTTCTGTCTGGCGACACCGCTGACGAGCTCGTTGTCCGTGGGTTGTTCGCTGGGTCGCGGTGCGGCAGACACACTATCCGACGTCGATGCCGCACTGGGCGTGGACGCCGCCCGGGGCGAGCCCGGCGCGGACCGGGTGATGAGGGTGGAAGACGCCGTGGTGGCGGCCTGCGGCGAGCGTGGCCCGCTGGTGGGAGTGCTGCGCGAGCAGGTGGGTCCACCAGAGCGGGTGATCCGGCGGGTATTCGCTCAGTTTCGTGACGGCATCCAGCTCGATCTGGCGATCATGGCCGAAACCGAGGTGCGTCGTGGTAGAGCCGCCCCGGACTTCGTGTCGTTGTACCGCAGCGACCGGCCGGGTCAGGTCAACAATGCTGCGGGCAGCCCCACGGTCGCTCAGTTTCCGCCGGCGGACATCGTTGGTACCGGTCAGATCTATGAGTGGGCGTTTCTGGGGTGGTGTGCCTTGGCCGACATGCGCAAGTACCTGCACCGTGGGTCCTTGTGGGAGGCCCTCCAGCGCTTACACCAGGCTCGAGACCGCGTGTGGGCGCTGTGGGCGGCTGCTCATGACGCGCTGTACCCCTGGCACGGGCTCTCGCAAGTACTCGACCAAGATCCGCCGATCCTCCCGCCGGGTATCGAAGCCACGGTCGCTCGCCTCGACCATGAGGACCTCCACCGCGCTGCCCGAGCCATGGCCACGGTCCTTGCGCAGGTCAGCGAGGTCGCCGCTCGAAAACATGACGCGGCTCTTCCCCGTGGCATGGCCGACTACGTCATCGCCACACTGCAACCTCCGATCGAGTGAGATCCCGCCCCGCGAGCCGATCGCCGGCTGGGAGTGCGCCTGTCATCGCGCGGCGACCCGGCAGGATGGTCGGCATGACGACACAGCCCGGGGCACGCTGTCGACGGAGACCCGTCGAAGGGGTCGGGCCGTGAGGCGGCACACTCTGAGATATGGGGGCGATCGAAGGAAGCAAGGGAACGACGACGCTGGACATGTCGCTCGGGCTGCGGTGCTCCGGGCGAGCCAATGAACCCGACCTACGTGAGGCTCCTGTCCTTCCTGTCCGGCTACGTCTCGCTGGCCCGCCGAGCGCTGACCCATGGCTGCTGCTCAACGGGACTACCGAGAGCTCCGCGCAGCAACCTGCCCGCAGTGGCAGCGGACCGCATCGATCTGTGATGGGCTCAAGTCTGACGAATGTCGCACGTCGGAAGGAAGACCCATGGGACTGTTCAGCAAGAAGACGCAGCCGCCCGCGCGGCAGCCGTCCGTGCTGCCCGCACCGCAGGGACCATCGACACCACCGACTCCCGGACGGATCAACCTCACGAAGGGCGGCAGCGTCAACCTCACCAAGACGGCAACGTTGACCGCAACCTGTTCCTGGCCGACCGCGACGGACTACGACGTCTTCGCCCTCGTTGAATATGCCGATGGGCACGTCGAGACGGTCTCCATGTTCGGGACCAACAAGAACAAGCATTTCAATCAGCAGACCGAGGACAGCGCCATCCGCCACCTCGGCGATGTGCAACGGGGCGACGGTTCGATGGGGACCGAGACGATCGAGATCCGTCTCAATGACCAGATCACTCATGTCGTTCCCGTCGTCTACTCCGCCCAGTCCAACGGGTCCGGCAGCTTCCGTCAGTACGGCGTCACCATGGCGATCGACAATGGCGCGGGTGAACAGGTCATCATCTCCGGCACGGAGGCGAGCAGGGACAAGCACGTCTACAGCTGCGTTCCTGGTGTCATCCGCAATGGCGCGCAGGTCACCATCGAAGCGCTGGAGCTGTATTCAAAGCGGGGGTCGGAGAAGCGACCAGTGGTCAGCGCAGGACGGGTCACGATGGACCACGGACCACGCAACGCCTACAAGTAGGCGACCTTGCACGCCAACGCCTGCTTGTCGCCTGGGGACGGAATGTCTTCCCTCCGGCGTATTTACAATCTATCTTGTAAATATGAGAGCTCCGATGGAGCACGCCCCAAGGGATCGGAGGAGCAATGACCGTCGTCCAAGCTCGTCGGCAGCAACGATGGGATCTGCGCTCGCCGGCAGACTGGCAGGAGCAGGCTGCCTGCCGTCACGAGAACCCCGAGCTGTTCTTTCCCATCAGTTCATCCGGCCCGGCAGAGGATCAGACAGCGCACGCGAAGTCGATCTGTGCACAGTGCCCCGTGCGCGAGATCTGCCTTCAGGTGGCGCTCGGCTATGCGGAGGACGAGGGAATCTGGGGTGGTATGACGGCGCAGGAGCGTCGCGAACTGCTCCGGGAACGGGCCCACCATGCATCGTTCCGCGCTTGACACCGCCCGCGTCGGGGCACAGCCCGTCCGACCGGGCAAGGGAGGGTGGGCCCGGCCGGACGGGGGCAGTGGGGGTCATGCACCTCCGGATGCTATGGACCTCCCTTCACACTAATCGGCCCCAGTGCTCTCAGCGCCATGGACAGCCGAGATCGACGAGTTGTTCCAGATGGCCGTCATGATTTGCAACAACCCTGTCGGGCAAGGAAGTTGAGTATTCCAGCAGTTCGTGACTGGTCCGCGTCGGCTGCCGGTCGAGCGACGGTTGCCGCACCTGGGCGCCTTTGCGAGGTCGATCCAGTGCCCGGTAGCACGTGTCCCGCGCCGGGCCGAACGTGTCCCGCGCATACTTGAGAACCTAGGAAAGGAACCACATGCCTACCCCGACCTCTGCCGACAAGTTCTCCTTCGGTCTGTGGACCATGGGCTGGACCGCCCGTGACCAGTTCGGCCTGGCCACCCGGCCCGCGCTGGATCCCGTCGAGTCCATCCGCAAGCTGAAGGATCTCGGCGCCTGGGGCTTCACCTTCCATGACAACGACGTCGTCCCGTTCGGTGCGTCGGCCGCCGACCGGGACAAGATCCTCGGTCAACTGACGGATGTCGTGGACGAGACCGGCCTGGTCGTCGAGATGGTCACGACCGACACCTTCAGTCAGCCGGTGTTCAAGGATGGCGCCTTCACCTCAAACGATCGCGGTGTCCGGCGGTATGGCCTGCGCAAGGTCCTGGAGAATGTCGACCTGGCAGGCGAGCTCGGCGCACGAATCTTCGTCATGTGGGGCGGACGAGAGGGCACCGAATACGACTCCTCGAAGGACCTGCACGCAGCGCTCGATCGCTACGCCGAAGGAATCGACACCGTCGCCTCCTACATCAAGTCGAAGGGCTACGCCCTCAAGATTGCTCTGGAGCCGAAGCCGAATGAGCCTCGCGGCAACATCTTTCTGCCGAGCATCGGCCATGCCATTGCCTTCATCAGCCGCCTCGAGCACGGTGACATCGTCGGGGTGAATCCGGAGACCGGTCACGAGCAGATGGCCACTCTCAACTACACCCATGGACTGGCCGAGGCGATCTGGTGCGAAAAGCTCTTCCACATCGATCTCAATGGTCAGCACGGACCGATGTACGACCAGGATCTGGTGTTCGGGCATGGTGATCTGATCAGCGCCTTCTTCACTGTCGACCTGCTGGAGAACGGCTTCCCGGGCAAGCCCGGGGCGTATGAGGGTGCGCGCCACTTCGACTACAAGCCGTCGCGCACCGAACATGTGCAGGGACAGTGGGACTCGGCCGCCGCGAACATGGAGATGTACCTCATGCTGAAGGAGCGGGCCGTAGCGTTCCGGGCCGATCCAGCGGTGCAGGAGGCGCTGGAGGTCGCCGGGGTAACGGGCCTCAGCGTACCGACAATGGCCGCAGGGGAGACCATCGAGCAGCTGCTCGCCGATCGCACGGCATACGAGGACTTCGACGTCGACCGGGCGGGTGAGCGCAACTACGGGTTCGTGCAGCTGCACCAGCTCGCACTGCGCCATCTCATGGGTTTCGCCGTCGGCTAGGCGTCCGTCTCGGCGCGCCGACTGGTGGACGGCGGATGGGTCTGTGTTGGCAATCTTCCTCGAGCAGTCGTACGTTTAGTTAGTCGATGTGAACTAACTGGATTTGACCCGTCTCTCGAAGGAAGCCCGCGTGCCGAGCAAGAACGCCGCGTCTGAACGCGCCGCCCTACGACAAGAGCGTGCGGCGCGCGATACCGCAAGCCCGCGCTACAAGTGGATCGTCCTGTCCAACACGACACTCGGCGTGCTCATGGCCACGATCAACATGTCGATCCTGCTGATCGCGCTGCCAGACATCTTCCGCGGGCTGGGCGTCAACCCGCTCGAGCCCGGCAATACGAGCCTTCTCCTCTGGCTGATCATGGGCTACATGGTCGTGACCGCCGTGCTGGTCGTCAGCTTCGGTCGCCTGGGGGACATGTATGGCCGGGTGCGGATGTACAACGCCGGATTCCTCATCTTCACGATCTTCTCCGTCCTCCTCACGGTCACCTGGATGCACGGCACGGCCGGTGCACTCTGGCTGGTGCTGATGCGCATCGCTCAAGGTGTCGGCGGAGCCATGCTGATGGCCAACTCGAACGCGATCATCACCGACGCATTTCCCGTCAACCAGCGCGGACTCGGCCTGGGCCTCAACCAGGTGGCGGGCATCGGTGGCTCCTTCATCGGCCTGGTGGTCGGCGGACTTCTGGCCCCGGTCGAATGGCACCTGGTCTTCCTGGTGTCGGTGCCGATCGGTGCCTTCGGCACGGTATGGGCCTATCTCAAGCTGCACGACACCGGGATCCGGCGGCATGCCGAGATGGACTGGTGGGGCAACATCAGCTTTGCCGTCGGGCTGATCTCCGTTCTCGTCGGCATCACCTACGGCATCCAGCCGTATGCCGGTCACACCATGGGCTGGACCAACCCCTGGGTGCTCGCCGCCCTCATCGGCGGAGCGCTCATCCTGGTGGTGTTCTGCGTCATCGAGACGCGGGTCGACGAACCCATGTTTCACCTGGACCTCTTCAAGATCCGGGCATTCACGGCGGGCAATCTCGCCAGCCTGCTGGGCGCGCTCGGCAGAGGCGGTCTGATGTTCATCCTGATCATCTGGCTGCAGGGCATCTGGCTGCCGCAGCACGGCTACACCTTCCAGTCCACGCCACTGTGGGCCGGCATCTACATGCTTCCGCTGACAATCGGCTTCCTGGTTGCCGGGCCCGTCTCGGGCTGGCTGTCCGACCGGTTCGGCGCTCGCACGTTTGCCACGGTTGGAATGCTGGTCGCGGCCGGCAGCTTCGTGTGGTTGCTCGCCCTGCCGGTGGACTTCAGTTACTGGCTGTTCGCGCTGGCGCTGTTGGTCAACGGCCTGGGCATGGGCTTGTTCGCCGCACCGAACCGCGCCGGCATCATGAACAGCCTGCCGCCGCACCAGCGCGGCGTCGGCGCGGGGATGAGCACGACCTTCCAGAACTCTGCCATGGTGCTGTCCATCGGGATATTCTTTTCCTTGATGATCACCGGACTGGCGAGTTCCTTGCCGCACACCCTGACAACCGGACTTGCGGCACAGGGGGTGCCGGCGGCGGACGTCCACCGCATCGCCGGGCTGCCACCGGTGGGCGTCCTGTTCGCCTCGCTACTCGGGTACAACCCGGTCCAGACCCTGCTCGGACCGCACGTGCTCAGTCAACTTCCTGCGGCAAACGCCCACTACCTCACGGGGCGGAGCTTCTTCCCGTCGCTGATCTCCGGCCCGTTCTCGCACGGACTGACGATCGCCTTCGCCTTCGCCATCGCGGCCTGCGTGATTGCCGCCCTGGCCTCGGCGATGCGCGGCGGCAAGTATGTGCACATGGAGCCCGCCGGCCACTCGGCCGTAGACGGGGGGACCCCGGACGTGAGCCTCGAGGTCGTCGCGCCCGAGCACGACAGCTCCGGGAGCACGCTCCTGGCCGGGCACACCAAAGAACGGGGTGGGCGGCATGGCGGCGGCCAACGACATCGATGACCTGGCGGGTGGGTTGCGCACGGCGGTCAACCGGTTGTCCTACCACCTACGCACCCCCGCAACCGAGCATGGCCTCACCCCATCGAGGCTGAGCGTCCTTGTCGCACTTGACAAGCGGGGCCCTCGACGGCCGAGTGAGCTGGCGTCCGTCATCGGCATCACCGCGGCGAGCATGTCGCGGCTGACCGAGGCGTTGGTGGAGGGCCGTTGGGTGGAGCGAGCCCCGGATCCCGAGGACCGGCGAGCGTGCCATCTCATCCTGACCGAGTTCGGCAGGACCGCGCTTGACGATCTGCGGACCGAGGGGACCTCGCGGCTGTCACAGGACCTCGGCACACTCAGCGCGGACGATCGGGCGGCGTTGAGCCGCGCACTACCGATTCTCGTGACGCTGGCAGATCTGCGACTGGAGGCCGCGATCGAGGCCAAAACCAGGGAGTCGGTCACCTGAGGGATCGACAGGTCCCGGTTCGACGCGGCGCGACCTCCGCCGCCTAGGAGGGTTGGCCCTCTCCCACGTCAGCGCGTCGTGCGATCGTTGCTGCCGCACGGTGCACCGCGCCCTGCGGCACGGTCGGGACGATGTCCTCCAGGAAGCGGTAGCGTCGACGGACGGCCACATCGTATGACGTGCTGCCGGCCCCGTCGCGAATGCCATGCCACCACTGGGCGATATCGCCCCAACCGGGCGCTGCGAGCGAGCCGCCGAACTGCTGCACTGCCAGTGAGGAGCAAAGCGTCGCGAAGGCAATGCGATCCGGCAGTCTCCAGTGTGCGAGGGTGCCCAGCACCAGCGCTGCCCCGAATACGTCGCCGCTACCCGTCGCGTCGAGCGCGGGCACTCGCAGAGCCGGCACATTGACTTCCTCACCGGTCGTGCTGTCGAGCGCCAACGCACCCTGTGCGCCGTTCGTGACGACGGCCAGCGGGACTCGGTCGGCGATCGCGTAGAGGGCGTCCTGCGGCGTGACCGTGCGGGTATACGCCATGGCCTCAGCCGCATTCGGCGTGAACGCATAGCATCGGTCGAGCTGTCCAAGAACCTGCTGCGGCCAGGTTCCGGAGGAGTCCCACCCCAGGTCGGCGAAGATCAAGGACCCCGCCGAGCTGGCACTTCGCAGCCAGTCCTGCCCCTCGGGTTGTCGCACCTCATCGCTGCCGAGATCCGCGATGACCGCCCGCGCGGGAGGCGGCGCGACCACGGGTTGCTCGCCATAGCCCGCCGGCAGATGCGCGTGAGTGATCATGGAGCGGTCGCCGCCGACCGCGTAGGAAACCGTCACGGGCGAGTGCCACCCGCAGTAGCGACGGGCGCTCTGTAGATCAACGTGCTCCTGCTCGGCGAGTGTCTCCCAACAGAACTCGCCGTAGCTGTCCTCCGCGAACGCCGCCGCGAGCGACGTGCGAAGTCCCAACCGACTTGTGGCCACGGCCAGGTTCGCGATCCCGCCGGGGCACGACCCCATGCCGGCAGCCCTGACCTCAGTGCCGTCGTGCGGTGGCTGGTCGAGGCCGGTGAAGATGATGTCGAGGAAGACGGTGCCCCACAGCGCGACATCGAATGCGGGCCCGCCCGGCTCACGGCCGTCGGCCAATGGGTCGTAGTCCCCGGTGGTCACTGCCTACCCCCTTGCCTGGCTCCGTCAACGATCAGCGCAGTTCTTGCGGCGATCTGCTCGCCCGCCTGCAAGACTTGCCCGTGTGGTGCTCGGGCGACTACTTCATCATGACAGCGAAGGACGGTGGGTGGGATGCAGCTGACCATATTGGGCGGCGGGGGATTCCGCGTACCACTGGTCTACGGTGCGCTCCAGTCCGACCATTGCGACCTTCGGGTTGACCGGGTGGTTCTGCACGACGTCGATCCGGAGCGACTGAGCGCTGTCGAGCGGGTACTGGCCCAGATGCGCGACACTGCCGGCGGTCCTGCGGTGCGGTCCGGCACCCACCTGGACGATGCGCTCGGCGGCGCGGACTTCGTCTTCTCCGCCATGCGGATCGGCGGCCTGGCCGGCCGAACTGCCGATGAGCGGGTGGCGCTCGACCTCGGTCTGCTGGGTCAGGAGACGACCGGTCCGGGCGGTGTCGCCTACGGTCTGCGCACCGTGCCGGCCGCCGTCCACGTCGCCGAGCGAGTGCGCGCGGTCGCGCCCGGGGCATGGGTCATCAACTTCACCAACCCTGCGGGCATGATCACCGAGGCAATGCAGTCCGTGCTGGACTCCCGCGTCATCGGCATCTGTGACACGCCGGTCGGCCTCGGTCGACGGGCGGCACGGGCGTTGGACCTCGACCCCACCCGCGCCACCTTCGACTACGCCGGAATCAACCACCTCGGCTGGTTGCGTTCGCTTCCGATCGATGGAGCGGATGCGCTGCCGAGGCTCCTCGAGGATCCGCAGCGCCTGTCCACGATCGAGGAGGGCAGGCTGTTCGGCGTTGAGTGGCTGCACGACCTGGGCATGATTCCGGGAGAGTACCTCTACTATTACTACTTCACCCGCGACGCGATCTCATCGATCAAGGGGGGACCCCAGACGCGGGGTGAGCTGCTGCTCGACCAGCAGTCGACCTTCTACCAGGAGGTGTGTCACCATCCCGACGCCGCACTGGCGACCTGGCGCGCTGCCCGGCAGGCGCGCGACGCGACCTATATGAAGGAGAGCCGCAGCGAGGGCGAGGAACGCGACGCCGCCGACGTCGCGGGTGGAGGATACGAGGCGGTTGCGCTCGCTCTCATGACTGCCCTCGCTCGAGACGAGCCGACTCACCAGATCCTGAATGTGCGCAACGGCTCGACCCTCCCGGGCCTTCCTCCGGACGCCGTGGTCGAGGTGCCCTGCGTCGTCGACTCCTCAGGTGCGACGCCGACGCGCATCGCGCAGCTCACCGGCCATCCGGCGGGACTCGTGCAGCAGGTCAAGGCGGTGGAGCAGCTCACCATTCGTGCGGCGCTGGAAGGTTCAGAACGGCTCGCCCGCATGGCTCTGGCCCTGCATCCTCTTGTCGACTCGGTGACGGTGGCGCGGATCCTGCTGCAGGGATACCGAGAGCGAATACCCTCGCTCGACGAAGTCTTCCACTCGAACGGTTGACGCAAGGACATCGTGCACGCACACGCTCCCGCAGATCTCCTCAAGCCCGGGACGCCACGGACGAACGAGGCCTACCATTAATCCTGAACTGCACGGAGTCGGGGATTATTCGGGCCGGCGAGATCGCGGGCCGGAGGCGGGAGATGCGCGACAGCACCGGTCCTCTCCACGACTGGCCATTTCAGTCGCGGTCGGAAGAGCTCGCGGTCCTGCTGGCCGAGATCGATGCGGGCGTCGAGCATCCGGAGGACCCTTCGGGGGTCGTGATCGTCTCACCCGCAGGGATGGGCAAGAGCCGTCTCCTTCGTGAGGCGATGCACTGGGCCCGGCAGCGCGGGGTGCCGACCATGCTGGCCATCGCCACCCGGTCCGCCGGCGTCACGCCGTATGCAGCGCTGGCTCACCTTGTCCCGCACGTGCCCGTCGAGCGACATCAGGACCTGACCTCGTGGTACCGGGCTGTCGGCGAGTCGTTGAGGACGGCCGACCGACCCCGTCCGGTGATCGCTCTTGACGACGCGCATCTGCTGGATGTCGGCAGCGCCGCACTCATCCTGCACCTCGCGCTCACCGGAGCCGCCACTGTCTTCGTCACCGTCCGAAGAGGGGAGGTCCCGCCCGATCCGGTGACTACCCTCTGGAAGGACGGACTCGCCGTGCGAGTCGATCTGCAGCCGTTCTCGGTGCGCGAGGTCGAGGCGTTCATCGACTCGGCGTTTGCGGAGGAGGTGGGGGACCGCACGAAACGACGACTGGCGCGCGTGAGCGGCGGGAACCTCCTGTTTGCCAAGGAACTGGTCCTCGGAGCGGCCGAGAGTGGGTCACTCCGCTGCATCGACGGGATGTGGATGTGGGACGGCGAGGTGACGCTGGCACCCCGGCTGGTCGACGCGGTGAGCCAACGACTGCAGGGGCTCGACGGCCCGGCGCGCGAGGCCCTCGGACTGGTCGCTCTCGGCGAGCCGCTGGCGGCCCGACTTGCCGAACAGGTCGTCACTGCCAACAGCCTGTCAGCACTGGAGCGTGCCGGGCTCATCCGCGTGTCAGCGGAAGACACCGACGCGGTGTTCCGTCTCGGGCACCCGTTGTACGGCGAGGTCGTCCTCGGGCAGTTGGGCTACCTCGCGCAACGTCGGCTCCGACGATGTCTGGTGGACGTCCTCGAGCCAGAGGTCCGGCAAGCCGGTGGCGGTGACACCGTGCGGGTCGCCACCTGGCGTCTGGAACTGGGCGGCCCGGTCTCGGCGGACCTGCTGCTCGATGCAGCACGTCGGGCCAACCAGACCTTCGAGCATCGGGTCGCCCAGCGTTTGGCGGCGGCCGCCCTGGATCACGATGCGGGCCCCGGCGCAGCGATCGAGCTGGCCATTGCCTACAACGGGCAGAACGAGTTCGAGAAGGCGAATGCCACCCTCGCCGCGGCCGAGGACGAGATCCTCGGCGTCGGCCACGCCGAGCTCCACGAGCGCTACCTGGTGACCAGGCATCATGCGCTTGCGTTGGGTCTTGCCCGGCGGGCGGACGCACTGGCCATGGTCGATCGGTTCGCCACACACCACACCGGGACGACCATCGACGCCGATCATGCCACCCATGCCAGGTTGCTGTCCGCGGCCTACCGCGGCAGCCTCTATCTTGATGAGGGGCGCCTCGTCGAGACGATCGAGGCAACCCGCCCCGTGCTTGAGGACCCGGTAGGTGCAGGGCCGGTGCCGTCCTTGGTAGCACTCGAAGTCGCCGGGGAGGCCATGGCCTACCTCGGCTGGACCCGCTCGGCGGGTGCGCTGCACGTCAGGCTCAAGGCGCTCGGCCGGACAGAGCTGCCGGAGGTTCGACGAGGAGCCTTCTCGGCCGTTCTCCAAGAAGCGCTGTGCCTGACCTGCGAGGGAAGGGTGGCCCGGGCAGTCGAGCTCGTTTCAGCTCTTCGCGAGCAGACGATCGATGCGGCAGACCCAAGTGTGCGTGCGCTGGTGGCCCTGGTTCTTGGTGGCACCCTGCTCCAGCAGGGTCGGCCGCAGAGCGCGCATCGCGAGCTGCTCCAGGCCAACAGCGCCTTCCGGCAGGCTGACATCGGCGGGGGCGTGTCCTGGACGATGAGCATGATCGCCCAGGCACGTGCACTGACCGGTCGGATGGACTCGGCCCGCGCGGCGCTCCAGGAGGCCCGTGCTCGAGCGCCTCGTGAGCCGAGCACGCGAAGCCGGGCCGACGACGTCATCGCCGAGTCCCTCATTGCCCTGATGGCCGGAGACAGTGTGGCTGCGGAGCGCTGCCTCCTCGCCGGAGCCGGCGAGCTGAGCGAACTGGCCATCCCACGAGCCCGGCTGCTGCACCTCGCGGCCCAGGTCGGGGGCTCACCTGCCCGGCTGCTGCGGCCGCTGCAAGAGATCGCCTCAAACATGGAGAGCGACCTCCCGCACGTCCTCGCCGAGCACACGGCCGCCCTCGTGAACCGGGATGGCCGCGCACTGATGGAGTCCGCAGCGCAGTTCTCACGACGGGGCATGTGGCTGCAAGCCGCAGAATCCGCGGCCCAGGGCTCGCGCGCCTTCGCGAGCGCGGGGGCGACCACCGCGGCCACCAAGGCCGCCGGCCGCAGTCACGCGCTGGCCAGCCGCTGCGAGGGCGCGCGGACGCCGGCCATGAGCCTCCAGATGAGCACCCCTCACCTCAGCAGAAGGGAGCTCGAGGTTGCCCGTCTCGCAGGACAGGGTCTGTCCAACGCCGAGATCGCGGCACATCTTGTGCTGTCAGTGCGAACCGTCGAGTCACACCTCTACCAGTCGTTTGCGAAGCTCGGCGTAACCCACCGCGACCAGTTGGGCGCTGCCATCGACGGTGCGGACCTCAGCCGGGGCGGCCGAGTGTGAAACGCCTCTGACAACTTCAGTGGCCGGTTACTGGGGACTGCCGCCCGCTGGGAGCCGTACGTTGGTCGCATGAACATGGCGAGTCTGCTCGACCAGCTGCCGCCCGGGCTGGCGGTGGCCCTGAGGCTCCGCAATGCTGGGTATCCGGATGCCGTGATCGCCACCGCCCTCGGCATACCCGGCGAAAGCGTGGCCAGCACCCTCGAGGTGGCCGACGCGAAGCTGAGCAACCTGGTCTCTCAGACGCACTCCCCATCCTCGAGTCGCTAGCACGCGGGACCGGCCATCGGGTTCATCTCGAAGATCAGTACTCGATCACTGAGGTCCTTCCCCGGGCCGATCCCTACGCTCGTCAACTGTAGGAACTGGCGCATGGGAGGGCCGTTGAGATGACTGCAGTGCCGCGGTGGATGGGGCATCGACCGCTGGACCTGGCCGAACTGGCAGACCTGGCCGCACGGGGCCAGCGTCCCGGTCCTCTCATCCAGGGCGCGCTCGGAGGGCCCGCGCGTCTGCACGTCAGTGAACGTGCCGTCACGGGCGAAGGATCAGTGGGCACCTGTGCCACCGGTGGTGCGCGGACAGGTCATCGGACCGCCGCACCGCCGGTGGCAGACAGTGCGTGTTCCGCCCTGCGCCGCCGACGGCTCTCGGATGCCCTGCTGCGTCTGGTGGGGGCTCGCCGACTTGCGTGAGACACCGTGGACATCAAGGGCCAGTTGGTGTGTCCAACGAAATGACGTGCATCACCGCATTGATGAGTGCCAGGTGAGTGAACGCCTGCGGGAAGTTGCCCAGATGCCGACCGGAGCGACTGTCGATCTCCTCGGCGTACAGCTCCAGTGGTCCAGCCAGCGAGAGCAGCTTGGCGCACAGGGCCCGCGCTCGATCCAGCTCGCCGATCTCGCACAGCGCCGAGACCAGCCAGAACGAGCAGATCGTGAACGATCCCTCCGCGCCGCGGAACCCGTCGTCCGTCTCCTCGGTGCGATAGCGCAGCACGAGCCCATCCTGCGTCAGCTCGTCGGCGATCGCGAGCACGGTCGCACGAATACGCGGGTCGTCGTTCGGCAGGAATCGCACGAGCGGGGCGAGCAGCAAGGACGCATCCAAGGCCGTGGACCCGTAGTACTGCGTGAGGGCGCCGTCCTCGCGCAGGCCGTTGGCGAGGATGTCGTCGCGGATCTCGTCGGCGGCCAACTGCCAGCGTTCCGCCTCCGCCGCCTCGCCGATCATCTCTGCGAGCCGAGCACCGCGGTCGACCGCGACCCAGCACATGATCTTCGAGGACGTGAAATGCTTGGCCGCACCGCGAACCTCCCAGATCCCCGCATCCGGCTCGCGCCAGTGCTTCAGAGCGGCTTCGACCTGCTTGCCGAGGATGGGCCAGATGCGGCTGTCGACATGGTCGGCAGTCTTCGAGTGCAGGTAGACCGAGTCCAGCAGGGCTCCCCAGACATCGTGCTGCACCTGGGAGTGTGCGGCGTTGCCGATGCGCACCGGGCGGGAGCCGGCATACCCGCTCAGGTGCTCCAGGACGTACTCCTCCAGGTCGGGGCGACCATCGATGCCATACATGATCTGCAGGTCGTCCGCTCCCTCGGCCACGTCGGCGATGAAGGAGAAGAAGTCGACGGCCTCCCAGTCGAAGCCCAACGAGTACAGGCCCCACAGCGCGAAGGTTGCGTCCCGGATCCAGGCGTAGCGGTAGTCGTAGTTGCGGCTGCCGCCGATCGTTTCGGGCAACGAGGTGGTGGACGCCGCCGCGATCGCGCCGGTCGGCGCATACGTCAGCCCCTTGAGCGTGAGTGCGCTTCGCTGCAGGTAGCTGCGCCACGGATGGTCCGGGAACTTGCCGCGGGCCAGCCAGTGCTGCCAGTGGTGCGCCGTCCAGACCAGCCGTTTGTAGGCGTCGTCGAAGGTAGTTGGGGCCTCGTTGTTCTCGCCCCAGGACAACGCGATGAACCTCAGGTCACCCTCCTTCAGGAGGGTCCGCGCGGCCGCCCGGCCACCCTCGAAGCCCAGTCGAAGGTCCGTTGTGAGCTTGACGGTCAGATCGCTGCCCGTCGCCGACGCCACCGCCTCGTGGTAGACCTTGTCCGTGTAGGACCAGGTGACAGGTTTACGGCCGTAGTCGAGGACCGGCTCGCACTCCGTGACCACCTGCACCTCACCCGACACGCAGCGGACCGTGCGCAACAGGATGTGCTCGGCGTCGTAGTCCGTCGGTATCCGTCGCAAGGTCCGGTCGAGCTCTTGCTCATGGCGCCATGGACCGATGACCAGAAGGTCTCGAACGACGATCCACCCCGTCGGTGTTCCCCAACTGGTCTCCAGCACCATGGTGCCCGGCAGATAGCGTCGTGCTACCGGCACGACGGCGTCGGACGGCGCCAGGCTGAACTGCCCGGCGTGCCGACCGATGAGCGAGCCGAACACGCTGCCGGAGTCCATTCGGGGCAGACACATCCAGTCGACATCGCCGCTCGGCGAGACCAGCGCCGTTACCTCGCCATCCGAGAGGAAGCCGTAGTCGCCTATCGGAACGCTCCGTGGCGCCGCGAGATTCGCATGCCGAAACCCATCGGGATCTGTCGTGACGTTCATCGAGTCAGCGTCCCACCAGGCGCAACAACGGACAAGGGCCACACCGGCCACAGGGACGTCCAGGCACGCTGGGCGGGCCGACACCCAAGCGGGTCAGACGATTCAACGGCTGCAAAATCCCAAATGAGGCTCCAAGTATGGTAATGCCACGTACGATCGCTGTTAAGCAGATCCCTACTACGACGCCACACCAAGTTCACGTCGTTGGAGGGTTTCAAGCCACGACCTCTGGGAGGCGATCATGACTTGGTCCTCCATGCGCGGACGGCCGCGCGATCTACCAGTTGACCACTCGCCACTGCGAGGTGCGCGGGTGGACGCGCGCGCCCGCGTCGCCTGGCTGGTGCGCGTCAGTCGGATGGCGTCACCGATCGGTGGCACCGGCACCGAATTCAGCAGACGTCTCACGAGCGCGGGCTTTCCCGTGGGAGCTTCCGCTCTGAGTCGCCGCGAGCACGGCCAGGAGGAGATCTCCGGCGCCATGCTGACGGCATACGAGCAGGTGCTGGAGCTGCCGAGCGGCCAGTTGCGCGGGGTATGCGAGGCACTGCGCCGCCTTGGCGCCGTGGACACTGTCGAGCACCCAGAGCTCGTCGACCGGTCAAGTCTCTCCCTTCAGCTGAGCCGACTTGAGCAGCGAATCTCTGCGCACGAGGCATCGGCCGCCGACTGGCTGCAGCTGTCCTACATGCTGGTCCAGCCGGGGGGAGTGGTGCTGCCTCCATCGGTGCTGGCGTGCTGGGTGCGCCAACTGCTGGTTGAGATGCTGCGCTCGATCGGAACCGCCTACGTCGGACGATATGAGGCATTGGCGCGCCTGATGAGTGACCCGGTCACGCGGCGCCCGGTGACGACCGCCGTGCTGGACACCGTCGAGACCCCCGGTTCCGGGTGCCTGCTCGACGCCCTGAGCGTGCTCGGCGAGACCAACGACCCCGAGACGCTGGACCTCCTGGTCGACCTCTTTGTGCACCGCCGTCACCGGGTGCGGCTCGGCGCGGCTCGCGCCCTACTGCAGCCAGTGGTCCTCGGATCGCTCACCGTCGATCAGATCAACCGCATCCAGCACGCAGTACTCACCGTTGCCAGGGAGGACCCGGACGACGGGGGACAGCCCGCCTTCATACTCGCGCAGCGCATCTCACTGCAGATGACCAGGATGGTGGTCGCACTGCTCGGCAGCAACCCCGGAGATCGACCGCACGGCGCGCACATTCAGGATCCGGCGCAGCTGCAGCGATACCTGCAGGCGGCGGCGATGCACTCGGGGGTGCACGGCGACCAGATGCTCGAACGCCTCGTTCGGGAGGCACTGACCGAGGACTTCCTCGAGCGCCAGCACCACTCCTCACTGATGCTCATGGCCAGCCCGTACCGGGTATCTCTGGCGGACACCGCCCTAGACGTCGTCACGACCACGGCGGACCCCGTTGCTCGGGACGCCGCCGGACAGCTGCTGTCCTACCTCGCCGGCCCCGAGCAGCATGCGCGACTCCTGGAGGTCCTGGAGCGCCCAGAGCTCGAGCTGCAGCAGATCGCGCTGCATGCGTTGGCCCACGCCGGTGGCGTCCCGTGCGAGGTTGACCTGCTCGAGCGTCTGGGCCAGCCTGCGCTGCGTTGGGCAGCGACGTATGCCGCCGGGATGTCGGCCCATCCGAGCCTTCGCACCGCCCACCTGGACGACGCGGTCGCCGAGAGCGCGAAGTGGTGGCGCACGATCGGCCCGGCCGTCCTCGATGCGCCACGCACGACGTTGAACGAGCGGTGCGTGAGCCAGTTCTCCACTCAGGCGCCGGAGCCGATCCGGGGCCGCACCGTGGCAGAGCAGGACGGTCGCGAGAAGGCGGCCGTCTGAGTCATCGCTGCACGGCTCAGCCCGAAATGTCCCGCCGACGGTATGCCACCGCAGCGGCCGCAAGTCCGACGCCCGCAAGTGCAGCGCAGGCCGACAGCACGGTCCACGCGACCTGGCTTCCGGGCAGATCCGTCAGGTGGCTGAAGGGCGAGAGTCCCATGACGGCACCGGGAAGCCTTAACAGAGGACCCAACCAGGCGAGCGCCACGCACCCGACAAGAAGTGCCCACGGGACCGGCGCAAGCCGCGCGGACAGGCCCAGGCACCCTGCACCGGCAGCGATGACCACCCACATGGCCGGCACCTGTGCCAGGCAGGCGCCGATCAGACCGATCAGCTGATCCAACGGGCCTCCAGCCGCTGTGTAGCCGAGTCCGAGTCCCAGCCCCAGCGCGACCATCAGGAGGACCGCTCCAAGGAGTGCCCAGCCAACGTGCGCGGCAAGCATGGCCCGTCGGTTCACCGGCGTTGACAGCAGAAGCTCCGCTCGGCCAGTCGACTCCTCAGTGGACAGGCGGGCGATAACTGCGACCCCCTGTGCCAGCGCAACAACGGCGATCGTGGGGATCACGGCCGCGAAGTAGGTATCGACCAGGGCGCCACGCCCACCCATACGCTGAAGAAGCGTGAGCGCCGAGGGGGTGTCCCGCAACGTCTCGAGCAAGCCGCTCGCGATCGATCCGGTGGCGAAACCCGTGATGAGCAGTCCACCGGCCCACCAGGTCAGTGGCGCCCACTGCAGTCGAGCCGCCAAGGGAGCGATGCCGTTGAGGGCGCGGCTTGCCCTCGGGCGCCCCGCGCGAGCGGGATACATGCCGGCACCGAGATCCCGTCGGGACTCGAGCAGCGCTGCGGCAAGGACCAGCACGATGGTTGCGGCAATCGACAAAGCGGCGGGGCCGACGCGGTCGCCGGCGAAGGGCCGTAGCCGTTCGGCCCAACCGATGGGCGACAACCAGCTGCACCAGTGTAGCGGAGTGGATGAATCACCAACTGCACGAGCGATATACGACAGGCCCAGCACTGAGCCGGCCAGTGCTCGAGCTGTTCGTGCGCGCTCGGCCAGTTGAGCAGCCACCCCTCCGACACCTGCGAACACGAGGGCGGTGAGAGTGAATCCTGCTCCGAGTGTGAGGGATCCCCCCACGGGCAGGCCCAGGACGATCAGACCGATCGCAGCGAGCACACCCACCGCGAGGCCGCCGACAGCGCAGGTGAGCAGAGCGGAGGCGAGGACCGCATGCCGACCCAAGGGTTGCGAGCGGATCAGTTCGGTCCGCCCGGTCTCCTCGTCGGCGCGGGTGTGCCGAATCACGAGAAGCATCGCCATGAGGCCGACGCAGGTCGCGACGAACCCACCCACGCGCCACGCGGTGAAGCCGCCCGCGGTGGACAGATCGAATACCGGACCATAAAGGGCGCGCATCGCTGCGTTCGACGCGGATGCCGTGGTCAGGCGTGCTCGATCCGCGGCGGTGGGATAGAGGGAGCTATACAAGCCGGCGTTCGCCACCGTTTCGAGCACCAGGAGGAGGACAACGATCGGCAGGACCACGCGATCGCGACGCAGCGCTGCACGAAGCAGGACCCCGATGCCGGTGCGTCCCATCAGGAATGCCCATCGACGGGCTCGTGGTGGTAATGCGACAGGAAGATCTCCTCCAGACTCGGGGGCGTGCTGGTCAGTGCGGTGACACCCAGGGCCGTGAGGCGTTCCAACACCTCGCCGAGGTGCGCGGCATCCACCTGCGCACTGAACCGACGCCCGTCGACTGTTCCGCCCTGGACGCCGGGCACGGCGAGCAGGCTGTCAGGCACGTCCTGCTGCACGGTCGCCATCACCCGACTGCCGGTGAGGTGGCGCAGGTGCTCCAGCGAGCCGGTCTCCACGACCCGGCCGGCGCGAATGATGGAGACGCTGTCACACAGCTGTTCCACCTCGGACATGATGTGACTGGACAGCAGGACGGTGCGGCCTTGCGACGCAGCCTCCATGACGCATTCCTGAAAGATCCTCTCCATCAAAGGATCAAGACCGCTCGTCGGCTCGTCCAGGAGCAGTAGCTCCACATCGGCCGCCAACGCGGCGACGAGGACGACCTTCTGGCGATTCCCCTTCGAATAGGTGCCCGCCTTCTTTCGTGGATCCAGTTCGAACCGGTCAAGCAGCTCGGCTCGCCGGGCCTCATTCAGGCCCCCGCGCAGTCGTCCCAACAGATCGATCACCTCGCCACCGCTCAGGCCCGGCCACAGGTCCACATCGCCGGGAACGTAGGCCAGTCGACGGTGCAGACTCGCTGCGTCGCGCCACGGATCCCCATCGAGGACGCGGGCCATGCCGGCATCTGCGCGCACGGTGCCCAGCAGTACCCGCAGAGTGGTCGACTTGCCGGCGCCGTTCGGACCGAGGAAACCATGCACCTCACCAAGCTCCACCGACAGGTCGAGCGCGTCGAGTGCCCGAATGGCACCGAAGCTCTTGGTGAGCCCATCGGTCCAGATCGCTTTGCTCATACCGACCACGGTACGCGCATTTCATAAATACGTGAATCTTTAAAACTGCATGAAATCCGTGACATGATGCCGGTATGCCACGCCGCAAGACCGAAATCGATGGACTCATGCCAGAACAGGCTCGACGCAGGTTCATCGAGCGCATGGGGGAGGAGCTGACGGGTGCGGGTCTGCCGAGGATGGCGGCCCGGATGTTCTCCGCCATCGTCGCCAGCGAGGCCGGGACGCTCACTGCGGCCGACCTGTGTGCACAGCTGCAAGCCAGTCCGGCCGCCATCTCCGGTGCAGCGCGGTATCTAGAACAGGTCGACATGGTGCGCCGCAGCAGGCCGCTCGGCGCGCGGCGCGACGAGTTCACGACGGTGGACGATATCTGGTACGAGGCGCTACTCAGCCGTGGGAACGTGCTCGAACGCTGGCAGTCCGTGATGCATCGCGGCGCAGTCGAGCTCGGGCCGCAGACCGATGCGGGTGCGCGCCTCGACCGCATGGCCGACTTCTTCACGTTCATGCAGGTCGAGCTCACCGCGCTGATGGAGCGGTGGCACGCCCATGAGGCAGCGCAGGACGACACCCGCAGGTCCTGACGGTCCGACCGTCCGACCTGGGCGCCTGCTGCGACACTGGAGGGCATGACGTGGAGAACAGCGCAGGCGGATCGGCCCGTGCCGATCCGATCCGAGCGTGCATGCTGATGGGACGCATCACCACACCGCGCCGGGTTGTCCGGGTCGATCTGGACACCGGCGTAAGCGAGCGCACCGATACCGTCGCGGTCGAGGAGCCCCTCGAGATCCGCGTCGGCGGCACGGCCGTCACCGTCACGATGCGCACCCCCGGTAACGACATCGAGCTGGTGCACGGGTTCCTTGCCGGCGAAGGCATCGTGCATGATCGAGAAGACGTCAGGCTTGCGCGTTACTGCGCCGACACAGAGGCCCTGAACGTCGTCGACGTCACCTTGAGCAGTCCCGGCGAGAGCATCCCCGTCAGCGCGCAACGCAGCCTGGTGATGCACGGCGGCTGCGGGCTGTGCGGAAAGACGAGCATCGACGCGGTCGCCGCGGCGAGGCCCGGGTCGAATCTGCAGGACGCGGAAGTCCCGATGGTGGCCGCGGAGGCCATCGCCGGCCTGCCGACCCGGTTGCGTGAGCGGCAGCTCGTCTTCGAGCGGACCGGTGGAGTCCACGCAGCGGGCCTGTTCACGACGGAGGGGCAGGCACTGGTTGTGCGCGAGGACATTGGACGACACAACGCCGTCGACAAGGTTGTCGGCTGGGCGCTGATGAACGGCCGATCCTGCAAGGACCTGGTGTTGACTGTGTCCTCGCGGGCCTCCTTCGAAATCGTGCAGAAGGCCGCGATGGCCGGCGTGCCCGTTCTCGCGTGCGTCTCCGCCCCGTCGAGCCTCGCGATCGAGGCCGCCGACGAGCTGGGCGTGACCCTGGTCGCCTTCACCCGTGGCAGAACGTTGTCGATCTGTAGTCACCCGGCGCGGGTGCAGATGCCAACCTCCGCCTAGCATGCAGGACGTGGAGGACGAACCGGCGCTGAGCACCCGCGTCTGGACGGTGCCGAACCTGCTGTCGATGCTGCGGCTCATCGCCGTCCCGATCTTTCTGTGGCTTCTCCTCGAGCATCACGACCTCTGGGCCTTCGCCGTCCTTGCCGTGTCGGGTGTCACCGACTACCTGGACGGCAAGATCGCGCGCCACTACGGGCTGGTCACCAGACTCGGTCAGCTACTGGATCCGGCCGCCGACCGGCTCTACATCCTGTCGACGCTGCTCGGCCTGGCGTCTCGCAGCATCATCCCGTGGTGGCTCGTCGCGCTCCTGCTTGCCCGTGAGGTGTTCGTCGCGGCGTTTGCCCTTCCACTGCGGCGCCACCGACTGCCGATACCCCCAGTGCATTTCATCGGCAAGCTCGCGACGTTCTGCCTCATCTACGCGTTCCCGCTGATTCTGCTGGGGCAACAGGATGGCCCGGTCGGCAGCGTCGCACTTCCGCTCGGCTGGTCGTTCGCCTGGTGGGGCCTTGGGCTCTACTGGGTCGCGGGCATCATGTATGCCCGGCAGATTCTCGGGATGGTCCGCCAACGTCGCACGGGTGCCGCGCTGTGAGCGCACCGTCAACCGCACGCGACCCGGCCGCATCGATGTCGCTGATCACCGAGCTGATGACGCATCCGCTCGACCCGGCCTACGAGGCCGCCGCCGCGCGTCGTGAGCGGGAGGACCGGCCCCGGTCCACCGGCCTACGCTCGCCGATGCTGCTCATCGTCTGCCTTCTGGTCGGTGTAGGTCTGGCAACGTCGGCCCTGACCCTGCGCCTGCCGCTCGGCCTGGCGAAGAAGCAGCACGACCAGTTGGTGAGCAGTGTCCAGGCCCGCCAGGACACCATCGACTCCGACACCAGCGCCATCAACGAGCTGCAGCGGCAGATCACCGCCTACCAGAACCAGGCGTTGAAGCACGTGCACCGCAGCGACCAGTCCACGCAGTTGTCCCGCCTGGCCGTGCTGACCGGCGCCGTGGCAGTGAAGGGGCCCGGGCTGAATCTGAGCATCGATGACGCCAAGGGGGCCGACACCGACGCCCAGGGCAACCCCCGCACCGACAGCAGTAGTGACGGGCGCGTGACGTCGTCCGACATGCAGATCATCGTGAACGGGTTGTGGCAGTCCGGCGCCGAGGCGATGGCGATCAACGGACAGCGACTCACAGCCGAGACCGCCATCCGGTTCGCAGGGGAGGCGATTCTGGTCAACTTTCGGCCACTGAGCCCGCCATATACGATCACGGCGGTCGGTGCAGGCAATGAGATGGAGAGGAAGTTCAAGGCCGGCACCGGCGGTGTGTACCTGGGCGGCCTCGTGGGCAGCTACGGCATCCGAAGCACCATGAGCACGAGCAAGTCCGTCAACGTTCCCGCCGGCCCAGCACCATTGCTGGCCTACGCCAAGGTCTCCAAGGAGAAGAAGTGATACCTGCTCTCGGGCTGGTGGCCGGCCTGATCCTCGGCCTCCTGCTGCACCCCGACGTGCCCCTGTGGCTGCAGCCCTACCTGCCGATCGCCGTCGTCGCAGCCCTGGACGCCGTATTCGGTGCCGTCCGTGCCGTGCTGGACGGCATCTTCAACGACCGGGTCTTCGTCATCTCGTTCCTGTCGAACGTCGTGGTGGCAGCGCTGATCGTGTTCCTCGGCGACCAGCTCGGTGTCGGCTCGCAGCTGTCGACGGGGGTCGTCGTCGTCCTGGGGCTGCGCATCTTCAGCAACATGGCCGCCATCCGTCGTCACCTCTTCCACGCATGATCGCCCCACAAAGTCCTCACTCGTCCCTCGCTCGGTACTTCGCGGGGGCCCCGACATGATCGCCCCACAAAGTTCTCAAGAAGGCGAGGAGCCACCGGTTCGGCCCGCGGAGGGCACCTCGGCAGAGCCCGGTCGATCCGGGTGGGCCCGGCTGCTCCGGATGGGCCGGCCACGAGCGACCCGAGCAAACGTTTTTGCCACGCTGCTCGCGCTGGCGCTCGGATTTGCCATGGTCACCCAGGTCCACGAGAACCTGGCCTCCGGCCTGGAGAACCTCAGCCAGGGAGACCTGATCGCCCTGCTCGACGGGGTGAACCAGCAGTCCCTCCACCTGGACCAGGAGAAGGCCAAGCTCACCCGCACGCGAGCCTCGCTGCAGACTTCAACCGGTGACAAGGCGGCCCTGTCTGCGGCGCAGGAGCGCAAGGACGTGCTGGGCATCCTGGCCGGCACGCTGCCGGCGCAGGGCCCCGGGATCGCCCTGACGATCAACGACCCGAAAGCCGTCGTGCAGGCGGCCAACGTTCTCGACGCGGTGGAGGAGCTGCGGGATGCGGGCGCGGAAGCGATCCAGATCGCCGGAGTGCGCGTCGTGGCCGACACCTGGTTCGGGGTCAATGGCGACAATGCCCTCGTTGTCGACGGGCAGGTGGTGCAGTCGCCATACATCATTCTGGCCATCGGCAGCTCGCACACCATGTCGACGGCCATGGAGATTCCGGGCGGTGTCGTCGACAGTCTCAAACAACTTGGCGCACACCCGAGCGTGGCGTCCTTGAAGACCGTTAACATCGACGCATTGCGGGCACCCACGGTGCCTCGTTACGCTCAGTCAGACGGCTCGACACCGTAGGCCAGGTCTGGCTGGATACTAGTAACTCACCGACGAAGGAGATCCATGAGCGAGCTCGAGTACCCGGCCAACCTGCGCTACACCGAGGACCATGAGTGGGTCGGTGACCAGGGCAGTGGTGTGGTGCGCATCGGGATCACGGCATTCGCCCAAGACGCGCTCGGCGACGTGGTCTACGTGAGCCTGCCCGCAGTCGGCGACATGCTGTCTGCCGGCGACTCCTGCGGTGAGGTCGAGTCGACCAAGTCGGTCAGCGACCTCTATGCCCCCCTGGCAGGTGAGGTGACGGCAGTCAACGAGCAGTTGGACAGCACTCCCGAGCTGGTCAACTCCGACTGCTACGGCCAGGGGTGGATGTACGAGCTGAGGGTTGCCGACGCGTCTGCGTTGGAAGCCCTGAAAGACGTTGAAACATATAAGTCCTCGCTCAACTGAGCGAATCGGCAGGCGACTTTCGCCTCAATCCCCTAGTGTGGTGAAAATGACTGATCACGGGCAGCCCGGCAACCAGCCGGACTACGCCGCGGGTGACGCGACAACAGCGCGCATACCTGCCTTCGATGCACCAGCAGCTCCCGAGCGGGTCACCGCGAGCGAGGTCAGGCTCTCAAGCGCTGACCAGGCAACGGTTGATGCGCTGCGTCCCGGGACCGCATTGCTCATTGTGTTGCGTGGCCCCAACGCCGGCGCCCGGTTCCTCCTCGACGACGAGGAGGTGAGCAGTGGACGCCATCCAGAGAGTGACATTTTCCTGGATGACGTGACGGTCTCGCGGCGGCACGCCGTGTTCCGTCGGACCAACGCAAGCTATGACGTGCAGGACGTCGGCTCCCTCAACGGCACCTACGTGAACGGCACCCTGACCGACTCCGCGTCCCTGCGGACGGGTGACGAGGTCATGGTCGGCAAGTTCCGGCTGGTCTACTACGGCGCGCCCGGCACGTCGTGACCGCGGTGGAGCGTGGACGCACCATCGGCGTGGTGCTCTCGCAGCTCCAGGAGGAGTTTCCGGACCTCACCATCTCCAAGGTGCGGTTTCTTGACGCGCAGGGGCTGGTGTCCCCGGGCCGCACCCCGTCGGGATACCGGCGCTACTCCGCGCGCGACGTGGAGCGGCTGCGCTTCGTCCTGGCCTGTCAGCGGGACCGGTTCTGGCCCCTGAAGGTGATCCGCGAGGCACTCGACGCCTACGACCGGGGCCTGGAACCGCCCGCTGAGGCGCCCGGCGCCCGCCCGAAGGCACCTGCCGCGGCCGACGACCCGGACCTGCCCAGCACCGCCGACATCGATCGGCCGGCCCGGGCGCTGCGACTGACCGCGGTCGAGCTCGCCGATGCCGCCGGGGTCGAGCGGCCGGTCATTGCCGACCTGGACTCCTTCGGCCTCATCCACACCGGTGGCGACGGCTACTACGACGGCCAAGACCTGCAGGTCGCCCGCGCGGCCGGTGTCCTGATGACCTACGGCCTTCAGGCACGTCATCTTCGCCCGTTTCGGCTGGCGGCCGACCGCGAGATCGGCCTGCTCGACCAGCTCTCCTCCGCCCCCGGGACGGCCGCTCGCGCGGACGTTCTGCGCCAGTGCCTCGCCCTTCACCTTGCGCTGGTGCGCGCCGGCGCCAGGTCGGGGTAGCGTGGAGGGGTGAAGGAAGTCGAGGTGATGGGCGTTCGCGTCGAGATGCCCACCAACAAGCCCATCGTGTTGCTGCGCGAACGAGGCGGCGAGCGGTATGTGCCCATCTGGATCGGCGCACCCGAGGCGACCGCCATCGCCTACGCCCAGCAGGAGATTGCCCCGCCGAGGCCCATGACCCATGACCTGCTGGTCAACGTGATCACCGGGCTCGGGCACACCCTGTCCAGTGTGGTGATCACCAAGATGGAGGAGAACATCTTCTACGCCGAGCTGGTGATGGACGGTGAGCAGCGGATCAGCTCCCGTTCATCCGATGCGATCGCGATCGCGCTGCGGGCCCACGTGTCCATCTACGTGGATGACCAGGTGCTCGACGCGGTCGGTGTCGCGGTTCCGGTCGAGGAGGAGGACGAGGTCGAGCGTTTCCGGGAGTTTTTGGACCACGTGTCGGCCGATGACTTCGTGATCGACCCCGATGATCCCGACTCGGCGCCCGGGAACCCAGCTGCCGGCCCCGGTCAACCATGAACGTAAACTTTACAGTTATCGTGCGATCCGCGGCCGCGACACGCCGGGCGAACTGGCCTGTGGTCGTTGACGACGGGTGCCCGCCCGCATACCTTTCAGAGTGCGGCAGAATTTCCTGCCGCCCGTCACACACGGGCCGTCGGCCCAGGTCTTGGAGGTAGCCGTGGTCACCACCGGTGAGGCGCAACCGAAGCGCTCGAGTGCCCCGGCGCCCCTGCAGGAAGCGCTCTTTGTCACCGAGCTGCCCCAGGCGATGACCGATGCCGTCGGCTATCGCGGTCCGGCTGCCTGTCGCGCCGCCGGCGTCACGTACCGACAGCTCGACTACTGGGCTCGCACCGGCCTGCTCGAGCCGTCCGTGCGCAACCCCTCCGGTTCGGGGCATCAGCGGCTCTACAGCTTCCGCGACATCCTGGTGCTCAAGGTGGTCAAGCGGCTGCTGGACACCGGCGTCTCCCTGCAGCAGATTCGCGTCGCGGTCGGCGCGCTGCGCGACCACGGTGTGACCGAGCTCGCTGGAATCACCTTGATGTCCGATGGCGCTAGCGTCTACGAGTGCACCTCCGATGACCAGGTCATCGATCTGATGCGGGGCGGCCAGGGGGTGTTCGGTATCGCGTTGGGGTCCGTCTGGCGTGAGGTCGAGGGCTCACTCAGCGAGCTGCCGAGCGAGCGCGCGGAGAGCGACACACCCGCGGCCCATCCGGGCGATGAGCTGCGAGCCATGCGGGAGCGTCGCAACGCCGGTTGACACCGTGCCGATGCACTCTGCGGGAATGCTAGATTTGTGGGGCTAGCGATGCCGAGTGGGAGAGTTCCCACGGTGGAACGCCGAAGGGGCAATTCTCCCCAGAACCTCTCAGGCGCCCGGACCACTTGGATGAGGCAACTCTGAAAGCGCGCAGGTGCGCCGACAGAGGGGGAGACGCACTGTCGTCCCGCGCCCAAGGAAGTGACATGACGCAGGTTTCGTCGCCCGATTTCGTCCGCCGCCACATCGGTCCCACCGATGCCGACGTGACCACCATGCTCAAGGCCGTCGGCCAGCCGAGCACCGCCGCGCTGGTCGAGCGCGCCCTCCCCGCGGGGATTCGCGCCGCCGCCGAGCTCGATCTGAAGGCGGCCCCCTCGGAGCCCGCCGTGATCGACGAGCTGGCCGCCAAGGCCGCCCGCAACCAGGTCCTCACCTCGATGATCGGGCTGGGCTACTACGGCACGCACACCCCGCCGGTCGTGCGGCGCAACATCCTGGAGAACCCGGCGTGGTACACCGCCTACACCCCGTACCAGCCGGAGATCTCCCAGGGGCGACTCGAGGCACTGCTCAACTTCCAGACGATGGTCAGCGACCTGACCGGGCTGCCGACCGCCGGTGCGTCGTTGCTCGACGAGGCCACCGCGGTTGCCGAGGCGATGACCTTGATGCGTCGCAGCAGCAAGGCACCCGCCGACGCGGTGCTCCTGGTCGACCATCAGGTGATGCCCCAGTCGATCGCCGTCACGCAGACGCGGGCGCTGCCGCTCGGCCTCGAGGTCGTCGTCGCGGATCTGCGTGCGGCGCTGGACGAGTCCGCGCTGACCGAGGCGACCGGTGGCCGGCCCATCTTCGGTGTCGTCGTGCAGTACCCGGGCGCCGACGGAGGCATCAGCGACTGGTCCAGGCTCACCACCGCCGCGCACGACGAGGGCGCCCTGGTCACGGTCGCCGCCGATCTGCTGGCACTGACCCTGCTGACGCCCCCGGCCGAGTGGGGCGCCGACGTTGCGGTCGGCACCACCCAACGGTTCGGGGTGCCGATGGGGTTCGGCGGCCCGCACGCCGGCTACATGAGTGTGCGCAAGGGACTGGAACGAACCCTTCCGGGGCGCCTGGTCGGAGTGAGCGTCGACGCCGACGGCGCGCCGGCCTACCGCCTTGCACTGCAGACCCGTGAGCAGCACATCCGCCGCGAGAAGGCCACCTCCAACATCTGCACCGCGCAGGTTCTGCTGGCCGTGATGGCCTCGATGTATGCCGTGTGGCACGGCCCGCGAGGCCTGTCCGGGATCGCGCACGAGGTGCACGGCAAGGCCTCCGGGCTGGCGCGCGCGCTCCAAGATGCCGGGGTCACGTTGGCCACCGAGGCGTTCTTCGACACGGTCAAGGCGGTTGTGCCCGGTCAGGCGGACGCGGTCGTGGCGGCGGCCCTAGACCGCGGCGTGAACATCTGGCGCGTCGACGCGAACCACGTGTCGGTCAGCGTCGATGAGACCACGACCGGTGCGCAGCTGGACCTGGTCGCGTCGGCGTTCGGAGCCGGCCCGGTCATCGCGACCGACGGAGAGCCGAGCTGGCCCGAGGACCTGCACCGGACGAGCGCCTTCTTGACCCACCCCGTCTTCAACAGCCATCACAGCGAGACGGCCATGCTGCGCTACCTGCGCACCCTGGCCGACCGGGACTATGCGCTGGACCGCGGCATGATCCCGCTCGGCTCGTGCACGATGAAGCTGAACGCGACCACCGAGATGGAGGCCGTCACCTGGCCCGAGTTCGCCAACCTGCACCCGTTCGCCCCTGCCGACCAGACCGAGGGCATCCGCGAGGTGATCGCCGACCTCGAGCAGTGGTTGTGTGCGATCACCGGATATGACTCGGTCTCCCTGCAGCCGAACGCCGGCTCCCAGGGCGAGCTGGCCGGGCTGCTGGCCATCCACGCCTACCACCAGGCCAATGGAGAGTCGGACCGCAACGTCTGTCTGATCCCCGCCTCGGCCCATGGCACGAACGCCGCCAGTGCGGTGATGGCGGGCATGAAGGTCGTGGTGGTCAAGACCGCCCCGAGCGGCGAGATCGACCTGGATGATCTGCGCGCCAAGGTCACCCAGCACAACACGACGCTCGCGGCGATCATGGTGACCTACCCATCGACGCACGGCGTCTTCGAGGACACGATCAGCGAGCTGTGCGATCTCGTGCACCACGCCGGTGGGCAGGTCTACCTCGACGGCGCCAACCTCAACGCGCTGGTCGGTATGGCGCAGCCGGGCCAGTTCGGCGGGGATGTGTCCCACCTGAACCTGCACAAGACGTTCTGCATCCCGCACGGCGGTGGCGGTCCGGGCGTCGGACCCATCGGGGTGCGCAGCCACCTGGCTCCCTACCTGCCGAACCACCCGTTCTCTGCGGAAGCCGGTCCCGACACCGGCGTCGGCCCGATCAGTGCCGCACCCTTCGGGTCCGCCTCCATCCTGCCGATCTCCTGGGCCTACGTGCGCCTCATGGGCGGTGCCGGCCTGACCCGCGCCACCGAGACCGCGATCCTTTCGGCGAACTACCTGGCAACCCGGCTGGACGAGCACTACCCGGTGCTGTACTCCGGTGAGGACGGTCTGGTTGCGCACGAGTGCATCATCGATCTGCGGGACCTGACCAAGGTGTCCGGCGTGACGGTGGACGATGTCGCCAAACGGCTGATCGACTACGGCTTCCACGCACCGACCATGTCGTTCCCGGTCGCCGGCACGTTCATGATCGAGCCGACCGAGTCCGAGAGCCTGGAGGAGCTGGACCGTTTCTGCGACGCGATGATCGCCATCCGCGGGGAGATCCAGGAGGTCATCGACGGAGGCGTCGACGTCGCGGACAGTGTGCTGCGCGGCGCGCCGCACACGGCATACTCGCTGGTCGGGCAGTGGGACCACCCGTACACCCGCGAGCAGGCGGCCTATCCGGTCGGTGTCGACCCGCTGCGCAAGTACTGGTCACCGGTGCGCCGCGTCGACGGTGCGAAGGGCGACCGGAACCTGATCTGCTCCTGCCCGCCGCCGGAGGCGTTCGAGAGCTGACCCGCCGGCCGGCGCCTCCTCGAGTTGTGCACTTTGGCTCCAAAGGCGCAGGTATACCTGCGCCTTTGGAGCCAAAGTGCATTATCGGAGGGAGTTGGTCGGGGTTAGTCACGCAGGGTGGCGAGGTAGTCGCCGATCCGGCCGAGAGCCTCGGTGAGATCGTCGACGCAGGGGAGGGTCACCAGGCGGAAGTGGTCGGATGCGTCCCAGTTGAACCCGGTGCCGTGCGTGACGAGGATTCGAGTCTCCCGCAGCAGGTCGAGCACGAACTCCTGGTCGTCCTCGATCTTGTACACCTCCGGGTTCAACCGCGGGAAGCAGTAGAGCGCGCCGCGCGGCTTCACGCAGGACACCCCGGGTATCGCGTTCAGCATCGAGTGCGCGAGATCCCGCTGCTCGAGGAGCCGGCCGCCGGGCAGAACCAGCTCATTGATCGACTGGTGACCGCCGAGCGCCGTCTGAATCGCGTGCTGCGCCGGAACGTTCGCACACATGCGCATGTTCGACAGCAGGGTAAGACCCTCGAGGAAGTCGGTGGCGCGATATCGCGGGCCGGTCGCCACGACCCAGCCGCTGCGGAATCCGGCAACCCGGTAGGCCTTCGACAGCCCGCTGAACGTGAGGCAGAACACGTCATCACCGGCGTACGAGGCGGTGTGGAGGTGAGTTGCGTCCTCGTAGAGGATCTTCTCGTAGATCTCGTCGGACATCAGGACCAGATCATGCTTGCGGGCAATGTCGGCGATGGCGCTCAGCGTCTCCGGAGAGTAGACGGCACCCGTCGGGTTGTTGGGGTTGATCACCACGATCGCCCGGGTGCGGTCCGAGATCTTCGACTCGAGGTCGCTCAGGTCCGGATTCCACTCATTGAGCTCGTCGCACCGATAGTGCACCGGAATCCCGCCGGACAACGAGACCGACGCGGTCCACAGCGGGTAGTCGGGTGCCGGTACGAGGATCTCGTCGCCGTTGTCGAGGAAGGCCTGGAGCACCAGCGAGATCATCTCGCTGACGCCGTTACCGATGTAGACGTCGTCGACCTTCACGTGGTCCAGACCATCGCCCTGGTAGTAGTGCGCCACTGCCGTGCGTGCGGAGAAGATCCCGCGCGAGTCGCTGTACCCCTGGGCGTGCGGGAGGTGATGCACCATGTCCTGCAGGATCGCCTCGGGCGCCTCGAACCCGAACGGGGCGGGATTACCGATGTTGAGCTTCAGGATGCGGTGGCCCTCGGCCTCCATCCGCTCGGCCTCGACGAGGATCGGTCCCCGCACGTCATACCGGACGTTCGCCAACTTGTGGGACTGCTTGATCGGACGCACGTCCCTAAGAGTGACACATCCCGGCGCGATCACGCGGTATGGCCGGCCGGGCAGCACCGGGTGTCACCCGTGGCGATCCGGTCACGCCACCTGGTCCATCGGGCTGACCACGTCGATGGTCGATCCCTGCGCGGTCTTGTGGACCAAGATCTGAGCGGGTATGCGGTCCTGCAGCTCCCGCACGTGACTCACGATGCCCACGGCACGGCCACCGGCGCGTAGCGCGTCGAGCACCTCCATCACCTGCTCCAGGCTCTCCTCGTCGAGTGACCCGAAACCCTCGTCGACGAACAGGGTCTGCAGCTCACGCCCTCCGGCGTCGTGCAGAACCGCGTCCCCCAGACCCAGCGCCAGCGCGAGCGACGCCATGAAGGACTCACCGCCGGAGAGGGTCGCCGTGTCGCGCGACTTGCCGGTCCAGGCATCGCGCACGCGCAGACCAAGACCGCTCCTCATGCCGCCGCGCGCCAGGTCGTCGGTGTGTTCCAGTCGATAGCGCCCGCCCGTCATGACGTGCAGCTTCTCGTTGGCCAGGGCCGTCACCGCCTCGAGCCGCGCCGCCAACACATACGAGGTCAGCCTCATCCGCAGCAGGTTGTCTCCTGCGCCGATGACCGAATCCGTCAGGGGGTCAAGAACTTCCAGCTCGCGCCGGTCCGACGCGCTGTCCCGCAGGGTGGCGTTGACGCGGGTATGCAGATTTTCCAGACTTCGGTGCGCACGTTCCGCCGCCGCGGCCCGCCCTTGCAGCTGCCGGGCCAGGTGCTTCGCCTGCGTCACGGCTTCCGCGAGTGCCGCCAGGTCCGGTGTCGGCCGGGCGGCAGCGGCCTGCGCGTCGGGCATCTCGAGCACACCTCGCGCTTTCGCGTGCGCCTCCTGCTCGACGTCCAGCGCGGACTGCAGGACCTCCCGCTCCGCGGGCGCCAGCTCTGCGTCACCGGCCTGGCTCAAGGTGTCGAACCCCTGCCGCGCCAGAGCGGACGACAGCTCGTCCTCGGCCCTCTTCAGCTCGCGTTCGGCCGCGTCCAGCGTCAGGCCGGCGGCGGCCAGGGCCTCGACGGCCCGTTGATGGATCTCGTGTGTTTCCAGCCGTGCCCGCGCCTGAGCGACGAGCGCCTCTGCGCAGCCTTCGAGGCCGGTCGGCAGTCGTTCGGCATCCGGATCGTTCGGGCACGCACAGCACCTCGAGTGCTCGCCGAGCACCGCGCTCAGCCGGTCCTGCGACTCCGCGAGGTCGTCGGATGTCGTGCTGGCCGCCGCCTGCGCCGCCGCGCTCGCGTCTCGCGCCGCCCGGACCAGGTCCTCGGTGTCGGCGAGCGCGCCCTTCCGCGCGACCTGCTCGCTCCGGATCCGGTCGACGTCGGCCTGTGCCTGCTGCCCCTCTCGCAGCTCGACCCGGGCTCGACGCATGCGCTGCTCCAGCAGTTCGGGCAGTGCTGCGTCATCGGCGTCGTGCATCGGGACCTCATCGGGCTCCCGCGCCGCGTCGCCGAGGGCGTGCAGCGCGCTGCCCCGCACGGCCAGGGCAGCCTCTTGATGCGCCGTGGCTCGCGCGATCTCCTGACGATGCTCGGTCAGCGCGTCCGCGGCGTCTCGGGCCGCAGTCTCGGCCGTGGCAATGTCCTCCGCCGTCACGGAGTCCGCCGAGGGCTGCGCGGGATGTGGGTGGTCGGTCGATCCGCACACTGCGCAGGGGGCGCCCTCCGCCAGCTGGGCACCCAGCTCGGCAGCGATCCCGCTCAGCCGATGGGTTCGAAGGGTGATCACCCGCTGCTCCAGCGTCGCGTAGTGCGAAGCCGCAATCCGTGCGGCGTCCGTCGCTGCCTCTCGGAGCGTCAGCCAGCGATCGCCGTCAGCAACGGCCTGCGCCGCAGTCTCAACGAGCTCGAGGGCCCGCTGTGCTCGCGGTGTCGTTGCCGCGCAGGAGACTCGCTGCTCTAGCGTGCTCGCCACCTCGGCGATCTCCGCAACCAGGGCGTCGCGCCGTTCGACGCACGCCGTCAGCTGTGCCTGCGCACCGGCCGCATTCCGCCGGTGGGTCGCCAGACGTTGAGCGAGCAGCTCGACCCGGTCGGCGAGCGAACCCGCGGCCTGCAGGGCTCGCTCACCGAGCCGCAGACGGTCGAGCAGATCATCGATGACGGGTCGGCTGACGGCGTCGCCCAGGCCGTCGACGCCGACCCCCGGAAGGTGCTCAGCTGCCGTCTCCACCGCCCTTCGCACCGCGGTGGCGGCGGTGTCCACGGCACGTTGACGGCGTTCGCCCGCCGCGCGGTGCGGTGCGATGAGCTCGGCCCTGCGAGCAGCATCGAGCCGCTCGACTCGGGCGCGCCGGTCGTCGGCAGCGTCGGCAAACGCGGCCACGACGCCCGCGGCCTCCTGCGTCTGAGCCTGCAGCCGGGCCGTGGTGATCCCCGCGGCCTGCGCACCATGTGCCTGATCAACTGCCTGCGATGCCGCATCGGACTCGGCCATCGCCTGCGTCACCTGCACGTTCAGCGTCCGGACTGCCTCCTCGACCAGCGCGGGCAGCTCACCGGCCGGCGCCTCCAGCCAGACGTCGTGTCCGAGGTCGACCTCTATCTCGGACATCGCCTCCTCGGCTCGCGCGAGGTGACTGCGCAGCTGCCCCTGGGAGTCGTCGACGGCCGCGCGCAGCACCTTGCGCCGGTCGATCAGATACGCCTCGGCGTCACTGAACCGGCTGATGTCGAAGAGCCGGCGCAGCACCTCGCTGCGCTCCTCGGGCCGAGCCCGCAGAAAGTGCGCGAACTCGCCCTGCGGGAGCAGCACCACCTGGGCGAACTGGTCGATCTGCATGCCCAACAGGTCGGTGATCAGTGCGCCGACCTCATCGAGGCGGGTGCCCAGTACGTGCCAGCGTCCATCTCGGCGTTCCTCCAGCAGGACCTTCGCCTGCCGCGTGGTCGTGCCGGTGCCCCGCTTCTTGGCTGCGGTGTGCTCGGGTGAGCGCTCGATGCGCAGCCGGCGGCCGGAGACGGTGAACTCCAGGACCACCTCCGGGCGCACACCGGGGGATGCGTGGTCGCTGACCAGAGTCTCCCGTTGACCGGTGCGCGCACCGGGAATCCGCCCGTAGAGGGCAAAGCAGATGGCATCCAGGATGCTGGTCTTGCCCGCACCGGTCGCGCCATGGATCAGATGCAGCCCATGCGCGCTCAACGCGTCGAAGTCGACCACTTCCTGGCCGGCATACGGGCCGAATGCCTGCAGGCTCAACCGATGGACTCTCATGCGGCACCTTCCTGCTCGGCGCCTGCCCGGGCGCCACCCTCGTCGTCCTGGCCGGCCCGCCCCACCCGAGATCCCTCGAGCGCGCCGCGCAGCGCGCCGCGCTCGTCGTCCGTGGCCGGGTGACCACCTCGCACATGGTCCAGGAAGTCACAGCACAGCTCGATGTCGGACTTGTCCTTGACGCGAGCCGTGTAGCTGCTGCCGGTCAGATCCACGACCTGCTGCTCGAACTCGAGTTGCAGGGTGTGCGGGAACCGTCGACGCACTCGCTCCATCGCGCCCAGCGGCCGCACCGCGTCGGTGAGGGTCACCTGGCACCAGGCGTCTTCGGCGTCCTTCAGCGTGACGTCCGCAAGGAGATCGTCCAGGGTGCCACGCAGGCGCGCGAGGTGCCGACGCACGGGCGCGGCGATCGTCTCGCACCGCACCTTGCCACCATCGACCGTCAGGAGCACCGAACTCTTCTGATGGCCGGTTTCGCTGAAGGACATGGCAACCGGTGACCCGCTGTAGCGAATGCCGGGGTCGACCTCCTGCGGCCCGTGCAGATGCCCGAGGGCCGCGTAGTCCACCCCCGCGAAGACCTCGGTGGGCACCGCGGCAACCCCGCCGACGCTGATGTCTCGTTCGGACTCCGACGTCGTCGCGCCGGTGACAAACGCGTGCGCCACCACCACGGTGGGCACGCCGCGGTCGCGGGCGTCGGCGCGAACCCGCCCCATGGCGGCGCGCAGCACCGAGGCGTGCGTCGCTTCGTCGGCACCCAGCGCCTCGGCGGACAGCGCAGGCTCGAGATACGGCAGCGGATAGATCACCGCGTCACCCAGATCCACTGGGACGCCGATGGCGGCCAGGTCCGTGCGGATGTGCAGTCCCGCCTTCGCCAGCACCCGCGCACCGAAGCCGAGGCGGACGGCCGAGTCGTGGTTGCCGCTGGAGAGCACGACCGTCGCGCCGGCGTCCATCAGTCGGGTCAGCGCGTCGTCCAGCAGCGCCACCGTGTCCGGTGCGGGCAGCGCACGGTCGTAGATGTCACCCGAGACCAAAACCGCGTCGATCCCCTCGGCCTGGACCACCTCGACGAGGTGGTCCAGGTAGGCGGCCTGCGCATCGAGCAGCCCGACGCCGTGAAAGCCCCGGCCCAGGTGCCAGTCCGATGTATGAATCATCCGCATACGAGCAACACTAGAAGGAAGCACCGACAAGGTCTGTGAGCCGAAACGGCGTGCCGCGACATGGTTGATCCGTAAGGTGGGCAGTGGAAGAAGGAGACATGCCATGGGCGAAGACGTTGTCGGTACGTCGTATACCCGCGAGCAGCGGCAGCGCTACCGCGAAAAGGTTCGCCAGGACCTCGATGTCTTCGAGCGCATGCTCAATACGCACAGCTTCGAGTTCGACCGGCAGCTGACGGGTATGGAGATCGAGCTGAACCTGGTCGACGACCACATGCAGCCGACGATGAGCAATGCGGCCGTACTCGAGCGGATCGCGGACTCGGACTACCAGACCGAGCTCGGGCAGTACAACATCGAGCTCAACGTGAGCCCTCGCACGATGCCCGGTGACTCCGCGATCGCGCTCGAGAAGGATCTGCGGACCAGCCTGAACCGTGCCGAGAAGCTCGCGAACGAGGCCGGCGCACACATGGTGCAGATCGGCATCTTGCCGACGTTGCTGCCCGAGCACTTCACCACGGAGTGGATGAGCGCCAATGACCGCTACGCCGCGCTCAACGAGGCGATCTTCACCGCCCGCGGCGAGGACCTCTTCATCGACGTCGAAGGGCAGACGGGGGAGCGGCTGGCGATGTATGCCGACTCGATCGCCCCCGAGTCCGCGTGCACCTCGGTGCAGCTGCACCTGCAGGTGCAGCCGACGATGTTCGCCAGCCACTGGAACGCCGCGCAGGCCGTCAGCGGCATCCAGCTTGCGGTCGGCGCCAACTCGCCCTACTTCTTCGGCAAGCAGCTGTGGCACGAGAACCGCAT
This sequence comes from Leekyejoonella antrihumi, assembly GCF_007845645.1. Lineage (GTDB taxonomy): Bacteria > Actinomycetota > Actinomycetes > Actinomycetales > Dermatophilaceae > Leekyejoonella > Leekyejoonella antrihumi. The sequence goes on from NZ_VCQV01000009.1 coordinate 60,651, forward strand.
CGAGATCTTCCAACAGGCGACCGACACCCGGTCGATCGAGCTGAAGAACCAGGGCGTTCGGCCCCGAGTGTGGTTCGGCGAACGCTGGATCACCTCGATCTTCGACCTGTTCGAGGAGAACGTGCGCTACTTCCCGGCGCTGCTGCCGGTGACCACTGACGAGGACCCGGTCGCGCTCTTCGAGGCCGGCCAGGCACCCCGCCTGTCCGAGCTGCGGCTGCACAACGGCACGGTCTACCGGTGGAACCGCCCGATCTACGACATCGTGGACGGCCGACCGCATCTGCGGGTGGAGAACCGAGTGCTGCCCGCCGGCCCGACCATCGTGGACACCATGGCCAACTCGGCGTTCTACTACGGCGTGGTGCGCATGCTGGCCGAGGACGACCGGCCGGTCTGGACCCGCATGAGCTTCGCCGCGGCAGAGTCCAACTTCACATCCTGCGCTCGCCGAGGCATCGATGCGTCGGTCTACTGGCCCGGGTTCGGCGAGGTCTCCGCCGACGAACTGGTGCTGCGTCACCTGCTTCCGCTGGCGCACGAGGGTCTGCGTCGCTGGGGCGTCGCGGAGGATGTCTGCGACCGGTACCTCGGCACGCTCGAGGAACGCTGCCGCAGCGGCGTGAACGGTGCGTCGTGGCAGATCGCCTGCGTGAACACGCTGGAGGCGCGCGGGATGGATCGGCGGGCAGCCCTCAGCGGGATGCTCGAGCGCTACCTGGAAGGCATGCACTCGAACGAGCCGGTGCACACCTGGGAGCTGCCGAAGTAGCCGGCTCAGTCCTCTCGGGTCTGCCGGTTCCAGACGTTGATGCACGGCTTGCCGTGGTAGTAGCTGAGCAGTGAGATCGCGCCCGCATCCATCATCACCTGGGCCCCGAATCGCGTCTCCTGCCGAAGGAACACCGAGGCGAGGATCCGCAGCGAGTGTCCGTGCGCCACCAGCGCCACGTGCCCCTTCTCGAGCAGCGGGGTAGCGCGTGCGACCACATGGCTGACGCGGGCGGCAACGTCCTCGACGGTCTCACCCGGCGTCTTCCCGGGCACCACGCCGTCGGTGAAGATCTCCCACTCGTGGCCGAGATCCGCGCGGATCTGGTTGGTGCTGAGGCCCTCGTAGCCGCCGTAGTCCCATTCCCGCAGGTCATCGTCGATTTGGACGTCGGACAGCCCGGCCAGCTCGGCCGTGCGCCGGGCACGCTGCAATGGCGAGCTGAATGCCGCGACGATGTTCATACCCGCGATCAGGTCGCCCGCCCGCCGTGCGCAGGCCTCACCCTCGGGCAGCAGCGGCAGGTCCGTCGTGCCCGTATGAAGTCCGGTGCGGGACCACTCGGTCTCCCCGTGCCGGATGAGGACGAGGCTGTTGCGGTGCTGGTTGAGGCTCACGGGGGACACGGTAGTGGCAGTCTTGGGCCATGACGACACAGGACTCCTACCGTGAGATCAACCTCATACGCGACAGCGCCGGAAAGTTCACCGCGACCAACGTCCGGGGTGGCACTCTTTCGTTCGGCAGCGGCGACGACGACCAGTTCACCCCGGTCGAGCTGCTGCTCACCGCGATCGCGGGCTGCTCGGCGATCGACACCGACATCATCACCGCGCGTCGGGCCGAACCGGACACCTTCACGGTGGCCGCCGGCGGTGACAAGATCCGCGACGACCAGGGCAATCACATGGGGCCGATCGAGGTGGTCTTCACTGTCCGGTTCCCCGAGGGGGAGGCCGGCGACAAGGCGCGCAAGGTGCTGCCGGATGCCGTGCGCCAGTCGCACGAACGCCTGTGCACGGTCAGTCGCACGGTCCTTCTGCCGACGGACGTCTCGATGCGGCTCGCGGACTGAGGTGCCCGCATACGTGGCCTTCCTTCGAGCCGTCAACGTGCGCCCTCGTTGGGTCAAGATGTCGCGGCTGCGCGAGGTGCTCGTCGAGGACGGGTTCCAGGATGTGGAGACCTACATCCAGAGCGGCAACGTCAAGGTGTCGTCATCGATGCGCAGCGTCGTCCGGGTGCGCACCCGGCTGGAGGAGGTGATCGAGGCCGAGTTCGGATTCCCCGTCCCGTGCATCGTGCGCACCCCAGCGCGCCTCCGCGAGATTGCCGAGTATGCCGAGACGCTCACCTCGCCCTTGGATCCGAGCGAGATCACAGAGACCGAGCGCCGGTACGTGACGATGACCGCAGAATCGCTCACGCCCGAACAGCTGGCCTTCTGCAACGAGTGGCGCCGCCCCGGAGAGCGCCTGCACGGCGACGTCGGTGAGATCTACTGGTGGCTGGGGATGCCCACCCATCAGGCCAAGATGAGCAACGCTCGCCTCGAGCGGCTCGGCGTGGTGGCAACCACCCGCGACATCAAGGTGGTTCGAGAGCTGGCGGCCCGCTGGGGTGCATAGAGGTCACCGCACGAAGTTCTCCGCCCGTCCCTCGTCCCCCGCTGGCCGAAGCCGGCGTGCCAGCGGAGGCACCACCGATACTTCGCGAGGACCCGAGACGCCGAGTTCAGTCACTTCGGGCGCTACGGTGTGGCCATGGCCAGGTACGTCGACGTGCACCCCAAGGACCCCCAGTCGCGCCGCATCGCGCAAGTGGTGGACCTGCTCCGCGACGGCGGGCTGATCGCCTACCCGACCGACTCGTGCTTCGCGCTCGGCTGCATGCTGGGCAACGCCGAGGGCAAGGACCGCATCGTGCGCATCCGGCACCTGAACGACAAGCACCACTTCACCCTCGTATGCCGCGACTTCGCTCAGCTCGGCCAGCTGGTCCAGATCGACAACAGCGTGTTCCGCGCGATCAAGGCGGCAACCCCGGGGCAGTACACCTTCATCCTGCCCGCCACCTCCGAGGTGCCGCGGCGGCTGATGCAGCCCAAGAAGCGCACGGTCGGCGTGCGGATCGTCGATCACCCGGTGGTCCGCGTGCTGCTGGAGCAGCTGGGGGAGCCGCTGCTGTCGAGCACGCTGTTGCTTCCCGACCACGACGAGCCGCTGACCGACGGGTGGCAGATCAAGGACGAGCTCGACCATCAGGTCGATGCCGTGATCGACTCGGGTGAGTGCGGACTCGAGCCCACAACCGTCATCGACTTCTCCGGCGGCGTCCCAGAGATCGTGCGTGTCGGCGCGGGCGATCCGACTCCGTTCGAGTAGATCCGGAGCGTTGCCGCCGGATCGAAGGTGTCGTCTGCATAGGCTGTGCCCCATGATCATCGTGACCACACCTGACATCCCCGGTTTCCGGATCCTCGGCACCTACGGTGAGGTCTTCGGCCTGACCGTGCGGTCTCGCAACATCGGCTCCAACATCGGTGCCGGCTTCAAGGCCATGGCCGGCGGCGAGATGAAGGGCATCACCCACCTGCTCACCGAGTGCCGCCAGGAGGCGCTGCACCGGCTGGCGACCGAGGCACAGAACCGCGGCGCCAACGGCGTTGCCGCCTTCCGATTCGAGACCACGGAGTATGGCGGCACCGGCATCGAGGTGTGCGCCTACGGCACCGCCGTGGCAATCGAACCGCTCCAGCAGGGCGGACCGGGAGCGCCGGGCGGGCCAGGAGCGCAGCAGGTCCAGCAGCCGTATTCTCCCGGAAGTGGGCGGGACCCTCAGGGCCAGCAGCTCCCGGGACAGCCTTCGCAGCAGTGACGCGGCGGGTGTTGGGCGAAAGTCTCGCCATCGCGTGAGATTCGCCCAACACCCGACTACCCGTCCCGGCGCTGTTGGCGAAAAGTGACGCTATTGCGCGGGTTTTGCCCAACACCGATGCGCCCCGGGACGGTGACCATCCTCGTTCCGACGCCGGGCTCGTAGACTGCACGCATGAGTCGAGCACTGTTTGTCACTGCCCCTGGAGACCGTTCCGTGCTCGAGGTGCGAGACCGCGATCTCGACGCGCCCTCGGCCGCAGAGGTGCAGGTGCGCGTGGGCGCCGTCGGCGTCAACTTCATCGATGTCTACAAGCGACAGGGCGTCTATCCGCAGCAGACCCCGTTCGTGCTCGGCGAAGAGGGTGCAGGCACTGTCGAAGCCGTCGGCGCCGACGTCGACGGGTTCGCCGAGGGCGACCGTGTCGCGTGGGGTCAGGCGTCGGGCAGCGCAGCGGAGGTCGTCAATGTGCCCGCCGCAGCGGTCGTTCCGGTGCCCGACGGACTGGACCTCGAGCTGGCTGCCGCCGCGATGCTGCAGGGCATGACGGCGCACTACCTGATGCGGTCCACCTGGCCGGTCCAGAAGGGCCAGATCGCGCTCGTGCATGCCGCCGCTGGGGGAGTGGGGCAGCTGCTGGTTCAGCTGATCACCGCACAGGGGGCGGAGGTTGTCGCAACGGCCGGAAGTGACGAAAAGCTCCAGACGGCACGAGCCCTCGGGGCCACGCACCTCATCAACTACCGCGAGTTCGAGGGGCGGACGGACGACCTCGCGCAGGAGGTACGTCGGGTGGCCGGCCGTGGCGTCGACGTCGCCTACGACGGTGTCGGCAAGACGACCTTCGACGCGTCGCTGAAGTCGCTGCGCCCCCGAGGAATGCTGGTGCTCTTCGGCGGTGCGAGCGGCCAGGTGCCGCCGTTCGACCTGCAGGACCTCAACAAGCACGGTTCGCTCTTCGTCACCCGCCCGACTCTGGGCTCCTACCTCTTGGACCGTGATGAGCTCACCTGGCGGGCCGGTGAGATCCTCGGCGCGCTGCGTGACGGGACGCTGAAGGTCCAGATCAGTGGTTCCTACCCGCTGGAGCAGGCGGCGCGAGCCTACGAGGCGCTCGAGGGGCGGGCGACGACGGGCAAGCTGATCCTCGTGCCTTGACGAGGTTGGCCCAGCCGATCGATGACCTGAGGTCGCGGGTCAGGCAGCCAGCAGCAGCGGTCGCAGGGGACCCCGCCGCAACCAGCCGACGAGTCCGACCAGGAGGCGCCGGAGGATGAGGCTGACCGGGATGACGACCACGATCGCGACGATGAAGGCGGCGACGACGTCGTGCGGATAGTGCGCCCCGACGTAGACCCGGCTGACTCCTTCGAGGATCGCGAGGAGCAGCGTGAGCATTCCCAGCTTGCGGTTCACGATCAGCAGCGCAATCGCGGTCGCGACAGCAAACGTGGTGTGCCCGCTGGGCATTGCGTAGTCGGTCGGCGCAGGGCACGATTCGATGATGAAGGCATGCGGCATTGAGCGGCACGGCCGCAGCTCTGCAATCTGCGACTTGATGATCTCGGTGACCAGGAACGCGACCAGCACCGCGATCGGGGCGACCAGCGCCGCCGTCATGGTGGCCGTGTCCTTGCGCCGGGAGATCCACCAGCCGACCAGCAGCAGGATGATGAACACGCCGATGCTGTAGGTGGTCCAGTCCTCGGCGGCACGGTTCAGCCACTGGGTGTGGCGGGCAAAGTTGGTGACGTCGGTGAAGATCGAGCCGTCGATGTGCGAACCGTTGTAGGCAGGCAGGTGTAGTGCCTCGTGTTGCATCGCTGCGAGAGCCTCTCATTCATGGTGTGCTGAAGGACGAGGCAACCAGCCCCGCCTGAGCGGATCCTGAGGAGCCCCTGATCAGTGGACCTGCCGGTCGTGGCCGGCCCAGTAGGGCTCCCGTAGCTTGAACTTCTGCAGCTTGCCGGTCGCCGTGCGCGGCAGCTCGTCGACGAACTCGACCCGTTTGGGGCATTTATACCCCGCCAGGTGCGCGCGGCAGTGCGCGATGAGGTCTTCCGCCGTGACCTGGTCGTCGGCGCGGACGACCAGCCCGGTCACCAGCTCGCCCCACTTCTCATCGGGTATGCCGATGACGGCGACCTCGCGCACGGCGTCGTGCGACATCAGGGCGTCCTCGACCTCGATCGAGGAGACGTTCTCGCCACCGGAGATGATCACGTCCTTCTTGCGGTCGGAGATCACGAGATAGCCGTCGTCGTCGACGTAACCACCGTCGCCCGTATGGAACCAGTTTCCTTCCTGCGCTCGGGCGGTCTCCTCGGGCTGTTGCCAGTATCCGTGCAGGTTGTGGTTGGAGGCCGTGATGACCTCGCCGGACCGATCGGCCTCGACGCGCACGCCGAGCGCCGGGGCGCCGGCACGCATCAGGCGATGTGCCTGCTCGATGCTGGGAAGCCCATCCCACTCTGCTCGAAGGCGATTGACCGTCATCAGCGGCGCCGTCTCGGTGAGCCCGTAGATCTGGATGAACTCCCAGCCCAGCTCGTCCATGACGCGCTGGATGGTGCGTGAGGGTGGGGGCGCTCCGGCCACGATGATGCGGACCTTGTCACGGCCGGGGATCTCGCCGTCCCACTTCGCGGCTGCATCGAGCGCCGCGTTCACCACGGCGGGGGCGGCGCACATGACGGTGACTCCGTGCCGCTCGACGCGGCGCAGGATCTCGGTGCCGTCGACCTGACGCAGGACGATGTGCTGCCCGCCCAGCCCGGTCACGGCATACGGCATGCCCCAGCCGTTCGCGTGGAACATCGGCAGGGTGTGCAGATAGACGTCCCGGTCGCTGAGACCGGAGTGCAGGCCGAACACCGTGGCATTCAGCCACAGGCTGCGATGCGTCAGCTGCACGCCCTTGGGCCGGGCCGTGGTCCCCGAGGTGTAGTTGATCGTCGCGGTCGCGCCCTCATCGGGATCGTCCCAGGGCCGCGGTTCGGTGTCGGGTAGGTAGAGATCGTCGTCATCACCCAGGAGGAACTTGTGCGGCGCATCCACCTTGGCCAGCACGTCCTTCAGGGACGGATCGGCATACACGACCTCGGCCCCGGACTGCCGAATGATGTAGTCCACCTCGGGCTGCGCCAGCCGGAAGTTGACCGGCACCAGGATGCGGCCCCAGGCGCTGACGCCGAAGAACGAGGTGAGCAGTCGCGCCGAGTTGTGCGAGATCACGGCCACCCGGCCACCGGCCGGCACGCCCAGCCGGTCCAGCCGGGCCGCCTGCGCGCGAGCGTTCGCGGCCAGCCGGCGGTAGGTCAGCGCGCCGATGCTCGGCGCGGGCTGGTCCGGCTCGTCGACGACACCGATGCGGTCCGGATAGACCTGCTCGGCACGATCGAGAAAGTCGCGAACAGTGAGCGGGTAGTACACCATGCACCTCCAGGGGTCCTCGTCTGACTTCGATTACATCGGACAACGGCCCGCTTGTCAGCCGTATGCCGTGCGATCCCGCCGCGTCACGGCCGGTGCCCAGACGCGGCATGTGCGCGAGCGCGGTCCACGGCGTCTCGAACCGGCCCGCGATGCACTGCTCCGTGACCTGGCACGACGCAGTCCGCGTCAAGGCCCTCCAGCGCGTCCAGCGCACTCAGTGTTCGATGCTCGTCGTGGTTGAAGAAACGCGGCAGCAGCTGAGGCCCCACGTGCCGGCTCAACGGATGCCCGGTGACCAGGGCGTCCCCGGTGATCACCACGCCCACGGACGGCAGCTGGTATGCCGTGTGGCCGGAGGTGTGTCCCGGCGTGGCCACCGGCACGGGGCGGCCGGGCACGTCGAGCGGACCATCGGTGTCGAAGGCCTGCGCGGCGGGTGCGGGCGCATCGTGCATCGCACCGGCGCGCACGATCCGGCTGGTCCACGCGATCATCCCGGGTCGCCAGAGGTTGGCAGTCAGGCGCAGCGGCGTGAGCTGCTCCAGGTAGTCGCGTCGGGCATGCGCCACCTCCGTCGAGCCGAGCAGCAGGGGAGCGCCGACGCGCTCGTGCAACCGGATCGCCGCGCCGAGGTGGTCGATGTGGGCGTGCGTGATCAGGATCGCGCGCACGTCCTCCAGGCGACGGTGGAGGGAGTGTACGGCGGCTTCGACAGCGTCGAGGTCTCCGGGGTAGCCGCTGTCCACCAGGGTCAGCTCGCTCCGGTCTCGCCACAGCACGAAGTTGACGTCGGTGCCGGCGAAGCTGAAGACGTCGTCGGCAACCTGCATACGCTGCACGCTAGGGCATCGTGCCGCGACGCCACAACGACCGTGGGATGGTTGTGCCGGTCAGGCATCGGCAGGGCCGTGAAAGAGGCCGTTCACCACGTACGACGAAGGAGGTCGCCAGATGTCCGACGAACCGGGTCCGACGCATCTCAACGTCCTGGCATCGGCACCGAGTCACCCGTACGCGTCACTGCGCCGCGTGTCCGAGTCACGGGAGGCCCGGTATGACACGGGGCGGCGCCTGCGCTTGAGCGTGCCTCGCGAGTCGCTGGGGGACTGGCAGCCCGCAGGGACCCCGGTGGCCTGATCGACCGGATCAACCGGTCTCACCAGGGGCGGCTGACCTGGCTCATCCCCACCCGGGTCGAGCGCATGGCGACGTCGCCCTACGGATTCCTGCGGGGGACCGCCGTGGTCATGGCTGCGGACCTGGCCGGTCTGCCGCGGACCGGGATACAGCCCATCATCTGCGGGGACGCGCACTTCGGGAACTTCGGGTTCTATGCGTCACCCGAACGCGACCTGGTCCTCGACCTGAACGACTTCGACGAGGCACACCCCGGGGGCTGGGAGTGGGACTTGCGCCGCCTGGCTGCGAGCGTGTGGGTCGCGGGTCGAAGCAATGGTGCGACCGAGCAGACCTGCGGCGACGCGGTGGCCGCGTGCGCCAGGGGCTACCAGCAGCCGGTCCGCTGGCTGGCGACGCAACCGCTGCTGACCAGGTCGTATGAGCGGCTCGATCTCGACCGGCTCGAGACCACCGCCGCCGATCCGTCGCTGCGCGCCCAGCTTCGGCGCGCCGCACAGCGTGCCCGGCAACGCACCAGTGACCGGGCGCTGCCACGGTTCACTCGGTCGGAGGGAGGTCAGCGGCGGATCGTCGAGGAGCCGCCGCTGATCACCAGGCTCAGCGACAGGGACGAGGCGCGTCTCGCGTGCGGCCTCGACGACTACCTGATGACGCTGACGCCGCACTGGCGACGACTGCTCGGCGGTTACACCCTCGTGGACGTCGCCCACAAGGTCGTCGGCGTAGGCAGTGTCGGGCTACGCGCCTACGTCGCCCTGCTCGAGGGCAGCAGCGCCTCGGACGTGATCTTCCTGCAGCTCAAACAGGCCCGCCGCTCGGTGCTCGGTGAGTACATTCACGGCGCAACCGCGGTCCATGACAACCAGGGCCAGCGCGTGGTCGAGTACCAGCAGGCGCTGCAGACCGTCAGTGACCCGTTGCTCGGCTGGACGCAGATCTCCGGTCGGCAGTACTACGTGCGACAGCTACGCGATATGAAGGGGTCCGTGCCGCTTGACGCCCTCGGCGCCTCCGCGATGGCGGACTACGCGGGCATCTGCGGTCAGCTCCTTGCCAAGGGGCATGCCCGCTCGAGCGGTGCGTCGCTCATCGCCGGATACATCGGCCGGTCCGACGCCCTGGAGCGGGCCATGAGCCGTTTTGCGAACCGCTATGCCGATCAGGTCGAGTCCGATCATCGGACCTTTGTCGACGCCGTGGCCCGGGGTGCGGTGACCGGCGCCTGAGACACGCATGAAGGAGGTCCTGGAGCAAGCTGCTCCAGGACCTCCTTCTACTGCGTGCTAGCGGATCAGGCAGGCAGGTGCAGGGTCTGGCCGACGAGGATCAGGTTGGGGTTGCTGACCTTGTTCACGTTGGCCATCCACAGCTGCTTCCAGTTGGAGATGCCGTGGCTCTTCGCAAGCTTCGAGAGCGTGTCACCGGACTTGACGGTGATGGTCTTGCTGCTCTGCGGGGTCTGCGCGAGGTGACGCGGCGCCTGCTGCACGGCCGGACGCTGCTCGGAACGCGACGTCGACTGCTGCGAGTGGCGCGGCGTGTAGGAGCGCTGCGTGTTGTGGTGCTCGGTGGTGGTGTGCTTGGTGTACGACTTCTGCTGCACCGGCTGCTGCGGGGCGGGGTTGTAGCTGCCCGAGCCGCCACCGTTGCCTGCGGTCAGGCCGGCCTTCACGGAGCACACCGGCCAGGCGCCGGGGCCCTGGGAGGCGAGCACGCGCTGCGCAACGGCGATCTGCTGGGCGGGGCTGGCCTGGTTCGGCATGCCGGAGCCACCGAAGGCGTGCCAGGTCTGCAGGGTGAACTGCAGGCCACCGTAGAAACCGTTGCCGGTGTTGATGCTCCAGTTGCCACCGGACTCGCACTGCGCGACACGGTCCCACACGCCACCGCTGGCGGCGTGTGCGGTGCCGGCGGCACCCATGGTCAGTCCTGCGACAGCAGCGGTGCTGGTAGCAAGCAGGGCGGCCTTACGGGTGCGGCTGTTGATTCGGTTGAGCAAGGGGATGTCCTCTCGTCGGATCCTCGGCACGACAGCACCCCGCATTCGCGAGGAGCACACAGTTGCCCGGTGATGTGGGTCACTTGCTTGTCGTGGATCCCCCGCGGCATGAGGGCGCGGGGGTGGTGAACTCGAGCTGACGTTCAGCGGCTCACCTGCACTCGAGCAGTCCTGGTTTATGCCCGAGCGCGACGGCGTTGTCATGGGTATAAGCGCAGCCCGAGACCCAAACGTTACGAGATTTCGCAGATTGTGACGTGTCTCACACGTAATGGGGGCTCACCTAGCCACATGCCACCCGCCGGACACCTCCGCCACAGGAGCACCGTCTCCGCCCGCGGAGCTACATCTCCTCGTGCACATCCGGGTCGCCTCCGAAGAGCCGTCCGTCTGCGCGGCCCAGCCCGGTGATGGCTGCTACCTCGTCGGAGGTGAGCTCGAAGCCGAAGACATCCAGGTTTTGACGCTGCCGCTCCGGGGTAGCCGACTTGGGGATCGGCAGGGAGCCGATCTGGACGTGCCAGCGCAGGATCACCTGGGCGGGGGACACCCCGTGCCGCCGCGCCGCTGTGGCCACCGGTGGCTCGTCGAACGGCGCCTGCCGCTTGCCCAGCGGGCTCCACGCCTGCGTCTGCACTCCCCGCGACGCGTTGGCCTCGCGCATCTGCACCTGTGGAAAATAGGGGTGCAGCTCGATCTGGTTGATCGTCGGCATCACCCCGCTCTCGTCCGCGACCCGGTCGAGGTGCTCCACGGTGAAGTTGCACACTCCGATGGTGCGAACCAACCCCTGCGCCTGCAGGTCCACGAGGGCGTTCCAGGCCTGCGCATACTTGTCCTGGCTCGGGTTGGGCCAGTGGATCAGATGCAGATCCAGATACTCCAGGCCCAGCCGTTCCAGCGACTCATGCGTCGAGCGGATCGCGTCGTCGTAGGCGTGATCGCGGCCGGGGATCTTGCTGGCCACCTGGATCTCGTGGCGCGGTATGCCGGATCGCCGGATGGCCTCGCCGACTTCCTCCTCGTTCTCGTAGTTCACCGCAGTGTCGAGCAGTCGGTAGCCGTTCTCAATGGCTGCGGTGATCGCCTCCACTCCGTCCGCACCCCTGAGCGGGTAGGTGCCGAATCCGACAGCAGGCAGGGTCGACCTGTCGCTGAGGGTCAGTGTTGTAGCTGCCATGTTTCCAACTTAGAAGATCGAGCGCGCTCGTCGGCGTGTCCGTGCTGCCGAACTTCCCTCGCCGACGCATGGGCGTTGCTAGCGTCGTGATCATGATCACTTCAGTGCACACGCTGGTCTACTCCGAAGACCCGGAAGCGACCCGCGCGTTCCTACGAGACGTCGTCGGCTGGAACTACACGAGGGATGAGAAGTCGGCGCCCGACTGGCTGATCTTCAAGAGCGGAGCATCCGAGGTCGGGGTGCATCCGAGGATGGGTGGGGAAGGGGCCGCCCGCTGGGAGCAGCCCGTGCACCACGAGTTGTCGCTGATGTGTGATGACATCGAGGTGACTGTCGCTGAGCTGCGCGACAGGGGAGCGGAGTTCAGCGGTGAGATCACGGACATGGGATTTGGTCGAGGCCTGTCGATGCGGCTACCGGGCGCCGGCACGATCCTGGTCTACCAACCACAGCATGCGGTGGCCTACAACCTGTGAGCCACGCAGTCTCCTTTGTCGAACTGCATCTGTCAGGCGAACTTGCGCAGAAGAGACTCACACATGGCGAAGGCGGCAGCCGGATTGGGGTGGGTGCGCCTCAGCCCGCGGCAACCCGTTGGAGCTCTTGGCGCAGGTCCGACAGTGTCGGGACACCTCGCAGTCCGTCTGGGGTGGAGTACAACCGGCAGGCCAGCGCGACGACGGCGTCGGGCTGCGCGAACGGGTCGGAGCCGTTGAGCAGGATCGTCGGGGAGCCCACAAAGCCGCGCTGCCGGGCCTGGTCAGGGGTGGCGATGACCGTGCGGGTGACGGTGGCCAGCACGCGGGCGTCTGCCACAGCGGTCGTGATCAGTGCAGCAGCATCAGTCTCATTCGGGCAGTCCGGCACGACCAGCAGCTCGATCTCTATGGTCACGGGAGGTACCTGCCGAGCCACCGGAGCTTGCCGCCGATGAACCGGTTCTGATGCCAGCCCCGACGCACCACGCCGGCGCGGAGACTACGAAACCGACTTCGGGCCAGAACCGCCGGGCCTCGCTTCCCGCCGTCCTCGATCTCCCACGCCTGCTTGTGCACGAAGTGCGCGCAGCGCAGGCACAGGTGCACCTCCGGGTGGTTGCCGAGGTGGACCATTCGGTCGGGGGCATCGACGGTGCCACAGCACCAGCACTGGATACGCCCGTCACCGGGCGGATCGATGAGGTCGACAACGGGCTCAGTGCTCATGCTTTCCAGTGTGCGCGGTCTCCCGAACTCTGAGAAGGCCGGGCGCGAAACCGTCGTCAGGTTTCGGTAGCGGCCGGCGGCCGTTTACCGGACCGCGGGTGTGACGGACACTAGGGCGCAGGACCAACGTCCTTCGAGATGCACCCAGTAGCAACCCGATCGGGTGTGATGGTGGCCCATCGACTCCGGGTCTCTGGCGCCATGGGGCGAAGCCTGCGTCCGACCGGTTGGTGCGACCATGTGCTCGGCGGCGAGGAAGGCTCGGCGCAGTTCTTCGGGCAGTGCCTCGTACGGCGAGGTCTGCGAGCGGTGCAGGGCGATCGCCTGCGCCCGTCGCTCGTAGTGCGAGCTCGTGTCGATGCGCATCGTGATGGTCTCGTCCGGGGTGCCCAGCTCTCCGAGCGCGAGATAGGGGGAGTGCGGGTCGCGACCGGCGAGCAGCTGAGCCCACTCGCGCATCAGGCGGCGGGGCAGGCAGTGCAGCCACGTGGGTATGCCGAGGTCCTGGCCCACCCGCTCTGCGGCATCGCGCACGCGCAGGTGATCGCGGTGACCGTCACGGCCGTCGAGCGTCACGAGCGCGTCGGGCCGGAAGCCGAGCACGACCTGGGACAGTCTGCGCACCAGCTCGCGAAGGGGCACACCGGTGACCGAGTCGGACGGGGCAGCGCCCGTCATACCCGAGTCGACCAGGTCGAGCAGGTGAATCTCGCTCACCCCGAGCAGGTCTGCAGCTTCACGCAGTTCAGCCTCGCGTAGCGCGGCCAGGCCTCCGGGCGGGACTGTGACGCCCTCGCGCACCTCTCCGGCCTCGCCCCGACTTGCGCAGCACACGGCGGTGGTGACGCCAGCTGCCGCGAGGTGGAGCAGGAGCGAGCCGGTGCCGAATGTCTCGTCGTCGGGGTGCGCCACGACGACGAGCACTCGAGCCGAACGATCTTGGGGCAAGGTATCGATCATGACTGCATCCCTCGTGCTGCCGCAGGGCCATATACTGCATGTTGCAGTATATGAGGAAAGGATACTGACCGTGCCACAAACTCGCAACGCCTACCCGTTGCTGGGATTGCTCAACCTGCGCAGCTGGTCGACCTATGAGCTGGCACAGCAGGTGCAGCGCAGCCTGCACTGGTTCTGGCCGACCGCCGAGCGACGCCTCTACGACGAACCCAAGCTGCTGGTCGAACTCGGGCTCGCGGAGGCAACCGAGGAGTTCACCGGCAGACGGGCGCGACGGGAGTACCGCATCACCCGCGCCGGCCGGCGCGCGCTTCGGCTGTGGATCAATGAGCCGTCGGCACCACGCACCTGCGAGTTCGAGGCACTGGCAAAGGTTTTCTTCGCAGACGCCGGAAGCATCCACCAACTGGAGAGCGTCATCGACGGAATCGCTGCCGAGTCGATCGACCGAATCAAGCAACTGGGGGAGATGCTCGAAGCGGAGGCCCCGTTCCCCAAACGCGCGCATGTGTCCGTCCTCGCCATGCAGCTCCAGCTCGAGCAGGAGGAGGGCGTGCTGCACTGGAGCCAGTGGGCCCGCACGCAGATCAAGCAGTGGCGCTCGACAAAAGACCCGGGTGACTGGCCGACGGAGGCCCTGCGCGCCGAGCTCGCCGCCCGGGCGCACCCTCGCGCGCCAGGGGAGTAGGGGACTGACCCTCGCCCACTGCGACGGTCAGCGAGCTGCAACCCGAATGATGTGATCACCGCTGGACCTGCCGCCATCCGAGGTGACAGTGGTCGTGAGGTCATAGAAGCCACTGGTTGCCGTCGACGGAATGGTGACCGTCGAGACCGGACCAGCACCGGCAGTGTCCGACGTGTGGATCGGCGTCGCCGCCGCCCGACCGCCGGGCGCGCCGCCGTTGGCCGCCTTCAATGCGGCGACATCCCGGTAGCCGACCGACAACGAGACGCCCAGTACGACCGACGCAGGCGAGTGGCCCGCACTTACGGGGTAGGACGTACGAATCCAGTGCATCTTGAACGTCTCACCCGGATGCCGCACGGCCGAGATGTCTGCTGCCGTGCAACAGCTGAACTGAACAGACTCGCCCGAGGATGCCCCGGCCGGCGTTGCATCATTCCCCGCCGAACAGCCAGCCGTGACGGCGGCCAAGACGGTCGTCGCGGCCACGAACGCAAACCCCCGGTGAGACATCATCGAACCCCTCCGTCGACCAACCGTCAGCTGTGCTCAGCCTAGACGGGCTCATCAGATTTTGAGGGTGTAACGCTGTTCGGCGCGTCGAGCCGGACCGCTGGTGCCGTCGATGCGGGCGCGACGGTGTGCCGCGCGCAGGCGAAGCTGTCCCGCGGCGGCCGGCGGTGGGCGCCGGAAGCGATCGTGTCAGCACGGATCGCCATCTACCTGCCGGCCGGGCTGCGCGAAATCCAGCTCTTCCGAAACCCGTACAGACGCAACTAATGGTTGCACATGAAGAAGTCTTTCCCACAGCCTGGAACGCAACCAATCCTTGCACACGGATGAGATGTAAACCGGAACCACCGAACGCGAGACTTACATCGAAGCAGCACCTGAGATCCTCTTCGAGGTAGTCAACAGCCCCGGCCAGGTCACGAAGTTGTGGCCGGATGAAGCCCAGGTAAGGACCGCATCGCGGCCGCCGCCGAACTGCGCGACGAGTTCACCGCCATCCGTGCAACTGCGGCACACAGGGTGCGACCTACGTGATGAGGCTGGAGTCGCGGGAGCGAATGGCAGCTCGGCCGCCCGGCGATCAAGGCGTTCAACAACATCTTCGCCAAGAGCCTTCTTGAGAACGGCGTGCCGGCGGGGACGACCCGGGTGAATTGCTCTCCCGGTCGCACGCGATCCGCTGGACGTCAGAACGGCGATCCTTCGCCTCGTTGACCATCTCGGTTTCGACCCTGTCGACAGTGGCGGACCAGGCGAATCGTGGCGACAACAGCCAGGAACGCCTGCTTACTGCCAAGATCTTTGCGTTGATTCTCTCCGGCTCGCTCTCACCGAGGCCGATCACAGTCGGATCGCCGAATTTCGCGTCGAAGAGGAGGCTCGCACCGAGCGGTCCGTCGCAGCCCAGAACCGGGGGATCGAGTCGATCATCCATCTGGTGCGATAGTGATTGGCTTACTACCGGCACCGCTGCGTATCAGTGATGGTCGTATCTGGTTGAAATCACGAGGTTCTGCGACGTAGCTGGGCTTCGGTGTAGGGGGTGTCAGTGTGGAATCTTGGCGCTGATGTACCGGCTCCAGGGTGCGGCCTCGGCGTCTGCGTGTCTCTGTGCCGCCTGGTGGGTGTAGCCGAGCGCGTCAGCAACCACGGGTGGCGGCACCTCGACGACCAGATCGGTCAGGGCCCGGTTTCGAGCGCCACGCAGGTTGATGCCGAGATCACGGAGTCTGCTCATGATGCTTGCTGGATGCAGGTGAGTTCCCGCACGGCGGCCTGGAAACAGCCACGGGCTCGTCGTGGTGGTGGTTCGCAGATTCGATCGGTGGGCGAGGTGCTGACGTAGGAGCCCGTCGAAGGGTTCCAGCACGGGCACGGGATGCTGACCGAGAAGGATGGTCATGTGTGCCTCGTCGGCTTCGATGGTTGAAGTGGGCAGCGCGGCGATCTTGACCAGTGGCTGGGCGTAGAGCAGCAGCAGCGCGCCGGCGACCCGGTAGGAGAGCATTTCACGGTCGTCGGCAAGAAGCTCCCGCAGCCAGGCGAGGCGTTGCTCCTGAGTCAGGCACGGGCTGTGCCGGGTGGGCCTGGCGTGGATCTCCAGTGTCGTGTTGATACGGGTCTTGTGGGCGAACACGATGAATGCTCGAATCAGCCACCGTGTCGTGGGGCCGCCGGCGAGCCAGGCGGTCAGGTCCTGCTGGGTGCAGGTCCCAGCGGTGCGTCCGTGCACCTCCTTCAACCAGGTGAGGAAGTCGATGGCTTGGGTGATCTCTTGCTTGGCATTATGGACAGGCCCACGCAGTGTGGAGGCAGAGGCGTCCATTCGTCGAATGTTGCGTAGGTGATGCCAGGTAGCGAATTTCGTTATTGGGCGCTTGATTTCGTCCGAGAGTCCGGACGTCTTGGTGGTGATCCATTGTTCGAAGTGGGCGAGGTAGGGGTCCCGGGTCGGTAGGAGGCCGGTCTGGACGAGGATGGCTCGCAGGTGGTCGACCTCCCGGCCACCGTCGTATGCGTCCAACCCGGCGTGAGTGATCGGGGTGGCACCGGTGGCCAGGGACGAGAGCAGGCGTTGGACCTTGGGGGAGCGCTTCCAGGTCAGGATGCTCTCCGGGCGCTGTGCGGAGCACAGTGCATCGATCAGGATCTTCATTGGTACGGGGTCGATGGTGTGATCGCTCAGCAGGAGGGAGACCAGATCGTCGCGTAGGCAGCAGCGGGCACAGGTGCCTTGTCGGTAGAACGCCCCTTCGTGATGGCACCTGGGGCAGTGGAAGTTGGTCGGGATGCCGGCGCAGTCCCCGCAGGTCGGGCCGTCGGGGAAGTCGGGCAGCCCTGGTAATAGGCGGTCTTGACCGCAGCCGGGGCAGATCCCGTAGGTATGGGTGGCGAGGGTGTAGCACGGCCCGCAGATGCGCCCTTCGGGCCACGTCGTCCGCGCCCGAGGGGTTCCATGCCCACAGCGGGAGCAGGTAATCGAGCCGTCGGCCCGAGGGCGACCACGAACCGTGTTGTGAGTGGTCAGCCCATCGGGACGCTCACCGGGCATCATCGGTGACGCGGGCGCGACGGGGTCGGGCTGCCTTGTCCAGGCCGATCACGTTATTCGGCTCCGTCCCCGTCCTGCGGGCCCGGACGTCAGCCGCGGTGACGGTGATCAGGTCGTGGGGTCCGCAGTCGAAGATGTCACAGATCGCCGCGATGACCTTCAGGTTGACTCGCTCGGGCTGCTGGTTGACCAGGCGGTATACCTGCGGCCGGGACAAGGTGATCCCGCGCTCGGCCAGCAAGGGGATCAGCTCGGTGGTGTTGTGCAGTCCGCGGGCGGCCATCAGCTCCGCAAGCCTCCATGTGTAGTCCACTTCACGTCTCATCAGCCTGGTTCTCCTTCCAGTGCAGCCTGGGTGGTCCGCTGAAGCGCGGCCCTCAATGTCGCGTTGCGGAAGTCGGAGCTGACGAACTCGTATATGCCTGTCGTCGACGCGTATTCGTGGCCCATCTGGTCTTGCACGAAAGTCGGATCCCATCCGTCCTCGATCAGGTGCGTGGCATACGAGCGGCGCAGCGAGTGCAGGTCCAGCCCGTCCGGGAAGCCCAGGTCAACGATGTAGCGCCGCAACCGGCGGATCAGCGTCGGCTCGCCGACCAGGCCGCCTCGCTCGCTGGGGAACAGGTCGAGGGTGCCTGGCTCGCCGCGGCCGTTGGCGACCCAGTCCTGGATGACGCCGGGCGTCCAGGAGAAGACCGTCAGCACACTGCGCGGTTTGTGCGGGGAGCCGCGCCTCGCCTTGCCGTACCGCACCTTGCACACCCCGAAGGCGCCGAACTGTCGAGCATGCGGGTTGGTCGCGAAGTCCACGGTCTGTAGATGGCGCAGCTCGTTGAACCGCAGCCCGTAGGAATAGGCGACCTTGAGCATGGTGGCGTCCCGGTAGGCCTGCTGCCAGCCCTTACGGCCAGAGGAGGCGACTCGGGCGACCTCGTCATCGGCATGGTCGAACAGGGTCTGCAACTCCTGCTTGCTGTACGGACGGCGACGGGGACGGCCCTCGTTGTCCTGCACATGAGCGGCGGTGTTCCACTCGAAGAACACTTGCGCCGGGTGCGTCCCGAACTGTCGCTCGCACACCCGATCCCAGCCATAGTCCGGGTTGGCGACATACGAGGTGAAGGCACGCAGCGCCGCCTGCTGGCCACGCAGCGTGGCATGACTCAGATGCTTGACCGAGCGCAGGTCGCCGAAATACTCCTCGACGTGCACCGGTGTCCAGTTCCACGGGAACTCGCCGGTGTGGTCGATGAACCGGTGCACGTACCTCGTGCGCTGGTCGATCGTGGCGAACTGCAGATTCCGGCACAGCTGCTGATTACGCCACCCAGCGAGCATCTCCTCGACGATCTGCTGCTCCGGATGCAGCAACGGGACCGCACCAACCAGACGGACCCGACCAGCCTCATCAACCGCCACCCGCAGCCTCCTCAGAAGCGTCTCACCCGATGAACTAATGATTCATCCGACGCATCATCTTGGCAAACATGCTGGTCAGCGTGTCGCGACATCCACGCGCATCCGGGCCACGACGTCAACTCAAGTCCACGCCAACGACACGTCGACGCAGGCATATCTGCAGGTCACAGGCCTACGCAACCACGAATCCAGACGAATCGTCTCGAACCAGAGGATGATTCATCAGATGAAATACGCAGAGGTTTACTTGACATAATGTAGATTATCGGCGATTCAGGGAACTGGGCTACGAGGGCTCGAAACCGGCGTTCCAATGCGGAGGCATCCCGCACTGCGGTTGAGTCGAAGGCGCCACGTACCAGGTGGCCGTGGACATCGGCCTGAACCCAACACTCTTGTATACAGCGCCCGCTGCCTCGGAGCCGAACGAGACCTTCACCCGTTCGGCACCACGTGCCGTGAGGCGCTCGACTCCTTCGCGCAGCATCGTTCCGGCGAGACCTTTACGTTGAAACTCGTCCTCGACCCGGACCGGCTCGACAAGCCCCACCTTCGTCGTGGGGTCGAACCAGTACAGCGAGTAGCCGACGATCCGTCCGTCCACGGCCTCGACAGCCAGGTCCAGCGCCGGGTCATAGAGCGAACATTCGTCCAGGCGCTGCGCCACCCCGTCACCGTTGCGATCGCGCATGGGATGCGGAGCGTCCGGCCGCTGGCTGCGATCGACGACCACGAAGCCCTCAGGGGGCGCCGTCCGGGGCGGCCTGTCGGCCGCTTCCATCCAGGCGGTGCTGTCGTGCTCGCCGGTAGCAAAACCGGCCTGCTGTGCCAGCGCGGAGCAGACTTGATCGTCATCGCGCACCGGTATCTCGAACCCGCCGGACGAATGCTTCGCAGCTTGCCCGACGGCCCGGCGCCACACCCGCTCGAGCTCGGGGCCGCGGGCTCCCGGAACGACCACCGGGTCGCATTGCCAGGGGCCCTCGCCCCAGCTCGTCAGCAGGATGCCGGCAACGGGCCCCTGGTCGTCGACCCAGAAGATCTTCTCGACCTCGTCAGACCGTCGCGGCCTCCGCGACCACCACTGCACGTCGGCGGCTTCCCAGAGGCCGGCTGTCGGGTCGGCTCGACGTGCGCGTTGCAGAAGTTCCGTCGCCAACACCTGTGTCTGATGCCCCGTTGCGCTGATCTCCCGCACTGAACCGTCGCGCCTCTCGTCCATGGTTGTACCCAATCACGCCAGGGATGCAGCCCTCCACTGAATTTACCTGGCCCGGCCCCCGTCAGCCCAGGATTCGGCGCACGGACGGCGTCCGGGTTATGGTGCTCCTGTGTCTACGACATTTTGTCGTAGACACAGGAGCACCGATCGCCCACGACCGCGACGACGCGAACCCAACAGGACTGGTCAAAGTGAAACTCGATCCCCGCAACGTATTCCGCACCATCGCGTTTGCCGAGGCGGTGTCCTGGGCGTGCCTGCTGATCGCCATGTACATCAAGTACGGGCCGGCCGACAACCCGACTGGCGTGAAGATCTTCGGGATGATCCACGGGATCCTCTTCCTCAGCTACCTGGCCACCGTGCTGTTCGTCCGTGATCGATTCCGGTGGAGCGCCAAGACACTCGTGCTGGCCGCCTTATCCGCCATCCCACCCTTTTGCACAGCCGTCTTCGAGGTCCTCGCCGACCGACGGGGACTGCTGACCGAGTCCCCCACGCCATCGCCGGAATACGCATCAGTCGACCGCTAGTCCCGCATCAGCTGGCGGATGAATCGCGTTGAGCGATCACGCAGCTCGGCGACTCGCAGGTTGATCCAGAACTGACGCTCCGCATCGTCCGTACTGTTCATCTCGGTGATCTTCGGGGCTCGGCGCGCATTGGCGGAGCATCGAAAGTCCGAGCAGATCACCGTGCCGATGGTGTTCCCCTGCCGACCCGACGCACCGGCCCGGGGTGCGACGTAGAAGGTCGCGGAGTCGCCTTCGTGGACATCCTGGCACCAGGCGCAGAGGATGCGGCGCCGGGACGTCGACTCGGGCTTGCGAAGCAGCACGCACACGAGCTCGTCGTCGATCTCCATGGCAACGTAGGCGAGCAGCGGCCGCCGCGCATCAGGCCAGCCGAAGTAATCGAGACTCGACCAGTCCGGAGCGGACAGGTCGGGAAGCTCTGCCCGCTTCGTCTGACCGCGGGTGGCGTTGATGAAGGAGTCACGAATCATGTTTTCCGACAGTGGTATCACAGCGTTCCAATCAGGTTGAGGTACAGCTCGCAGACCCGAACGCGCGTCTCGTCGACGTCGATGACCGTTCAGGTGGCGCAGCGGGCAGGAGGGCATGCGTAGCCCGCGAAGTCGGCCCAACGGGCCGCCCCACATTCCGCGATGCCCTGATGCATGCGCTGCTCCTCACCTGACAGGTTGACCATCCGATACTACGACGAATGCGCCATCGACGAGCACCGGGACCGTTTGTGATGCGTTCAGCTCGGCCGCGACATCCACGTCGGACCTGAACCCACGGGCGCAGAGCTCGCGGCCCCCAGCACAGTCCCTCAGCCACTCCCGCAGTCTCCCCCGGCCCGATTCGAAGAGCCCAACAGCGGCCAGGGCCTCGGGACTCATGCGATCGCCGTGGCCACCGGAAACCAGGGCGGAGAGGATCGCGCCGGCGCCCAGCTGGTCCTCGAGCGCCGGACGTAGCGAGCCGTCACCTCCCCATCGCTCCCCCGCGGCAATGAGCGCGACCGAGCGATCACGGCCGAGCTGAGGCGCCAGCCAGTGCGCCACGGCATCGGCGTTCCGCAGACTGCCGATGACCACGCGGGCACCGTCGTGCTGCAGCACGACGGCGATCGTTGAGCCGTTTGGCGACGGAAGCACCAGGCGATCAGGCATGGGGGCAAGGGACAGCAGACCCGACGGCGACAACGATGGCGTCCTCGCACCACCCGCAACCACCGACTCGAGCCGGCCGACAGCAAGCACCGCGCCGTGCTCGTCAGCGAACGCCTGCGCTCTGCCGTCGTGCCAGCGGAAGGGATAGACCCGTGTCCCGCGCTCGACCGCAATGCACACGGTCGTGGAGAAGCTCAGGACATCCACCACCACGGCCACCTCGGCCCGGACTGCTTGTGCGCCGATGGGGCCCCAATCGAGACGCAGCTGGTAGTCGCCCTGCCCGAATGGATCGGTCACCGGCCGACCCTGGTGCTCATGTGGACGTAGTCCGCCAGGTGCTGCCCCGTCAGGGTCGACCGGTCGGCTACCAGATCGGCTGGGGTTCCTTCGAAAACGACTCGGCCGCCCTCATGCCCGGCGCCAGGACCGAGGTCGATGATCCAGTCCGCACGTGCCATGACCGCCTGGTGGTGTTCGATCACGATCACTGACTTGCCAGTGTCCACCAACCGATCCAACAGGCCGAGCAACTGATCGATATCCGCGAGGTGCAGTCCGGCCGTTGGTTCGTCGAGCACGTAGATGCCACCCTTGTCGCCCAGATGCGCGGCGAGCTTGAGCCGCTGACGCTCACCGCCGGACAGGGTGGTCAGCGGCTGACCTACGGTGAGATATCCCAGTCCGACGTCCACCAGCCGCACGAGAACCCTGTGCGCTGCAGGCAGGTTGCCCTCCCCCTCGGCGAAGAACGCCGCCGCCTCGTCCACCGACATCGTGAGCACGTCGGCGATGTTTCGTCCGCCGAAGGTGTACTCGAGAACAGCGGCCTGATACCGCCTGCCCTCGCACTCCTGGCAGGTGCTGGCGACACCTGCCATCATGCCCAGATCGGTGTAGATCACCCCGGCGCCATTGCATCCTGGGCATGCGCCTTCCGAATTTGCACTGAACAGAGCCGGCTTGACACCATTCTCGTTGGCAAACGCCTTTCGGATCGCATCCAGTAGGCCGGTGTATGTCGCGGGGTTGCTGCGTCGGGAGCCGCGAATCGGAGTCTGATCGACCAAGACCACACCATCCCGTCCGGCGACGGATTGCTCGATCAGTGAGCTCTTGCCGGAGCCCGCAACCCCAGTCACCACGACCAGCAGCCCGAGTGGGATGTCGACGTCGACATCCTGCAGATTGTGCGCATTCGCGTTGCGGATCTCGATCGTGCCGGTCGGGTCGCGCACCGCATCCTTGAGCTGCGCACGGTCGTCGAGGTGTCGACCCGTGACGGTGTCGCTGGCGCGCAGCCCGTCGATGCTGCCTTCAAAACAGATGCTGCCGCCATGCACCCCGGCGCCAGGGCCGAGGTCGACGACATGATCGGCAATCGCCATCACCTCCGGCTTGTGCTCGACCACAAGCACCGTGTTGCCCTTGTCGCGCAGCCGGATCAATAGCTCGTTCATCCGTTGAATATCGTGTGGATGCAGGCCGATCGTGGGCTCATCGAAGATATAGGTGACGTCGGTGAGGGAGGAGCCGAGATGACCGATCATCTTCACCCGTTGTGCCTCGCCGCCCGACAGCGTGCCCGAGCCCCGATTGAGCGATAGATAACCCAGCCCGATCTTCACGAATGAGTCGAGCGTCTCCCCCAGCGACTTCAACAACGGCAGAAAGGCCGGCTCGTCAAGGTCACGCACCCAGTCCGCCAGATCACTGATCTGCATCGCACACGCGTCGGCGATGCTCACGCCGTTGATCTTTGCAGAGCGCGCCTCCGCCGTGAGCCGGGTCCCCTGACACTCCGGGCAGCTGCCGAAGGTGATCGCCCGGTCGACGAACGCTCTGATGTGCGGCTGCATCGCCTCCCGGTCCTTCGAGAGCATCGACTTCTGGATCTTGGGGATCAACCCTTCATAGGTCAGGTTGATGCCGTCGACCTTGATCTTGGTCGGCTTCTTGTAGAGCAGGTCGCTCAGCTCACGCTTGGTGAACGTGCGGATCGGCTTGTCCGGGTCGAAGTAGCCACAGCCCTTGAAGATTCGCCCGTACCAGCCGTCCATGCTGTAGCCCGGAACGGTCAGCGCACCGTCATTGAGCGACAGGTTGTCGTCATAGAGCGCGGTCAGGTCGAAGTCGGACACTGACCCGCGGCCCTCGCACCGTGGACACATCCCGCCGGTGACGCTGAAGCTGCGCCGCTCCTTCACCTGCTGCCCTGCGCGCGTTGTCGTGACGGCGCCCGCACCGCTGATGGACGCGACATTGAACGAGAAGGCCTGAGGCGAGCCGATGTGCGGCTGCGCCAGCCGGCTGAACAGGATCCGCAGCATCGCCCCGGTGTCGGTGGCGGTGCCGACCGTGGAGCGAGGGTCCGAGCCCATCCGTTGCTGATCGACGACGATCGCAGTCGTGAGCCCGTCGAGCAGGTCCACCTCCGGCCGGGACAGCGTCGGCATGAACCCCTGCAGGAAGGCGCTGTAGGTCTCGTTGATCAGCCGCTGGGACTCGGCAGCGATCGTGCCGAACACCAGCGAGCTCTTGCCCGACCCGGAGACCCCCGTGAACACGGTGAGCCGACGCTTCGGGAGCTCGAGCCGAATGTCCTTGAGATTGTTCTCACGCGCGCCACGCACACGGATCAGGTCGTGACCATCGGCCGCATGCGGATCGGGGGCTTGTCCACTCTTCGCGGCGGCCTTCGTCATGTGCGCTCCAGGTAGTCGGCGGACTCGGTTGTCGCAGTCTTTCAGTCGTCGGGCAGTCTTTCAGTCGTCGGGCAGCGACGCGAAGTCGCGCTTGACCGAGCGGTACCACCCCATCCCGGCCAGGGGATTCTTCCACCGGCCCTGCATCGACTTCAGCGCATTCCGATGTGTCTCGTCGCCGCTTGCGACCATATCCTTCAGATGTTGGTCCTGCGCCTTGATGACATCGTTGGCACTCTTTCCCTGCAGCCTCAGATCGCAGGGGCCACCGAGCTGTTCACACGTCATCGTCTTCATCTCATATCACTTCCTGTCGTCGTGTCGTCGTAATTTCAGTCCACCTGCCGAATGCGGATCAGGTTGCCGGCCGGATCACGGAAGGCACAGTCGCGCATGCCGTATGGCTGGTCGGTCGGCTCCTGCACGACCTCCGCGTCGCTGGCCTGCACCTTCTCGAACGTTCCGTCAAGATCCTTAGTTGCCAGGAGGATCCAGCCAAACGTGCCCTTGGCCATCATCTCCATGATCATTCGACGCTCGTCGTCCGTGATGCCGGGATCCATGGCGGGCGGTGCCAGCAGGATGGACATGTCGGGCTGGCCTACGGGCCCGACGGTGATCCAGCGCATCTTGTCCCTGCCGACGTCGCTTCGGACCTCGAATCCGAGGATGTCCCGGTAGAAGATCAACGATGCGTCGGGGTCGTCATGGGGAAGGGCGGTCGTGTGAATGGTGATGTCCATGACCGTCACGCTAGTCGTGCCGCAGGACCGGCGCTTCTTGATTCCTGATCGGTCTGGTGACCTGCTTCTCCACGCATGGCGGCACGCCGTCCGGCGCCTGTGCCGCCTCGCGCCGATAGGAGCTGGGCGGCATACCGACCAGCTCGGTGAAGCGGGTGCTGAAGGTGCCCAAGGATGAGGACCCGACGGCGAAGCACACCTCGGTCACGCTCAGCTCGCCGCGGCGGAGCAGCGCCATCGCCCGCTCGATACGCCGGGTCATCAGGTAGGCGTAGGGCGACTCACCATAGGCGGCCCGGAACTGTCGACTCAGGTGCCCTGCCGACAGGTGCACTCCCCTGGCGAGCTCCTCGACATCCAGCGGCTGCGCGTATTCCCGGTCGATCCGGTCTCGGACTCGCCGCAGCCGCGCAAGATCGGCGAGGCGCTGAGAGGAGGACGATCCCATGGTCACGGGACAGCAGCGAACGCGCGCACTGAGAAGGTCGCCAGGCCACGGATGGCCGGCGGTACGGCGGTGAACGATGCACCTGTTCTCGGCAGGCGATGCAGCTCGCAGAGGTGTTCGACGACCGGGATTTGCGCGGCAAGCAGAGTGGTGTGTGCGGGCCGTTCTCCACCTGTCGTGTCGTCGATGTTGACCGAATCGATCCCGACAAGAACAGCCCCGCCGTCGACCAGGGCGGCGGCACCGGGCCCGGTCAAATGCGGGTGGACACTGTCGCCGTACCGGGCAGTGCCCCAATGACCATCCCAGCCCGTGCGCAGCAGGACCGCAGCGCCGCGCACGGCCGTTGTGTCGAGGTCGTCCGGTCCGATCGGACCGGTCCCGACGTCCAGCACCACCGCTGGAAGGTTCGCGCAGCGTTCTAAGGGCAACGCGGACAGATCGTGCCCGTCGCGGTAGCGGTGAGCGGGCGTGTCCAGGTACGTACCGGTGTTGCCGACCATGTCGATGCGGCCGATCGCGAACTCGGTCCCTTCCGCATACACGGTCGTTGACTGCTCGAAGCTGAGATGATCTTCGATCATCGGCCCAGGTAGGCCGGGGTAGGTGATCATCCCATCTTCGATCACGTGGCTGAGGTCGACGAGGCGCATGTCCAGATCATTCCGCACTCTGTCTGCTGGGCTCCGGTCGGGCAAGGCACTAAACAGTCGACCAGACCTTGCACCTCGAGACCTCGCCTGACTCCGGCCGTCGAGATCGCAATTTTGGACTCTACCCGTCAACGAGATCGCAATTCTCTGCCCTTCCACCCTGTTTTAAGGCGAAGAACTGCGATCTCGACGACACGCGCGCCAGTCGCGGCCGCCGCGACGGGGTCTCAGCTGCGGTCCACGGTTCCGCCGACCAGAACCGCGGGAGGCAGTGGCGGCCGTCATGCCATCAGCCATCCGTTTCTCGCAAACCAGTGGCGTTAACCACGCGGCAAGAAGACCTCCGTCCGATCGAGCCAGCCAAACGGCCGGGTCGTCCTCGGGCAATCTGGGGCATGATTGGGTGCGTGCGGCTTTACCTGTCCTCCTACCAGTTGGGGAACCATCCGGAGTTGTTCTCCGCACTCGTGCGCGGAGAGAGACGCGGCTGGGTCGTGATGAACGCGCTGGACGGTCTCGACAATGCCCGCCGCATCGCGGACACGCAAACACAGATCGACAATCTTGCATCGATCGGCCTCATCGCCGAGAATCTCGACCTGCGCGATCTCACCCCCTCTGAGATCCGGGACGTATTCGGGCAGCCCGACTTCGTCTGGGTCAGGGGCGGCAACGTGTTCACCCTGCGCATGGCGATGGCGCGCTCGGGTCTCGATGACGTCATTGTCGAAGGGCTCGCCACTGATGACTTCGTGTACGCCGGATTCAGTGCCGGTCCGTGCGTTTTGGCGCCCAGCCTGGCCGGGTTGGAACTGTGCGATTCCCCCAGCGACTGCCGCGCCGTGTACGGCGACGTCCGCTTCGACGGCCTGGCAGTTCTCGATCGGCCGGTGGTGCCCCACCTCTGTTCCCCTGCCCATCCGGAGACCGAGATCCTGGCTACCGTCGCGGCACGTTACGAAACCGAGCGGCGCCCGTTCTGGGCTCTGCGGGATGGACAGGCACTCATCGTCGACGGATCAACTTCACGCATTCGAAGCTGATCACGCACCTCTCGGGCAGGTCCGCAGACCGACATCCACGGCTAAAGCCTTGTAAATGAGTCGCATTCTCCGCGAACCATCTCTACGCCCGAGACTTCCTGCGTCGTTTCCGATCTGTGAGGTTGACATGCGAGCAACAACTTCCGCCCTCACTGCACCTCAGCGACTCCTGGATCGGAAGACGATTGCGCACACTCAACGTGGGAGTGCTGGCACATGTTGATGCCGGCAAGACCAGCCTGACCGAACGACTCCTTTTCGCCACCGGCACGCTTGAGCACCTCGGAAGTGTCGATACGGGGACCACTCGCACCGGCAGCATGGACCTCGAGCGCGCCCTCACCACCTTCACGGCTCCGCCCGAGAGAGTCGGTGGTCGTCCTGTCCACCGTCACCGCGCAAGGGAGCCGCAACGCGGCCGTTCGAGCAGTGCCCCTTGACGACGCGTCGGTCATCGAGCGACTGGCCGCCCATGACGACGACCTTCTCGAACGTTGGGCAGCCGGGTCGCCGGCGCCGCGCTCGCAGCTCGAGCGGGCGTTCCAGCACCACGTTGCAGCTCGCCTCATCACCCCAATCCTCGCCGGATCAGCCGTGACCGCCGTGACCGGAGCCGGAGTGGCCGATCTACTGCGGACCATGACCGGCATCCGAGCACCGGTCGCATCAGCGGATGGCCCAGCGTCTGGCAGTGTCTTCAAGGTCGATCGGGACGGACAGGGACGCCACGTGTTCATCCGGATGCAACGTGGTCGACTGCACGTACGTGACCGGCTCGACCTGGGCGAGCGCCCACCGGAGAGGGTGACCGACCTACGCGTCTGTAAGGACGGGACGCTCGTTTCGACGCGATGGGTTGCCGCGGGTGAGATCGCGCGAGTCGACGGCCTGGCCTCAGCTCGCATCGGCGACCGTTTCGGGGCCTCACGAGGATGCTCCGCCTTTCGCGTTCCCGCCGCCCACTGCCGAATCGATGATCAGCACTGCGGAACGCGTCGAGGTGAACTCTTCACCGCGTTGTCCGAGCTGGCGGATGAGGATCCGCTCATCCGGCTCCGCATCGAGGCGGGCACCGGTGACATCGCAGTCAGCCTCTACGGCGAGGTGCAGAAAGAGGTCATGGCCGCGCTGCTGCTGGATCGGTACGCAATTGCGGCCACCTTCAGTGAGGCTCGCTCTGTTTGCGTCGAGCGGATCACCGGCGTCGGCGCTTCGGTCGAGCGCATCCAGCAAAGAGACAACCCCTACCTGGTGACCGTCGGACTTCGCGTCGAACCGGCACCCGTGGGAACGGGCATCGAGTCCGGCTCGATGTCGAGCTCGGCTCCATGCTCCCGCGTTCTTCACCGCCACGCAGGAGGCCGCCCGGCATACCCTGCAGCACGGTCCTCACGGGTGGGCGGTGCCGGACGCGGTGATCACGGTCACCGAGTGCGGCTACTGGGCACGGCAAGGTCATGCTCACCAGAAATTCAACAAGGCGTCTTCGACTGTCGCCGGGGACTTTCGGTGCCTCACCTCTGTCGTCCTCATGGCGGCGGTCCACGAGGCCGGCACCGAGGTCTGCGCACCCGTGCACCGGTTCGAGCTGGACGTGCCGAGCGAGTGGGGGCCGCGAGTCCTGTCCGCGCTCGGCAAACATCAGGGTGTACCACTGCTCACAACCGCTCATGGGAAGTACACGCGAGACGAGGGACACCTGCCGGCGGAGTCCCTCGGGGCGTTGTCCGGCGGCTAGCCGACCTCACCCACGGTGAGGGCGTCATGACGACCCGGCCCGACCAGTACGCACCGGTCCATGGTGCACCGCGTCTGGGCGTTGGGCGCGATCCGGACCCGTGCCACCGTCAGACGTGGTTCCGTGACGTCAAACGTTGAGTGACGCGTGACTGCCTCGCAAAGGTTCACAGCAGGTCGTCGGGTGCGAAGACCTGCACCCGTTGCCGGGTTGCCAGGTGGATCGGCCACTGCGGCTGCTGGTCTTCGAAGGCCGAAGCCAACGCGCGCGCCCAGCGACGATCGGTGTCCGTCATCCTTGCCGTTCCAGGGCGCGAAAGCAGCATCGGGATGGAAGCGACTCCCAGCTCGTCGCGCGCCCGCACAATGAAGGTCGACACCTCGGCAAGGGTGTCATCATCGGGGTCCATCGGTATGTCGTCGATCGGCACCACCACCGGTGCTACTCGCTGATCGTGCTCGACGAAGATCAACCAGAGGGAACGCTTCTCGAAGTCCTCCTCTCCCATCAGACCCACCCAGTGCTCCCGGAGCTCGGTGTCGTTGGTAATCAGTCTTCCTGGTGTAAAAGTTGTCATGCCTCGAGCATGACCGAGATTGACCACCGTCCTCGAAGTTATCCACAGGGTCCGCAGTCCAAACGATCCCGGTATGTAGGACGGCACTGGCCCGTACGTGACCCCAAGACGAGCCTCTGTCACAGTCGTGTCGTGCCGAACAAGTTGCGGATCGATGGCTTCATCATCGCCATCCTGGCCACCGTCGCGTGCGCGACGGTGCTCCCGGCGAGTGCCGGCTTCGCGCCCACCCTCGAATGGATCGTGCATCTCGCGATCGGTCTGCTCTTCTTCCTCTACGGCGCGCGGATGCACCCCCGTGAGGCGCTGGACGGGCTCAAGCACTGGCGGTTGCACGTGACGATCCTGTCGTTCACCTTCGTGATCTTTCCCGTGGTCGGCATTGCGCTGCGCGTGCTCGAGCCGCACCTGCTCACTCCCACCCTCTACACGGGGGTGCTCTACCTGACGCTGGTGCCGTCGACCGTGCAGTCCTCGATCGCCTTCACCTCGATCGCCAGGGGCAACGTCGCCGGGTCGATCGTGAGCGCGTCGGCGTCCAACCTGCTGGGGGTGGTCCTGACGCCCGGCCTCGTCCTGCTGATGGCCTCGGCCGGCCTCATGGGCTCGAGCGGATCGATCCAGATCAGCACCAGTCAGATCGGCGACATCTTCGTGCAGCTACTGCTGCCTTTCATCCTCGGCCAGCTGGCACGCCCACTGGTCGGCCGGTTCGTGACCGAGCACGCGAAACGGCTCAAGATCGTTGATCGGGGGTCCATCCTGCTGGTGGTGTATTCCGCGTTCAGCACCGGAATGCGTCAGGGCATCTGGCACTCCGTAACCGCGTGGCAGATCCTGCTGTTGATCGGCCTGGCCATCGCCATCGTCGCCTTCATGCTCTGGCTGACCAGCTGGGTTTCTCACCGCTTCTCGTTCGACCGCGGCGACCTGATCGCCGTACAGTTCTGCGGGACCAAGAAGAGCCTTGCCAGCGGCCTTCCCATGGCAGCAGTCCTATTCGCCGGTCAGCCGGTCGGTCTGATCGTCCTGCCGTTGATGATCTTCCACCAGGTCCAGCTGATGATGTGCTCGTGGCTGGCGGCCCGGTATTCGCGGGAGTCACTTCGCGAGCCCCCTACGTCAAGGGTTCAAGAACTGGATCACGGATGAGTTGACCTCATCCTTGAACTCGTCGAAGAATCCATGCCGGCCACCGGCCCTGATCCTCACGGTCGCATGCGGCACCCGGTCGGCGATGACCTGCGCGTTCTCCACCGGCGCCATCTGGTCGGCATCTCCGTGCAGGATCAAGGTTGGTGAGCTGATCGACGGCAAGAGGTCGTACGCGTCGTGCCGAGCGCTCACGCGGAGGTGCAGCCGGGCGGCAAGTGCCGTCATACCCGGGTCGCCGAGCAGGTTGGACGTCAGGTCGCCCGTGAACCAGGCCGGCGTGTACATCAAGTCGAGGAGCGCATCCCGCCGCCGGCGTGCATCGGGGTCGGCAAGGTTCTGGCGCACACGATTGCTGCGCTCCAGCGCGTGCACACCACCGGGCGTCGTGCACGCCAGGACCAGGCCCCCGACACGCTCGGGGTGCTGCGCAGCGAGCACCTGCGCGACACGTCCACCCATCGAGGTGCCATAGACATGGGCACGCCGAATACCCAGCTCGTCCAGCAGCGCGACCGCATCCTCTGCGAACAGCCCGGTGGACCAACCGGCGTCCATGGACTCGGGGGCAGTGGTCTCCCCCGTGCCGCGATAGTCGAACGTCACGGTGCGAAAGACCTGCCCCAGATCCTCGCGTATGCCGTCCCACCAGTGGTGCGAGTTGGCCTGGCCTTGCAGAAGCAGCAGCCACGGACCATCCTCGACGCCGGCCACCTGATGGGCGATCACCGCATCGTCAGGACGAATCACAGAGCCGCTGTTCACGACGGCAAGCCTGCCACGGCGGGCGGCGGGAGGCGAACCCACCACCCGCCGTGGGTTATTCGTGCAGGTAGTAGATGCTGAAGCTCGTGCCACCGGACAGTCCGCTGGTGTGGTCTTCATACCCCGAGCTGTTGGACGCGTCCATGGCGATCGGGCCGTAGCTGCCCACAGGGCTGCCGTTGATCTTGGCGTCGGTGAAGCTGACGGTCCCGAAGCGCGGGTAGGCACCGGTCGGCGACTCGATGATGAACTCCGCGCTGGCGTTCGCCGCGTTCAATGACTTCCTGGTGGTCTTGCTCCAACCTTGGGTCAGGTCACTGAGCTTCAGCGTGTAACGGGTGCCGCTGCGGGTCACGGGGGCCGTGATCGTGTCCCCCGCTCGGACCGAATTGCCGTAATGGACGGGGTTTGCGGGGAACATCTCGTACCACGCCTGGTCAACGGGGCTGCCGGACGAGCAGTCCGTGGCCACCCCGGTCTGCTCGACGGACGAGCTGCCGTAGCCGTCGATGCCGACCCATGTAGCCATGAGGTCGTTCGAGGAGTTGCAGGTGACTGACGGCTCCACCCACGACGTGGAGGTGCTGGTGAAGCCCGAACCCTGTGCGGCCATGCCGGACCAGTTGCCGCCATTGATGTTGTAGCCGGTTCCGCGAGTCAGTGCGGTGCTGCCGGCGGGCCGGCGAAGTGGCGTGCCGACATGCGTGCTCCTTGGTGGCAGTGCCGGTGGTCGATCTGACACCCGGCGGCGGAAACGTACGACCGTACTGAGGGTCGGAACGGTTTCCTGACCGCGCCCAGACCAAGGTTGGGCACGGTTTTACCCGTCCGATTCCTCCCACATACCAAACCGTCAGGGTTCTCTCGGACAACCACACCCCGGGTGCGACACGACTATCCTGCGAAGTGGCCAACAGCTCCGCACAAGGTGGTCCCCGATGCCGCACAGCCTCCCCATGCCCGACCTGGACTCGATCCGTGCCGCGCAGGTGCGTATCAAGGACTACGTGCAACGCACCCGGGCGATCCGCAGTGCCGCGTTGAGCAGCCGATCCGGCGCCGACGTCCATCTCAAGCTGGAGATCGAGCAGCCAACCGGCAGCTTCAAGGTGCGAGGTGCCTGCAACGCCATGCGGGCGATGTTCGAGGCCGGTCGGGTCGAGGGGGTCACCACGGCTTCGACCGGCAATCACGCTCGTGCCGTGACCTACCTGGGTGATCGATTCGGGCTGCCCGTGCGAGCCTTCCTGGCCGACAGCGTCGCCGGCTCCAGGGTGCAGGCCCTGGAGGAGCTGGGTGCCACGGTGGATCGCAGCTCCAGTGATCAGACGGCGGCGATCATCGCCGCCGTCGAGTATGCCGAGGCGCACGGGTACGGGTTCATCCCGCCCTTCGACCACCCGGACGTCATCAGCGGCCAGGGCACCATCGGGCTAGAGCTGTGCGACGATCTGCAGTCCCTGGACGCGGTGATCGTGCAGGTCTCGGGAGGAGGGCTGATCGACGGGATCGCACTCGCCGTCAAGGCAATGAGCCCTTCCACGCGGATTATCGGAGTCTGCGCCGACGCCGCTCCGGCCATGAAGGAGTCGCTTGCGGCCGGCCACCCCGTTGGGGTCCCAGAGCTGCCGACGATCGCAGCGTCGCTGATGGGTGATCTCGGACCGGACAATCAATACACGTTCCCCATCGCGCAGCAGGTGATCGACGAGATGGTCGCGGTCAGCGATGAGTGCATTCGTCAGGCCACCGACACCATCGCGGACGATGAAGGCCTGGTGGTCGAGCCTGCCGCGGCCGCCGGAGCCGCCTACCTTCGAGCAAGCGGCGACCGTTTCGCCGGTGCCCGGGTTGCGCTGATCCTGACCGGCAACACCGTCGACTCCGACTGACCCCACTCCCGTGGCATCGCGGGCATTTTCGTTGACACCACCGCGCGTTGGAAGAATGGACCCCAACCCTCGCATCCAGTGCACACTGAACGTGTAGCCCGCGCACCGTCACCCGTGGGCCGCAGCATCGAGGTGGCCGGTCCACCTGTCGCGGGAGCGGTTGTCCGCGCCCGATTCTCGGGGCCTTATACGCACTTGGGCCAGACACCGCAGTCGGTGTCTGCCGCACGCAGGAGCATAACCATGAAGAAGAAGCTCACCGCCACCTTCACCGGCACCGCAATGGCCGCCTCCCTGGCAATGACCACTCCGGCGCTGGCGCATCCGCGGCCACAGCCGCACGCACCGCAGCTGACCACCGTCGCGAGCGGGCTCATCAGCCCGTTGTCCCTCGCGGTCGGATCTGGGGGCACCCTCTACACCACCCAGAACTTTGCCGGGCAGCTCGACCGAGTCAGCCCGCATGGCAAGGT
Organism: Leekyejoonella antrihumi; assembly: GCF_007845645.1. Classification (GTDB taxonomy): domain Bacteria; phylum Actinomycetota; class Actinomycetes; order Actinomycetales; family Dermatophilaceae; genus Leekyejoonella; species Leekyejoonella antrihumi. The sequence continues at coordinate 94,485 of NZ_VCQV01000009.1, forward strand.
CACCCCGCTCTACACCTCAACCGACGGGTCAGAGGTAGGCGGCGTGTCTGTGCATGGCCGAACCGTCACCTTCACGCTCACCGGACCCAAGACCCTTGTCCTCCAGCGTGATCAGCGCGGTCACATCCGGACACTCGCCGACGTGGGAGCCTACGAGGCCAAGTACAACCCGGATCGGCGGGTCCACTACGGCATCTCGAACCTCTCCAAGTCCTGCGCCGCACAGTTCCCTGAGGAGGTACCCGCGTCCTACACCGGCCTCGTCGACTCGCACCCCTATGCCACGACCGAGTCTCGCGGCACCACCTATGTGGCAGATGCCGCCGGCAACACTGTCCTGAGCATCGACCGGCGCGGTCACGTGCGCACGGTCGCGGTCCTGCCGGCGCAGCCGGCCGTCGTCACGGCCGCGGCGGCGGCGGCAAGCGGCCTGCCAGCGTGCACAGTCGGCAAGACCTATCGCTTTGAACCGGTTCCCACGGACGTCGAGGTCGGGCCGGACGGGTGGCTGTACGTCAGCACCCTGCCCGGTGGCCCCGAGGACGCGAGCCTCGGTGCGCGTGGTGCCGTCTACAAGGTCAACCCCCACACCGGCAAGACGCATCGGGTCGCCACCGGGTTCCTCGGCGCAACCAACCTCGCAGTCACTCGGCATGGAGACATCTACGTGACCGAGCTGTTCGGCGACCGGATCTCGTTGATCAAGCGCGGATCTCACAAGGCGGTCACCTGGGTCAACACCACGATGCCTGCCGCAGTCGAGGCCACATCGCGTGACATCTACGCAACCACAGGCGTGCTCATCGGGATGGACCCGGGCAGCGCACCGGGCGGGATGATCGTCAAGGCAAGGGTCAACACCTCCCGCTGGTAACCGGATTGGTTTCCTGATTGGCTGACCTGACCAAGGTCCCCCTGTGAGGAGAGCGAGACGATGCTGATCTGTGCCACCTGCGCCGTGGAGTATGCCGAACCCGTGCCCGAGGTCTGCCCCATCTGCGCCGACGAACGGCAGTACGTCCCGCTCGACGGCCAGCATTGGACCTCCCTCGACGAGCTCGCCTCGAACGGCGAGGAACTCACCGTCCACGATCTCGAACCCGGCATGCTGGGCATTCGCAGCAGGCCGAGCGTGGGCATCGGGCAGCAGTGCATCGTCGTGACCACTTCACAGGGGTCCCTGGTCTGGGACCCGACGGGCTACGTCGACGACGCGACGGCGCAACGGGTGCGCGATCTCGGTCCCGTGCTCGCGATCGCGGCCAGCCACCCGCACATGTTCGGCGTCCAGGTCGAGTGGTCCCGTCGACTCGGAAACGCTCCGGTGCTCGTCGCGGAGGCCGACCACGGATGGCTTGGCCGGGACGACGAGGCCATCCAGACCTGGTCGGGCACCCGGGAGATAGCCGGCGGGCTCATCCTGCACCAGGTCGGCGGGCACTTCGCGGGCAGCGCGTGTGTGCTCTGGAAGGACGGTGCGGACGGGGACGGTGTCCTGCTCACGGGCGACACGATCTTTCCCAACCCGGATCACCGGTCGGTCGGCTTCCTGCGCAGCTATCCGAACAAGATCCCGTTGTCGGGCGCGGTGGTCCAGCGGATCGCCGGCCGGCTGGAGGCGCTGAGCTTCGATCGCATCTATGGCAACTTCAACAACGTCATCGACCACGACGGGCGGCAGGTCGTGCGGGCGTCAGCCGACAGGCACACGGCCTGGGTCCGGGGCGACCACGACGATCTGACCTGACGTGGTCAGAGAGGTTCTACCTGCCGGACGACCTCTGCCACCAGCGGGTACGCCTCATCATCGGTGTCGTTGCCCATCCCGAAAATCGTTGCTGTCGTGCCGATCTCGGCAAGCCGGCCGAGCCGGTCGACTACCTGGTCCACGGACTCCGTTGTCTCACCAGAGGGTGTCTTCGATCCCGGACTGGCTGACAGGGCGACCCGAGTGAGCACCGTCCGGTCGATCTCGGCATAGTCGCGCCCGACCTCGTCGCAGTGCCGCGCGAGCACGTCATACTTCGCCTTGACGGCCTGTGGTCCCATGTCGAAGATGTTGCACGCATCGGCATACTTCGCAACCAGTCTCAGGGTCTTGCGCTCTCCCCCGCCGCCGATCAGGATCGGCGGGTGCGGGCGCTGGATCGCCTGTGGCGCGTTGAGCGGTCGCTGCAGGTGGTAGTGCTTCCCTTCGTATGCCGTGTCGTCGCCGGACCACATCTGCTGGGCGATCTGCAGTGTCTCCTCGAGTCGCTCGAACCGCTCTGTCACCTCGGGATACCTCACCCCGAGACCGTTGTGCTCCTCCTCGTTCCAAGCGGCACCGATGCCGAGCCACGCACGTCCTCCCGACAGCACGTCGAGCGTCGTGACCGTCTTCACCAGGAGCCCCGGGTGCCGATAGGTCACCCCGGTCACCAGAGTGCCCAGCGTGATCCTGGAGGTTTGGCCCGCCGCGAACGCCAGCGCGGTGTAGGCCTCCAGCATGTCCAGCTCCGGTGGTCCGATCATCTTGATCTGGAAGAAGTGGTCCATCACCCAGAGGCTGGACATCCCTGCCGTCTCGGCGTTCTTGGCGATCCGCCCGAAGGTTGGCCCGATCCGGGATGTGTCGTCGGACCAGCTGAAGAACGAGACCTGCAGACCGATGCGCATGCGTGCATCGTGGCACAGCCGTATGCGTCGCCGCCGTCCTACTCGTCGACATCCTCTGGGCTCACCGTCGACACGTGCAGGATCCCGTCCATCTCGCTCAAGGACGTCATGAGCAGCTCGAGGTCACCGCGTCCGCCCAGCTGCACCTTCACCTCGACCGAGGGCCCCTCGGGCGCGACTACTCGACGGCTCGGCGAGGTCTTGCGGCCCGGGCGGTGGTGCGTGGTGCTCATTCCGGCGACGACGAAGCCGGACTGGGTGACCACGGACAGCACCTCCCGCAGGAGACCGCGGCCGTCGAGGTAGTGCACCCGCAGGGCCGGCCACGGGCTGATCACCCGACGCGCAATGAGGTTGGCGGCCGGTGGCAGAAGCAGGATGGCCAGGAAGTATCCGATGGTGCTTGCCACGGCGAGGATCTCCAGACCCGCCCCTGCGGCTGCACCCACAGCGGCCGTCAGCCAGATGCTTGCCGCCGTGGTGAGCCCTCGCACCGATCCCCGTCGGACGAAGATGATGCCGCCACCGATGAACCCGAGGCCGGTCACGATCTGGGCAGCAACACGGGACGGATCGAGGACCACACGGGGGCCGAGCACGTCGGTGAAGCCGTACTTGCTCACGAGCATGAAGAGCGCAGAGGCGAACCCGACGACGGTGTAGGTCCGCACCCCGGCGGCCCGCTGCTTGAGCTCCCGCTCGAGGCCGATGACCGCGGACAGGCCGAAGGCGATCGCGAGCTCACCGATCTGTGTCCACCCCTGCCCGACGGGCTCATCGAACGCGGCGTGGATGATCATGGGTCAAACTTAGGGCAGCACACTGCGCCAGGTAGTCGTCGACTCCCGCGTGACGTGCCCGGCGTCGTTGGTGATTGTGATGGTGCGCCGTGTCAGGTCGTAGGTCGTGCCGTTGTGCTCGATCACCCATCCGTCGCCGGTCGGAGCGGGATCATCGATCTCGATTCCCGCATCGTGGGGGTTCGTGACGACATAGCCGCGGTAGTAGTAGCGACCGTTCGCCGTCTGACAGACGACGGTCTGGAACGTCGCGGACGCGGCGACTGTCATCGCGGGGTCATCGGCATTGCAGCGTGCGCGGGGGTCCGCCCACCCCTGCCAGTCGTACCCGTCCCCCGGGCCAATGGTCGCGGCAGTGGACGCCGGTGCCGCGCCGGACGACCCGGCGGATGACGCGGATGTGCGAACCGATGTCGCCGAGCCGCCGACTGTCGGTGATGTGGTCGCGGCCGGCTCGCCGCTGTCGGCGGCCGTGACGCCGGTCGTCTGTCCTGCCGCCGACGCCTGCGAACCACCATTGCCGAGGATCAGCCACAGCGCGACAGCGGCCGCAGCGACGATCACAGCCGCGGCGGCCAGCCACCACATTCGGTTGGAGCGCGGCGCAACCGGCACGGGCACCGGCGATGGTGGTCGAGGGGTGCCGGTCGACGCCGACCCGTGCAACGCCTCTTCGGCGGCCCGAGCGAGCGCACCCGCGGTGGTGAAGCGGTGGTCCGGCGACTTCCCCAGTCCGCGTTGCAGCACCTGATCGAACGCGGCGGGTGCGCCGAAGGGCTGCACCGACGGGGGTGGTGAGTAGAGGTGCGCTTGGATCTGGGCGGCGACGTCGCCGCCGGCGAAGGGCTTGCTGCCGGTGAGGCACTCGAAGAGGACGCAGGCCAACGAGTAGACATCGGACCGCGCGGTGGCCGGATCGCTGCCAAATCGTTCGGGTGCCATGTAGGACAGAGATCCCATCGCTCCGCCATCCTCGGTCATGCGGCTGTCCGCGCTGCGGCTCGCAATTCCGAAGTCGGCGAGGTAGGCGAACCCGCTCGGCATCACCAGGATGTTCGCCGGCTTGATGTCGCGGTGCACCAGGCCATCGGCGTGTGCGGCATCGAGGGCGGCAGCGACCTGCGCGGCGATGCGCACGGCATACTCCGGGTTGAGTGCGCCACCGGATCGCAGAACCGACAGCAGATCCCGGCCCTTCACCAGGCGCATGTCGATGTAGAGGACTCCGTCGATCTCACCGAAGTCGTGGATCGGGATGATGTGCGGCTCCTGAAGTCGCGCGGCGGTGCGGGCTTCCTGCCGGAAACGCTCCTGGTAGGCGGGATCCGAGGCGAGGTCCGCGGGCAGCAGCTTGAGCGCGACGGTGCGGTCCTTGCGGGTGTCATACGCGGTGTAGATCACGCCCATGCCACCGCGCCCGAGCAACGACTGGAGCCGGTAGGGACCAAAGCGCGTGCCTACCCGCTCTGTGCCGCTATCGCTCATCGTCACACCTCAGGATCGTCGTCATGGCCCCGGACAGACTATCCGGGGACGATCTAGCACGTACCTATGCGCTCAGGTCGACGACAGGGAGCTCAACATCTGACCGGGACGCGGTCGGCGGGCATACGCTGCCGACCATGGTGAAATTCCCCAAGACCGCCGCGACCGTTGCTGCAGTGGGTGCGGGGCTCCTCGGCGCCGCCGGTGCGACGGCGACATACCGACCGCAGCGCCGGCCCGGCGCCCCGGCGGGGCACCCAGCGGGCTTCGAGGCCCTGCGCGAGTCGGTCGTCGGCAAGCTGCAAGCGGCTGTCCGGTGCCCGACCGTGTCGTACCCGGAGGAAGAACGAATCGACATCGCGCCGTTCGACGAGCTGCACGCGCTGCTGCGCGAGCAGTTCCCCCGTCTGCATGCCGGGCTGGGGCTCACGCGGGTGGGTCGGCACGGTCTGCTCTTCCACTGGAAGGGCCGCGGTCCCGGCGACCCGGTCGTGCTGATGGCCCACCAGGACGTCGTCCCGATCGACAAGGATGCCGCCTGGGCGCACCCGGCGTTCGGCGCCGAGGTGGCAGACGGAATGCTCTGGGGGCGCGGGACTCTCGACGACAAGGGCTGCCTCATCACCACGTGTGAGGCTGTGGAGCGGCTCCTGCAGAAGGGATTCGTGCCGGCGCGAGACGTCTACCTGTCGTTCGGCGCCAACGAGGAGGTCGGTGGAGACTGCGCGACGCTGGCCGCCGCGGAGCTGGAGCGGCGCGGTGTGCACCCCTGGTTCGTGCTCGATGAGGGCGGAGCGCTCGCCGGCGGCGCCTTCCCCGGCGTGGCTGCGCCGATCGCGGTGATCGGAGTCGCCGAGAAGGGCACCACCAATCTCGAGCTGCGCACGCACGGGCCTGGCGGACACGCCTCCACACCCGCGCGAAACGACACCACGGCGCGACTCGCCCGCGCGATCCTGCGCCTGGAGGACAACCCGTTTCCCCCGCGGATACCGGTGGCCACGGTCGAGATGGTCGACCGGCTCGGGCGACACGCGGCGTTGCCGGTCCGCGCCGCGTTCGCGCTGACCCGCCGCCTGCCGGGTGTGCTGAGCGTGGCCTTCGACCGCCTCGGGCCGGAGACCGCCGGGATGACCCGCACCACGCTGGCCGTCACCCAGCTGTTCGGGGCACCGGGACCCAACGTCATACCCAGCACCGCCTCCGCGGTCGTGAACCTGCGGGTGATGATCGGTGAGACCGTCCAGGACTGCATCGACCGCATCCGCAAGGTCATCGCCGACGACAGCGTCGAGATCAACGTCCTCATGCGCACCGAGCCGAGCGCGCTGTCACCATCCAGTGGTCCCGCCTGGGACCACCTGGTCTCGAGCATCGCCGACGTGTTCCCGGAAGCCATCCCCTCCCCCTACCTCATGATGGGCGGCACGGACTCCCGCTTCCTCACCCACCTGTGCCCGAACGTCTACCGGTTCGCACCCTTTCGAATGTCCAAGGCCCAGCGTGAGAGCATCCACAGCTACGACGAGCGCATCGGCGTGGACGCCGTCGCCGAGGGCGTGCTCTGGTACCAACACCTGATCGAGGGCCTACCCGGGTGAGCACCATCGTCGGACCGCCCCTGATGACGCTGCGTCGCGTCGTCGGACTGCTGGTCTGCGTGGAGCTGGTCAGTGGTGTCCTGCAGGGCTACTACACGCCGATCTACAGCGACATCGCGCATCACCTGTCCATCCACGACGCGGACGTCAACTGGTTCGAGGCCGCCCAGCTGGTGGTCAGCGCGATCGCCGTGCCGGTGCTGGCACGGATGGGTGATCTCATCGGCCACCGGAAGGTGCTGCTGATCACCTCTGCGCTCACCGCGCTCGCATCCTGGGCGGTGGCCTTCGCGCCATCCTTCTCGAGCTTCCTGGTCGCCTGGGCCCTGCAGGGGTTCTACGTGGTGTGGCTGCCCATGGAGGTGTCGATCATCCACAGTCGCACCGCCCGCTCGGGTGCACAGTCGCGCCTCACCCGGCGGGCCACGGCAACCCTCGTGGCGGCCTTGGAAACGGGTGTGATCGTGGGCGCCCTCGTCTCGGGCGCCATCGTCGGCCCCGTAGGCATCACGTTCGTCCTGATGATTCCCGCCGTCGCGGTGACCGGCTGCTTCGCCGTGGTCTGGTTCGGCATCCGCGACACCGCCCGCACCTCGGCGGGTCGCCTCGACCTGCGCGGGGTGTCCATGGTTGTAGTGGTCCTCGCGCTGGTCATGGCCGGCCTGATCTTCATCCGTCTGCACGGCGCCGGGAGCGTGCTCGCCTGGCTGCTGATCCTGGCCGGCCTGCTCATGCTGGTGCCCTTCGGGCGGATGGAGGCGGCCACCGAGGAGCCACTGATCGACGTGCGGCTGCTGCGCGATGCGCGGCAGTGGCCGGTCCAGCTGACCTCGTTCCTCTTCGGAATGTCCGTCCTCGGGGCGCAGATCCCGCTGTCGACGTTTGCGCGCACCGACCCGACCGTCACCGGATACGGTCTCGGTGCCTCAGCAAGCTTCGTGTCGGTGCTCGTGGGCGCCTACGTCATCACCATGCTGGTCGGCGCCCTCTGCCTGCCGTACGCAGCACGGCGCCTGGGCCCGCGAGGCGCCCTGATCGCGGCGTGCACCCTGGTGGCCCTCGGATACGGCATGTGGATCGTCATGCACAACGGTCTGGCCGCTGCCGTCACGAACATGTGCGTGATCGGGGCCGGCTCCGGTGCGCTCGTCGCCGCGCTCCCGGCGGCGGCCGCCTCCGCTGCACCCGCCGGCCGCACGGGTTTCGTCACCGGGATGACCAACACCACCAAGACCATCGGCGGGGCGATCGCCTCCGCGGTCTTTGCGATCGCGCTCGCCACGACCGGGTCTCTGGACACGGACACGGCCCACGCGCCGCTGTCAGGCTACCTGTGGATCTGGTCGGTCTGCGCCGGGACCGCACTGCTGGCCGCCGTCGCACTGCTCCTGGTGCCGCGCGGGTCATTCGCGGACCCCGCAGAGGTGATCGGGACGACCGTTTCGCGGGTCAGCGGATGAGCGCGCCGCGCCAGCCGACCCCACAAACCCCGCGCCCCACCCCGTGCTGTGGCAGGGTGCAGCCGTGACCGAAGTCGGCAGCCGGCCCGGGCGAGCCTCCACGCCGGACCAGCAGCACCTGCAGCAGAAGTGGTACTGGTACGACTGGGCCTGCGCGTCGTACGTCACCGTGACGGCAACGGTGCTCTTCGCGCCCTACCTGACGTCGATCGCCAACAAGGCGGCGTGCCCGACCCAGGCGACCGACACGACCTGCCGCACCAACCTGCACCTGCTCGGCATCGCGGTCGCCCCGGGATCGCTCGTCCCCTACACCCTGACGATCTCGACGATCATCTCCGCGCTGCTGATCATCCTGGCCGGTTCCTTCGTCGACCGATCCACCAGACCCATTCGCTATCTCGGCGGCTTCTGCTACGTCGGTGCCGCCGCTGCGGGCCTGATGTGCCTGATCGCCGGCTCCGACTGGCAGTTCGGGGTCGTCCTCGCGGTCATCGCCAACCTATGTCTGGCGGCGTCACTGGTCGTCTACAACGCGATCATGTGCCGCATCACCCCTCCCGACGACCGGGACCGGATCTCGAGCAAGGGGTGGTCCTACGGCTATCTCGGTGGTGGGATCCTGCTCGCCGCGAACCTGGTGCTTCTCAGCACCCACACCTCGATGGGCCTGGACACCGGGCAGGCCGTGCGGATCAGCTTTGCCGTGTCCGGTGCCTGGTGGGCGCTGTTCGCGCTCATCCCGCTGCGCGGCCTACGCCACCTGCACAATGAGCCGATGCCGCGCGAGGGGCCGGCCGCCGCCAGCAGCATCAGGCAGCTGCGGGAGACCTTCCGCGAGCTGCGCCGCTACCCGCAGACCATGCGCTTCCTGCTGTCCTACCTCTTCTACAACGACGGCATTCAGACAGTGATTGCCAGCGCCAGCCTCTACGGCGTGCAGCAGCTGAAGCTCAGCGACAACCAGATGGTCATCACGATCCTGCTGGTCCAGTTCGTCGCCTTCGGCGGCGCGCTCGCGTTCGGCCGGATGGCGGGGAAGTACGGTGCCAAGCGGCTCGTCCTGGCCAGCCTCTTCCTGTGGACCGCAGTCGTCATCGTGGCGTTCTTCATCCCGGAGCGCCAGTTCGCACTGTGGCTCGTGCTCGCGGTGTGCATCGGCACGGTGCTCGGCGGCAGCCAGTCGCTCAGCCGCTCTCTCTACAGCCATCTGGTGCCCCACGGGCGTGAGTCGGAGTTCTTCAGCCTCTACCAGGCGATGGAGCGCGGCACCAGCTGGCTGGGCACCTTCATCTTCGGCCTGGTCTACCAGCTGTTCCACGACTACCGGCTCTCCATAGTGGCGCTGATCATCTTCTTCGGCGTGGGTGGCGCGCTGCTGCGCACCGTGCGCGTGCGTGACGGCATCGAGGCCGCCGGCAACACACCCCCGCGGGTCGTCTGACCAGCCGAACCCAGGAGGTTCCCAGCCGATGTCAGGTAAGTCACAGGCGCAGATCGCAACCTTCTGCGATGCTCGGACGTCCTACCTGGTGTAGGACGCGCGGCGGCGCCATCCGAGGGAACATCTCGACTGGCCCCGACGTTGCAGCACATAGATCGCTGTGGCAGAAAACCGGAATGCCGTGGCTGGCGGAATGGGGATGAACTGATGGCAGAACGTTCGTTGCGAGGAACCAACCTCGGCACGTTGTCGCTGGAGACCGAAGAGGGTATTGCCTTCAGTGAGCGACAGATCGTGCGCTACAAGTGCCCGAACGGGCACATCAGCGAGCTCCCGTTCTCGGTCGAGGCCGATATACCTGGACTGTGGGAGTGCCGCTGTGGCGCGGAGGCGCTTCTGGTCGACGGCCCGGAGCCGGAGCGCAAGCCCGTCAAACCGCAGCGCACCCACTGGGACATGCTGCTGGAGCGCCGCTCGATCCCGGAGCTGGAGGAACTGCTCGAGGAGCGGCTCACGCTGCTGCGCAAGTCCCGCGGGGAGAAGCCGCGGCGTAAGCGCACCGCCTGACCCTCCCCAAGCCAAACGCCGACAACCGGCCCGACCACCGTGCGGTGATCGGGCCGGTTGTTGCGCTCTCATCGACATCGAACCTGTCCGCCCTTTCGTCGACATGGGCCGGCCCGGTGCTGGCCGGGTGCCTCCTCACCCTGAAGCCAAGGTCAGGGTCATCCCGGATATGCCAACACGTGGATTCCTGACATCCTCGGTGCATGATGTCGACCAGGCTCGACGTGGCGGGCGCGCTGCGGGACCGGCCGGTCGGTGCGGGGTTCGCGCTGGCGGGTGGTTCGTCCGACTGTGCTAGGCCGCGATCAGTGGCTACTGGGGTGTGGGCGGCACCCTGTTGCTGGACACCGTTGGCGGTTCCACGGGCTGGTGCTGACTGGTGTCGGTCTGCTCGTGCAGGTGGGTGTCGTCACCGCATCCGCCACAGCCGATCAGCACGCCTTGGCGTGGCACGCCTACCTGTGGGACCCCTGGTTCCTCCTTTCGGGGAATTCTCACGCTGGTCGCCCTCCACAGCGTGCGACGCCGAGAGGTGCGCCGCGCTCAGGTCGGATCAGGCGGGCGCGAGAACAATTGATCCGCGGACCTACGGAGTGTCGTCCTCATCGTCGTCGACGATCTCCCCTTCGATGACCTGATCATCGCCGCGCCGCGGACCCGTCGACCGCCACCCCATCGGCCCCATCGACCCCGACGGCCCCGCGACGGTGGCCCACATCCGCCGGGTGACCGCGAACTGCAGCAACAGGCGGGTCAACGGCCGGGTGAACGGCGCCACGAGGATGAGCCCGACCACATCCGTGACGAAGCCCGGGATCATCAAGAATGCTCCACCGACGAGCAGCAACGCCGTGTCGGTTAGCTCGCGAGCCGGCATCCGACCGGTCTGCAGCGCATCCTGCAGCTGCGTCCAGGTCGAGCTCCACTGCCGCCGGACCAGCCACCCGCCCGCGACCGAGAAGACGATCAGCAGTAGCAGCGTCCACCATCCGATGAGGTGTGCGACCAGCACGATGACGACGATCTCGACAACGGGCACCAGGAGCAGACCCACCAGCAGCAGCCTCGCCCACAGCGGGCGCGGGCGCGGCTCCACGGGCACGGTCACGAGGATCGGCCCCCAGCGCGGCCCGCGAGGCTGCGCAGCTGACCCCACCTGTGCTGGATACCCCACCCGGAGATCTTGGTGAGCGACTCCAGCATGATGTCGCGACTCATCTTGGAGTCGCCGATCTCCCGCTCGACGAAGGTGATCGGCACCTCGACGATGGACAGGCCGGCCCGCAGCGTCTGCCAGGTCAGGTCCACCTGGAAGCAGTATCCCTGCGACGCGATTCCCTGAAGGCCGATGGTGCGCACCGTGCTCGCCCGGTAGACCCGGTAGCCGGCGGTCGCGTCCCCCACCGGCATACCCAGTAGCGCCCGCGTGTAGAGGTTGGCACCGCGGCTGAGCAGCTCTCGCTGCAGAGGCCAGTTGACCACCTTGCCGCCGGGCACCCATCGGGAGCCGATCACCAGGTCGGCGTCCGCGGCGGCGGCCAGCATGTCCGGCAGCACCTCCGGCGGGTGTGACCCGTCCGCGTCGATCTCGACCAGGGCGTCGTAGCCGTGCTCAAGGCCCCACGCAAAACCGGCGAGGTAGGCTTTGCCGAGGCCTTCCTTGTCCTCCCGATGCATCACCCGCACGCGCGAGTCCGCCGCCGCCAGCTCGTCGGCGATCTTGCCGGTGCCGTCCGGCGAGTTGTCGTCGAGCACCATGATGTCGGCGTCGGGCACGCTCGAGCGCAGCCGCTGCACGATCAGCGGCAGATTCTCGTGCTCGTTGTAGGTCGGCACGAGCACCAGGACGTGCTCGAGCGGGCGACGATCCGGCGCCGTCGCGGGCCGGGGACTAGACGACTTCATGGACTTCCTTCTTGCGACGACTGAGGTGACGTGTTTCCCCGATCCGAGTTCCCCCATACGCCAGCAGCAGGAGGACCAGCGCCGCAGCCGAACCGACAATTTCAGGCAGCCGGCCGAGCCGGTCCGCCAGCGTCATCGAGGAGCGCAGCGGGAGGGCCCCGGACAGCACCTTCGCGGTGAACAGTCGAGACTTGTCATGCACCGTACCGTCCGGGGTGATCAGGCCGCTGACCCCGACGGTGGAAATGTGCACGACCGACCGGCCCGTCTCGATGGCGCGGATGCGGGAGATGGCCAGCTGCTGCTCGGACTCTGCGGTGTAGCCGAAGGTCGCGTTGTTGGTCTGGACGACCAGCAGCTGGGCGCCCTTGGCAACGGCCGCATGAACCAGCGAGTCGTAGGCCACCTCGAAGCAGATCACCGGGCCCACCTTGACCGGGCCGAGGTTCTTCGTCGGAATGGTGAACAGCCCCGTCTTGTGCCCCGCGGCGAAGTCGGCCCTGACGAGGTCGACCTTCTTGCTGAAGAAGCGGAAGAACGAACGGTAGGGAATGTACTCGGCAAAGGGGACCGGGTGCTGCTTGATGTAGGTGGCCACGATGCCCTTGCCCGGCTCGTAGAGCAGCGAAGCGTTGGACACATCCGGCGACGGCTGCTGCAGGACCGCTCCCACGATCAGCGGGGCCTTGACGCGATTGACCGCCTGGATGATCTCGGTGGCCGCATCGGGGTTGCGAGTTGGGTCGATGTCGGAGGAGTTCTCCGGCCACACCACCAGGTCGGGCTGCGGGATCTCGCCCGCCCGCACCATCTTGATGGCGACATCGGTCTCTCGGACGTGGTCGTCCAGCACGGCCCGACGCTGCGCGTTGAACTCAAGACCGGCCGTCGGCACATCGCCCTGGATCCCCACGACATTCATCTTCGGGCCACCGGTCGGGGTGGGCACCACCCCGGACAACGGAACGAGCACCACGACGGCCGCAGCCGGCGCGAGCCGACGCATCATGCCACTGGGTGTGCCCCGGCGAAGCCGGTCGAGGCTGACCGCCAGCCCCCCGCCGGCCAGTGCCACGGCGAAGGAGAGGCCGGGTGCGCCCGCGATCGACGCGAGGTGGGCCAGGGGCGTGCCGGCCTGCGACCAGGCGAGCCTGGCCCAAGGAAAGCCGCCGAACGGCATACTCCCACGCACCGCCTCCTGCAGCAGCCAGAGCAGGGCAATCGCGAAGGGCCGCACGTGCGGGCCGTCGGCCGGCGACAGCCAGTGCGGCAGGCGCTCGATTCGGCGCGCCGACTGCACGAAGCTGCAGGCCGCACCCATCAGCGCCATGTAGAGCGCCTCGGTCACCGACAGCGCGATCCACGGGAAGGAGCCGACATAGGTGCCTGCCCACTTCAGGACCGGAAGGAAGTAGGCGAGACCACACACCAGCCCGAGCAGGAACCCCGTGCGGGCCCGCGCGCCTCGGGTGGCGAGGGCAAGAAGGGCAACGCCGACGATGGCCAGGGGCCACACGTTGAGGTCGGGGAACGACAACCAGAGGCACAACCCGGCACAGACGGCGAGAGCCAGGCGCATGATCACGGCCCCAGCCTAGGTGACGGACCTGCCCGAGGCCGGATGGCGTACAGATGGGCCCAGCTCGTCGTTGGGGCCAAGTGCCTCCGCGCTCACGCAAACACCAGTTTTCTACTAGACGAGAGGGCCCATCCGCAGCCTCGTTGGCCGACTATTTGCACGTCGACGCAGGTCCGAACATACCGAGCCCAAATCTCCTGTCAACCGGCCTCTGACCTGCGCAAACGTGCGTTTGTGCAGGTCAGGGCGGGTCTGTTTGAGTCTAAAGTCTTGGCCAAGAGTTCATCTGCGCGGCGTGTTGTGCTCGACACGCCGGGGCGCCCGATGGGCGTGGCCCGACCCTGGCACGATGAGCTCATGTCCCCCGCTCGGTCGCGACACCATCGCGCCGCCTCCGGAAGCACCCCGGCAACGGTGGCCCTGACGAGCGCCGGGGTCGACTTCGTCGAGCGTCCATACCCGCACGAGGGCGGGGTGACCGCCTACGGCGACGAAGCCGCGGACGCCCTCGACGAGCCCGCCGACCACATCTTCAAGACCCTGGTGACCGCCGAGGCGCTCGGGCCCAGGCCGCGATTGATCGTCGCGGTGGTTCCGGTGCCGCGTCGCCTCGACCTGAAGGCGCTGGCCCATCGGGTGGGTGTCAAGAAACTCGTCATGGCGCAGCAGGCAGCTGCCGAGCGCGCGACCGGATATCTCGTCGGCGCTATCAGTCCGTTCGGTCAGAAGCAGCAGCTGCCGATCGTCCTGGACGACCGCGCGCTTGCGCTGCCCCACCTCCTGGTCAGCGGTGGTCGGCGTGGACTGGATCTCCAGCTATCTCCCACCGACCTCATCGAGCTCACCGGCGCCACCACCGGCCCGATCTCGCGCTAGCGGGTAGCCGACCTACGACTCACCCGTCCTCGGCGGGTGCCTCGTCGCCGGCGAGCGGCGAGCGATCCTCCCAGGGGGTGCTCAGCACCACAGTGGTGCGTGTGGTCACGTTGGCCGCCGACCGGATCTGGGCCAGCAGCTCTTCCAGCTCCAACGGGCTGGCGACCCTGACCTTGAGCACGTAGTTCTCGTCACCCGCCACCGAGAAGCAGGAGTCGAGCGCCGTGATGTGACGCAGCCGGTCCGGAATGTCGTCGGGAGCGGCTGGGTCGACGGGGATCACCGAGATCAGCGCCGCGAGCGGGATTCCCGCGGCGTCGTGGTTCAGCACGGCACGGTAGCCGGTGATGATTCCCCGCTCCTCGAGGCGACGGACCCGCTGGTGCACGGCCGAGGTGGACAGGCCGCTCGCCTTGCCCAGATCGGTGAAGCTGAGGCGTCCGTCTCTGCTGAGCAGCTGAACGATCCGCCGGTCGAGTTCTTCCACACCTGAACTCTAGGGCAGGCACGGTGCGCACCTCTACACTCGAGCGCATGTCTGGCACCCCTCAAAAACTTCTGCTGCTCGACTCCGCGAGCCTGTACTTCCGTGCGTTCTACGGCGTACCGGACCGACGACAGCATCCGGCCGATCCACCGACCAACGCCATCCGCGGCTTCGCCGACATGATCGCGACCCTGGTGAGTGACCACGCACCCACGGACCTCGTCGCCTGCTGGGACAACGACTGGCGGCCGGCATTCCGGGTCGAGGCCCTGCCCACCTACAAGGCTCATCGGGTGCTCGACGGCACCGCCGGCCAGGAGGACTCCCCCGAGCTGCTGACACCCCAGGTGCCCGAGATCGTCGAGCTGCTGGAGGCAGTCGGCATCACCCGGCTGGGAATCGACGAGTGCGAGGCGGACGACGTCATCGGCACTCTGGTCACTCGCTATCGGGACACTGCCGCGATCGATGTGGTCACCGGCGACCGTGACCTCTTCCAGCTCGTCGACGACGAGCACAGCATCCGGGTCCTCTACACCGCCAAGGGAGGGGTGCGCGACCCGGACGTGGTCAACGAGTCCTACCTGCAGGCGAGGTACGGCATCTCCGGTGGCCGGGCGTATGCGGATATGGCTGTGCTGCGCGGGGATCCGAGCGACGGGCTTCCAGGCGTGCCCGGGATCGGTGAGAAGACCGCGGCGACGTTGATCAACCGCTATGGCGACCTCGGTGGCCTGCGCAGGGCCGTCGACGAGGGCGATCCGCAGGTGAAAGGGGCGCAGCGCACCAGGCTGGAGGCCGCGTCCGCCTACCTCGACGCTGCACCGCGAGTCGTCGACGTCGTCCGCGACGCGCCCGTGCCGGAAGACCTGCAGACCGCGCTTCCGTCGCGGGTGGCAGACCCAGACCGGCTCGGGGCCCTGGCCGCACGCCTACCCATCCGGTCACCGCTCGCACGGCTGCTGAATGTGCTCGGGCTCGACTGAGCTCACCCTGCTACTACTGGAACCGCATGTCCCGGTGAGGTCCCCGTGGCTCGCCCGGTGGGAACGTCCGGTCGTCATCGGCCGCGTCGTCGTGCGCAAACAGCAGCTCGTTGAGGCGTACCTGGACCTGCTCCACGTGTGGCACATCGTCCAGCGTGAGGCCGGCCTGCTCCGACGCATCCGCGATCACCAGCGTGCCGCAACCAAGGACCCGATCCATGAGGCCCTTCTCGTAGGACACGTCGTTGATCCGGAAGAGCGGGATGTCCCGGCCGGACTTGGTCATGATCCCGTAACGGGTGATCAGCCTTCGGTTGGTGATCACGTACAGCGTTGTGCGCCAACGCAGGATCGGCGCGAGCACCCAGACGATCACGACCAGCAGCGCCAGCACCCAGATCACGATGAGCGCCCACTTGTGGGTGCCGCCGCCCAGGGAGTCCGGCAGCAGCCAGGTGATCACCGCGGCAACGACGACCGTCGCGATGAGCACCAGCACGGGCAGCAGGATGCGCTTGAGGTGAGTATGCAGCTCGAGCTCGACGTGCTCGCCGGCAGCGAGATGCTTCGCGGAGAAGGCCATGGCGGTCATCCTGCCACGGCCGGTGGACTGTGCTGCGCAACCGCGAGTCCCATCAATCGAGCCGGTCGGCCGAGACGACTCCCCGCATGATTCCGTCGATCGCCTTGCGTGCCGACGTGCGCAACACCGCCTCCGGAGCAGCGTCGGAGACCTGACCGAGCAGGTCCACCAGCTGTTTGCACCGTCGCACGAAGTCTCCGGCGGACAGGGCACTGTCTCGCAGCACGAGCTCGAGCCGCGCACCGCTCGCCCAGCGGTGCGCCGCCCAGGCCATGCCGGCATCCGGCACGCCCAGCGGTGTCAGCCGATGCCCTCGCTGCCGATGCTCGAGGTCGCCGAACATCTCCTGCATGCGCGCGAACGCGTCGCTCACCCAGTCATTGGGCATCCGCACCTCGGCGCCCTCCGCCTCGCGGCGCGGTTCATAGATCAGCGTGCTGACAACGGCCGCGAGCGACGCCGGGTCGAGTCGGGACCACACCCCCTCCCGTAGGCACTCGGCCACCAGGAGGTCCTTCTCGGAGTAGATGCGCTGGAGCAGACCACCCTGCTCCGTCACGGACTGCCCGTCCGGTGACAGGTAGCCCAGCTCCGACAGCAGGTCGCAGACCCGGTCGAACGTGCGCGCCACCGTGTGAGTGCGACCGTCCACCTGCCGCTGCAGTCCGTCCGTCTCCTTACGCAGCCGCCACCAGCGCTCGGCCCAGCGCGCGTGCTGCTCGCGGTGCGGGCAGTCGTTGCACGGATGGGACTTCAGCCGGCGACGGAGCACCGCGATCGTGTCCTGAGTCGCTGCATCCTCGACGGGATCCTCCCGCGCAGCCTTCGGTGGCGCGTCCTTCGGGGCCTTGGCACGCAGCGTCGCCGCAAGGTCCTTGCGGGCCCGAGGATTCCTGCCGTTGAACGACTTCGGCACCTCCATCCGCATCAGCGGCAGGACCGGTTCATGCACGTCGGTCTCCGTCAACCGCCGCACCTGAGCACCCACCGTGAGCAGCAACGGCGTCGGTCCCTCATGCCGCCCGCCCTTGTTCGTCGCGATGACCACGGCAAGCCCGGCGCGGCGGCCACTCTGTAGGCGGATCACGTCCCCCGTGCTCAACTCACCCAGCGACACTGCGGCAGCGGCGTTCCTGCTTGCCGCTCGACGCTTGCCGACGGCCTTCTCCAGGTCACTGATCTCCCGCCGCATGGCGGCGTACTCGGCGAAATCACCCACGTCACAACGCATGGCCTCCGCGTAACCCTCGAGCCCCTCCTCATTGCGGTGGATCGCGCGCGCCACCCCTACCACGGCGCGATCTGCCTGGAACTGCGCGAACGACGCCTCCAGCACGGTCCGGGCCTTCGCCCGTCCGACCTGGGCCACCAGGTTGACCGCCATGTTGGACGTCGGCACGAAGCTCGATCGCAGCGGATAGGTCCGCGTCGAGGCAAGCCCCGCAACGGAGTACGGGTCCTGGCCGCGGGTGTGCAGCACCACCGCATGTCCCTCAAAGTCGATGCCGCGCCGTCCGGCACGCCCGGTCAGCTGGGTGAACTCGGCAGGCGTGATGTCGGCGTGCGCCTCACCGTTGAACTTGACCAGGCGTTCCAGCACCACGGTGCGTGCGGGCATGTTGATGCCCAGCGCCAGCGTCTCGGTGGCGAACACCGCCTTGATCTCGCCGGCGGTGAACAGCTCCTCGACGATCTCTCGGAAGGTCGGGAGCATGCCCGCGTGGTGCGCCGCGAACCCGCGGCTGAGTCCCTCCACGAAGTCCCAGTAGCCGAGCACCGTGAGGTCCTCGTCGGGAAGCGACGACACCCGTTCCTCGACCAGCCGCCGGATCCGAGCTCCAGCCTGCTCCGGGATCAGGCGCGTCCCCCACGCAAGCAGCTGGCCCACGGCCGACTCACACCCGACCCGACTGAAGATGAAGGTGATTGCCGGCAGCAGGCCATCTCGATCGAGTGCGTCGATGACCTCCGCACGACTCGGACCCCTGCTGGGCCGACCCGGCCGCACCGGCCCGTGCGGCCGGCGACCGCGCTCACGACCGTGACGGCCCCGTGGCGCTCCCGCGTCCTCGCGTCGGCCGTGCCGGTCCGTGGATGCCTCGACCTGCGCGATGCGCTGCACCAGCTTGGGGTTCACCGTCAGCTGCGTTCGATCACGGTCGCTCTCGACGAAGAGGTCGAAGAGCCCGGGCCCGACCATCATGTGCTGCCACAACGGGACCGGCCGGTGCTCCTCGACGATCACCTCGGTGTCCCCGCGCACGGTGGCCAGCCACTCACCGAACTCTTCGGCATTGCTGACGGTCGCGGACAGCGAGATGACCTGCACCGTCTCGGGCAGCTGCACGATCACCTCCTCCCAGACCGCGCCTCTGAACCGGTCTGCCAGGTAGTGCACCTCGTCCATCACGACGAACCCGAGCCCACGCAGCGTGTCCGAGTCGGCATACAGCATGTTGCGCAAGACCTCGGTGGTCATCACCACGATCGGCGCCTCGCCGTTGATCGACGAATCACCGGTCAACAGACCCACCTTGTCGGCGCCGTGCTGCGCTGCCAGATCTGTGTACTTCTGGTTCGACAGCGCCTTGATCGGCGTGGTGTAGAAGGTCTTTCGCCTGCTCACCAGCGCGAGGTAGGCCGCGAACTCTCCGACGATCGTCTTGCCCGAGCCGGTAGGGGCGGCAACGAGCGCCCCACGCCCGTCCTGCACGGCCTCACACGCACGGACCTGGAACGGGTCGAACGGAAAGTCGTACAGCTCCGCGAATCGTCGCAGGTGGCTGCTGTCGAGTCGACGACGATCGGGATCCCGGTGGTGGGCAGGTGGATCCGAAGGGGCTGGCATATCGGTCAGGTTACTGGCGGAGCCAGGTCACAGCGCGGATCTCTCGTCGTCCGGCACGTCGGCCCAAGCCGGCCGATCCCGCACCGCCCGCCGGTGGTCCATGAACAGGGAGATCCCGACTGCGGCAAAATAGAGTGCCACCATCGGAAGGGCCAGCGCGAGCATCGACCAGGCGTCCGGACTCGGGCTCATCATGGCGGCGAAGACGAAGATCACCATCACCGCAACCCGCCAGCCCTTGAGCATGATTCGTCCGGGGAACACGTGAACGGTGTTGAGGCCGACCAGGAAGACGGGCAGCAGGAAGGCGATACCGAACGCCAGGATGAACTTCGTGGTGAACGACACGTACGCCTCGGCATTCGTGTAGTTCACCGCTCCCGCCGGCGTGATACCCAGGAGAAACTTGACCGCATTCGGCAGCGCGAAGGTGGATACGTAACAGCCGAGCGCAAACAACGGAACGGCCGCCGCGATGAATCCGCGACCGATCCGCTTCTCCCTCTTGGTCAGACCGGGCGCAAGGAACCTCCAGATCTGCCAGAGCCACACCGGACTGGCCAGAATCAGCCCGATCCACAGGGCGATCTTCAACTTGATGCCGAAGGCATCGGTCACCCCATTGGCGCCGAAGTTCAGTGCCACCTCGTCCACTGAGACGTGGCGTTCGGCGGCCACTGCGAGCAGCGGTTGCTGCAGCCAGCGCATCACTCGCCCATAGACGAACCATCCGACGGCCCCGCCGAGAGCAATCGCAATCGCGGCAATGACGATGCGCCGCCGAAACTCGCGGAAGTGCTCGCCGAGCGTCATCCGCCCTTCGGGGTTGGCCTTACGCCTCAGCACGGCCATGAAGATCCTCCGCCGGTGACGTCAGGTGCCGACGGTTCAGGCGCCGGGCGTGGTGCCGTCGGTGTGCTGCTGAGGCTGCGCCTGCGGCGCGCCTTCAGGATGCTGGGGGTAGGGGTTGGGCTGCTGCGGCTGCTGCGCGTACGGCTGCTGCGGCTGCTGCGCGTACGGCTGCTGCGGCTGCTGCGCGTACGGCTGCTGCGGGGACTGCGAGGTGGTCTGCCCGGGCACCGTCTGACCCGACGCGTCACTCTTGCCGTCCTTCTTCATGTCGTCCATCTCGCTCTTGAGAATCCGGGCAGAACGACCCAGGCTGCGCGCCGCGTCGGGCAGGCGCTTCCAGCCGAATATCGCGATGATGAGTATCGCCAGGATGACGATGTGCCATCCGTCAAAGATGCTTCTTAACATGTCGGAAGACAATCCTCCATCTAGGGCGGGGCCGGTGAGCCAGGTCACAGGGGGCGATCCGGGGCCCACGTCCGTCAGTCTACGCGATGACTCTGCATGTCCCGTCCTGCAGTGCGGTGGGGTTCAGTCGGTGGGCGATTTCCGACCGTAGTACCCAAGGGCGTCCGAAGCGCCGCGAGCCACCTCCCGGCGCATCGACTCCGGCGCGACGACCCGTGCCGACCCACCAAGGCGCCAGACCAGCCGCCTCAACCAGGCAATGTCCGCGGTGCGGATCTGGACGGTGAGGGCTCCGTCGTCGGCGCGCTCCACCTGCTCCACCGGGTAGTAGTCCACCACCCAGGCCGCCTCGGGCTGGAGGCGCAGGGTGGCCGTGCGGTCGTCCGGCCCGTGGGTGAACATCGTGGACTCCAGGTCGCGGGGCTGCGCCTGTGCCGGCGGCGTCCCGTCACGGTCCAGGACGCTCGCCTCCTCGATGCGGTCGAGCCGGAAGAGGCGCACATCCTCGGCCCGGTGACACCATCCCTCGAGATACCAGTGGCTGGTCATGTTGACCAACCGCATCGGGTCGACATCTCGCTCCGTCGCTTCGTCGCGTGAGGCGACGAGATATCGCAGGTGCACTCTGCGGCGTCGCGACAGCGCCGACCGCAAGGTCTCGAGAGTCTCCCGAACGGTCGGCTCCTCCAGCGCCACACGAACCCGGTCGGACTGGCCCGCGGACTCCCCCGCGGCCTCCGTCAGCTTGGCCAGCGCGCGGTCGATCGCCTCATGCTCCTCGAGCCCCGGCACGGCCGCCAGCGCCCGCAGCCCGACGATCAGGGCCATCGCCTCATCCCGGCCAAGTCGTAGGGGGCGTGAGATCGTGTCGGCGTTCCGCAGAAAGACCCGCCCTTCCTCCCATTCCGCCTCTATCAGATCGTCGGGCAGGTGCCCCGGCGTGCCACAGACGAACAGCAGGTTCAGATCGGCCTCGATCTGCGCGCGGCTGACGTTGAGCTCGGCCGCCGCGCGGTCGATGTCGATACCCTGCCTGTTGACGAGCCACGGCACCATGGTGAGCAGCCGGGACAGGCGGGCGGTCGCACTCTCGAGGACAGCCATCAGGCCTCCAGGTTCTGGTCTCGGGCACCCGTCAGACGGCGCACGACGGCATCGATCAGCTCCGGTGGGTCGATGACCCGCACGGCCGGGCCGAACTCGGCGATCTCGTCGGCGAACATCTCGGCATCGGCGAAGTCGACATCCAGCTGGGACCAGTCGTCGTCGACCTCGGACCGGGTGCGGGCGCGTCGACGGAGCGCGTTGCCGGCACCGGCCCGCACCCGCAGGACGGCCGGCTGTGGCTCCCGCTCGACCTCCGTGCCCGCAATCTGCTGCACCGGGTCATGATCGGCGGGAATGTCGTAGGCATCGGACCTCCCCTGGGTGCGCACCCTCCCGTCGATCCGGCCGAGTCGAAAGGCCCGCGACGCCGCCCGGTCCTGGTCGTACCCGGTGACGTACCAGCGGCCGTGCCAGTTGGTCACAGCCCACGGCTGCAGATGTCTGGTCGAGGCGTCTCCACCGGCCTTGCGGTAGCTGAAGGTGATCGCCTGCCGCTTCAGCACGGCGTCCTTGACCGGCCCGAATGCCGGCTCGCTGGTGCGCACCCGCGGTTCCAGCCCGACGATCGAACCGGTATCCCGCTCCACGTCGGCGGCCTCGAGCTTGCGCATGGCGGTCGCCGCCGCGCCGGCCAGGCTGGCCTGCTGCCAGGTGCGGCTGGCCAGACCGAGGACAGCCAGCTCATCCTGCTCGAAGGCAATCTCCGGCAGGGCATACTCACGTCGGTCGATCCGGTATCCCGGCTCGTCGTCGAAATACGGGTCCAGCGGCTCGGTGCGCAGCGGAATGCCCAGGTCGCGCAGCTCGTCCTTGTCCCGTTCGAACATCCGGTCGAACGACTCATCGCTGGTCGCCTGACCGTACTGCGGAACCGCATCGCGGATGCGCTGCTTGGACAACGGCTGGCGGGTGTAGAGGAGGCAGATCACCAGATTGAGCAGCCGCTCGGTCTTGGCTGCCGGTGACGAGGAACTCATGACACGAGGCTATCCGATCGCGTCGGACTAATGTACGACATGTGATCACTTGGCGAGCCGGCATCGTGCAGTCGATCCACGACCAGTGGACCGGGGTGGTCGTGGTCGATGTGGCCGTGGCCGAGCCGGGCGATTCGGGTGCGCCGGGGTCGGCCGTGCGCCGCGCCCTGGCTTACACCGAGCTGGTCGGCGCTCCGCAGCCCGGCGATCGAGTGCTGCTCAACACCGCGGCGCAAGCCCGTGGGCTCGGAACCGGCGGCCTCGCGCTGGTCGTCGCGCTGCCGGACCGGCTGCCCGCCGACCCAGCGCCGTCGCCGGGCCACATCGTGAAGGCGCGATACACCCCGCTGCAGGAGATGATGCTCGGCGTCGACGAGCAGGAGAGCCCGCACCATGCGGTGCTCGCCGGGGCAGACAGCATCGACGGTATGCCGGTCATCGTCGCCGACCTGCACTCCGCGGTGCCGGCGATCATCGCCGGCCTGCGGGCCGCGTGCCGCGTCACGCCCCGTGTCGCCTACGTGATGACCGACGGCGGTGCGCTGCCCATCGCGTTCTCCCGGACCGTGCACGACCTGCGCGGCGCGGGCTGGATCATCGGTGCCGTCACCGTCGGACAGGCCTTCGGTGGCGACCTGGAGGCGGTCAACGTCCACACCGGCCTGCTCGCCGCACGGCTCGTCCTGCGGGCCGACGTGGTTGTGGTCAGTCAGGGACCCGGCAATCTCGGGACCGGGACGCGCTGGGGCTTTTCCGGCACCTCTGCCGGTGAGGCGATCAACGCCGCCGGGGCGCTCGGCGGTCGGCCGGTCGCGTCGCTACGCGTGTCGCAGGCCGACCGGCGCGAGCGGCACCGTGGCGTTTCCCATCACAGCACCACGGCATACGGCCGGGTTGCCCTGGTCGAGGCCGACCTGCCCGTGCCGACACTGGCTGGTGACCTCGGCGACCAGGTGAACGACCAGGCCGACCGGATCGTCCAGTTGTCGCAGGGGCGTATGCGCCGGTTCGAGGTGCCGGTCGACGGCCTGCTCAAGGTGCTGCGGGAGTGCCCTGCGTCGCTGCGGACCATGGGGCGCGGCTTGGACGAGGACCCGGCGTCGTTCCTCGCGGCCGCAGCAGCGGGGCGGCACGCCGCCCCGCTGCTGTGAGCGCCGCCTCAGCGAAGGCCGAAGGCCGAACCGGCACCGGACTTGTTGGCCGAGACCAGGTCCACGACGAAGATCAGGGTTTCTCCAGGCCCGATCGCGCCGCCTGCGCCCTGGTCGCCGTACCCCAGGTGCGGCGGGATGACGATCTTGCGCCGGCCGCCGACCTTCATGCCGAGCAGACCCTGGTCCCAGCCCTGAATGACCTGGCCGACACCGGCCTGGAACTCCAGCGGCGTGCCGCGGTTCCAGGAGGCGTCGAATTCCTCACCGGTCGACCAGGCGACACCGACATAGTGTGCCTGGATGGTGTCACCGGACTGGACCTCGCGACCGTCGCCCTGCCACTGGTCCTCGACGACCAGGTCGCTCGGAGCGGCATCGCCGGGGAAGTCGATCTCGGGCTTCGTCGTGTTCGGGTCAAAGGGCATGAAGATCTCCTCAGAGCTGTTCGGGGTGGTGTCAGCCGGCCGCGGCGGTCGGTGCGGTCTCGCCGATGGCCAGGATGTCGACCGAGAACACCAGGGTGTCGGTCGTCTGGATCGGTCCACCGCTCGGCGTGTTCTTGCCGTAGCCCTCCTTGGGCGGAATCACCAGGAGCACGCGGCTACCGACCGTCTTGCCGACCAGACCGGTGTCCCAGCCCGGGATGACCTGACCGACGCCGATCGCGAAGGTGGCCGGCTTGCCGCCTTCCTTCGCCGTCGAGTCGAAGACCTTGCCGGTCTTCCAGATCACGCCGGTGTAGCTGACCGTGATCGTGTCACCCTTGGTGACCTTGCGGCCGTTGCCGGTGATGAGGTCCTGAGCGATCAGCGACGTCGGCGCCTTCTTGCCCTTGGGAATGGTGATGCTCGCGGCCTTGCCCTCGCCATTGGGCACCGAAACCGTCGGCAGCCCCGCCTTCGGCGCCACCTTGGTGCCGGACGCCTGCGTCAACGGCGCCCTGGCATCCTCGACCTTCATGTAGAAGACGAGGGTGTCGGCGTTGGTGATGCCGAGCTGCTTGTTGCCCGCACCACCGAACCCGTCGGCGGGCGGAATGGCCACCTCCATGGTGCTGCCGATCGTCGCGCCCTTAAGCGCGGTGACCAGGCCGGGGAACTGGCCCTTGTCGGCCAGCGGGACCGGCACTTCCTTGGCCGAGAAGCTGTTGACGAGCTGCTTGCCGTTCTTACCATTCACCGCGACGTAGTCGACGTAGGCGATGTCCTTCGTGGTCACCTGGCGGCCCGTGCCCTTGGTGAGAGTCTTGACCGTGGTCTTGTTGACCTGGAAGGGCTGCTTCGCCAGCTTGATCGCGGGCGCCTTCGGCTTGGCCGTGTTGACCGAGATGTCGCTCATCGGTGTCACGGCGGAAGCGGCCACCGTCTTGGGGGTGGCAGCCGTCGAGCTGCTCGGGCTCGAGGAGGAACTCGACTTGGAGGCTGAGGATGAGCTGCCGCACCCGGCGAGTAGAAGGGCTGGGAGGGCAACACCGACGCTGAGCAGTCGGAGGGGAATACGGCGCACGCGATGAATCCTCGTGGTCGGGGGGTGGCGGGACTGGCCAACCATAACCTGCCATCCTATGTGCCGGCGTCCGGCCCGGCAGCGGCTTTGGTCACATCACGTCGATGAGTCGCTCGACGCGCGGATCCGTGGACGAGAAGGGATCCTTCACCAGCACGGTCCGCTGTGCCTGGTCGTTGAGCTTCAGGTGCACCCAGTCGACGGTGAAGTCGCGCCGCCCGCGCTGGGCAGCCCGGATGAAGTCGCCACGCAGCTTGGCTCGAGTGGTCTGCGGCGGATAGGTCTTCGCCTCGAAGATCTCGACGTCTGTGGAGATCCGTGCGACCCTGCCGCGCTTCTGCAGCAGGTAGAACAGTCCGCGACGACGGTTGATGTCGTGATAGGTCAGGTCCAGCTGCAGCATCCGCGGGTCGTCGAGGGGTAGGTCGTACTTCGCGGCGTACTCATCCAGCAGCCGATGCTTGATCACCCAGTCGATCTCGTGGTCGACCTGGGACAGGTTGCCCGACTCGACCGCCGCCAGGGTGCGGCCCCACAGGTCCATCACCCGTTTGGTGTGGGAGTCGACCAGTCCTCGCTGCTCGACATAGGCGCTCGCCCGGTCGAAGTATTCGCCCTGGATCTGCAGCGCCGACAGCTCTCGACCGTTGGCCAGCCGCACGGGGTGCTGGCCGGTGATGTCGTGACTGATCTCCCGAATGGCGCGAATCGGGTTCTCCAGGCTGAGGTCACGCATGGCGACCCCGTCCTCGATCATCCGCAGCACCAGGTCGGCCGAGCCGAGCTTGAGCATGGTGGTGGTCTCGCTCATGTTGCTGTCGCCCACGATGACGTGCAGCCGGCGGTACTTCTCGGCATCCGCATGGGGCTCGTCACGGGTGTTGATGATCGGCCGCGACCGAGTCGTCGCGCTGCTCACGCCCTCCCAGATGTGATCCGCACGCTGGCTGACGCAGTAGGTGGGCTTGTGCCCCAACATCGCGATCTTGCCGGCCCCGCAGGTGATCTGACGGCTCACCAGGAACGGGATGAGGACGTCGGAGATCTTCTGGAACTCACCCTGCCGGCTGATCAGGTAGTTCTCGTGGCAGCCGTAGGAGTTGCCCGCAGAGTCGGTGTTGTTCTTGAAGACGTAGATCTTCCCCTCGACGCCCT
This sequence comes from Leekyejoonella antrihumi, assembly GCF_007845645.1. Classification (GTDB taxonomy): domain Bacteria; phylum Actinomycetota; class Actinomycetes; order Actinomycetales; family Dermatophilaceae; genus Leekyejoonella; species Leekyejoonella antrihumi. The sequence continues at coordinate 120,923 of NZ_VCQV01000009.1, forward strand.
CATCGGCCAGCCGCAGCTGCGCGTCCTCGACCAACCCCTCCAGGATTCGTTCGCCGGCCTTGTCGTGGATGACGACGTCGCGCACGTCATCGCACTCGGGAGTGGCGTATTCGGGGTGACTGCCCACATCGAGATACAGCCGGGACCCGTTGCCCAGGAACACGTTGCTCGACCGCCCCCACGACACCACCTTGCGAAACAGGTAGCGGGCCACCTCATCCGGCGTCAGACGGCGCTGGCCATCGAACGTGCACGTCACGCCGTATTCGTTCTCGATCCCGAAGATCCGCCGGTCCATACTTCGACCTTAGTCCGCGTCCTCGACGCCGCCACGGCAACACTCGAGGCGTCCACCTGCTGGAATATCTCCGCATTCGGCTCAGACCGGGACGTCGACCCACTGCAGGCCGGCCGGCTCGGCCCGCGACTGTCCGGACGTTGCCGCGGCGACGGCGTCCTGCGCCTGCGTCATGGTGGTCGTCGCGATCCGCATGGTCACCCGCGCGGCATACTCGGTGCCGAGCACCTCGATCCCTCTGGCGCGGATCTCGGCCTCGACCCGACCGGCCTGCGCGTGCGAGAGCGTGACCTCGCAGAGCGTGCGCTGCTCACGGCGCACGAGCTGGGCCGTCTCCAGCGCGAGCGAGACGGCCCCACCGTAGGCCCGGGCCAGGCCACCCGCGCCCAGCAGCGTGCCGCCGAACCAGCGGACGACCACGGCGGCCACGTCGCTCAGGGGCACACCTCGCAGGGCCTCGAGCATCGGCTGGCCGGCCGTGCCCGAAGGCTCCCCGTCGTCGCCCCACCGCGCGACCTCGCCTGCCGGGCCGAGAAGGAAGGCCGAGCAGTGGTGGCCGGCATCGTGATGAGTCCGCCGCTGCTGGGCGACCAGCTCGCGCGCCTCCTCCTCGCTGTCGACCCGCCGCACGACCGCGTGGAACCGGGATCGCTTGACCTCGATGACCCCGACCGCGTCAGCCGTCGGCGTCAGGGTGAGGTACGCGGGAGGGCCGGTCACCTTGCCATGTTCTCAGTTGTCAGGGCCGAGCCGCAGTTCAGGCGAGGGAGGACACCCACGCGTCATGCAGGGCGGCATACCGGCCGTCGCTCGAGCCGATCAGATCCGCAGGTGACCCGTCCTCGAGCACCCGCCCCTGCTCCAGCACCAGCACCCGGTCGGCCACCTCGACCGTGGACAGCCGGTGCGCGATGATCAGTGCCGTCCGGTCGGCGAGGACCGTCTCGAGGGCACGCTGGACCAGTCGCTCACTGGGGATGTCGAGCGAGGAGGTGGCCTCGTCCAGGATGAGGACCTTCGGGTCGGCGAGGAACGCGCGGGCGAACGCCACCAGCTGACGCTGGCCGGCAGACAACCGGCCGCCGCGCTTGGCCACATCGGTGTCGAAGCCCTGTGGCAGCAGCTCGATGAATTGATCGGCCCCCACCGCCGACGCGGCGGCGCGAATCTGCTCATCGCTCGCATCGGGACGGCCGAAGCGGATGTTGTCCGCGACCGACCCCTCGAACATGAAGTTCTCCTGCGTCACCATGACCACGTCCTGCCGAAGCGCGTCCTGGGTCAAGGCCCGCACATCGACGCCGTCCAACAGGATCCGGCCGGAGGTGGGGTCGTAGAACCTCGCCATCAGCTTGGCGATGGTCGTCTTGCCGGCCCCGGTCGTGCCGACCAGCGCGACGGTCTGGCCGGCCGGGATGTCGAGGGTGAGACCCGGCAGCACCGGTCGATCGTCCACGTAGCCGAAGTGCACGTCATCGAACTGGATCGCGCCGTCGACCTTCTCCAGGGTGACCGGGCGGTCTGGATCGGCGATCCCCGGCTTCTCGGCGAGCACGCCCGCCAGTTTCTCCAGGGCCGAGGTCGCGGACTGGAAGGTGTTGAAGAACTGGGTGATGTCCTGCATCGGCTCGAAGAACATCCGCAGGTAGAGCAGGAATGCCGCCAGCACACCGATCGTCATGTGACCGTGCAGGGCGAGCCAGCCCCCGAAGAGCAGGACGGCCGCCGTGGTCAGGTTGCCGATCAGCTTCACCGTGGGCATGAAGATCGCCACGATGCGGAAGATCCGCTCGTTGATGGTGCGATAGCGATCGGCGACGTCCTTGAAGATCTCCTGGTTGCGCGGTTGCCGCCGGTAGGCCTGCACGGCCTTGATCCCGGTCATCGTCTCGACGAACTGCACGATCACCAGGGCGGCCGTCTCCCGCACGACACGGTAGGTCTTGGACGACTCGCGACGGAACCACGCGCTGAGCGCGACCAGCAGCGGGAAGCTGATCAGACAGACCAGGCCGAGCCGGACGTTCAAGGTGACCAGCAGGATCGCGGTGCCCACCAGGGTCAACGCCGCGGTGATCAGGCTGTCGAAACCGTCCTCCAGCAGCTCCTGGATCGCCTCGACGTCGTTCGTCGACCGGCTGACCACCCGCCCGGAGGTGTAGCGGTCGTGGAAGCGCACGTCCAGCTTCTGGAAGTGCCGGTAGACCCGTCGGCGCAGGTCGAGCAGCACGTGCTGGCCGATCCAGCCCGACTTCTGCAGGAAGTACATCCGGCTGACGGCCTGCAGCAGCACCGCGACACACAGAATGACGACAACCGTCACCAGGTTGCTGGAGCTGCCTCCCCGCATGAGCGGCGGCAGACCGTGGTCGATGCCGATCTGCACGAGGCGTGGGACCGACAGCCGTGCGGCGTTCTCGACCAGCACGACGAGAGCCAGCCAGATCAGCTGCTTGCGGTAGGGACGCAGCATGTCCCCGAGCAGCGCGCGGGCCTCCTTGCGCCGTGGGGTCTGGTCCTCGACGGCCTGATCCGGTGCCTGATCCAGTCGTCCGCGCCAGGCGAACTCCATCGGCTGCTCGTCGGCCGGTTCATCGGTCGAGCGCTGCCGCGTCGAGGTGCTCATCGGCTCACTCCCTGGGCGCGTGACCCCTCATGGCTCTCGTCGCTGCACTCCTGCGACGCGGCGTGCTCGATCAGGCGCTGATCGGCCAGCCGATCGTGCTCCTGGGTGTCCTCCCAGCACTGCTCACGCTCGAGATCGTCCGCCAGTTCGTCCTCGGCGGCGAGCAGGTAACGGTAGGCCGGCACGTGATCCAGCAGCTCGCGGTGGGTGCCGACGTGGGTGATGGTGCCGTGCTGCAGCAGTGCGACCCTGTCCGCGAGCAGCACCGTGGAGGCACGGTGCGCCACGACGATTCCGGTCACCTCACTCAGCACCCGCCCCAGCGCCTCCTCGACCAGCGCTTCGGTGTGCACATCGAGCGCCGACAAGGTGTCGTCGAGCACGAGAACCTTGGGCGCCGACAGCACCGCTCGAGCCAGTGACAGTCGCTGGCGCTGACCACCGGACAGGCTCATGCCCTGCTCACCGATCCGGGTGTCGAGCCCGTATGGCAGGTCATGGACGAAATGCGCCTGAGCCACCTCGATCGCCTGCGTGACGTCGGCGTCGCTTGCGTCCGGCCGCCCGAGGGTGACATTCTCCCGCACCGACATCGAGAAGAGCGTCGGATCCTCGAACGCCGTCGCCACGGTGCTGCGCAGCGTGTCGAGCGGCATCGCCCGGACGTCCTGACCATCGATGAGGATCCGGCCCTCGGACACGTCGTAGAGCCGGGGAATCAGCGAGGTCAGCACCGACTTGCCCGCACCCGTCGACCCGACCAGGGCGAGGGTCTCCCCCGGCTTCAGATCGAGATTGACGTGCCGAAGCGGCCAGTCGGCCTCCTCCGCTGAGTCCGGGAACCGGAATCCCACGTCGACCAGCTCGAGATGACCGGCGGGCGAACGGGAGTTGCCGCCGTCACCATCCTCGATCTCCCGTGGCGCATCGAAGATCTCGGCGATCCGGTCGGCGGCCGTCATCGACTCCTGGGTCATCGACAGCAGGAATCCCATGGAGGCGATCGGCCAGACCAACGACAGCATCAAGGTGATGAAGGCGACCAGGGTCCCCAGCGTCAGCCGCCCCTGACCCGCGGCCAGCGCGCCGAGCGCAAGCACGACGATCAGGGTGAGGTTCGGGATCACCTCAAGGAGCGTCCAGAACCGAGCGCGGACCTTGACCTTGGCGACCTCGATATCGTTCAGGTGCGTCACCTGGGCGTCGAACCGGTCGAAGAGATAGTCCTCCCGGCCGAAGGACTTGATGACGCGCAACCCGAGTGCCGCCTCCTCCACCTGCGTCGCCACCTGACCCGCCTGGTCCTGTGCCATCCGCGACAATCGGGTGAACTGCCGCTCGTAGTGCAGCACCGTGCCGGCAATCGGCAGGATCGAGACGAGCACCACGACGCCGAGCGGCCAGTACATCGACAGCAGGATCAGTGTGATCGCCACGATCTGCATGAAGTTCAAGACCAGGAACATCAGCCCGAAGCTGATGAACCTGCGAACAGTGCTCAGGTCGTTCATAATTCGCGACAGCAGCTGACCCGACTGCCAGTTGCCGTGAAATGACATCGGCAGGATCTGCAGCCGCGCGTAGAGATCCTTGCGAATGTCCGTCTCGACACCGAGCGTCGCGCGCGCCATCAGGAATCGCCGCACGAACCAGGTGATGGCCTCGAGGATTCCGACCGCCAGCGCCACCGCACCGAGCACCCACAGCCGGTGCTGGTCGTGGTGCGCGATCGGACCGTCGATCACGGCCTTCGTGATCAGCGGGATGACGATGGTGGCACCCATGCCGAGCACGGCGACCAGAAACATCGAGGCCCAGCGCGTGCGATACGGTCGCAGATACGGGATCAGCCGCAGCAGGTCGGTATACCGTCGACGCTTCTCCCAGCGGTGACCGATGGCCGGGCTCCGCTCAAGGCGTGATCCGGTGTGCTGGTCGAGCGCTGCAGTCGCTGTCGACTGACCCGGATCATGACCCATCTGCGTTTGTCGCCTCCTCGTCGCGTGGAACCCTCCGTGACCAAGCCTGAAGGCCGACCGGATATTCCCGGTGAGCACGCCGTGTGTGCTGCGCTGGGTTGCGGACGAACGTCCACGGTGCGGGTTCGACTCAAAGTATCGCGCGAGCCACCGACAACGGCAGCCCATTATCGCCGCACCGGCCACGGTCCGCGACGCACAAGGGTATGGCGAGAGCGGGCAATTGTGGCAAAACATCCTGTTCTTCTTGCCGTAAGGCGCACTATTATGGAGCTGTCCCACAAATACAGGAGGATTTACGACATGACGATTTCAGCGGACAAGGTGCGCCAGTCACTCTCCGACCACGTCCAGGTCGACGCGTTCGACCTCGTCGTGGACCTGGAACGAAGCCAGGGATCGCACCTCGTGGACGAGGTGACGGGCACGACCTACCTCGACTTCTACACGTTCTTCGCATCCTGTCCCCTGGGCCTCAACCCGCCGCAGCTGGCGGGCGCGCAGTTCGAGCGTCGGCTGCTGACCGCGGCACGCAACAAGCCCGCGAACTCCGACGCCTACACCACCTACCTTGCCGAGTTCGTCGAGACCTTCGCCCGCGTGGCCGGGGACCCGCGGCTGCCGCACCTGTTCTTCGTCGAGGGCGGTGCGCTCGCGGTCGAGAACGCGCTGAAGACCGCCTTCGACTGGAAGAGCCGTCGCAACGAGGCCGCCGGACGCTCCCCCGAGCTCGGGATGCAGGTCATGCACCTGACCAAGGCCTTCCATGGGCGCAGCGGCTACACGATGTCGCTGACGAACACCGAGCCGGTCAAGGTGGCACGCTACCCAAAGTTCGACTGGCCCCGGATCGACGTCCCGGCGATCACCTTCCCCTTGGAGGAGCATCTCGACGAGGTCGGAGCCGCCGAGCAGCACGCCCTGCAGCAGGCCCGTGCGGCGTTCGAGCGTTTCCCGGACGACATCGCGTGCTTCCTCGCGGAGCCGATCCAGTCCGAGGGCGGCGACAACCACCTGCGCCCGCAGTTCCTGCAGGCGATGCAGCAGCTGTGCCGGGAGCACAATGCGTTGTTCGTCCTGGATGAGGTGCAGACCGGGCTGGGTCTGACCGGCACCACCTGGTGCTATCAGCAGCTCGGGCTGGAGCCGGACATCGTGGCCTTCGCCAAGAAGGCACAGGTCGGCGGGATCATGGCCGGTGGCCGGGTGGACGAGGTGGCGGACAACGTCTTCCAGGTGTCCAGCCGGATCAACTCCACCTGGGGTGGCGGACTGGCCGACATGGTCCGCTCGCAGGCACTGCTCGAGGCCATCGAGGAGACGGGCGCGGTGCAGAATGCTGCCGCCATGGGCAGCGTGCTCCTCAGCCAGCTGCAGGACCTTGCCCGGCGGCACCCGAACACGGTGAGCAATGCCCGCGGCCGGGGGCTGCTGTGCGCGATAGACCTGCCGGATGGACAGCTTCGCGGGCAGGTGCTGTCTCGACTCTTCACCGACGAGCACGTCCTGCTGCTGCCCTGCGGCGACCGGTCGATCCGTTTCCGCCCGATCCTCTCGGTGACCGAGGAGGACCTGACTCGCGCCACGGCGGCGCTGGACCGCGTGCTCTCCAGCCTCACGGACAGCCGGGGCGAAGGCTGATCAACACCTGCCGCGGTGCCGGATGACTCGGCCGCGACGGAGCATGCCCTGAATGTCGTGGAAGCGCAGCCAGAACGGGCCGTCGTCGTCGATCGCGTGAATGTGCAGGTGCGGTTGGCCGGAGGTGCCGACAGCGCCCAGCCGATCTCCATCGATCCGGGCGTAATCCACGGAATGAGCGACCGGTCGCGCTGAGTCCGACGATGTCGATGAGATCCATCCCGCCGGTCAGGCCCCCCTTCGACGATCCGCGCGACCAGGACGGCGCAGGCACCACCGATGCTGAGCGGGCGCCACCAGGTCGGCAGGAAGCGTTTCGGGGCCAGCATCAGCGTGCGTTGCATCGCCCTGGGGGTACCGTCCCGCCGATTCGTGCCTTGGGTCGGACCCGTCATGCGGTCTGCACGGGCGTCCCCTCTCTGTCGAGATCGCACCAATCAGCCTCAAATCTGAAGTTTGAGGCTGGAAAATGCGACGTCGGCGAGGCGGCGCTACTCGCCGGTGAGCGTCTCGTGCGACCCCGGGGTCGAGTCATCCGTCTCCGGCACGTCCCGGGTGGGATCGTCCTGGCTGAGGAGGGCCTCCAGCAAGGGCCCGGCAATGCGCCGGAACATGCGACGGTCCCGATTACGGTCGAGCACCGCGACTTCGAGCTGGTCGGCACCCAGCTCGCGGGGCTTGCCGTCGCCGTTGTCGTCGGCGAGCAGCTCGACAGCAAGTCGAAGCACAGTGCCCAGATCCAGGCCCATCGACCAGCGCTCCTGCAACCCTGTGGTGATCCGCTCGGCGGCGCCGCCCATGGCGACGAAACCGTGCTCATCGCCTACGGATCCGTCGTAGGTCAGCCGATAGATCTGGTCGTCGTCCTGGGTCTGGCCCACCTCCGCCACGACGATCTCGACCTCATACGGCTTCGACTCCTGGGTGAAGACGGTGCCGAGCGTCTGGGCATAGGCGTTCGCCAGCCCGCGAGCTGTGACGTCCGACCGGTCATAGGAGTATCCGCGCAGATCCGCGTAGCGGACACCGGCAACCCGCAGGTTCTCGAACTCGTTGTACTTTCCTACCGCCGCGAAGGCGATGCGGTCGTAGATCTCGGAGACCTTGTGCAGTGCCCGGCTGGGGTTCTCCGTGACGAAGGCGATGCCACCGTCGTAGGCAATGACCACGGCAGAGCGCCCACGAGCAATTCCCTTGCGCGCGTAGTCTGCCCGATCCTTCATCAGCTGCTCGGGCGAGACATAGAACGGCATGCTCATCGGCGACCACCTCCTCGCGTCCGTCGGTCATCGACCACGTGCTGGACCACACCTTCGAGCCGCTCGTCGCTGAGGAACCGCACCCCGTCGCGGTCGAGCGCGGCGACAGTCGGCCAGATCCGACGGCCGAGGTCCGGTCCGCCGGTCGCCGAGTCGTCGTCGGCGGCGTCGTAGAGCGCCTCGACCGTGACGCGCACCGTTTCGTCCTCTGAAAGGCCCTCACGCCATAGCTTCTTCAAGGCACCTCTGGCGAAGAGTGAGCCCGATCCGACGCCGTGGTAGTCGTGCTCCTCGTAGCAGCCTCCGGTCACGTCGTAGGAGAAGATCCGGCCAACGTTCGCCCGCAGATCGAAACCCGCAAACAGCGGCACGACGGACAGTCCCTGCATCGCCATCCCGAGGTTGCCCCGGATCATGCTCGCGAGTCGGTTGGCCTTGCCCTCCAAGGAGAGCAGGGACCCTTCGATCTTCTCGTAGTGCTCGAGCTCGACCTGGAACAGTCGCACCAGCTCGATCGCGATGCCGGCGGTGCCGGCGATGCCCACCGCGGAGTAATCGTCGGCCGCGAAGACCTTCGTCATCTCGTGGTTGGCGATGAGGTTGCCCATCGTGGCCCGGCGGTCACCCGCGAGGACCACGCCGTCGGCATACGTCACCGCGACGATCGTGGTGCCGTGCGGTGCATCCAGCGTCATCCCCGCGGGAAGCATGCGGGCGGACGGAACGAGATGTGGTGCGAATCCGGTCAGGAACTCGGCAAATGACGATGACCCCGATTGCAGGTATGCCGCCGGCAGCCCGGCGCCCGAATGGTCTGTCACTGTCCACCCTTCTGGACGAATCCGCGCACGAACTCCTCCGCATTGCTCTCCAGCACCCCATCGATCTCGTCGAGGACGTCATCGGTGTCGGCGTCCTGCACCTGCGCGGCGCCGCCGCTTGGTGCTACCGGCTCGGGTGCGTCGTCGGCAACGTCATCGTCGCGTCGCTGAGGACTCTTGTGCTCCTGTGTCGCCATGGCTCAGCCTTTCACTCGGGTCTGCTTCCAGCCTATCTATTTACTCGGCCGCTTGAGCGAGGGCCCGCAGCAGCTCCTGCGCGCTGTGTGAGCTGTCGAGCAACTCCCCCACGTGTGCCCGCGTGCCTCGTTCGGGCTCCAGCATGGGCACGCGCTGCAGGCTGGACTCGCCCGCCACGTCGAAGATGATGGAGTCCCACGACGCCGCGGCAACCTCGCGAGGGAACCTTGCCAGGCACATGCCACGGAAATACGCCCGCGTGTCCTCCGGAGGGAGCTTGACAGCCTGGGTGACCGCGGCCGGGTCAATGAGCTGCTCGACGCGGCCACCGGCCAGCATCCGGTTGAACAGCCCGCGGTCGGCGCGCACGTCGGACCACTGGATGTCGATCGCGCGCAGCTTCGGGTCGCTCCAGTCGAGCCCGTCCCTGGCCCGGTACCGCTCCATCGTCGCCAGCTTGGCGACCCAGTCGAGCTCTCGCGTGCACTCCATCGGGTCACGTTCCAGCTTGGTCAGCGCGTCGGACCATCGCCGCATCACCTCGGCGGTGTCCTCGTCGACGTCGCTGCCATACAGCCGCTGCAACCAGACTTCGGCCATCTCGTGATAGCACCACAGCACCTGCACCGCGGTCATCTGACGGCCGTCGGCCAGACGCACCTTGGTCTGCAGGGAGGGATCGTGCGAGATCGCCTGCATCGTCGCCACCGGCTTCTCGATGGTGAGGTCCTGGGTGACCGCACCTGCCTCGATCAGGCCGAGGACCAGGCTGGTGGTGCCCATCTTGAGCAGGTTCGCCACGTCGCAGTGGTTGGCGTCGCCGACGATCACGTGCAACCGCCGGTACCGGTCGGTCACGGCGTGCGGCTCGTCGCGGGTGTTGATGATGGGCCGCTTGAGCGTGGTCTCCAGTCCGACCTCGACCTCGAAGAAGTCCGGTCGCTGAGCGAGCTGAAAGCCCGGCTTCTTGGATTCCATCCCGATCCCCACCCGGCCGGATCCGCAGATCACCGGTCGCGTGACGAAGAAGGGGATGAGGTGCTTGACGATGTCGGAGAACGGGGTCTGGCGACTCATCAGGTAGTTCTCGTGGGTGCCGTATGAGGCGCCCTTGCCGTCCGTGTTGTTCTTGTAGAGGTTCACCCCGGGCTCGCCCGGCCCGGACAGGAGCGCCACGGCGTCCCGCATCACCAGCTCGCCGGCCCGATCCCAGGTCACCGCCGCCCGCGGGCTGGTCACCTCGGGTGAGCTGTACTCGGGATGCGCGTGATCGACATACAGGCGGGCACCGTTGGTGAGCACCACGTTCGCGAGGGTCGGGTCGTCCTCGTCGGTCAGCTGCGACGGGTCCGCCGAGCCGCGTGCGAGGTCGAACCCGCGCGCATCGCGCAGGGGCGCCTCGTCCTCGTAGTCCCAGCCGGCCCGCGCGGCACGCATGCCCTGCTGCAGCGCGTAGGCCGTGACGACCCGTCCGGACAGGACCATCGGGTTGGCCGTGGGCTCGCCCGGCACCGAGATGCCGTACTCGGTCTCGATTCCCATCACGCGTCGAACGCTCATACTCCGACCATAACCAGCGCGGTGCCCTCCTCTATCGGCCCCGTCCACGGGATGGGCAGCGCACCCGCGATACTGCACGCATGTCACGAACACGATGGGTCGACACCGCCGGTATGCCGTTGCGCACGCGAATGCTGTGTTACAGCCTGCGGCTCGTTGCCGGGAAGCCGATCTCGGAGCGCACCGATGAGGACATCGCCGCCGATCGCTCGAATTCCCCGGCGCCACGATTCCCCGTCACCCTGATAACCGGGAAGGTCTGGCGAGACGTCTTCCGCTTCGAGCAGGACATCCCGATGCGGGACGGAGTCACCATCACGGCACGGATTCACCGCCCTGCACACGTCGGAGCATCCACTCCGGTGCTCGTCTACTACCACGGTGGCGGGTGGGTGATGGGACGCCCGCTGGACTACGAGTCGATGCTGACCCAGATCGTCCATGAGCTGGGCGTCGTCGTCGTGGCACCCGACTATCGCAAGGCGCCGCAGGCCAAGGCGCCTGCCGCAGTGCACGACGCCGTTGACACGCTCACCTGGGTGGCGTCGGCGCCGAGCGAGCTCGGGACTCGGCCGGCCGGGATCGCGGTCGGTGGCGACAGTGCCGGCGGCAACCTGGCCGCACTCGTGGCGATCGCCGCCCGCGACGAGGACTGCCCCGATCTGGCCGGGCAGGTGCTCATCTATCCCGCGACCGACCTCAGCCTGGAGCACCCGATGCGGACGGCACCGATGCTCGACGGCCCGTCGATGGACACCTTCAAGGAGCTGTATCTCGGCGGATCCGGCGTCCCTGCCGACGACCCGCGGGTCTCCCCGATGCGCGCGGCCTCGCATGAGCACCTTGCGCCGGCCCTGGTGCAGACCGCCGAGCTCGATCCGCTGCGCCCCGAAGGTGAGGCGTATGCCGAGGTCCTGCGTGCCGCCGGCGTGCCGGTCCGCCTCACCCGATGGCGTGGCGTGCCACATGGCTTCGTCAACATTCCCGGCGCGACCCACGTCGGTATGCAGGCTCGTTACGAGATCATCGACCAGCTGCGTTCCTGGCTGTGCGGTGACGAGACCGCAACGCCAAATGCCGCAGCGGGTGCTCCCCTCGAGTCGCGGGGATAACGCCGCAACGCGGTCGAGCAGGTCGGACTTCAGCCTTCCCCTCCCACCGCTGATTTCGATACGGGCTCGCACGTTCGCCCTACTCAATCCAAGGGTTGGGCGGCCCAGCGAACGACCATCCCGCTGCCGCTGGCCGCTGGTTGAGCCGTCGAGCGCGAAGCGCGAGGCGCGTCGAAACCCGGTGACACACAATGGGTCGTGGCTCAACTACCTGGTTGAGGGCGGAGTTCTCCCCTTGGAGGGTCAGGCGGTTTGCGCGTGGTCCGGTGGTGCGCCTGGTCCGTGGGTCAACGGGTCGTCCGGCGGTAGCGGTTGGGTCGGCATCCGCCCGGGCACCAGGTCCCACACCACTTCCGTGTC
>NZ_VCQV01000090.1 GCF_007845645.1 Leekyejoonella antrihumi
GACCGGTCGACGTCGGCAGTAGCGGCTCGACTATTGCCCAGAACTCATCGGAAATCTGATCCTCACGCACCATGCATCCCACGCTCTCAACGTCAGCGCCGAATCTTTGGGAGACACGCTCTAAGAACCACCGCAATCTGGGGTCATGGCGGGTCAACTAAGGTGCTCAGGCGCTCGCGACGATTCGGTATCCTTCACTGCGCCGACCCCGCGCTGTTGGCCGTGTCTCGCCCAGCAGCGTGGCCACCCGGGCATTCAGTGCGTCCGCCCGGTCGCAGGCCGCGTCAAGGCGAGCCAAGGTCGTCTCGTCGAAGTGCGCTGCAGGCTGCTCGGTCATGTCGTCGACGTCGCGATCCACCACCTCGATCAAGGCGTCATCGCTGTCGGCTCTCACTCCGCCAGGCAGGCAGCGCAGCGCCAGCACTCCGGTGGCTGCTCGCGGTGTCATGGGCCGCTGAACGACGCTGCCCATCCTGTTGACCGTGTGGTAGCCGCCGGAGATCCAGCCGTGCCGGTCCAGCGCGGGTGCCAGGGTCACCCACGCTGGCAGGTCGGTGCGCACGCTGCCACGGTCCGCGCACGCGTGATGCTGCCTCTGGGCACCGCCACGACCACGACCACAAAGCAGGTTGCGCACGGCGCTGCGGGACCAGCTCTCCTCGGCCTCCCGGCAGGCCAGCCAGCGGGCGGCCACGCACCGCCAGCAGCGTGCGGGGGTCGTCGCTGAGCTCCAGATCGCGTCCGCACACCTGCCAGTCGTCGGTCAGGTCGCCGGGTGCGACGGCCAGGGCCTGTGCACGGGTGAGGCGCAGGCCTCGGGTCAGCACGAGCAGCCAGGCGTCGCGGCGACCGCGGTACCCGCTCGTCCAGCCGGTCGTCGGGCAGCACCTCAGGCAGTCGTCCAGCCGGTCGAAGCCGTCCTCGACCTGGTACCAGGGGTCGATGTAGACAGGCGCTGCCTCCGGGAGTACGCCGCGTGCACGGGCCGTGGTCCGGATGTCAGTGATGTGTCGCGGACCGACCCGCACCTCCTGCTGGAATCGTGCCAGCGCCTCCAGGGTCACCACGCTCGGATCTCGGTAGCTGGCCCGGCACCAGTCCGACCACAGCGACCACCCCGGACGAGCCGGCTGTGTGCTCACAGGCTGTGTTGTCACAGGCCGAGCTGCTGCACGGCGTTGCCGTCCAAGGGGTTCCACTCCCGGTCGTACAGGTCCACCATCGCGTCGGAGCTGTGTCGTGTCTGCCGGCGCACGGCCCGGGTGTCCGCGCCGTTGCGGCGGGCCTGGGTGACCATGCCCGCGCGCAGCGAGTGCATGCCGTACGCGCGCGGGTCGTACCCGGCGGCCACCAGCCGACGCTTGAGCGCCTGGTTCAACCCACTGGTGCTCAGGCCGGCGTCGCTGACGGCTCCGGCCTTGGTCACGGACCGCAGCAGGGGGACCGACTCATCAGCCAGCGCGGGTATCTCGCCTCGGCAGACGTGCTGCCAGTGTGTGACATCGCCAGGGGTCTGGCGCACCAGGCGCATCATGGTGGGCCGGTCCGCGCGTGCGGCGACCAGGCGCAGCCAACGGATCCGTGCGCACGGCACGCAGGTGACCGGGTGCTGGCCGTAGGGCACCGGGAGCACGGCCCCCGCGCCCTGCTGGTCGGTCTTGGTCCGACCGAGCCGGACCCACAGGCCGTCCAGGGGAACAGAGGTGACCTGGTGCACCCGCAGGCCGGTGATCTCCTCGCGGCGCATCGCGGTGGCGAACGCGAGCAGGAACGCGAACGTGTCGCGGGCGGCCGTGACACCCAGCGGCCAGCGGTCGTGCTCACAGGAGGTGACCAGCCGGCGCAGGTCGTCCAGCAGTAGCGGTCGCTTGCGCTGGGTCTTCTCCTGGCGGGCGTTCTTGATCGCCTGCAGCATCCGGGCGACCGCCGGGTCCCGAGCCAGCCTCCGGCCATACCCCCGGGCGTAGTTCGCGTAGCTCAGCGACGCCAGGTGCCGCTCGATGCTCGAGGCCCGGTAGGCCGGCACGCCGTCCTGGTCGAGGCGCAGCGAGAGGTCCGTCAGGTACAGCCGCACGTCCGTCGGGCCGCACGGCAGCGCAGTCCGGCCCAGCCGTGCGCACCGGAGCTCGTACTGCCGGAAGTCCGCGTCGTAGTAGCGCCTGGTCGAGGCGGCCAGGGCGTGCTCATCCAGGTCGTCGGCATACCGGTCGAGCAGCTCCAGCTCGGCCGCGGCGTCGGCAAGCACGCCGATTGATACGGCGGCGAACTGCGTTGATATCGCTGTACTCACACCTCCAGTATGCAAAGAAATCCCCGCCTGGCAATCGATCCTCAGGATGGTCATCCCGGGCCTCTGCGGAGACCAGGCACGGCGCACGACAAGACCATCTAAGGACCAAAGGACGACCCTGAAAAGGCCACCGGTAGACAGCCACATCGAGCCTGGCCGCGTCTGCCCGCACCTGCATCGGCTCGCGTCAGCGGAAACAGATCCCCGTCCTGAGCGTGACGAACAGTTTTGGAAAGCGCTTGCCTCAGGTTTATCGTAAGCGGCGTGACGATGGAACCTGTGACGATTCGAGGTGGCGTAGAGCAGAACCCACGCGCCGTCGCGCAGGTGACCCTTGTCCGAGAAGCGCCTCCCGCGTGACTCTCGCGTGGATCATCGCGCTGGTCGTGGCCTACCTGCTGGGCTGCTGCGTCCTCGCTGTCGTGCTCGGCCGCGCGATCCGCCGACACACACACCGCACCGAGGATCCCAGCGACCAGGATCACCACCCGCACACGTGAGTCCTCGCACAGTCCACCAAAGCGGGTGCCTCTCAAAAGGCGTCGCCGTGCATAGAGCTGTGGCGCACGGTCGTCGGCAGGTCATCCACCGACCCTGACGCTGTGACAGGTCACCCGTGCGCCCAGAGAGCGCGGGCCTGGCTCGGGTGCTACGCGGCGGGGGCAGTCGGCGTCCAGGTGTCCGGACCGAAGACCTCGTAGCTGACGTGCGCCTGGGGCACGTGCCGGTTCACCAGGTGTTGCCGCACGACGTCCATGAACACGGGCGGGCCGCACAGGTAGGCGCGCACGCGCGGATCGATGGGAATGTCGTCCAGGTCGATCAGGCCACGGCGCACAGTGCCTGTGCTGGAACGCACGCCCAGATCCTCGTACCAGTGGATGAGGCGCGCACTGGGGGTCTGCTCGACCAGGTCGGACAGCTCGCGTCGGTGTGCGTGCCGGCCAGGTGACTGGTCCGCGTGCAGGACCGTGATGTCCCGGTCACTGTTGGTGCGTGCCAGGTAGTGCAGCATCCCGATGATCGGCGTGCACCCGATACCCGCCGACACCAGCAGGAGCGGGTCGGGCCGGTCGTGGAGGATCAGGTCGCCGTAGGGCAGCGAACATGACAGGTAGTCACCCTCGAACACGTTCTGGTGCAAGGAGTTCGACAGCTCACCCGCCGGGATGCCCACGCCGGCAATCGTTCCGGCCGGGACCGCCTTGACCGTGATGCCCCACTGTTCCTGGCGCGGGGCCCGTGTCAGGCTGTACTGGCGAATCTGGCGGGCACCATCGGCCAGTCTCACCTGAACCGAGATGTACTGGCCCGGAAGCGCTTTCGGCAGCGCGGTGCCGTCGGGGCGAGCCAGGCCGTACGCGACGGTGTCGGGGGACTGCTGCACCCGCTCGCACACCACCAGATCGCGCCACACGTCGCCTCGGGTCCACCTCGAACCGTGCGTACAGGTCGTTCTCGAGCCCGACCAGGGTGCGGGCCATGTCCCAGTAGACCTCGCTCCAGGCCTGCAAGACGTCCGAAGACGCAGCGTCGCCGAGCACCACACCGATCGCCTCGAACAGGTAGCGGTACACGATCGGGTACTGATCCTCGGTAATCCCCAGCGAGGAGTGCTTGTTCGCGACTCGTGCCAGCATCGCCTCGACATCGCGAGCCGGATCATCGACCAGCAGTGACGCGTACGCGGCGATCGCGCCGGCGAGAGCACGCTGCTGGTCGCCCTGCGCCTGATTGCCGCGGTTGAACAGGTCGCGTTCCAGCTCGGGATGCGCGGCAAACATCCGCCGACAGAAGATCGGGGTGATCTCCTCGATCTTCGAGTCGATCACGGGCAGCGTCGACCGGACGATGCCGGTGGCGGTAGCAGAAATCATGGTGTCCCTCCCACGGGTGACGCCTTCGTCGACGCCGATATCGGTGCTGTGACGGACACCTCCGGGATGATCCACACGGCGATCCGTCGTGCTTCAGTGTGCTCCCTGCCCATGTATTTATACAAATCGGCTCATAAATATACGATAGTTGAATCTTGTTGTGTCTAAGAGATTCCGCGGATAGGCGCGGTCATTGCGGCGTGTCACGCAGCGAAGCAGGCACAGGCCCCGGTAAAAGACGGGTTGTCGAGACTCGCCAACATCACCGGGAGGGCCTGTGCCTGCCG
>NZ_VCQV01000091.1 GCF_007845645.1 Leekyejoonella antrihumi
CTCTGATCGCCTTGGCCAACGCCATCATCATCACCCGGCGCCTGATCCGGACCGCCTGGACCACCCACCGCTGGGACACTCGACCAACCCGCCGACCATGACCTATCCGCGGAACCTCTAAGTTGACGAGTTTGATGGTGTGTTTGCCGTAGGCAAGGTTCAGTGTCGTCAGGGTCTGCCGCAGCGACGTCGCGGTCGCGTAGCCGCTGGCCGTGGCCCTTTTGACGCCGTCGACGTAAATCGCGAATGACCCTGCCCCGGGGGAGCGGGCTCCGATCACGGATACCGTGCTTGCCCACACCGTCATCTGCACTGACGCGCGGCTCCTCACAGTGCTCGTGTAGGTCCGGTCGAAATAGCTGGCCGAGCTCGCCCGGGACCAGCCGGTCGAGAACTTCAACACGGTAGAGCGGTCGTCGATGGGCATCGTGCTGGTCTTCCACCCGGACCAGGCGGTCCGGTTCCCCAACGCGTCGACGGCCTGGACCCGGAATTGTGTTTCGGTTCCGTTCGCGGCGCCGAAGGTCCCCGATGTCGCGGTGGTGTTGGCGAGCCAATTCACCGATGTCGAGTAGATCCGACTCCCGGCGCTGTTGATAGTGACGGCGCGGCGCTGGACGTTGTACTTGATGGTCGCTCGCAGCGGCGCTGCAGCGGCCGACCAGGACACTCGGATGCTGGAGGTCGTTCCGCCGGGGGTGGCCGTGGCCGGGACAGTGAGACCTATCGCCGGGATGGCGGCCAGATGGGACCAGACGCCGGGGCCGCCTGCGTGGGCGACGGCCGCGGAGTCGATCACGGTGCCGCCGGTGCCACTTGCACAGTAAGCAGCGCCTGACCAGGCGACGTAGTGGTGGCCACCGGCCGACATGCTCGTCCCGTTCACGGGGCGCGCCAGGAGGTGGTTCCACAGACCGCCGTGACCGGCGTTGTCGACGGCGGTGCCGTCGACCGGCGTGACTGTCTGGCCACCGGTGCCGCCGACGTTCGACCAGCTAGATACCGCGATGGGCGCGCCGCCGGCGACCCGGAACACGGTGCCGTTGGAGCCGGTGCCGCTACCTGCGCCGACGATGAACGTGCCGTCGGCTGGTGTAGCTCGCACGTGATTCCACGGAGCGCCGAGCCCGGCGTTGTCGATGGCCACCGCGTCGACGCCGGTAACTGGCTGGCTGCCCGGGCCACCCATGTGTGCCCAACTGGAAACGGCGATCGGTGCTCCACCGGCGAACCGGAACACGGTGCCGTTCGATGGGGAACCCGCGCCGGATCCGAACACGTAGGTGCCGTCGGCAGGGGTGTGATTGAGGTGATTCCACGGTGCGCCTTGGCCAGCCATCCCGACGGCCGTCAGGTCGACGCCCACCACGGGCTGACTGCCGCCCATGTGGTTCCACGTGCTGACATAGATCGGTGCGCCGCCGGCGATCCGGTAGACCGACCCGTTGAGCGGGTCGCCAGGAGCCTCACCGACGATATAGGTGCCGTCGGCGGGTACTTGCCGTAGCGACGCCCACTGGGCGTCGCTCAACGCCTCGGTCGGCTGAGGGCCGCCCATGTGGTTCCACGTGCTGACGTAGATCGGTGCCCCGCCGGCGATGCAATAGACGTTTCCCTGGTATGAAACGAATGTCCCGTCGGCGGGTGGCCCGACGGGCTTGCGCCAGTACCCGAGAAAACCGAAGGGAAAATAGGAGTCCAGGCCCGCGGTCATCCGCCCGGCGTAATTCTGGTCGAAGATCTTGCCGTTGTACCAGACCGCAATGTGGCCGTCGGCGGTCGTGTACGCGCCTTGTCCCCATACCAGGATGTCGCCGTTCTGGAAGCCGGTGTCGGTGTGCCAGGTGAACCCGTTGGCGGCCATGTGCTGGCCGCCGGTGCCACCAGCCCTGTAATCCACCGCATTGCCCCAGGCTCCGGTGGATACCCCGTACACCTGGTAGAGGTACTGAGAGACGAGTGAGACGCACTGGCCGGGGTAAGTGCCTTGGATGTTCGATAGTTCCCTGCCCATGTTCGCGGCGACGAATTGGTCGACGGTGGTGCTCGCCTGAGCCGGCGCGCTGACGCCGAACGCGGCCAGCGCCAGGGCCAGGGCCAGGGCGACCACTGCGCCAACGACATGTCTCACCAGGGGCGTGAGCGGGTGTACCGGGTTCGGTGGGTCAATCGTTTGCGGTCCGGACGAGCGCATCATGGGATCGGCTCCTGGTAGGGGAACGGTGATGTGAGGAGGAAACGAGAGCGGGATGTCAGTACGCGCCAGAGTCACTTCATCTGAACTTCGGCGAGCCCATGAGACCGAGGGCTACCCTGAGCTCGGTGTTCCCGCCGGAGACGTTCACTGTCGTAACACGGGACTTTCCCTGGTGCGGACTTCGACGTGGTGGCTGCCCGGGGTGACGGGGACCACGACGCGACCACGTGCGCTCAGGTTGCCGTAAGGGCGTCCGTCGACGTGGACCTCGGTGCGTACCGCGCCGCCCACCAGGCTGGGCCGGGTCAGCACGAGGGCGCAGCTTCCGCCGGGTGCGGCGACGCCGCAGCGAGGGCAGGCGGTTGCCGAGTCGGAGATCTGGCTGCCGCATTCTCGACAGTTGATCAGTGCCATCGCGATCCTTTCGCCGATAGGCCATGGGCGGCCTGTGCCTGAATCCTCCTGGTCCGCCCATACGGCTGGATAGTCGTCCTTTTGACCGACATCCGAAAGGTCAATTACCCGTCCCCCGACCCGCCCCTACTATCAGGATCATGGTCGCCGTCGGGTCTCCTGTCGTTCCTGCGCCCGCGGCCGGGTCTCGTGGAGTCTGGTCGCACCTGGTACGGCGGTTGATCTGGGTGATGTCCGGCCTGCTGGTGCTGGTCAACGCTCTGGGGATCCTGCCCGGGTCGGTCCAGGCGATCAGGTCCAACCCCCGTTACACGGCGGTGGGTGTGCTGTTCGCGGCCGCGCAGTATGCGGGATGCCGACGGGGACTGCAGCCGCACTGGGGTCGCCCGTGGGCATCCGCGGTCCTGGCCGGGGGAACTCTTGGCGGGCTGTATCTTTCAGCATGGCTCGGCCAGCCACACCAGTCCGCAACGCTGTGGTGGCCGGGAATCCAACTGCTCATGGCCGCCGCATGCAGTGCGTGCACGTTCGCGCGCGGCGTCGTCAAGTGAGGTGTTCGCGATCGGCATCGTGGTCGCCGGGGCACCGGCTCTGTTCCTGGGCCAGTCGGTTTCATGGCCGGTCGTGGAAGCGACCGTGGCCACACTGATCCAGGCGGTGGCGGTCGCGGTGATCGTGGGGAGCAGCCTGCGCGGTTTCCCGGTGTTAGGGGCCGCGGCAGACGCCGCCACCCATCAGCGCAGGCAGCTGGATGCCGAGCTCGGCGGTGACCAGGCGGCCCGGCTTCGCTTCGTGCACCGTTTCGTGCACGACGAGGTGATGCACGCGCTGCAAGCGATCAGCATGACCGATGGCCAGGTGAGCGACGCCCAGGCCCGGGCGGAAGCAGTCAAGACGCTGACCCGACTGTCCGAACCCGTCACCGCTGGTGCCGGGGACCTGACCGACCTTCACACGGCACGGGGACCATCTCGAGCAGCTTGGATTCGTTGACCTGGCAAGGCACCCGGCCGATGGTCCCGACCAGCGTGGCCCGGGTCGTGGCCGCCGCGGCCGCCGAAGCGATCCGCAACATGGAACGACACGCCCAAACTGGCACCGCCGCCGGGTCGGTTGCCAGTGACAGCCTGTCGGTGACCGTGACGATCCGTGACGAAGGGGTCGGCTTCCACCCCGAGCAGCGGCCGGAGGACCGGCACGGGCTGACCGGGTCGATCCAGGCGCGGATGGACGACATCGATGGAACAGCCACGGTCGTGTCCGCGCCCAGCCAAGGCACGACGGTGACCCTGTCCTGGGGGCCGGCCCTACCGATGGTGGCCGGCCGGTACTGGGGTTGGGTCGACGACAGCGTCACCGACCTGCTGCGATGGATGCTGCGGATGTTCGCCCCTGTTCCGGTCGCAGCCGCGCTGATCTGTGCGGTCCAGGTCGCGGTGGTCCCCCGCCCGGTCCTTGCCGTGCTCGGTGCGGTCGTAATCCTGGTTCTGTACGCCGCGGCTGCCCGGTGGGGACTGCGACATCCTGTCCCGAAGCGAGCCGGGCCGCGGGGTGCGCGCTGACCTACCTAGTGGCTCGTCGTTAAAGTTCGCTTGCGGTTGATCTTGTCCATGATTTCCTCGGGGGTCTTGGTCCAGATGAAGGGGTGTTTGCGGTCGTTCCAGCCGTTGATGAACTGGCGGATTTTGCC
>NZ_VCQV01000092.1 GCF_007845645.1 Leekyejoonella antrihumi
AGCGGGAGGGGCGCCTGAGAAGTCATCACCGTCATGCTGTCAAAACCCCCACCAGTCGCCGAGTTACCTGCATCAATTATCGCGCACTACGGGCAAGAACTCAACCTTCGAGAACGGCAATCTCTCACTCGGACAACGACGCCGGGTCAAACGTCAAACAACTATGTCCAGAGTCCTGAGTCTGCGATTGGGCTCATGATGCCATGCAGCAGCGACAGCGGGTCAAGGCCGCGATCGAGAACCACAACACCAGACGGCCCCGGCGGGTCGCGAGCCTCCAAAACCTGCAAAGTTGGAGTCAAGTCGGGGAACGTGTTCAGGAGGTACCCTTCCTGAGCCTGGGGGCTCGGAAAGTGCAGGTGAGCCGCACCCCGCCGAAGCTCCCCTCCAGCGGCCGCTGAAACGCCTGCGTGCCGGTGTTCTGGGCCGGCACCGGCGCATCCGCATCACAGAGCCGCGAAGCGGCAGTGTCCTTCCGCTGCCTGACGGGCGCATGCGTTTCATCCACATGCCGATGAGAGCGGACGTTGGGCTCTGGTCGCGCGTCGTTGTGGTCATGACAACATTGCGGGCATGACGCAGGCGCTATTCGAAGAGCTGGCGCGGGAGTTCTGGCACACGGCAGGGGTCATGACTTTCAGTCAGGTTGCCATCAAGACGATGAGCGACGGGATTGGCTGGACGGTGACTGACGAGAATCCCGATCCCACACTGTTCATCGGTGCAGGCGATCCCAACGACCCGAAGACGGTCGCCGATGCGCCTTTGGCGAAAGAGTCAGATCGAGGGCGCGGCTGCGACCGACGGGTGGCTCCAGGAGTGGCTGACTCATGCCTGGCTCGCTCTGATGTTCGCTCGCTGGGAGGCCCACTACCGTCCCGCGTTTGCGGATGCGAACGGTGTCGATCAGAAGGAAGTGCACTCCGACGTCATCGGTGACATCCGCAATCTTCGCAACGGTGTCATTCACCATCGAGGGATCGCAACCGCGAAAAACACGGGCAGGTGCAAGGTCCTCACCAAGTTCAGCGTTGGAGACAAGGTCCTTCTGCGACCCGAGGACGTTCGTCTCATGAGGGATGCCATGCAGGTCAGGATCGCGCCTGAAACCGACGCCTGACCCGAACACGGCGCTGTCCCTCGCCAGAGCCATGGCCCAGGCCATCCCGCGCGGGCGCTACGGGCCCGCGCGGCAGCGTCCGGGTCTGCCGCAAGCCGCGCGATTATCGGCCGCGGGCCGAGGCGCGTCACACCGCCGCCAGTCGGCGCGCATGGCCGTCGCTTCGCGGGTGAGCCTGCCCATACGTCAGCTCCGCCTGGCTTTGCGGGCCTTTTGGAGAAGAGCGACAGCGAGCCTCATGGAGTGGCGCTTTCGTTCAGCCGACTGACGCCTGCCCCGCCTGATAGGCGATCGTCGCAACTGCAGCGACAAGAACTAGCAGTGCCGCGAGCACAGCCCAGGCTTGCCCGACCGGGAGTCGGGTAACGAGATCCTTCACGGTCAGTTTCGTGGCGTCCAAACTGCTCTG
Source organism: Leekyejoonella antrihumi (assembly GCF_007845645.1). Classification (GTDB taxonomy): domain Bacteria; phylum Actinomycetota; class Actinomycetes; order Actinomycetales; family Dermatophilaceae; genus Leekyejoonella; species Leekyejoonella antrihumi. Next base: position 1,530 of record NZ_VCQV01000092.1, read on the forward strand.
GTCGGTTCTGGCTCCCGATGCGTTGTAGAGCCTGACTTTCTGGCTCCAGTCGGAGACAACCGCGTGCGCCTCCTTGGATTGGAGGCTTGTTCCAGATACGTCAACTGTCAATACATACCAGTCATAGCTCTCGGCAAGAAGGCCCTCAATCTTGAGTCCTCGCTCGACCACCACTAGCAACGGTTGCTTGCGGGTGTAGGTCATCGCGGCCTCGATCTGGTTCCAAACGGTTGGGAGTTTGATGTCTCGCGTCGGGCGCTCGAAGTCCGAGCCGAATTTCTCGACCATTACCTCGGATCGAGTTCTCTCGAAGGCGCATACGAGGGTGCCCGACGTCGTCTCCATAAGCTCGACGATTCGCTTAAGCGGCGCCGAGGCCGAAAAATCAGTTCTACCGACAGTCCTTGGCGTAAGGCCGTTCGCCTCCAGGAGCGACTCCAAGGAGCCTACGAAGGTCTCCTGTTCCTCTGTCCAGGTCTGGCCGACGCTCAAAAAGACATCTGAGGCCATAGCGGGCTCCAATCACTCTAGGTGACGAACTGTAGTCACGACCTCGCGCAACGGCGAACTTCTCGACAGGCAACCTCGCCGTCGATGATTGCCCGACAACTGCCGAGTCGAGCGATCCATACCACCGCGCGATTCGTCACAGGGCTACCGGGCGCAAGCAGTATTCTTGAAACTGGCTCCTCGGCTCCGTTGGCGGCGACCAAGCGTCGATTTGGTCTCGGTCGCCGCAAGGTGATCTGATGTCCCACAACGATGGTGTCGCTTTTCGAGCCGGCGACGATGTCGAGCGCGCAGCTGGCAGCCTGTCCTTCCTCGCCCGATATGCCGGTAAGACACACGCCCTGTACGCGATCCAGTCCATGCGATGGCGGTCTCCGGTGCGCGCGTCTTTCCGCCGCGTTGAAACGCGCTGCTGTGACGAGATGTGCTGCGAGCCGGGGCATCACTCAGATACCAAGGATCGCGATCTTCGCTTCGACGAGCCTGCGAACGAGGTCATTGGGGAGGGTTTCGTCGATCGGGAAGTGAAGCGAGCCACTCGTGCGCTCGTACCCCGTGAGTGCCTCGCTCAGATCGGCAAGCACCCGACCGCTGTGCGGGAGATACGCAAGGTGGTCCTTGAACGCCGCGAACCCGGCGACTACCTGCCCGCTGACTCGGAACGCCGGCGCACCGTAGGAGATACCCTCCTCGGCGTCCGGGACGACGGTACGGATCGAGCGCCTTAAGGCTTCGAGCGTGCCGCGCTTGGGTTCCTCCAGCGCTGCCAGGTAGGCATCCACCTCGTCCACGGTCATAGCACACAGTCTCCTCTCCGTTTGCTGGATCCGTCATCATCTGGGCGGCCGACTGTGGAACGTCCTCCGTTCGGCGCAAATGCTCGTTCGTAGGATTCCACAGGGCGCGTCCCTTCGCCGCGAGTGCGCGCAGATGCTATGACCCATGATCGCCAACTAACGAAGGCGATGATCTTTTAGCAAGCCGACACGGAAACCCGCCGTGACAACCTCACGCCGTCCATGCGCGGTCCTGATGCGATAAGCGAGACTTCTGAAATCTGCCCGTCTCGCACACCGACCCCGTCGGGGCCGATGCGCCGGTGAGGCCGGCCCGGTCAACCCTTCTGACGGGGCCTGCGAACCGCCCGGTCCTCGATGGACTTCGTTGACCCCCGCGTGCCGTCTTCCTTGGCCAGATCGATCAGTCTGCCCGAGATGCGGGTGGTGCGCAGCTTGTCCCAGACCGCGGGGGCCAGGTCGGTCGGCAGCTCGACGAGCGAAAAGTCGGGCCGGATCGTGATGACGCCGAAGTCGCTGCGGCTCAGGCCGCCCTCGTTGGCAATGGCGCCGACGATCTGGCGCGGCTCCACCTTGTGCCGCATGCCGACGTTGATCCGGTAGCTCGCGAACGTCACGTGGCTGGGCCGCGCCGGGCGGTCGCGCTTGGCGCCGCGCTCGGGCTGGTCGCCGTGCTCGGCGCGATCGCCCCAGCTGGGCTTGGTGCCGGCGCTGCGGTCGGGCCGCTCGGCACGGACGGGTCGCTCGGTGCGCCGCGGCTTCTCGGCGGCCGGGTCGAGCAGCAGCGGCTCGTTGCCCTGGGCCACCACGGCCAGTGCGGCGGCCACGTCGACCTCGGGCACGTCGTGCTCGCGAACGTAGTGGGCCACGATCTCGCGGAATCCCTCGATCCGGTCCGTCGCCTGCAGCGCCTCGGTGATCTGGTCGTCGAAGCGGGCCAGACGCGTGGTGTTCACGTCCTCGACGCTGGGCCAGGTCATCTGGGTCAGCGGCTGGCGGGTGGCCTTCTCGATGTGCTTGAGCAGGTACCTCTCCCGCGGGGTGATGAACGAGATCGCGTCGCCGCTGCGCCCGGCCCGGCCGGTGCGGCCGATGCGGTGCACGTAGGACTCGGTGTCGGTCGGGATGTCATAGTTCACCACGTGGCTGATCCGCTCCACGTCGAGGCCGCGGGCCGCCACGTCGGTGGCCACCAGGATGTCGAGGTCGCCGGACTTGAGCTGGTTCACGGTCCGCTCTCGGACGTTCTGGGCCACGTCTCCGTTGATCGCCGTGGCCGAGAATCCCCGGGCCCAGGGGTCTGGACATGGTGGGATCGTTCATGAGTTGTCAGGCTGGTCTTTGACGGTGTAGACGATCTTGAGGTTCGTGCCAGGATAGGTCGTCTCGGTGTCGGTCAGCTGCTGACACA
>NZ_VCQV01000093.1 GCF_007845645.1 Leekyejoonella antrihumi
CGTGAGGCCGCCGCGGCGCTGGCCCGCCCCGGCCGGTACAAGAGGCTCGCAGACAACCTGCGTGTCAAGGAGATTCACGTCAACCCGGGTGACCCACTGGCCGGCGGTGACGGGGCCCGCGCGCAACGGTTCGTCGTGTGTCACAACCCCGAGCAGGCTGAGCGGGACGCCGCGGTGCGGGCCAATCTGATGAACCACTTGGCCGGGCTGGTCGACGGCTCGGATGACTGGGCCCCTGCTCGCAGAAGCGAGTTCGTCGGCTCGTTGAAGGACAAGCCCGGGCTGCGCCGGTACCTGCGCCGCACCAAGAGCGGCCTGCTGCGGATCGACCATGCCGCCGCGAAGGCCGAGGAGCACCTGGACGGCAAGTGGCTGCTGCGCACCAGTGACCTGACCCTCACCCCCGAGGACCTGGCCGCCGCGTACAAGCAGCTGCTGGCCGTCGAGTATTGCCTCTCCCGCAAGTTCCCGGCCACCCCGTCCAGCGCTCCAGGCGCGTTGTTGCTGGTCACCGCGGCATAGACGCACCGCACAGCCTCCCGATGAATTCCTGCCTGATCGATATGATTCATGAAGCGTGTTCGGCAAACCAATACTGATGATTCGGATCGTGAACTGAGGATGGAGGACGTTCTGTGACGTCACTGGCGGTAGTCCGGGACATTCACTCGCCTCGGTCGCTATCGACGACGCAGGACGTGCAGGCGTATCAGGAGGATCTGCTCGCCGCGTACGTGCTGGCCCGATCCGCGCACGGGGTAACGGATGCGACGGTGCGGGCGGAGCTGTCCGCGGTCGGCGAGTTCTTGGACTGGGTCGACCGGCCGCTGTGGGAGGTGACCGCGGGCGATGCGGACCGGTTCCTGACGAAGGCGCAGGCCGGCAAGGCGGTCAAGACGCGCCGGATCAAGGCGGGCAGGATCGCGGGGTTCTACCGGTTCTTGGAAGTGCGCTACCAGGGGGAGATCCACGAGCTGACCGGGCATGTCGTGGTCAGCCCGATCGATGAGATCAACCGCCCCACCAACAGCGGCGACTTCCAGGAGCGGGTGCCACCGGCGCCGGGCGACCTGGCCGGGTTCTTCACCTCGTGGCGGGACGCGCTGCCGCGGGCGCGCAAGTGGCACACGGCCGCACGGAACTACACGATGGCCCGGTTGACCGGGCAGGTCGGGCTGCGCGCAACCGAGTGCTGCCGGTTGGGATTGGACGACGTGCACTTCGACCACGGCCCGATGGGCAAGATCCATGTGCGGTACGGCAAGGGCTCACGAGGGTCGGGTCCCCGGCAGCGACTGGTCCCGATGCTCGGCGACGCTCGGCCCCTGCTGCAGTGGTGGGTGTGCGAGGTGCGTGGCGAGTTCGCCGACGACTTCAACTCCCCACGGGCGCCGCTGTTTCCGTCCGAGCGGGGCGGGCCCACCAACGCGGACGCGTTCCGAATCTCGTTGAAGCAGGCCGCATCCGAGCATCTGGGCGGCCCGGTTCGCCAGCTGACCCCGCACGTGCTGCGGCACGCGTGCGCCTCCGGCCTGTACCGTGACGGAGTCGGGCTGATGGCGATCCAACAGCTCCTGGGTCATCACTGGTTAACCACCACGATGCGGTACGTCCACGTCAGCAACGAGCTGATCGAGGCCGAGTACGTTCAGGCGTCCGACCGGGCAGCGGCCCGGTTCACCAGTATTCGGGGAGGATGAGCCGATGCAGTGGAACCTGCGGATGGTCGCGGCGCAGCACGGCGTGTGGAAGGCGTCCGACCTACGAAGGATGCTCGCCGAGCAGGGCCTGGTCATCTCGGCGGGCAAGATGTCGAACCTGTGGTCGGGCAAGCCGATCTCGATCCGGCTGGATGACTTGGACGTGATCTGCGGGGTCCTTGGGTGCTCCCCAGCCGACCTGCTGCTGCCCGACGAGCTGGAACCCGCGCAGGCCCCCGAGCCCGCGCAGCGTCGCGCGGCCGCATCGCCCCGACCGACCCGGCGAACCGGTCGACGCACTCCACCACCGGTATGAGCACGGTCGGACAGATCGTCCGCTGCCGAGACTGCGGTCAGCGGCGCAAGAATCACCGCGGGGGACGATGCTCCCGCTGCTACCGGCTGGCCAAGCCCCAGGTGATGGCCTGCACCCGGTGCGGGACGGTACGCCGCTGCTGGGCCGGAGTGTGCACTCCCTGCAAGCAACGCTCCCGCGCCACGGGCGGCGCCTGCTCGGAGTGCGGTCGGAACGTGAAACGGCTGTGGACCCGCGGGAGGTGCGCCGCGTGCGCGCACACCGGCTGGTCAGTCGGCAGCTGCCCGGACTGCTGGGCCTGGGCGTACAGCATCACGGGGGACCCGCCGCGGTGCCGCGCATGCCGAGACTTCGCCGCCCGCAACCACTTCGGGCAATGCTCGGCATGTCGGCGAGAGCTGCCGGTGAACCAGCACGTCCGGTGCCGACTGTGCCAGATCACCCTGCGACTGTCACCCGCCAACCAAGGCATCGGCACCGGCACCGACCGCAGCCGCGGCGGGTGGGTCCAGCTGTTCTTCGGCGACATGGAATACCGGGGCCGTGCCGCGACCCTGGCGTCCGCGCCGGGAGCCGGCCACGCGAAGTCCCCGGCCGGCACTGTGGTTCAACCGGTCCTGTTCGAGATGTTCCCGCACCCGACCCGGGCCGCGGCGGACGCCGACGCGTGGCACCACACTCCGGCCGGGCGACGCCTGGACACGCAGCTGACGTCGTTCGCGCAGTCACACGGCTGGTCGGCGCCCACCACGCGACTGACCAGCCGGGCGCTGGCCTTGATGGCCACGGTCGGCGGGCTCAGCGCCGACCCGCCGCTGATCACCGCGGACCTGGCCGCGCAGCTGCGGCGCATGCACCTGCCGATCACCCGATTGGAGCAGTTCCTGACCGAGGCCACCGGCACGCCGCCTCACCGCGAGCCGGCCCGCGCGACCCGACCGGGCGACGGACCACTGGACGGGCTGCCTGCACCGATCCGGCGGGAGGTCGACCTGTGGCTGGACGAGCTGGCCGGCAACGCCCGGCGAAGCCGCCCCCACGCCGACACCACCATCGCCAGCTACCTTCGCGCGGCCCTGCCCGCGATACGCTCCTGGGCCGATCACTACTCGTCCCTGCGTGAGGTCACCCGCGCCGACGTGATCGACCAGGCCACACCCCTGACCGGGTCCGCCCGCACCCTGACGCTGGTGGCCCTCCGGTCCCTGTTCAAGGTGCTCAAGGCGCGACGGGTCGTCTTCACCAACCCCGCCCGCGGCGTGCACCCCGGCTCCATGCCGCGGTGTCCCGCGCTCGGCCTCGACGCGCGAACCCGCAGCCGTCTCCTGGACGGCACGCCCCGGACCGATCACCGACTGGTCCTGCTACTGGCCGGGATTCACGCCCTCACCCGCGCCGACATCGCCGCCCTGCTCGTGGACGACCTCGATCCCGCCCGACGCCGCCTGCACGCCCATGGCAGGACGATCCACCTGGACGCACTGACCCGGCACCACCTCGACGCATGGCTGGCCGAACGCCGCACCCGGTGGCCAGCAACCGCGAACCCACACCTGATCCTGACCGGCCGGTCCGCCTACGGGACCCGGCCCGTGTCCACCTGCTACTTCCGGGGGCTGCCGGTGCCGACCTCTCGGCTCCGCGCCGACCGGATCCTCGGCGCCGCGCAGGACAGCGACGGCGACCCGATCGCCCTCAGCAGGATGTTCCACCTCGACCCGTCCACCGCCACCCGCTACTGCGCCCAGCTGTCCGCCATCGAAGACGAGCAGTCGCAGCAGAACTCAGGCTCCACGACCGGCACCACCGGGAGCGCGTAGCCATGTACCTGCGAATCATCCAGCGGCACAACACGGATGGCAGCACGATCCGCTACGTGCAGATCGCCCACAACACCCGCAACCCCCGAACCGGCGCCTCCACCGCCCGCACCATCTACAGCCTCGGGCGCGAGGACACCCTTGACCGCGCCGCCCTACGACGGCTCGCCGAGTCCATCCTGCGCTACCTCGACCGCACCGAACCCCTTGAACCCAGCGGGCAGCCATCGACTTGCCACGAACTTCCCGCCCCTCGCGCCGAATCGACTCAACCGACCGGAAGTTCGCACCACAACACCCTTCAGTATTCGTGAACTTCCGGGGTTCCGAGGATGGAGGGACATGAAAGGCGCCCTCGGGCTACGCCCAGTCTACCACTATCGAGAGGACCGGATCCG
>NZ_VCQV01000094.1 GCF_007845645.1 Leekyejoonella antrihumi
CGCCGACACGTCGAACAATGTCACTCAACGCGCATGACGCCCCTCATGAGAAGCAGAGTGAACGACGTCCAGCACACACCAAACCTCGCGCCACCAGCAGGTTTGCGTTCCACCCCAAAAGAACCGCGGCGATCATCGACCGCCTCACCTACCACGGCACCATCATCGAAACCGGCACCCGTTCCTACCGCCTCGCCCACAGCACCAGTGCTGGAACAGGCGATCTCGGGGAAATCTAGGATCGAATCGAGAACAATCAATCAAGGATTTGGGCTCACAATGGAATATAGGTTCTGCCCAGTCGCTGCATCAGAGAATACTATGTATGTACAAGTCTCTGCCGGTGGCGAAGACGCACCGGCTGGAACGCCCGCGCGGACGCACGGCTGACCGAGCCACGTGAATACATACACCGGGCGATCTTTAAACGTCGGAACCACCGAACCGTCAGACTGAATTTCGCCAGTCACGGTTGAGTTTGCGATCGCGAATACCGCGGTCGGCGACAAGTTCGTCGGGCACACAGCCTCGCCAGTCGTGCACGCCTCAAGTGCCGTACCCACCGAGGCCTTCGCCACCTGGCCGACCGCCGGCGGCGTCAACGTGATCCCGGCGTTGTCGTATGCCACGGTGTGGGTTAGCGGCACCGCGTTCGGCGTAGTGGCCGACTGAGTATCACCAGTTCCAACCTTTGCCGAACCGCAGGACACGATAGTTGCCAGCCCGAGCGCCGCGAGGCTTGTCAGCACCGTGGACCGCACCTGGATGTTCATCGTGCCGTCCACATCCTCACGTGGTTGCAGGCTGGGGCGTCGACTCCCCAGCGACTTGGATTCCCGTTGTAAGAGCCGAGGTAGACATTCGAACAGCTGCCATACCAGCCGTTGTTGTAAAAGTCCTGAATCAACATCGAGGAGAAGTCTTGTTTTGCAGTTGACGTGCCTGGGATATGACTTTCCGAGTGGTACGTTTCGGCACTGTATTGCACGTAGAATGGTCGAGTCCACACCGCGAACGGATCGAAGGTGGACTGATGAATCAGCGTCGTGTCGATGTTGCTTCGCATAGTCCAGGCGCTACCGGTGTAATAGGGCGATTGCCAGTACTTGTGGCTTTCTCCAACATTCGAACACCCGCTGATGTAATAGTCCGCCCAAGAACTGCCACTATTCTGTTCCGCCCAGCGCTTCACACAAGTGCCATAGCCAAACCGGTACATTGTCCCCGACTGTGCGTATCCGTTGAGGTTATTGGAAACGATCATCGTCCAGGTGGTCGAGAAATTCCAACCACCGTTGGTGTCCGTACTGCATAGTACGTAGCCGCCGCGGTCGAGTATTACCGCACTGACTCCCTCATACGAACGCGGTTCTGTGCCGTTCCAGAAATTGCTTGCCCAGCCGGTCTGGAGGTTATTCCGTGCGTCGCACGCCTCAGCCGCCGCGCGTGGAGCGGCCACCAGACTCAGAGCCGCGATGAGAAGAACGCTCGTGAGAGCGGCGATACTCCGGTGACCCCCAAAACGCCCCATGCGTGATGATACCTCGCCCGTGCCCGGGCGGGGCCACATCAGACCGCCATGACGGGGCCGACTGAGGTTGACAGAGTCACCTCCACGATCGGCGCGCTCACCACGGCATCGTGACATGTGAGCCGGATACCCCACACAGGGTGTCCATCAACGATCCGCTCGCGGCGCATCCGGCGCTGCTGACCTACCCTGGTGATATGCCCAAGCATGCGCACGCCGTGCGGCGAGGCGCCGACTCCCTACGCTGCTCCTTCTGCGGGAAGAACAAGAATGCCGTGGACAAGCTGATCGCGGGACCGAAGGGCGTCTTCATCTGCAACGAGTGCGTACGCCTGTGCGACGAAATCCTCGAAGAGGAACTGCTCGACGAGTAACGCGTGCGTACGGGTGCGACCGAAAGGGAAGGTACCTCGCGGTCTCATCGTTAGGATCGGGTCCGTGATCTCGGAGCTACCGCGAATGAAGGAGAATCTCCGAGCGCGAGCCCTCACCCTCCGTCCCTTCGACATGGACGATGTTGAGGCGCTGCACGCAATCTTCTCCGACCCACTGACTCACACGATCGGCGACGGCCCCTTCACCGACATCGAACAGACCCGGTCTTGGATCAAGAACCGGGCCCAGCGACGCAAGGAGCATGGGGTCGTCTGGTACGCGGTTCGACTTCCCACGGGCGACCTCATCGGCAACTGCGGCCTGTTCATCGGACGCACCGGCGCCGAGCCCGAGCTCGGCTTCGAGATCGCCCACGCCCACCAGGGGCACGGCTACGCGACGAGCGCCGGGACGGCGGTCGTCGCTGAGGCCCACCGCGCCGGCTTCCCCGTCGTGTGGGCCACTGCCCGACCGCATAACCACGCCTCCCTCGCTGCCCTCGGCCGATCTGGTTTCCAGCGCCACCACATAGAGAACGACGGCAAAGGGAGACTGATCTATCTGCTGCATCAGTGAGCACCAGACGGGATACCTTGCAAGCGGCGACTGCGGCTGATCAACCGGTGCCGAGCACGATGTGCGTGAGTTGCGCGAGGTTGTCGATCCGGAATCGGGCAGTCGAGAAGTCTTGGCGTGCGGTGAACCCATTGCGGACGACGGCGCATTCGATGCCTGCTGCTACCGCCGAGGCCAGCCCCCGGGCGGAGTCCTCGACAACAAGGGTCTCTCCGGCCGTGGCACCGAATCGCCGCAACCCGGTCAGGTAAGGCTCTGGGTCGGGCTTGGAGTGCTCATAATCCTCGCGAACGAGCACGAAGTCCATGAATTTCGTGAGATGACGACTGCGGTGGATCAGCTCGAAGTCAGCGCGTTTCGACGTCGTGACGATTGCCATCCGCACGTGTCCTGCCATGGCCGCCAGGGCGTCCTGGACACCGGCGATCTCGATGGACTCTGTGCATAGGTACTGCCGGTAGCGCTCATTGCGCCGTTCCTTGAGTCGCGCGAGGGTGATGTCGTCGACGCCCGCGTTGATGGCTTGGGTCCAGGTACCCGCCCCGGCAGTCATGTCCCGTAGGTACTGCTCTTTGTCGAGGTCCAGACCGACTTCCGCCAGTGCGTGCTTACCTGCGAGGTAGTACCACTGCTCCGTGTCCACCAGGACGCCGTCGTGGTCAAAGAGGACGAATGACTTCATTACCGAATCCTGTCACCACGGGAGCCATTGCCGATCTCAGCAACGTCGGCTCATCGCCTGATCCGCACGTCCCAGTTGCTCAACGCTCACCGGCGACGAGACGAACGACCGCGGCGGCGACCGGCGGATGATGTCCTCCCGTCCCGCAGGGGTGTCTCGTACGGAACAACCCCAGGGATGCGTCGCCGATAGCCAGTGAGGATCGGTGTACGGTCACGGACTGTTTGGGCCAGCCACCCGAGAGAGTCGTTGGTGGTGCACGAATGCCCGGGTAGGGGTAGCGTCGCGGAAAGGCAAGAGCGCTATCGGGACGGTGCGTACGCCATGGGTCGAGTTCAGTGGGGCGGGTTGATGGGCTCTGGGATGCTTGCGGTTTTGCTCGCAGCCTGTACGGGTTCTGGGCCCAGGGGTCTGGACACGTAGCGTCTCGGCTGGGTCGGATTCCATTGTGATGTAGGGGATTTCCCTGCGCGTGTCCCGCGCTTTGATGCCTTGAACCTGGGATAATGAGTACATGAATCAGTT
>NZ_VCQV01000095.1 GCF_007845645.1 Leekyejoonella antrihumi
GCAGGATGGGTACCCGGTCAGTAAGTGTGGCGGAGCGTTCGATCTCGCGGTGGGTTACACGTGCGCCGATCTGTATCTCGTTGCCGCGATCTTTGATCCCGGTCAGGCCTGGCACGTACTGCAAGTCGATCAGGAGTGAGGGTGTCGCCATGCGCATGGCGAGCAGTGGCATCAGGCTCTGACCGCCTGACAGCACCTTCGCATCTGGGTCGGAGCTTAGATGCTGGAGCACCTCGTCCAGCGTCCTCGGTGCGACGTACCTGAACTTGGGTGGCTTCATGGTGTGCTCCCACGATTGTCTGGACTTTGCTGTTTCAGCGGTCAGTGGAGCGCGCTCGCGCTGACGCGTACCCGGCAGCAAAAACACTGATTAATGCGGCGACGATGCTGACTACCGTCCCGCCGGCCGGCAGGGCTTTGCTCCAGGGCATCCCCCCGGCGAGGGCCAGCACATCGAGGGCATCATCGTCGTTCTGGGCGTCTGCGTGGTGCTGCACTGCGGTGTCCGCCGGGCTGGTGGCAACCTCGCGCACAGGTTCAGAGTTGGACACCGTGCCGGCCAGCGGAGTTGTCCCGACGACTGGTTCAATGCCTTCGGCCGCGACCATATCCTGCAGTCGTTGGGCGAACAGGCCCATCAGCGCGCCGCTCACGTCGGCGAGGACCCCGCGACCGAATTGTGCGACCTTACCGGTCAGCGCCAGATCGGTCTCTACCTTCACCCGCGTACCTGCACCTGCACCGGTGAGCGTCGCGGTCACGGTCGCAGTCGCATCGCCTTGTCCACGGGCGTCCTTGCCCCGGGCAAGGAGGACAGCCGTGCGCGCCTCCTCATCGAGCCGGGTGAACTGTGCGACGCCCTTGTACTCCGCGGTGATAGGGCCGACCTTGATCTTGGCCCGGCCGTGGTAGTCGTCACCTTCAACGGAGGTGATGGAGGCGCCAGGCAGGCAGGGCGCTACCTTATCGAGGTCGGTGAGCAGGGTCCACGTTTGCTCCGGCGGGAGCGCGACCTCGAATTCGTTAACCAGTTGCATCAGTATCTCCTTCTGCGCCAAGGCGCCGATCATGGGTGGTGCGTGAGCCGCCACTCCAGAGCTCTCATCCGGATTGTTCTTAAACTAAGCATCACGCAAGTTGCGGCAGTCCGAACCGGAATTCTGGCGAACCGGGTGGAAAGTCGCCGCCATGCTGTAGCGCCGCGGCCATGGCACGCACCTTGGCCAGGTAGGCACGCCCCACGGCGAGCCGTTCGGGCTCCCACGCACCGAGGGCGCGCTGCACATCACCCGAGGCATCCACGAGATGATCGGCGAGACTCCAAGCATCTGCCGCCGCCTTTGCAGAACCTGCAGCAGCATGGGGTCGAGGGGTAAATGCGGCGTCACCGATGAGGGCAACACGATCAAACGCCATCTGGGGTACCTCGGCGTCACTCACCGTGGTGACGAAGGGTTCGGGCGCACCGATCATGAGCTCCCGGAACACTGGCGCCAATTGATCGGCAGCCCGACTGTGAAAGTCCGCAAGACTCGAAGGCACGAGATGCGCAAAATGGACCGAGACCGGCCTACGCCCACCGTCATTCGCGGTCATGATCCGGTCGAGGGCAGGGCCGTGGTCGACGTTCCAGTACCACTGAAAGTTGATGCGGACGTCGTCCGTGATCTGGCCCTTGGCGGAAACCTGACGAATGGGATAGGCGATGATGTGCCCGTCTGGCAGCAGCCCATACGTGAACGCGTCCTGGAAGAATCGCCATGTTTCGGGCGGCACATCGCACTCATCCACCATTCCACGCCAGGTGACGTAGCCGGCATACTCGGTGCGAGTGCCCAGCAGCCGGTCACGAGCCACCGACTGCCCTCCGTCGGCACAGACAACCAGGTCTGCAGTAACTTCTGTGCCATCGGCGAACGTGACGGTCGACGACTCGATGCCGGGCTCAATACCCACGAGCTCCTTCCCGAGGTGGTAACGCCCGGCGTCAAACGCGTCTAGCAGCTTCTGGTAGATCGCGTTATACGCAGTGAAACGCCACCCAGCACGGACCTCGCCCTTGCTGTGCCCGGTTGCGGCATCAAAATATCGCATCGCACTGCTGGGGACGCTGACGTCGTCCAGCGTCGTGGAAGTCCGCTCGAGGAGATAGCGCACAAGCTCGGGCTGGACCACGATCCCCGTGCCGAACCCGGACAGCAACTTGGTGCTGCGCTCGAAGACCTCGACGTCGCAGCCGGCATCCCGTAGCACGTTCGCAGCGGTCAGCCCTCCGATTGAACCGCCCACGACGGCAACCTTCAGCATGCTCATCCTTGCTCCTCCTCGTACTCGCGTTGCTCAGTTGCCACGCAGCGGCAACGCGATCGGTCGCAGCGGTGCACCACTCGCCCCGCGAAGACGGATCGGGGCCGCAATCAGGCAGAACTCGGCGACACCGTCTCGAGACAGCTCCTCCAGGTTCACCAACTCGATCATCGGCACGCCCGCCTCGGCCAAGAAGTGGCAGTGCCCCGGGAGCCAGTTGTCCTCATGCTGCGACGGGCCGACCTCCACACACTCCTGGTCGGCAGCGATAGCGGAAATGTCCTGGCTGGTGAGCCACCTGGCGGCCTCCAGACTGAGACCAGGAGGGTTGCCGAGCACCTTCGATCCGTCGGGCCAGAACGACATCCGCCCGGTTCGGACCATCGCGACATCCCCAGCCCGGAGACCCAGACCCGCCTCGCTCAACGCCTTCGTGCAGTCATCAACGGTGATCGCGTACGAATCTGGCAGACACTCGACACCACGGGTCTTGGCGACATCCAGAAGCACACCGCGAGTGATAATCGGCGGGATGACCTCCGCGCCACCCTTGGTCCACCCACGGGTGCCCAGGTTCTCCTCAACCGAAAAACCATTATAGATATGCCCGTCCACGCCGAAGTGACTCAAGGAATCGATGTGAGTTCCCGTGTGTGTGTACATGAACACCACATCGCCGGAGTAGCACACATGCCGATTCACGCGCTCTCCAGCGCCGTTCATGTTGTCTACAACAGTCCCATCTGGCGAGTGGCTCATGAACAGCTGGTAGCTCGGGTCGCCCGCAGCCTGAAAGCTCGGCATCCCCACGAAGTAGTCAATGCTCAGATCATAGCTGCGTGCACCATCCGCCCGCGCGAGGATCGCGGAGGATGCCTCCGGCGACAGACGGTTCAGAGCCCCCAACTGGTCCTCGGGCCCCCACGGGCTCGATGCCACCTTGATCCCTGCCCGCGCCATCAGTTGTCCTCACGCACGAAATCAACAACCGCGCGTGTCGCAAACAGCGGAAGAAGACGTGCCACCACATCCAAGTGGATGGGATCCTTGGAGTAGCTTTCCAGGTCATCCCATGAGTCGAAGTCGTTGATCAAGACCCCGTCGAACGGTTCGCCATTGTCACCCGGGTCCCCCTGATGACGACCAAGCTCCCAATACTTGATCACGGGCAGCGCGTCGCGAAGCGTGTTCAGCAACTCGACGACCTCGTCGTTGCTGTGGCCATCGGCCACACGCCAGGAAAAGACATGCCGAATCATAGGAATCTCCTTTATTAACGTCCAACTCGCGTGATGTCGCTGCTCTAGTCTGTGGGTCCGTGACCCGGAACACCTCTGCATGGTCCGAGAAGATCAACGCCGGCTTTGCAAGATTGTTG
>NZ_VCQV01000096.1 GCF_007845645.1 Leekyejoonella antrihumi
CGCGCGGGCCCCGTCACCGCCGGCCAGTGGGTCACCCGGGTTGACGTGAATCTCCTTGACACGCAGGTTGTCTGCGAGCCTCTTGTACCGGCCGGGGCGGGCCAGCGCCGCGGCGGCCTCACGGTTGGTGTGGCGCAGCTTCTCCGCGTGGATGTAGTGCCCACCACCCCTGGTCAGGTACGCCCGGTTACCGGCGGAGGCGAACCCGCGGTCGGCGACCCACACCAGCCGGCGCAGGTTCCAGTCACCCAGGTCGTCCTTGACCGTGCGGATGATCTTCTGGTCCTGCTCGTTGCCCGGGAAGGTCCAGCACCGCACCGGGACCCCGTCGCGGGTGACCGCCATCGCGATGACCACCTGCGGCAGATCCGTGCGAAAGTCCTTGGAGCGACCGAAGGCCGGGCGCCCCGATGCTCCGCGACGGCCCCCTCTACCAAACAAAAACCCCATCAGCGGCTTAACAAGAACCATAGGGACACCCCCCAGCACGCCTTGCGCAGCGTTTTGGGGTTCTCGCGGACGATAAGATGTCAAGGCGGTGAACTTGGACTCACCACCGCGGTACGAGCGGACACACCGAAGTCGACATCGTTTGCCGTCGTCGACCCGCGGGTACGCACTATTGGCCGCTGACGCCTGACAGGCCCGCGACGAGGCCGGTCGGCTGGCTGGCTTCATTCCGTTGGTTCTCTGAGAATGGGAAACTGCTGCGCACCGGCCGCGGGAAAACGCCGCGCCGGGCGGTGGCCTCGTTCTTGGGGACTCTGGCGACCGCGATGATGCTGTTACCACACGAGACCCGGAGTCCAAGGGCATCGTGGAACGCCGTAACGGCCGGTTCGAGTCCGCGTCCATGCCCGCCCGACCGTCAATTTGCCCCGCTGGAGGATTTCAACACCAGTTCACCGACTGGCTGGACCTCGCGAGCACCCGGTCGTCCGCACGCTCAAGCATCACCGGCCGAGCTCAAGGCTGACCGGACCACGATGCTGTTGCTGCCACCTGTTCTGCTGTACCTGGCTTGCGCAACCGGAGCCGCCTGCGCCGCGACTACTATGTGCGCCTGGACACCAACCATTACTCCGTGGACCCGAGGCTGGTCGGCCCGATCGTCGACGTTCTCCATGGACCTGCACCGCGTCGGGTGCGCGAGCTGGCCCGTCTGGTGAGCGAACACGTACGTCCGGGCTCTGGGTGCCATCCTCACCGGTCACGCGCACAACCACACGGTGCCACGCTTGCTGTAACAGTTTCAACAACCGCACGTCACAGCTGCCGGTGATGACTTGGCCGGGCGAGCGGTTCCCGGCAGCTGGGTCAGGGCTCTGGCCGCGCCGGTCTCGACCGAGACGCTCACGCATCGGAGGGTGAGGGCATGAGTATATCGGCCAGTCGAGCCACCTCATCGAGCATCGCCTTGCCAGCTCGCTGTAGCCCGCTGTCGGCTCGCAACGCACCATCTTTGCCGATTGGTTCGACGAGGTTCGGGATCGGCACCACTTCGAGCGCCGGGGCCAGGTGCTGTGCGGTGCACTGACCGACAAGTCCTGGTCCGAAAGGATGTCCGAGCCATGGAGCGCGCACCATACTTTCGTACGCTGTCTCGGGTAGATCATCGTGTCGGATACTGGGATCCGTTCTCATGGACAATGACTTGGAGGAAGCATGACCACGCGCAGCAACACCGATGCCAGCGTCGGCGGCCGTTCGATCGGGAGGTCATTCTGATGGACACCACTGACACCCAGAAACTACGCCCCCGAGTGGTGGTGCTCGGCGCCGCTGGCGAGGTCGGCGCATGGGTTTCACGGGAGCTAGCAGACTGCGCCGACATTGGCAGTCTCCTCCTCCTGGACGTGGACGCGGATCGGCTTGATCAACTGGTGACGGCCGCCACTCAGGGTGAGTGCGTCGAGGCACGGGTGATCGACCTGAAGAATCGACAGCGCGTCCTCGACGCTTTGCAGGATGCTGATCTCTTGATGAACTGCACCAGTCTGACCCTCTTCGACGAGGTAATCGACCTCGCAGTCGAGGCACGCGTCAATTACGCAGATCTCATCTCGGTGCCGACGCCCGCCCAGCGGCACGCGGCCGCCGATGCCGGTATCACGGCAGTGTCCGGCCTGGGGTCTAGTCCCGGCCTCTCGAATGTGCTTGTCAGTCATGCGCATCGGGAACTCACCTCGGTGGAGGAAGTCCACATCCAGGGAGTGGCTTGGCGGGCGATCGCTCCATCTCCCGGCCTGCTCGACACGATTCTCTGGGAGCTTGCCGACGATACTCCGACACGACAGTATTTCCAGAATGGCCGGTACCACTGGGCTGCGTCCATGGATGGGTCCCGCGTTGCGGAGTTCCCCGAGCCAATCGGGAAGCAGCACGTCTATTTCGTCTCCCACACCGAGCCGCAAACGCTGCCAAAGCACTTTCCAGACCTGAAGTTCTGCGCGATGCGCGTGACTTGGCCAGTCGAGCTCATGAACGACATGCGCGTCCTCAATAAGTACGGCCTGCTTGACTCGGTTGAACTCCCTGATATGCCCGGTGTGACCGCCCTAGACGCTACACGTGCTCGCATCTGGCAGAAGTTGGGCGGCGTCCGAACGGCTCCCTGTCTCCTTTTCACCCAAGTGGAGGTTCTCGGAACTCTCAGCGGCCGGACCATTCGCAGGGTTTACAACCTCACGCATCCGGTGGATTGGGGGGACATCGCTACCGGCAGGCAGACCGGCATATGCGCGGCGGTCGGAGCTCACCTGCTCGCGAAGCACGGATCCGGCCAGCAATTGGGTTTCGTCGATCCGGAGGTGTACTACGACCCGGACGAGTTCATTGCAGAGCTGCAGAAGCGAGGCACCCTGGAGCTCACCTGGTCCGACATCGAAGTCTCGACCGAGGCGATCGAACGGGCTCCACACGTCGTGTGATTTGCCCGCATAGGGCTCTCCACTTAACCCTCGACCCATCGGTGGATTGAGGGTTAAGTGGAGAGCCCTGTGCCCGCAATGCCGTCCTCATTACCCACAGTAACGAGGACGGCATTCGCGATGTCCAGGTCGCGGTGGCCTGATGACGACCTTCGCCGGGGCAGCCTGGAGCCTCTTGTCCCATCCGGGATAATCGAAGTTCCCTTCATCAATCAAGCTGTATAGCCGTTATTTTGGGGGAATTTCCGTTGTAGACATGTCCTTGACGGGGTGTGGGTTGCCGCTATCGATCTCATGTCCTTCGGGTGATCGCGGCGGATCGTTCGTCACCGAGCCGGCGGGCGAGTTGCTCGCGCAGTGTCTTGTTTTCAGACCGTAGTCGGTTGATCTCATCGCGGCACGTGTGTAGCTGTTGGCGCCGACCAGCTTCCGTTGCGACTCGGCCTGCTCCCTGTTGGGCCGGGCAACGTCGGCCTGCTCCCTGAGGCGCCCGGCGAGTCTCGGACAGTTGGCCCCAAGGATCTGATTTCTTTGGGGTTGACTGAAAGGGAAGCCTGTTGGGAACTGGTAAGAAGTATTCGCCCGAGTTCAAAGAAGCCTGTGT
>NZ_VCQV01000097.1 GCF_007845645.1 Leekyejoonella antrihumi
TCATAGGAATCTCCTTTATTAACGTCCAACTCGCGTGATGTCGCTGCTCTAGTCTGTGGGTCCGTGACCCGGAACACCTCTGCATGGTCCGAGAAGATCAACGCCGGCTTTGCAAGATTGTTGCGATTTGTGAGGCAACTGTGGCGCCATGTGCCTGCGGTAGTCCGATCTTGCCTGGGCCAGTCAGGTGAAGTGATCGACAGCGGTAGCCAGCTGGCTGCTGCCCCCTCGACGTGAGGACCCGAAAGAGCACTCAGATATCGCTCGTGGTGGGCGCCAGCTTCCGTGCAGATTATGCTGCCGCCTCACTAGTGCCAAGGCCGTGAAGTTACGGGGTGGAGTCGTCGGTCAATGACCGGTGTGGGCGTGTCGAATTGAAGATGAGCAACGGAGCTCCGGTAAAGAGGACAACGACCAAGAAGCCCGTACTTCCCCAGGAGCTCCGTTGCCCATTCATGCTCTCACAAGCAGTGACTCGACCTTGGCTGCCGAGCACGACCGCCGGTATGCGCCCGGGCACCTGGGTGAGTTGACGCGGCTCTTGCCGATCGAGATGGTCGACGAGGCCGTCCAGCAGACCCGCACACTGCAGAAACGGTTGCGCGGTCTACCGGCAAGGGTGGTGGTCTACCTGTTGCTGGCCGGGTGCCTGTTCCCCGAGGTCGGCTACCCGGGGGTGTGGCGCAAGCTGACCGCGGGGCTGGCTCATCTGGCACCGGTCCGGCCGTCGGCCAGTGCACTGTGCCAGGCCCGCCGCCGGATCGGCCCGGCGCCCTTGAAGTGGTTGTTCGACCTGATCCGTGGCCCGGAAGGCGCGGCCCCCGCACGGGCCGGTGTCTGGTGGAAGGGCCTGCTGGTCACCGCGATCGACGGGACCATCCTGACGGTGCCGGACCAGCCTGCCGTGCGGACCCGGTATGTGAAACAGGCCGGTCATCACGGCGGGACGGGGTATCCCCAGGTTCGGCTCCTGGCGCTGCTGACCTGTGGAACTCGCACGCTCATCGACGCGGTGTTCGCGCCGACCACGGTCGGGGAGACCACCTTGGCCCCCGGACTGTGGTCCAGCCTGCGGGCCGGGATGCTCGTGCTGGCTGACCGTAACTTCGATGCCGTGGACGTGCTGACCGGGATCGCCCAGTGCGACGCGGACTTCCTGATCCGGGGGAAAACCAGCCGGCGCCTCCCTGTCCTGGCCCGGCACCAGGACGAGTCCTTCACCAGCAGGATCGGCCCCTTGACGGTCCGCGTGATCGACGCGCAGATCACCGTCACCACCGCGGACGGCGAGCAACGGTGCGCCTATCGGCTGCTGACGACACTGATGGACCCCGTCCGGTATCCCGCCCATCAGCTCGTGGGTCTGTACCACGAGAGATGGGAGATCGAGACGGCCTACCTGGAGCTGAAGGCGTCCATCCTGGGCGGGCGAGTGCTGCGAGCCCGGACCGCACCCGGCCTCGAGCAGGAGATCTACGCCCTCTTGGTGACCTACCAGCTGATCCGTACCGCGATCAGCGACGCCGCCTACGCCACCGGGATGGACCCGGACCGTGGCAGCTTCACCATCGCGTGGCAGACCGCGAAAGACCAAGTCGTCCTCGCGCAGCACGCGATCGATGACGCGGCCGTCGAGCTCGTCGGCGTCATCGGCGCCGAGGTGCTCGCGGACCCGCTACCGCCACGACGGCTGCGAGTATGCCCACGGATCGTCAAACGAGCGATCTCCAAGTACCAGGCACGAGGGCCAGTGATCGACCGATCCTGCCGACAAGCACGCCTCGACGTGTACGTCCTACCCGGCGAGCCTCCGTGACACCAAGCCACTCACCCAAACTTCACGGCCTTGGTGCTAGTGGTCTACGACCTGAGTTCGGCAGCTCCGCCGGAAACCGACGGTCTTCATCATGACTGGGGACCGCTCACTTCACACATTCGCCAGGAGCATCGGCAACTCTATGGCGCTATGAGCCTCACGATGAACGCGGGTGCATGATGGTGAATGCGTTCTCGACTGCTCTTGATCAGGCAGCGGCGATAGCGGCGCGCGAGGTCTCGGCGCAAGAGCTTGCTCGCCTTTATCTCGACCGCATTGCCCGGTTCAACGGAAGCCTTAACGCCTTCTGGATCACCACGCCCGAACTTGCCGAGGCCGCTGCTGCCGCTGCGGATCGCCATCAGCGGAGTACTGCGCTTGGTGGAGTGACAGCGTCAGTCAAGGACCTGACGCCCATGAAGGGGTATCCGCATACGCTCGGGTCACGTGCGTATGCGGGCCAGGTCGCGGACGTGGATGCGTTCGCCGTGACGCGGATGATGCAAGAAGGGTGCGTGATCCTCGGGAAGACCACTACGGCGGAGTTTGGTGGGCGCCCGGTTACCGACTACGGGTTGCACGGCGCGGCCCGCAACCCGTGGGACTTGGCGACCAACGCGGGCGGATCAAGTGGCGGCGCGGCTGCAGCCGTCGCCGCCGGGCTGTGTGCCATCAGCCATGGCAGTGACGGAGGAGGCTCCGTTCGCATCCCCGCAGCCTGCTGCGGGGTCGTGGGCCTCAAACCGTCACGAGGGCTGATTTCAATGGGTCCGCAGTACGGTCATGGCTGGCAGGGGCTTTTGACAGACGGCGTGCTGGCCCGATCCGTGGCCGATGTGGCGGCTGGACTGGACGCGATGGTCGGTCATTTACCGGGGGACCCGTACTGGACCGACGCAGATCCCTCCTACCTTGATGCCTCCAGTGCCCCTAGCCGAAGGCTCAGGGTTGCCTTCACCAAAGCGGCGGGAGTTGTTGTCGATCCGGAGGTTGCGCGGGCCGTCGACGATGTCGCTGCGAGCTGCGAGGGGCTGGGTCACGTAGTCGAGGAGACTGGCCCTGATACTCAGCCGTTTCGGGACTGGGAGAAGACGATCTTCGCTGCAGCCATTGGGTCCGTGCCAGTGGAGGATCCTGGATTGTTGGACCCGGTGAACGCACTTGTTCATGAGTTCGCGCGCGGGCTCACCGCGAGCGATCTCGTTCTCGCGGTGGACGCGATGCACCGATACAGTCGATCAGTCGTGGCGTTCTGGGACGAGTACGACGTGTTGCTCACACCCACGTTCACGCGCCCAGCACCTGGCGTCGGAGAGTTAGGGTCTGATCCTGCTAGTGCTGGCGATGACCACCTGGACTGGCTCAGTTTCGCGTACCCGTACAACTGCACCGGACAACCGTCGATCAGCCTGCCAATGGGCCGGAGCCGGGCCGGTCTTCCGATCGGTGTCCAACTCGTTGGCCCTCCTCGCGGAGATTCGCTTATTCTGCGGCTTGCGGTTGAGCTGGAGGGTGCCCAGCAGGCCACGGTGGGAGTACCGCCGGGTTGGGAGTGATGGCATCAGACAGAAGGATGGTCTTGAGGTTGCGTTCCATAT
>NZ_VCQV01000098.1 GCF_007845645.1 Leekyejoonella antrihumi
CTATGCCGACACCGCGACTATGCCGAGGCTTGAGGTTTTGCCGGTGCAATCACGCGTTGTCGCGGTCGGTGTCCTCGGCATAGTTACAGGCTGAGCGCACGCTCGTAGTGCGGGGGCACCGCGCTCCCGCGAGGAGGCGAGTGTGGTGTCGAGTACACGGAGAAAGCCCAGTCAACTGGGATGCCAGGTCGAGAGTTACCGCGAGTGGTTGACCCAGCAGAGCTACACGTCCGGGACGATCCGCAACATGTTGAAAGAACTGGGCCAGGTCGGTCTGTGGCTCTCGGCTGAGGGACTGGACGTGGCCCAGCTGGACGAGGAACAGGTCGAGACGTTCCGCGCGTTCCGGCAAGCGTCGGGCTATCGCAGGGTCCCGGGACCGCGGGCGATTGTGCCGTTGCTGAGCTATCTGAGGCAAGCGGGCCTGGTCCCTGCGATGGTGCCGTCGTCGACACCGTTGGAGGTGTTGCTGGATCAGTTTCGGTCCTGGCTGGTCCAGGATCGTGGACTGGCTGCGACCACGGTGTTGCGCTACGAGAAGACCGCACGTCGATTCTTGGCCGAGCAGGCCTGCGACAGCGGCCGTTTCGAACCGGCAGGGTTGACCGGTAAGGATGTCAACGACTTCCTTCTTCGAGAGTGCGCTCGAGTGTCGGCCGGGTCAGCCAAGGGACGAGTAGCGGAGCTACGGTCGGTCTTGCGCTTCCTTTATCTGCAGGGCCTTACCCCGTTGCGGTTGGGCACGGCAGTCCCTCCGGTTGGTGGGTGGCGCCTGGCTACCGTGCCGCCCACGATGAGCGCGACGGATGTGCAGTCGTTGCTGGACAGCTGCGACTGCAACACCACGGTCGGTGTGCGTGACCACGCGATCATGATGCTGATCGCTCGTTTGGGGCTGCGCTCGATCGAGGTGGCACGCCTGCACCTTCAGGACGTGGACTGGCGGGTCGGAGAACTTGTCGTCACCGGCAAGGGAGGGCGACTCGATCGCTTGCCGTTGCCGGCGGAGGTAGGTCAAGCCCTGGTCGCGTACCTATCCCGTGGGCGGGCATCCCGCGATGATCGTCATCTGTTCTTGACCTGCCGTGCCCCGCGCGGACCGATCCGCGCGGACCTGGTCGGCGATGTTGTCGAGCGGGCCTGCAAGAGGGCCGGGCTGCCACATGTGGGACCTCACCGGCTGCGGCATGCGCTAGCCGTTGAGCTGCTTCGTCACGGCGCTGGCCTGGCCGCGATCAGCCAGGTGCTTCGTCACCAAGACCTCGCCACCACAGCGCTATACGCCAAGGTCGACCTCGCTGCGCTGCGGCACGTGGCCCAGCCCTGGCCAGGAGCAACCCGATGAGCGCGCTCGAGCAGTCACTTGCCGAGTACCTGCAGCTACGCCACTCACTCGGTCACGAACTCGCCGACGCCGGACGGTTACTGCCGAGCTTCGTGGCCTACCTCGACGCTCACGAGGCGACCACGGTGACTATCGAGGCGGCCCTGGGCTGGGCCCAGCAACCCGGGACCGACACGGTCAGCACCGTGGGGCCACGGCGGATGACGGCCGTGCGAGGCTTCGCTCGCTACCTGTCCGGCACAATCGCTGAGACCCAAATCCCGCCAGTCGGACTGATGCCCAGCCGGCAACGGTGGCGCCAGCCGTTCATCTACTCACCGACCGATA
This sequence comes from Leekyejoonella antrihumi, assembly GCF_007845645.1. Lineage (GTDB taxonomy): Bacteria > Actinomycetota > Actinomycetes > Actinomycetales > Dermatophilaceae > Leekyejoonella > Leekyejoonella antrihumi. Next base: position 1,673 of record NZ_VCQV01000098.1, read on the forward strand.
TCACCACGTTGATGAACCAGGCTCGCACCTCGATGACCTCGCCGCTGCGGGCCGCGACCTACGAGGCGTTGATCGGCCTGCTCGCATCCAGCGGCCTACGAATCGGTGAGGCCATCAAGCTCGACCGCGACGACGTCGACGGGACGCAGGGCGTCTTGCTGATCCGTGAGTCCAAGTTCGGCAAGTCCCGGCTGGTGCCCTTGCACCCGAGCAGCATGCAAGCATTGCAGGACTACGCCGCACTGCGCGACAAACTCCAACCACGACCCACGGAGCCAAGCTTCTTTGTGTCCCTGACCCGCAAGCGTCTCCTATACGCCGTGGTCTGTCCGACCTTCCGGCAGCTCGTCAACACCACTGGTGTCGGCGCCGACTCGCCGCACCCACCAAGGCTGCATGACCTCAGACATTCCTTCGCGGTCCGGACCCTGCTGCGCTGGTACCGCTCGGGACAAGACGTGCAGGCCAGGATCCCCTCACTGTCGACCTACTTGGGCCACCGCGAGCCGAGCTCGACATTCTGGTACCTGTCGGCCGCACCAGAACTGTTGGCCCTGGCCGCTGCCCGACAAGACTCCACCCGGCTGGAGGCACAGCCATGACCCTGATCGCGCCGACCCTGCAGGCCTTCTTCACCGACCGACTCATCCAGCAGCGGCAAGCAAGCCCGCGCACGATCACCGGCTACCGCGACGCATTGACGCTACTCCTGCAATTCGTGCACCAGCAGACCGGCAAATCGCCAGCCGAGCTCGACTGGGACGACCTGGACTCCACGGTGATCACCGCCTTCCTGAACTATCTGGAGCAGGAGCGCCACAACAGCATCCGGACCCGCAACGTGCGGCTCACCGCGATCCGATCCTTGTTCTCCTACGCCGCGCTACGCCACCCCGAGCATGCCCTGCTGATCCAGCGGGTGTTGGCGATACCGCCCAAACGGTTCACCAAGCGAGTCGTGGAGTTCCTGACCGCAACCGAGATCAACGCCCTGGTCGCGGAACCGGACCAGTCACGATGGGAAGGCCGACGAGATCGCACCCTGATGCTGCTGGCAACCCAAACAGGGCTGCGCGTCTCAGAACTGATCGGTCTGGACTGCGGCGACATCACGCTCGGAGTCGGGGCCAACGTGCGCTGCGAGGGCAAGGGACGCAAGCAACGCGCGGTCCCGCTCAGCAGGCCAGTCCAGGCGTTACTGAAAGCCTGGCTGACCGAACGAGCCGGACAGCCCAGCGACCCGCTGTTCCCCACCCGCACCGGGAGACGCCTCAGCCGGGATGCCGTCGCGCTGCGAGTGCGCACTCACGCTGCGGTAGCCGCGCAACACTGTCCTTCACTGATAGGTAGGCGAATTCACCCACATGTCCTTCGCCATAGCTGTGCCATGACCTTACTGCAGGCCGGCGTCGATACCTCCGTGATCGCGCTGTGGCTCGGACACTCTGGAGTCCGATCCACCGACGCGTACATCCACGCGGACATCAGCATCAAGGAAAGAGCCCTTGCCCTGACCACACCCACCTCAGCGCAACCAGGTCGATACCGGCCACCGGACAAGGTACTCGCATTCCTCGAGAGCCTGTAACTATGCCGAGGACACCGACCGCGACAACGCGTGATTGCACCGGCAAAACCTCAAGCCTCGGCATAGTCGCGGTGTCGGCATAG
>NZ_VCQV01000099.1 GCF_007845645.1 Leekyejoonella antrihumi
ACTCGAGGGCTATATCACGCGTGCCAGGGCCGAAAGCATCTACGGCGTCATCGTCAGGCCCGACGGCACCATTGACACGGCCCCCCGAACGCCTCACACGACAACCCAACTGTAGAAGCAGGCATTGACGAGACCAGATGATAGAACTGATGCAACTCTAGTTCCACAATCGAGAGTTCTGCTCTCAAATGTGCAGGTGCGGCATGCGGGGCCAGTCAGTTTGATGACGCAGAAACAGTCCCCTGAGAAGCGGGCCTTTTCGGTGGCGCCTGATCATACGAGTGCGATGAGGAGTGGGCACATTGAGTGCGGAGCGATCGGATGGGCCTAAGCGAACGACCACTGCGACACACTGGGGACGGTACGACGTCGAGACTAAAGGTGGCCGAATCGTTGCGATCGATCCCGTCGCCGACGATCTCGAGCCGTCGCCCATCGGCCCCGGCATTGTTGCGGCCCTGGGATCGCGTGCCCGGATCCTGCGTCCCGCGGTGCGCAGGGGATGGCTTGAGGGACGCCCCCGCGAAGGCACCCATCGTCGGGGCGCCGACGAATTCGTCGAACTGTCCTGGGATGAGGCGCTCGACCTAGCCGCGGGGTCCTTGGCTGGGCTGCGTGACCGTTATGGCAATGACTCCGTCTTCGGCGGCTCCTACGGATGGGGTAGCTCCGGGCGCTTCCATCACGCGCAAAGCCAGGTTCACCGGTTCCTCGCAATGGCAGGGGGATACACTGGATCACTGAACAGCTACAGTTGTGCAGCCATGGAGGTGATTCTCCCGCACGTCATCGGGGGGACAGGGTTTAGTATCCTGGGGCGGACACCCAGATTGGATGAGATCGCGGCCAACTGCGAGCTCGTTGTCGCGTTCGGTGGTCTGCCAGTTAAGAACCGCCAAGTCAACGACGGGGGCACCGGCCTCCACCGAACCCAGCCCTTCTTGAGACGGTGTCGAGACGCGGGAGTCCGGTTCGTCAACGTCTCGCCGATCCGCGACGACATGTCCACGCTAGTCAGCGCAGAGTGGCTTCCGCTAAGGCCAAATACCGACGTCGCACTGATGATGGCCCTGGCACACACGCTGATAGCCGAAGACCGCCACGACAAGGAGTTCCTGGCGACGCGATGCGTGGGATTTGGGCGTCTCGAGGATTATCTGATGGGCGCAGTTGACGGTGTTGCAAAGGACGCGGAGTGGGCTGCGCCCATCACCGAAATTCCGGCCGACGTCATCCAGAACCTCGCGCGATCCATGGCCGAGCGGCGGTCGCTCGTGACCGTGGGGTGGTCTATCCAGCGCGCCGACCATGGCGAGCAACCCTATTGGATGGCGGTCGCCCTGGCCGCGATGACCGGTTGGATGCGCGAACCCGGGTGCGGCTTTGGCTCCGGCTATGGATCGATGCAGGGCATCGGCATCGAACGTGCCAGGCAACGCATCGCTGCCCTGCCACAACCCGACAACCCGGTCGACGTCGCCATCCCTGTAGCACGGATATGCGACGCACTAGAGAATCCTGGTGCGACGATCGACTACGATGGACGACGCATCACGTTCCCGGATCTTCGCGCGATCTACTGGTGTGGTGGGAACCCGTTCCACCATCACCAGGACCTCAACCGACTAGTCGAAGCTTGGCAGCGCCCAGATCTCGTCATCGTCAATGAATCTTGGTGGACCGCCACAGCGAAGTTCGCGGACATCATCTTCCCTGTCGCAACCTTCCTCGAACGCAATGACTTCGCCGCTGGCTCGAATGATCCTTGGCTGTGTGCCCAGCAGAAGGCATGCGAGCCGCCGCGTGAGTGCCTTACTGATTATGAGGTCTTTTGCCGCCTCGCGGATCGTCTTGGCTTCGGGAGCAGATACTCCGAGGAACGCTCTGCCGATGAGTGGGTCCGTCATCTCTACGAGAAGACGCGTCAGACTCTGGGCGCCGACGGCGTCGAACTGCCGAACTTTGAGGATTTCTGGCGCCGAGGTCGCGTAAAAATGCCCACCCCGCCCGGGTCACCGGCGGGAGATCTAGTCGCGTTCGCGCGCGACCCGATGGCAGCGCCGCTAGCGACACCGTCAGGGAGGATCGAACTTTTCTCAGCCACCGTGGACGGGTTTCGGTACGACGACTGCCCTGGGCATCCGGTCTGGATGGAGCCTGCGGAGTGGCTCGGTTCGCCCTTAGCACGGCGCTTCTCCCTCCACCTCATCTCGAATCAACCTCATATGCGCCTGCATAGCCAGTATGACCACGGAGGCGCGTCGCAGGCATCGAAGGTCGCGGACCGCGAGCCCATTAGAATCCACCCATTGGACGCGGCGGCGCGCGGTATTACCTCTGGTGACATCGCTCGCGTGTTCAACGACAGAGGGGCCTGCCTGGCAGGCGTGCTAGTCGATGACGCCGTTCGCCCTGGCGTTGTCCAGCTGTCAACGGGCGCGTGGTTCGACCCGGCCGAGCCCTCCACGGCAGGAAGCCTGGAGCGTCACGGCAATCCGAACGTTCTCACGCTGGACAAAGGCACTTCGAGGCTGGCCCAGGGGCCAAGCGCTCATACCACGCTCGTCGACGTCGAACGCTGGACCGGTGAGGCGCCGTGCGTCGCAGCGTTCGATCCACCCCACTTCGCTTCGCATCAAGGTGAGTTGAGGCCACCGGGTGTTGGCCGAGCCCACGCTCGCGGCGTGAGCTGAAGGAGCCTGATGGTCGATGGCACGGTGATATCGCCTTCTGGCCTGGTGGATTCATCTTCGGGTCTGCGGGCGGGTGGCCCGCGTTTGCCGCCGCTCGTTCACACCCAGGCCGGACTTCCGCAGATGATGGGCACACGATCGAGTGAAAACCGGGCCTGACCTGCGTAAACGCGCGCAGTGGTGTTCGGGGTCGTGTTACTACAGGGCCTGACCGTTCGGGCGCTGGCCTGGGGCTGGGTCAGTCGGTGGTGGGCATGAAGTCGAAGAATCGTGGCGGCTCGGGCAGGTTGAGCGCGTCGAGGATGGCCTTCTGTCCGGGTGTGGTCGCGGAGCGCTGCGCGACGGTGCCGTCGCTGGTGGCCAGAGTGATCAGGTGCATCCGGTCCAGCTCGTGACGCAGGTTGCGCCAGGTGTCACCGGTGGCGTTCTCGACCACCCGGATCAGTAGTAGCGCGAGCCAGCACAGCTGGATGTGCGCGCGGATCCGGTCCTCTCGATAGTGGTAGACTGGGCGTAGCCCGAGGGCGCCTTTCATGTCCCTCCATCCTCGGAACCCCGGAAGTTCACGAATACTGAAGGGTGTTGTGGTGCGAACTTCCGGT